>JAUQPR010000014.1 GCA_030550275.1 Bacteroidota bacterium
TTCACTGGCGTTGGAGCGATTCACTCGCCGACGCACTCCGGCAAACCTTGCAACTGCTGTACTACCACGGCATCGTGCCGCACATCGCCGAGGTCAATCTCTGGCAGCAGTAATCGCGAATTTTCCCCTATTGGGCTGCGGTTCCGTTACCGAATCGCCTTTGCCCGCCGCAGTGTAAATTTGTGGAGCACATGTCCCCTTTCCCCAAGGGAGCGCACCATGAAGCGCCATCTCCTGCTTCCGCTGCTTCTGCTCAGCTCATCGCTCTGCCGTGCCCAGGAGTACATCCCCTTCACCGCCGCCGAAGGGGTCCGTACAGCACAAGCCACACTGGGCGTGCAGAGTGCTCCGGCACTGGTGGGAACACCACAGGTGGACACCGCGGGGTATTCGCTGTTCTGGTATTACACCTTTCCGGATGCGGATTCCGCTGCAGTGGTGGTTCGCCGTGCGGACTCCACCTTCTGGGGTGGGCGCGTGGGGATCGAGGATACCGCGTGGATACCCGTCCACGTGCGTGGCGCCTCCCTGCCCTCGTGGGCGAACAGCACTACAGCGATGGAGCGCATCCGCGGCGTTGCGGAGTTTCAGCAGTGGGCTGCCCAGTACTTCGACCGTGCCCAGACGATTCTCCTCGCCGGGCGGCTCCGGAGACCACTCCGGAGACCGCTGTGGCCATCCACCGAAAACGATGCCGTGTGGGTCTTCATCGGGCAGGATACCGTCGGAGCTGGAACGACGCTCCTGTGCTGGTGCTCTGCCGAGCCCGGCTCGTCACGGGCAGCCCAATGCCGCCGGCTCGATAGCGGCTTTGTGGCATTCGAGGGAGTTCCGGCTGCGCAAGCCCTCCTGGGCACACACGCGTGGCCCAGCCTCGCCATCAGCGGAGAGGAGGGCGTGGACTTATACGGACGCGCCCGCACGTGGGTCTACGTCTTCCCGATGCCCGATAGCCTTGCCATCGTCGTGGTGTACCAATCCCTCCTGGACTTCGAAGCCGCACTGTGGGGCGGACAGATTGGTGATACGGTGGAGTTCCAGCAGCAGTTCCCCTTCTACGTCCGCTCCTCGCCCCCCATCCCACCGATAGTAGACAGCGACTGGGCGATGTACTGGATGAGCGAGCGCCCACAATTCCAGTCCTGGCTCGGCGAGCACGGGTACGCATCGCGTCGGGCAATCCTGGTTGGAGGGGTTCCGCTGCCGTCTCCTCCGTGGGACTTTCTCCCGGGCGGGGAGGGGTACGGGTGGTACCTTACCGTGACCTCGCAGGATGGCATGTCAACGCTTCGCTGCTGGCTCGGCCACACAGTAGGTGGCGATTGCCTCTTGATATATGGTGATTGCACCATCGTTAGCGTTCGCGAGGAGAGCGGCGCTGGGATTACTGTGGTGCCCAACCCGGCAAGCGACGTTGTGCTCGTGCAGGCACCGGGAGCAGCACTCCTGCGCCTCCAGGGGATTTACACCCTGCTGGGCGAACGCGTACCGGTGCCCACCGCTCCGCTCTCTGCAGACACGCTGCTCTTGGATGTGCGCTCGCTCCCATCGGGGGTGTATACGCTCTCGATAGAGCTTGGCAACCGGCTACTCCGGAGCCAGCTCCGCGTCCTGCGGTAATTCATACAAGCTGTACGGGCGGACAAATGGAACGCAGGCTCTTGCGCCCCGCCCGCCAGAGCACGACCGGTTTACTGCACGTGATCGCCCAGGTTACTGCTGGAGCGGCACTTGCGTTCGCTGTCTCAGGGTGTGGAGCAATCTACTTCCCTGCGCTCTACAACATGGGGCGGCTGCAGCCAGTGCCTCCCGATTTGGCGGTGCCCGTCCGTGCCTTCAGCGGTGCCGTCCACGTGGGGAGGGCTCTCAACACGGGTTCACCCGATATGTTCGCTGCCCAGCTTTGCGGGACCCTCTCCACACCGCTGTTTGCTCCAGGGGCACGGCGCCCGCTTGCTTCCCTTGCTGCCACAGGGATGCTCTACGGTGGCAACATTGAGGGGCAGAACTTCTACGGCGCGGGCATCGTGCTACAGCCCACGCTCAACCTCCACCTGGGCGATGCGCTCTGCCTCTACGGTGTAGCAGAGCTCTCGGCGGCGCTGGAACTGGGACCGTATGCAGAGCGTGTCAATACTGGCGTCCTCTCGCGCCTCTCGCGCTCGGCGATTTTGGTCTACGAGCCAGCGCTGGGAGCGGGCATCTGCATCCACCCCAGCCGCACGAGTTCGGTGAGCCTGAGCGGACGGGTGTTTACTCCGCCGGCGCTCCGCCTCGCATGGTGGGAGCCGACGTTCGGGATCTTCCTCGCTACTGTTGGGGAGCGGGGTATCCAGGGTGGGCTGACAGTGCTGCTGCCCCAGCCCAGCTTGCGGCAGCGGTAGCCGGCGTGTGCGCAGCGGGATTCGGACTCTGCAGCCGCGCCAACACGCCGGTTCCGGAGCTGCCCCTGCACGCGGCAAGCGGAGGTTCCAGCGCACCGCCACTGAGCCTGTCTCCGGCTTATCCCCGGTGCAAATCACAGCCGGTGGGTGTTGACAAGCTTGATGAACTTCTCCAGCCCGACGATCCTGACCCGAACAGCGCCCGGTATGAATCTGCAAAGCCCCCCACTGAGGTAGAACTCCCTCAACTGCGGCGTCCAACCCGTGCCGCCCAGGACCAGGTAGACCTCGTCACATTCTCTGCTCTCCAGCAGCTCCAGAAGCGCTATCACCTCGAAGGGGATCTTCTGCTCAGCGGTTCCAGCGACCTGCTGCCACTTGAGCGATACTACAATCCTGCGCCCGCTTGCCGGGTCGTGCACCAGGAGATCGGCTCTGTAGGGGCGACCGCCCATCACCCTGCCGATGCGGGATTGCTTCTTGTATTGATAGCCCGCCTCCTGAAGCGCAGGAAGCACCATCTCCTCCAACACCCGACCAGTTCTCGTGCTCCCTGGGGACATCCTCAAAGATTGCGCGTTGCGATGACCTCCCGTGCAGGGCTTCGGTCGCCGGTGCAGCTGATTCTCCGTGGAGCCTCTACAAAGGTGAGCCGGAAGCCAAGCTGCTCGTACAGCCGCACGATGCGTTCGGTAGCCTGGTTGGAAAGTACTACGGGTCCTGGATGCCGCGCTAACCATCGAGCCAGGCGGACCTGGTCCTCCCAGCTGAACCCATCGGGGCTGTACTGGCGGAACTCCACGTCGTAGGGTGGGTCGGCGTACACGAAGTCGCCCTCCTCCAGCGGCACCGATTCGAAATCCCCGCAGGTGAACTCCCACTGTGCCAGTACGGGCACGTACTCGGTGAAGTCGCGCCGGTAGTGGATGCTCCGGTAGCGCCCGAAGGGCACGTTGAATTCCCCCCTGCGGTTGAAGCGGCACAGGCCGTTGTAGCCAGTGCGGTTGAGGTAGTAGAAGAGCTGCGCTGCTTCTTCGGAGTCGCCTTTGCCGGCGCGGATGAGCTCGTTGAAGCGCGCGCGGTGCTGGTAGTAGAGCCCGGCGTTATTCTCCATGGGAATGGTAATCCGCAGCCCGCGCTGCAGCCAGCGGAAGAAGTTGATGAGGTGCGGGTTGATGTCGTTGAGCAGGGCTCGCTCAGGCTGGAGTCCCAGGGCAACAGAAAGCCCGCCGCAGAAGGGCTCAACAAGCCGACGATGGTAATGTGCAGCCCACAGCCGCCTGAGATGAGGGACAAGCCAACGCTTGCCTCCTGCCCACTTCAGTGGAGGCTCAAGGGTGTGTCGGACTGGTACGGCAACCTCCTCGAACAGCTTGTCCATCTGGGGTGCCCTCTGGGGTTCTGCCCTTCGCAAAATTATGCCCCACGATGCCATCTCCTCACCGATTCCCCGCTCACACCTTGCAGACGGAGCTCTGCAGGGACAGCGCTACGGAGCCGCAACCGGTCAAGCAGCCGCAGGGACGCTACGGTTGTGGCAGCATGTCGCCACCCCCGGCTACAGCGGCAGCGATAGCCTCCCGCATGCGACGCAGGTTCGCCGAGAGCTCCCCACGGAAGAGCCCAGAACCGCTTACAATGACGGTTGCACCGGCGCGGACCACCTCGGCAACATTGCCAACATGGATGCCACCGTCGACTTCGATGTCCACGTGGGAATAGCCTTCGCGCTCGAGGAATTCGCGCAGCCGCTCAATCCGGCGCAGCACCTCTGGGATGAACTCCTGCCCGCCAAAGCCGGGATTGACCGACATGAGCAGCACGAAATCGCACTGCGAGACCGCCTCGTAGGCATATTCCAGCGGCGTGAGCGGATTGAGCACGATGCCAGCGCGCTTGCCCAGCGTGCGAATCGCCTGCAGCGTCCGATGCAGATGCACGCACGCCTCCACGTGGACCGAGATCCAATCTGCCCCCGCCTCGGCAAAGGCAGCAAGGGAGCGCTCCGGATGCTCCACCATAAGGTGGCAATCCAGCGGAAGCTGCGTGTGCGGGCGAATCGCCCCAACCACAAGCGGTCCAAAGGTCAAATTCGGCACAAAGTGCCCATCCATGACATCCAGGTGGAGCAGGTCGGCACCGGCAGCCTCGCACTGATGCACAACCTGTGCCAGATGGGCAAAATCAGCCGAGAGCAGCGATGGGGCAATCCGGACCTTCTGCATCACTTCCGCCGAACGGTTCGACGAGTGCGCCGCGAGGGCTCAGGACGCTCCTGCCCGGCTTTCCAGAACTGTTCCAGCCGCCGCTGCACTGCACCGAAGAGCGTGCCTGCGGGATACCGCCCATCGGCATCGGGGACGCCCGCGGGCATGCCCATGAGCAGCGGGATAGCCTCCTCGAAGCGGGTTATCGGGTAGATGTGGAAGCGCTTCTGCTGCACCGCCTCGATGATGAAGTCCGGCAGCATCAGGTCCTCCACATTGCGGTGCGGGATGATGACCCCCTGCGTGCCCGTCAGCCCACGTGCCGCGCACACTTCGAAGAAGCCGCGAATCTTCTCATTGATGCCGCCGACGGGCTGGATATCCCCCTTTTGGCTGAGCGAGCCCGTCACGGCAAGGTCCTGCCGAATGGGCACCTGCGCCAGCGCCGAAAGCAGCGCGTAGATTTCGGCTGCCGAGGCACTATCGCCCTCGATATCGGAGTAGGATTGCTCGAAGGTCAGCGATGCTGAAAGCGTGAGCGGATGCCGATGCGCAAAGCGCTCGCGCAGCAGCCCCGCCAGGATCAGCACGCCCTTGCTATGGATGGGTCCGCTCAGTTGTGTTTCGCGCTCAATGCTGATGATGCCCGAGCTGCCCGCTCCTACCGATGCCGTAATGCGAACGGGTTTGCCGAAGCTCCAGCCGCCAACGCTGTAGACGGTCAAGCCGTTGATCTGCCCGACACGTTCGCCCGTAGTCTCGATGAGGAGGCTGCCACGCAGGATGAGCTCCCGCAGCTTCTCATCCAAGAGATCGTGGCGACGGCGCCGCGCCGCGAGCGCCTCGGCAACGTGGACGCGTTCGATCCGAGGTGCGCGGCTCTGCTGCGCGTAGTAGTGTGCCTCGCGCAACACATCGGCAATGTCGCTGAAGCGCAGGGTGAGCTTGTGTTGGGTCTCGGTCTGTTCGGCAGCCCATTCTGCCAGGAGCGCAATCGCCCCTCGATGCACCGGCAGCAGCCCCTCCTGCTGCGAGAGCTTGCGGGCAAAGCGCGCGTAGGCGAGCACCATCTCCGGCGACCGCGGCGCCTCGGTATCGAACTGCGCGTGCACCTTGAACATCTTCGGGAAGTCCTCGTCCGCCCAGCTCAAGAGGCTGTACAGCTCCGGCGGTCCCAGCAGCACGACCTTGAGCCGCACATCGATAGGTTCGGGCTTGAGCCCAGTAGGCAGCAGCAGGAAGAGCGGATCCCAGCTCTGGATCTGCAGCTTGCCGTAGAGCAGCACATTCTTGAGCGCCGGCCAGACGCCGGGCTGCTGCAGCACATCCAGCGCATTCAGGATGAGGTAGCCACGGTCGGCGCGCAGGACCGAACCAGCACGAATCGAGGAGTAATCTGCTGCCCAGAAGCCACGCCCATCCTGTACGCGGTCAATGGTGCCGAAGAGGTTCGCATAGGTTGGGTTGGTCTCCACGATGATGGGCACGCAATCGGTTTGGCTGTTGTCTACCACGACGTTGACGCCGTAGTAGTGCAGCCGCTCCTCCAGCAGCGCCAGCCGCTGCTCGGTCTGCATTGGGGTTTCCTGTGGCTCGGCAACGAAGAGATGGAGGTGCTCCAGCAGGTCCTGCTCCAGCTCGGCGAGGAAGTCCGAAACCTGCTCATACGGGAAGCGCTGGCGCAGTTGGTCGAACAAGCCCCGCAGGAAGACCATGACCGCTGAGCGGTCGTGCTCGCGCAGCGCTTGGCGGTACTCCTGCAGGAGCTTTGCCGAAGCGCGTGTGAGCTCCTCCAGTTGGAAGCGCGCTTGGTCGTAGCGCTGCCGAATCTGCTGCGCCTCCTCCAGCGTGAGCTTGCGTCCGCGCACGTAATCGTCGAGCTCGGCGATGGTGATGGGCACTCCATCAACGATGGGGAAGACCTCCGGTTCCGTCCCCGTAGGCGTCTCCACCTGTCCGAGCACAAAGCCTTGCTGGCGAAGTTGAGCTTCGAAGGAGCTCAGCATCTGCTGGTGGCGCTCCTCAAAGCGCTGCGCCAACTCGTGGCGGGTAGCACGGAAGCGCTCCTCCTCGAAGAGCTGGGGAATTCGCTGCCGCAGGATGGCAACCGTCTCCGCCAGAGCAGCGCGGAAGGCAGTCCCTTCCCCCTTGGGGAGCCGAAGGAGCCGCGGCTGCGCCGGGAAGCGGAAGTTGTGCACGTAGCAGTAGTCAAACAGCGGAGGGCAGCTCTCCAGGGTCTCCTCCAGGATCTTCTGCACCGTTGTCAGGCGCCCTGTTCCGGAGATGCCCGATACGTATACGTTGTACCCCGGCGCCCACAGCCGCGCCCCCAGGCGTAGCGCCTCCAGAGCTCGGGGCTGCCCGACGATCTCCTCCAGCGGCTCGACCTCGTCGGTGGTCTCAAAGGGGAGCTCCTCCTCCGGGCAGCGCCAGCGCAACTGCTCCGGAGCAAGCTCCTGTGGAAGCTCCAGACGGCGGGCTCGACTATTCCGCTTCATCCAGTGGCACGGGTTGTCGGACCTCTGCAATCCGGCACAATGCTTTATACGGACAACTTCGGCACACCGTGCACGAGCTCGGCTGCACGGGGAAGCGCCCGTGACGGATGGACTCGACCACCTGCAGCGCCGTTGCTATAGCCCTCTCGATCGCCTCCAAGGCTGTCTCCGACGTGATGAGTGCTCGTTCGGAGGCTTCAAGCCGCCCCTTAGAGCCCCGATGGGGGCGCAGGGCGTAGAAGGCTGCCCGGGCAGGTTCGCTTTCGAGTGCGTAGTCGCGCTGGAGAAGCTGCTGCGCTGCCCAGAGGTAGAGCGGGAGCTGCAGGTGCTCTCCTCGGCGGAGCTGCTTCGCTCCGGGCAGGTTCGCCATCCTTCCGCTTTTGTAATCGGCGATACCCAGCAACGGAGGTTCGCCCCAGAAGAACTCCAGCCGGTCAATGCGCCCCTGCAGCAGCACATCCGGGCGCAGCTCCACCGGTGGAACCGCCGTCGGTCGCAGCCCAAAGCCCAGCTCGAACGCAACGGGGAGGAAGCCTCGGGCAGCGCGTTCCAGCTCCCATTCCAGCCACGCCTCCAGAATACCGGAGCGCTCTGGCGTTCCCAGGAGCTCCTCGCGCTCCAGCTCAAACCAGGGATGCTCGAAGCGGACGTGTTCGAGCTCCTCCCGAGCAATCCGGTGCAGCAGCTCGCGGTAGTACGCCATGCGCTCCGCCCGAAGTTGCACAGGCTGCAGCGCCGGACTCCCCGGACGGCGCGGCTGCACCAGGACCGGCGCCTCCTCCGCCTGCAGAGTCCGGAAGAAGCGGTAGGCGATCCGGTGCAGCAGAATTCCCCGCTCCAGCGGGGACAGCTCCAGCGTTGGCGGCTCCAGGGGGCGCAGCCGGAGGATGTTCGCTGCGAAGTACCGGTAGGGGCACTGTTGGTACAGCTCCAGCTCCGATGCCGAAAACAGCGTCCCCACGCGCTCCAAAAGCCGCTGCTGCTCATGCGGGAGCAGCTCCAGGAATGTGGGCTTGGAGGGATTCCACGGCTGCGCCACCCCCGCCGGAAGGCGCTCGCGCAGCGGCGCCGGCAACGGATCACTCCTGGCAAGCAGAACCTCCGCAATCTCCGCCGGAGTTGCCCGCACCCACAGCCACGGAACACGCCGGAGCTCCTCTGCAGCCTCCCCGCGCGCCAATCGCCGAGACAGCTCCTCTGCCGAGATCACCCAGCCATCCTGCTCCAGGGAGGTCACCTTGAGCAGCTCATCCACAAAGGGCGAACGCACCAACTCCTCCCCATCCTGCTGGCGCGGGTAGGTGATGAAGAGCCGCTGCTGCCCGTTCTCCAGTGCCTCTGGGTGGTTGGTCAGGAACTGGTAGAAGAGCATTCGCTCCGCCCGCACATGGCGCTCCTGCGCCTCCGCCGGCACATAGCCCAGGAAGTGCTCCGGTTGGTACACCAGCGGGAACTCCCCATCCAGGGCACCGCACAGGATCAGCACCCGGAAGGGAATGCCGCGCGCCTGCTCGATGGCGGTCACCGTCACTCCAGCACCGGGTTTTTCGCGCAACTGGTAGCGTGTTCCCAACACCGCCGTACGCAGCCGCTCTACATACTGCGCCAGCGGACGGGGCTGCTCGCCCCACAGGCGCTGGAACAGCACGACGAACTCCTCCAACAGCTCTACGAAGGCGCTCAATGCACGGGCATCGCGTTCGAGCTGCTCCAGCAGGTGGAGCCATTCAGCAGTGCTGCGCCATTGCTGCGCCCGCACCGCCCGGTACGCCTCCAGGAGCGCATCGTAGATGCCCATGCCGACGATGATCTCCTCGGTGACCAGGTGCAGGAATTCCTGCGGCGTATAGAGCCGAGCGCTCCAGCCGAAGCGCTGGTGAAGGCGTTCGAAATCCCGCAGCGCACGCTGACATGCCTCCAGCGCTTGCTGTGCTGCTTGTAGCTCCAATGGGTCGGCGTACGGGTCCTCCTGCAGGAGCCGATACTGCTGCTCCAGCATCCGGCAGGCATACTCCAGGCGGCGCCGCCAGCCTTGGGCTCCCCCAAAGCGGTGTCCGCCCAGAATCCGCCGCTGCTCGGCAACGGTTAGAAGATTTGCCCGCTCAATCGGTTCGCCCTCTCTCTCCAGCGATCGCACGTAGGGGCTCTGGAGCACTCGCTGCAGCTCCTCGCGTCGGAAGCCGTTGAGCGGCAGCTCCAGCACGCTCAGGATGGTCACCACCACAGGCGCCTGTGCCAGCCAGAGCCGGTCGGTGATGTTTGCCGGAATGCCGAAGCGGGCAAAGATCTCGCGGAAGAGCGCCGTGTAGAGCGCCGGCTGGCGCATCACAATGGCGATCTCCCCTGGGCGATACCCCTCGCACTGCAGCAGGTACTTGACCAGCCGCGCAATCGTGATGACCTCCCCGACCCGGTCGCTGCACTCCACGATGGCAATGCGTCCGGAGAAGCCCGGATGGCGGATCTCCCGCTCCGTGTTGAAGAGCCAGCGCCGCAGGTACGCTCCCAGGGGCAGGAAGATACGCTCGCTCGGCGGCGTCTGCTCGGTCATGAGCAGCGGCGGATCAAGCGCGAGCGTCCGGTAGCCGGCATCGCGCAGCAGCTCAATGTGCTGCTGGAAGTTGCCAAAGAGCGGACCGTTCTCCACCGAGTAGTCCAAGCGGACCCACACGGGCAGGTCCTGGCGGGCGAGCTGGGCAAGCAGCTCCAGCTCCGGCTGGCGAAACTCAGAGAAGCCCTCCAGAAGCAGCAGTTCAGCCGAAGGGAAGAGGCGGCGGAACAACCCCACGCCCTCGCAAGCGCACTGGCGTACCAGGAGACGGAATGCCGCTGCCTCGTCCAGGATATGCTCCCCGAGCAGCTCCTCGTACGCCTCCATCAGTGCCAGCAGGTCCGATAGGCGCAGTCGGTCCACCGATGGATCGGCGCTCTCTTCGGCAAGCAGGAGCCGCTGGGCAAGCTCCTCCGCCGTGATACCGTCTTTGCGGAGCCCGGCGACGACCTCTGCCAGCCGCTGCAGCAGCGGTGCGGGAATGAACTCCTGCCCCACTCGGCGGTACAGCCGCACAGGAGCCCGGCGCAGCGCCTCCTCGATCAACGCCACATGGTAGGCTTCCGAGAGCTGGACGAACTCCCCCGGCGGGAACAGCCGACCCAGGCAGCTCCACACAAACCCCGCCAGTGTGAAGATGGGAGGCTCTGGCGCAGCAACGCCGTGGAAGCGCGCCAACTCGCGCACAAATCGGCGTTTGAGCCAGCGCACGCGCCGCTCGGTCGGCACGACCAGGAGCCAGCGTTCGGGTGCATCTGCTTGCGCGGCGCGTTGGAGCAGGGCTTCGACTGTCAGCTCCGTGCGGAGCTGCTCCAGTTGTGCCGGAGCTTGCCCCCACTGCTGATGCGCAGCCGCATTGTGCAGAAGGTATGCCACGGCAGCAGCCCAATGGGCGTAATTTGCGGCGTGCAAAATTGCGCAATCTGCGGCAGAGATGTTCACGGGCTTGGTCGAAGAGTGCGGCACCGTTGTGTCCATCCAGCCGCACCGCTGGGGACGACGGCTGCGGCTCCGGGCACACCAGGTGCTCTCCGGACTCTCCCTGGGCGATTCCATCGCCGTCAACGGCGTCTGCTTGAGCGTATGCGAACGCACTCCAGAGGGCTTTGCCGTTGACGTCGTTTGGGAGACACTGCGCAAGACCACCCTGGGGCGGCTTCGGCGTGGAAGTCTGGTCAATTTGGAACGCGCCCTCGCGGTGGGCGACCGGCTCGGCGGGCACTGGGTGCAGGGGCATGTCGACTGCACCAGCACCGTCCTGGAGCGCTATCGCCGCAGTGGCGAGCATCTGCTCTGGATTGCCCTCCCTGCCGAGTTCGCCCCCTACGTTGTGCTCCACGGCTCCATCTGCGTTGATGGAGTGAGCCTCACCGTTGCCCGCCTGCGCGCCGACGCCTTCATGGTTGCGCTCATTCCGGAGACCCTGCGCCGTACGACGCTGGGGCGGCTCCGCCGTGGCAGCCAGGTTAACCTGGAGTTCGACGTGCTGGGAAAATACGTCGAACGGCTGCTGCGTCCCTACCAGCGCGTGTTCTCCGGCTCCGATACGCAATGAAACCGCGTGCCCGCACGCTTGGCGAGCTCAAAGCCATAGGCTACGAGGTGCTGCCGGTCAAGGAGGAGATGCGGCGCAACCTCATCGAGAAGCTGCGCCGGCGCGAACGGCTCTTCCCCGGCATCATCGGCTTCGACGACACGGTCATCCCCCAAATCGTCAACGCCATCCTGGCAAAGCACGACATGATCCTGCTGGGCTTGCGCGGGCAAGCCAAAACGCGCATCGCCCGCATGCTGGTGAACTTCCTGGACGAATACGTCCCCATCGTTGCCGGCTCCGAGGTCAACGACAACCCCTTCGCTCCGATCTCCAAGTACGCTGCCGACCTCATCGCCGAAATGGGCGATGAGACGCCAATTGAGTGGATCCACCGCTCCGAACGCTACGGCGAGAAGCTTGCTACGCCAGATGTGACCATTGCCGACCTCATCGGCGATATCGACCCCATCAAGGCAGCCGCTCAACGGCTTCACTACTCACACGAAGGGGCAATCCACTTCGGCATCATCCCGCGCACCAATCGCGGCATCTTCGTCATCAACGAGCTGCCTGACCTGCAGCCCCGCATCCAGGTCGGGCTGTTCAACATCCTGCAGGAGCGCGACATCCAAATCCGCGGCTTCAAAGTGCGCCTCCCGCTGGACATCTGCATGGTCTTCACGGCAAATCCGGAGGACTACACCCGGCGCGGCACCATCATCACGCCCCTCAAGGACCGCATTGACGCGCAGATCCTGACGCACTACCCGCGCACGCTCGAGGACGCTATGGCGATCACCGAGCAGGAGGCGTGGATCCACCGCACGCCCGATAGTGATGTCGTACTCCCGCTCTACCTCAAGCAGGTCGTCGAGAGCATCGCGCTCATCGCACGCAGCAGCGAATTCGTGGACCAGAGCTCAGGAGTCTCTGCCCGGCTGACCATCTCCACGATGGAGGCGCTTATCTCCAACGCCGAACGGCGCGCAATCCTGACGGGCGAACGCACGATTGCCCCACGCATCCTGGACCTCGGGCGCGCCCTGACGGGCATCACCGGCAAGATCGAGCTCGTCTTCGAAGGCGAACAGGAGGGTCCAGTCAAGGTTGCCAAAGCCCTCATCGGGCGCGCCGTTCGCGAGGTGTTCAAGCTCTACTTCCCCGATCCTCTTGCCCGCCCACGGCGCCAGGAGGGCGCAGAGTCGCGCAACGGAGTCTACTCAGAGATTCTGCGCTGGTTTGAAGCCGGCAACACCGTCACCATTGACGAGGAGATGCCGACCGAGGCGTTCGTGCGCGAGCTGGACCGAGTGCCAACCTTGCGGCAGCTTGCCGTGCGCTACCTCAAGGTCAACGAACGCAACCCGTACGAGCTGGGCACCGCGATGGAGTTCATCCTGGACGCACTCCACCAGCACTCCAAGCTCGCCAAGGAGGAGCTGGACTCCGCTGCCACGTACCGCGACCTTCTGGGAACCCTTCTGCGCCGAAGCCCCGGAAGCGAAGAGGAGGAGTAGTGCGCGCGATGCTCCCTTCGCCGCTCCACCCAGGGCGTCCGCTCACGATTGGAATCCTCGGCGGTGGGCAGTTGGCAAAGATGCTTGCCCTGGCTGCCTACCGCATGGGCTTGCAGGTTGCCATCCTGGAGCACGGTGAAGGCTCCCCCGCCGGGGTGATGACCAAACTGGAGTTTCCCGGCGGCTGGAGCTCCCGCGCGGACTTGGAGGCATTTGCTCGCGCCAGCGATATCATCACGCTGGAGAACGAGTTCGTACCCCCAGAGCTACTGCGCGAGCTCTCCCAGTGGCGCCCCGTCTACCCTACGCCCGAAACCGTTGCCCTCGTCCGCGATAAGCTCACGCAGAAGCAGCATCTGGCGCGCGCTGGCATTCCAGTGGCGGAGTTCCAGGAGGTAACCTCTCCGGTGGAGGCGGGGCAATTTGCCCAGCGGGTAGGCTTCCCAATCCTGCTCAAGACCCGACTCTTCGGCTACGATGGCTACGGGAACCGCACGGTGGAGACACCCGAAGCCCTCGAAGGCGCATGGGTAGAGCTCCGGCAGCGCACCCCGGGGCAGAGTTTGCTCGCCGAGCGCTGGATTCCACTCTTGAAGGAGCTCGCTGTCATGGTTGCCCGCAACCGTAGAGGCGAGCTTGCGGTGTACCCTTGCGTGGAGACGGTACAACAGGACCACGTCTGCCGCATCGTCTACGCACCCGCCCCAATTGAGGAAGCCCTGCGCCGGAGGGCACAGGAGCTGGCAGTGGCTGCCGTCGAAGCCATCGAAGGCATTGGCATCTTCGGCGTGGAGCTCTTCCTCAGCCAGGACGGGCAGCTCTACATCAACGAGCTGGCACCGCGTCCGCACAACACCGGTCACTACACCATCGAAGCCTGCTACACTTCGCAGTTCGAGAATGCTCTGCGTGCTGTGTGCAATCTGCCGCTGGGCTCGCCGGAGATGTACGTCCCAGCCGCCGTCATGATCAACCTGCTCGGCGTGCGCTCCGGGAGTGGTTTCCCCGACGACGTGGAGCCAGCGTTGCAGGCGGGTCCGGCGTGGATTCACTTCTACGGCAAGCGTGAAAGCCGCCCCCGGCGCAAACTCGGGCACGTCACCGCCGTTGGCGCTACTCTGGAGGAAGCCTACGAGCGCGCCCGTGCCGTTGCCGAGGGCATCCTCTGGTGAACTCACACTCCGTTCGAGCAGCACCCAGAGAGCAGCCGCTCCAGGCGCGCCTGCGCTGCTGCACGGCTGAGCTGCCGGATCCGCTGCTTGAGCGGTACCAGCGCCCCGGGCGTAGCGCTGAGCTCCTCGATGCCCATCCCCACGAGCAGCTCCGTTGCCGCCGCATGCGAAGCCAGCTCCCCACACACTCCTACAGGAACCCCTTTCGCCCGCGCCGCCTGCGCGGTCCGGTACATCAGCTCCAGCACCGCCGGATGTAGCGGGTCGAACATCTCCGCCAGCAGCTCGTGCTCACGGTCTACTGCCAGCGTGTACTGGGTCAAATCGTTGGTGCCGATGCTCAGGAAATCGGACACCTCCGCCAGCTTCGCCGCACCGAGTGCCGCCGCCGGGGTCTCCACCATGCTCCCGAGCGCAGGCAGCCGTCCGCGGTAGCCCAATTCGAGCGCCAACTCCCTCAACATCTGCCGCACGGTGCGGACCTCCTCTGCCGAGTTGACCAAGGGCAGAAGCAAGCGGAGCGTGAACCCCTCGGCAGCAACGCGCAGGATTGCCCGCAGTTGAGCGCGCAGCAGCTCCGGGTGGCGCAGCATGTAGCGGATCCCCCGCATGCCCAAGGCGGGATTGCGCTCCAGTACCGGAATCGCCTCGCGCCATTCCGCGCCCAGGTCGAAGAGGCGAATGGTAACGGGCGCCTCCCCCATGCCCTGGCACAGCTGGCGGTACCAGGCGTACTGCTCCTCCTCCCCGGGAACGCCTCTGCGCTGGAGCACCAGGAGCTCGGTGCGCACCAACCCGATGCCTTCGGCGCCCGCTACGAGTGCATCCTCCACATCCTGCAGGGAGGCAACCGTTGCCAGCAAGCGGACACGGTAGCCATCGGTGGTCTGCGCAGGGATACGCGCCAAACGCTGCGCCAACTGGATGCGCCATTGGGCACGGCTCTGGTGACGCTGCAGCCGGGCAAGTGTCTCCGCATTCGGGCGTACGATGACCACCCCTGCATAGCCATCCACGACAAGCAGCTCCTGCACTCGAATCAGGCTCAACGCCCCGCGCAACCCAATCACCGCCGGCATCCCCAGACTCCGCGCCATAATTGCCGTATGCGACGTAATGCCGCCGACCACCGTCACAAGCCCCACCGCACCCGCCTGATGGAACAGCACGACATCCGACGGCGTCAGCGCATGGGCAACCACAACGGCATTGCGGGCACAGGAGCGTTGCGGCATGCGGTTCCGCAGCAGCGCCACCAACTGGCGTAGGAACTGCTCCAGCTCCACCGCCCGTTCGCGCAGGACAGCATCACTGGAGAAGCGCAAGCGGTAGATCGTCGGCTCCAGCGCTGCGCGCAGTGCCTCCTCCGCCGTGCTCCCCTGCGCAATGCTCCGCTGCACGGTCTCCTGCAGCGCCGATTCGCTCAGCATGAGCCGGTAGCTCTCGATCACCGATGCCATCGCCGGAGCCTCCCGCTGGGCAACCTGCTGCGCTGCGTCCAGCTCCTGCAGGAGCTGCTCCAACGCCCAGCGATAGCGCTCCCACTCCTGCTCCGCTGTTCGGGGCTGCTGCCCGCTGCTTGCCGCTGTCTCGGTCCCTACGATGTACGCCCGTCCGAGTGCAATTCCGGGTGATGCCGCAACACCTCGCAGAGAAAGCTGCTGCTCGCCTTCACGCTCCTGCCCCAGCTTCGGCAGCAGTTGCCATCGAGGGAGCGAACTGTCCACGGTCGTACCTGGGCAACTCCGACATACCGCCGGTGAAAATTACAACATTGTCAGCGTTCCTGCCGCACCTGCTTCTCCCCTTGGAGGAAGGCGGCGATGCACTCGACCGCCTCGTGCGCATCCGGTCCCTCGGCACGGATGAGCAGCTCCGCCCCGTATTCGGCAGCCAGGCTCAGGATCCCCAACGCGCTCCGGGCATCCACGACCAGGCTATCGCGGCACAGCTGCACCGTTGCGGCAAACTCGGAAGCCAGTTGCGCCAACTGCGCCGCCGGACGTGCATGGACCCCTTCGCGCAGGCGCACAACCACGCGCCGCTCCACCATCCTGCGCCCACAGTGCTGCCGCTACTGCTGACGAACAGCCCTGCCGAATCCGATAGCCCCCCGACCATCGGTGATGATCCACTGCGTGTGCCGCTCCCCTTGTGGCGTCCGCCACACCAGCAGATACACGCCCGCCGGCAGCAGTTCAGCAAGATCTCTCCTGTGCGCACTCATCTGCAGCACTGCCCAGCGCTGCCCCAGCACGGTGTAGACCTCCACCGGCGTACCCGGCGGAAGCATCCCTCCGAAAGCGCTTTCGGCAGTTCCTACGCCCGAGGGCATCTCCAGGGGCAGCGGACGCCAATCTCCCTCGCGGCTCAGGTACTCCGCGTGCCACTGGCACGGCATCGCAGAAAGCCACAGCTCTCCCAATTGCTGCGTTGCCTGAGGAAGCTCAAGCGCAAAGGTCGTCTGCGCTGCTTCGCGAACCCCGACACAGCGCGCACCGCTGCCTCCAACGAAGCGCACCGAGGGTGCTTCGGCGCCGCATCCTTCGGCGATTCCAACCACAAGCCGGGTATCCTCCGGAAGGGCGATGCGCACGGCGGGGAGGTCCACCACATCCTCAGCCGGCGGTGCCGGCAGCAGTCCGCTGCCTCGTTGCAAGCCGTAGTTGTACAGCACCACAGCAAGATCGCGCACTCCAACGGCACCGTTGCCGTCGCAGTCAGCGTACGTCGCCTCAGGGAGAGCCCACGCCCGAACCGGCTGAGGTCGCCACTCTACGCTGGCGGGGCTGCGCCGATAGCCGGTGATACCTTGACGGGCAAAGCGCCCAATCACCGCCACATCGCGGCTGTCTACGATGCCGTCGTTGTTGGCATCGCCGGGCCAGACTTCAACCACGCCATGGATTGCGAACGCCACCTCCCCAGCCGGAAGCCACCGTAGCGTGTCCTCCACCAGCGCCCACGCATCCAGGAAGCGGAAGATGGCGCTGGCTCCGTGTGGGGCATCGGGTGCGAGCACAAACTCCAAGCGGACAACCTCCGGATTGCGCCGTGGCTGCACGAGGCTGACCGCAGCCACATCCAGCACGGCAAAGCCACCGGAATCCGGACCCTCCCGCACCAGCACCCCGGTTGGCTCAAACTCCCCCGAGGACCATCCTGCAAAGCGGAGCATCCCCGCAGGGGCGTACTGGAGACGGAACCCAACGCCGTAGCAGCGCTCCAGCCCACTGCTGCGCACAGCAATCCGGAATCGCTCTCCCGCAGTCACGAAGCGCACCGGTAGGTCTGCACGCTCCAGCAGTAATTGCTGCGCGCACGCTGCGGAGAGCACCACTCCCCACGCCAGGGGCAGCCGCCAGTTCATGCGTTCTGAGAGGCTGTTCTCTGCGGTAATTGCGCAATCTACGTGCCAGGAATGCGTCTCCGCCGCACCGGCGGGAAATGCCGGTGAAGGAGCAGCGCCATCACTACCCCAATCGTGATGCAGGCATCGGCGATATTGAAGACTGGCCAGCGCGTGTAGTGGCGCCCAAAGAGCGTGAAGTCGGGAAACTCCACGTCGATGAAATCCACCACGCTGCCCTGCAGCAGCGGTGCTTCGCCGTAGAGCACGCCGTAGAAGGCGCGGTCAATGAAGTTGCCCGTTGCACCGGCAAAGAGTAGTGCCACAGCAATCTGCACCCAGCGGTGGGCTCCCTGCAAGCGCCCAAGGTACCATCCCAGCGCAATGCTTGCCCCCAGCGAGAAGAGTGTCAAGAGCACCTTCCCCTCGCCCACAGGCAAGCCGAAGGCAATGCCGGGGTTCTCCACGAACGTGATGCGAACCCAATCCCCCAAGACCGGGATGCTCTGCCCTGGCTGGAGCCCTGGATGGGTCCAGCCCGCGATGGAGAAGCCCTTGACCAGGAGCTTTGTGAGCTGGTCCAGGATAACCAGCCCAACGGCAAGTCCCCACGGCGGGCGCCCGTGCTGCACACTCATTCCTGCAAGGCTTTCGAGCGGGCAATCGGGATGATGCGGTCGATTCCGTCCTCAGGGCACTTCTGGTGGATCTTCCACGACGCCGATAGCGTGGTCACCGGAACCGCCAGGAGCCGCTCCTTGGCGATGAGGATGCCGCACTTGCGGCAGATGCCGTAGGTCTTGTTGTCAATGCGCTTGAGCGCCTCATCGAGCTTCTGTAGGTACGCCGTCAAGCGCTGAATTTGGGCATAGGTACGTTCGCGCTCCAGGGCTTCCGTGCCCTGCTCGGCGGGATGGAGCGAGAACATCCCGCCCTCCTCCATGTAGTTGAAGGCGTTGAGGTCCTCCAGCCGCTCCCGCAGCAAGCGCAGCTCCTCCAGCGTCTTGCGCTTTTCGGCTAAGACCACCTGACGGAACATCTCCAGCTCCTCATCCGAGTACCGCACCGGCGGCGGCTGGGTAGTGGGCTGTGCCGATGGCGCAGCCGCGGCAGCAGCGCTCGGGGCTGGACTCTCCTTTGGAGCTTTGGAGGACTTGGCTGCCGAGCGCTGTGCGGTGCTGCTCTTTGGCGTCGGCTCTTCGGCAACGGGCTTCTGCGCCGATGCTGCCTTCCCCTTGCCGCGCCGGGCTACAGTCTTCGGCTTCTTCTGCGGCTCTGCAGCGGATTCGGTTGCCTTCTTGCTCTTACTGGCTCTCTGCTTGCGCTGTGGCATTGGCGTCTCCACTCAGGGGAACGGATGACTGCGTCTGGCAGCGTTCGAGGCACACTCGCAGGTGGTAGCCATCGAGCTCCAGCTCGACCCCACCGTCGCAAGGCGCAAATATAAGGCTTTCCGCCAAGGTCTCCCGTTGGACGTAGTCAGCCAAGGCTTGGAGGGCGGCGATCACGGGCTCCGGTGCCTCCGCCACGCGGATGTGGATGCGGTCGGTGACGGCGAACCCGGACTGCTTGCGCAGATTTTGGATGCGATTGACAAACTCGCGTGCCAGCCCCTCTCGGCGCAGCTCCTCGTCCAACGTTGTATCCAGTGCCACCGTGAGCTCCCCATCGCTGGCAACCAGCCACCCTTCGATCTCGCGGCTGTGGAGCTGGAGCTCCTCCGGACCCAGCTCAACCTGCTGCTCTCCGAGCTGCAGCACCAGGCGCCGGCTCCGCCGGAACTCGGCGATCTGCCGCTGGGTCAGCGCAGCCACCGCTTCAGCAAGCCGTGGGGTAAGCGCACCGAACCGCTTGCCCACCACGCGGTAGTTCAGCTTGGCTTGCCAGTAGACCACGTCGGTATCCTCCGGGAGGAACTCCAGCGCCTTGACGTTGACCTCCTGGAGGATGAGTTCGGCAACGGCGCGGATGCGTTGCTGCTGCTGCGGCGGAAGAGCCGGCAACAGGATGCGTCGCAAGGGCTGCCGGGTCCGAATACGCGCCCGCTCGCGAAGCTGGCGTACCAGGGCAACGATGCGGCGTGCCAACTCCATGCGGGCTTCCAGTTCGGGTTCGCGCAGTTCGGGCTGCGGCTGGGGCATATCCAGCAGGTGCACCGAATCCGGCTCCCCTTCGCGCCGCAGCCGCTGGTAGAGCACCTCGGCGATGAAGGGCGCCGCAGGGGCAATCATTGCGATGATGCCGCGCAGCACAGTGTAGAGCGTCTGATAGGCGGCGAGCTTGTCGCGGTCGTGTTCCCCTTTCCAGAACCGGCGCCGGTTGCGCCGCACGTACCAATTGGATACCTCCTCCAGCAGGAAGCTCTGCACCGCACGCAGCGCTCGCGTCAGGTCGTACTCCTCCATGTGCTGCCGGTATTCGGCGAGCACGGCGTGGTAGCGCGACAGCAGCCAGCGATCGATTTCGGGGCGCTCGGCAATGGGGAGCTCCGCCTCCTGGCCGCTGAAGCCATCAATGCGGGCGTAGAGGGCGAAGAAGTTGTACACGTTCGTCAGCGTGCGCAGGAAATCCGCCACCGCCGTTCGCCCGATCTCCTCCTCGTTGAAGAGCGTTGGCTTCCACGGCGGATTGCTCACCAGCAGGTACCAGCGCACGGCATCGGCTCCGTAGCGCTCGATGACGGCAAAGGGATCCACCACATTGCCGCGCGATTTGGACATCTTCACGCCGTGCTTGTCCAGGATCAGCTCGTTGACCACGACGGCGCGGAACGCCGGCTGGTCGAAGAGCACCGTTGCCAAATTGTGCAGCGTGTAGAACCACCCGCGCGTCTGGTCCACCCCTTCGGCGATGAAGTCCGCCGGGAACTGCTCGGCAAAGAGCTCCTGGTTCTCGAATGGGTAGTGGAACTGCGCAAAGGGCATGGCGCCGGAATCAAACCACACGTCCACCACCTCCGGAGTGCGCCGGAAGACCTTGCCGTTGCGCACGAAGACCACCCGGTCCACAAACGGGCGGTGCAGGTCCAGCTCCACCCCGTACTCTCGGACTGGGACGCGGCGCCCATCGGGGAATTCGTACAAGCCCTCCATCAGCTCGGCAATCGAGCCGATGGCGAACATCTCGGTGCCGTCTTCGCTAATCCAGATGGGCAGCGGTGTGCCCCAGTACCGGTCGCGCGAGAGCGCCCACTCCTTGACCTCTTCGAGCCAGTTTCCGAAGCGCCCGCTTCCGATCTCGGGTGGCTGCCAGCGGATCTGCGCGTTGAGCTCAATCATGCGCTCCTTGTAAGCAGGCGAGCGCAGGAACCAGGACTGGCGCGCGTAGTACATGACCGGATTCCCCGTGCGCCAGCAGTGGGGATAGGTATGCAGGTAATCGAACGTGGCACGGTAGAGCTTGCCCATGCGCTCCAGGGCTGCCACGATGTCCCGGTCCGCGCCTTCCTCCACCCGGTCGTGGTAGCGGAAGGTCTTGATGGCGCGCCCGGCGAACTCCCCAAGCTCAGCGGTAAAGTGCCCATCGGGCGTGACCGGCTGCAGCAGGGGAAGCCCATAGCGCTGCCCCAGCTCAAAATCCTCTACACCGAAGGCGGGGGCGATGTGCACAATCCCAGTTCCTTCGTCGAGCGTGACGAACTCCGCCGGCAGCACCGTCAGCGCATTCGGGTACTGCTGCCGGTCGATGGGGATGTAGTCGAAGATCTGCTCGTAGACCGTCCCCACGAGCTCGCGTCCGGGGAAGCTCTCCAGCACCTCGACCTCACCCTCCAGCACGGAGAGCCGCTCTTGTGCCAGCACCAGCTCCTCCCCCTGCTCGCCTCGGCGGTTCCGCACGCGGACGTACACCAGGTCAGGTCCCACCGCCAAGGCAACGTTGCCGAACAGGGTCCAGGGCGTGGTCGTCCACACCAGGAACGCTGCCCGCTCCAGCCCAGGGCGTGAGGGCTGGAGGATACGGACCCGCAGGAAGACACTCGGATCGCGCACCTCGCGGTAGCCCAGCGCCAGCTCGTGCGAGGAGAGCGGTGTCTCGATCGTCGGCGATTGCGGCACCACCTTGAAGCCGCGGTAGATGAGCCCACGTTCGAAGAGCTGCTTGAGCGCCCACCACAGCGACTCGATGTACTCGTTGGAGCAGGTGATGTAGGCGTGGTCCATGTCAATCCAGTAGCCCATGCGGCGCGTTAGGCTGCGCCAGCCGCCCTCCATCTCGATGTGCTGCCAGACCAGCTCGCGGCAGGCGCGGTTGAAGCGCTCCACCCCCAGAGTGGTCTCGATATCGCGCTTGTTGACAATGCCGAGCTGCTGCTCAACGGCAAGCTCGATTGGCAACCCGTGGCAATCCCACCCGGCTTGGCGCCGCACGTAGTAGCCGCACATGGTCTTGTAGCGGCAGACCGTGTCCTTGATCGTGCGCGCCATGACGTGGTGGATCCCCGGTCGCCCGTTGACCGTCGGGGGTCCTTCGTAGAAGCGGAAGCGCGGCGCGTGTTGGCGCTGCTCCAGCGAGCGCTCAAAGATGCGCTGCTCCTCCCAGAAGCGTAGCACCTCCTGCTCCAGCTTTGGGTAGTCCGGCAACTCTGGCAATGTCTCCAACCGCATGGGCTTGTTCGCTGCCGTGTGAAGCATGCAATTTTAGGGCTTTTGCAGCAGCCACAGTGCCGCATGAGGGCACCTCCTGCTCCGTCCAGAGACAAACCCGCCAACGGAACGCCGTAATTTCGCAGCCGGCAACAGCATTCCAACCGTTGCATGGTGGCACCAAACCCGAACTTCCGCCAAGCTATCGCCGATGCCCTGCGCGGGCAGCATCTGATGCGCCACCTGGAGTGCGAGCTCGTACACATCGAGCCTGGCTATGTGATCGCCGAACTGCCGCTGCGGCAGTACCACGAGCAGCAGCTCGGTATCGTCCACGGTGGTGTCATCGCCACCATTGCCGATGTCGCCGCCGGATTCGCCAGCTTCACGCTCACCCCAGAGGGATTCCAGCCCGTCACCGCCGAGCTGCACATCCTCTTCCTGCAGCCGGGGCGCGGGGAGCGGCTGCGCGCCTACGGTCGGGTCCTCCACGCCGGAGGTCGCTTGCACTTTGCCGAAGCCGACGTCTTCTGCCTTGCCCAGGGCGCAGAAACCCACATCGCCCGCGCCAGTTCGACCCTGGCGCTCATCCGGCTCAACGCAACAGCAGCAGACTGATTCGTCTTTCGCACCAAAGCAGTGTCAATCCATCGCGGTGCATCAATGCCCATCAACTGGCAACGCCTCACGCTCAAATCGCAGGAAGCAATCCAGCGGGCGCAGGAGATCGCGCTCGAGCGGCAGCACCAGACCATCGAGCCGCTCCACCTGCTGGCAGCCCTGCTGGAGGACACCTCCGGCGTCGTTCCCTCGGTGCTGCAACAACTGGAGGTCAACCGCACCCTGCTCCAGCGGAAGCTGGAGGAGGAGCTGCAACGGCTCCCTCAGGTCAGCGGCGCACTGCAGCAGTACCTTTCGCGCGAGCTTGCCTCGCTGCTGGAGAGCGCTTGGCAGGAAGCCACCGCGCTCAAAGATGAGTACATCAGCACCGAACACCTCCTCATCGCACTTGCCGAGGATCGCTCCCCCGCCGGCGCTCTCCTGCGCGCCCAAGGGGTAACCAAGGAGGCTATCCTGCGCGTGCTCACCTCTATCCGCGGTCACCATCGCGTGACGGACCAAACGCCGGAGGAGAAGTACCAAGCCCTCCAGCGCTATGGGCGCAATCTCAACGAAGAAGCGCGCAAGGGCAAGCTCGACCCTGTCATCGGGCGCGAGGAGGAGATCCGGCGCGTCATGCAGATCCTCACCCGCCGCACCAAGAACAACCCTGTGCTCATCGGCGAACCCGGCGTTGGGAAGACCGCTATCGTCGAAGGGCTTGCCCAGCGCATCGTTGCCGGTGATGTTCCCGAGCCGCTCAAGAGCAAAACCATCATCGCGCTGGACCTGGCAGCCCTGGTAGCGGGGACAACCTTCCGCGGGCAGTTCGAGGAGCGGCTCAAAGCCGTCGTCAAAGAGGTTGCCGAATCCAACGGCGAAATCATCCTCTTCATCGACGAGCTCCATACGCTCATCGGTGCCGGCTCCGCCCAAGGGAGCATGGATGCAGCCAATATCCTCAAGCCCGCGCTCGCCCGCGGGGAGCTCCGCTGCATCGGCGCCACAACGCTCGACGAGTACCAGAAGTACATCGAGAAGGACCCCGCCCTGGAGCGCCGCTTCCAGAAGGTCTACGTGGATGAGCCCAGCGTGGAGGAGACCATCTCGATCCTGCGCGGGCTCAAGGAGCGCTACGAACTCCACCACGGCGTGCGCATCACCGACGCCGCTATCGTGGCAGCAGCGCAGCTCTCGGCGCGCTACATCACGGACCGCTTCCTGCCGGACAAAGCCATTGACCTCATCGACGAGGCTGCCAGCAAGCTGCGCATGGAGATCGATTCCATGCCCGAGGAGCTGGACCTGCTGGAGCGCCGCATCCGGCAGTTGGAGATCGAGCGGCAAGCCCTGCTGCGCGAACTGGGGCAATCCTCCGATGGCGCTCCCCAACGCTGAACCCGAACTCTTCCGCGAACTCTCCGCTCTGCTGACCGAGCAGAACAACCCCGCCACGTGGGATATTGACCTTGCTGATACGGAGCAGATTCTGCGCCTCATCAACGCCGAGGACAGCAAGGTCGCCGCTGCCGTCGGACGGGAACTCCCCTTCATTGCCCAAGCCGTCGAGGCAATCGTGGATGCCTTCCGCCGTGGCGGGCGCCTCTTCTACGTCGGTGCTGGCACGAGCGGGCGCTTAGGCATCCTGGACGCCGCCGAGTGTCCGCCGACCTTCGGCACCCCGCCGGAGCTGGTCCAGGCAATCATCGCCGGAGGCGAAGCCGCCGTCTTCCGTGCCCAGGAGGGCGCCGAAGACCGACGCGAGGACGGAGCCGCAGAGATTGCCCGCCGCGGGGTCGGCGCCGCCGATGTCGTCTGCGGTATCGCCGCCTCTGCCCGCACCCCGTTCGTCGTTGGTGCCTTGCAGGAAGCCGCTGCGCGCTCCGCTACAACCATCCTCGTCACCACCAACCCGCGTGCGCACGTGCAGACGATGGAGGTTGCCCGCTACGCCCGTATCCTCATCTGCCCGGAGGTGGGTCCGGAGGTCATCGCCGGATCCACCCGCATGAAATCCGGCACAGCACAGAAGATGGTGCTCAACATGCTCACCACCGCTGCCATGATTCGGCTGGGCAAGACCTACCACAACATCATGGTGGACCTGCAGCCCACCAATGCCAAGCTGCGCGAACGCGCCAAGCGCATCCTAATGATGCTCACCGGCACCGACTACGCCACCGCCGAACGCACCCTGCAGCACGCCAACTGGAACACGAAGCTGGCACTGCTCATGCTGCTCTCTGGACTTCCCGCCGACGCCGCCCGCCAGCTCCTGGAGCGCGCCGGAGGAGTCGTCCGCAAAGCCCTTCACCTCCTGCACTCCTGAGCCAGCACCACACAGAAGGACGCCCGGGAGCATGCACACCGTCCTCTCAGCCGATACAACGTAGCGGCACTGCGCGACCGCAGCCCTGGGGTGTGCGCCGCCCGACCGCAGCGGGAACGAAGGCGCCCTACAGCCACCGACGGCTCTGTAAATTGCGCTCGGGTCGAACCAGCCCAGGAGCTCGCTATGCTGCTTCCGCTTCTGCTCGCCTGCGCCCTTTCTGCAATGGCAGCCCCCTCTTGGAAGCCGGGCATTCCCAAGGTACTTCTGCCGGAACCTCCGCAGCGGGTGTATTCGGTGGAGTCCTTCATCGCCTCTTCGCGCAGCACGCTGAGCACGGCGCCGGCAGTGCCCGTTGCTCCCTTTGCGAACCTTCCCTTGCCGCTTCGCTTCGAGGAGCTCAAGCTCCCGTTCGCGTTTGCCTCGGCGCCGGCATCTCTTCGCCCGCTGCGGGCATTTAGCCCGCAGGGAACCCCGTCATGGCTGGAGCAGCCGCTCGGTGTTGCCCGGATGGTGCCAGTGGAATCGCCCACAGCATCGGGGAGTACGGTGATGCTCCCCGAGCTGGCATCGGTCCTGGCAATCTTGGAGCGGCACCGGGAGCTGCTCCGGCTTGTCTCCCCGGCACGGGAGCTTGAGCTGCTCTCGATGCAGCACGACGAGCTGGGCTTCTATCACCTCCGCTTCCAGCAGACCTACGAGGGCGTGCCCATCTGGGGTGCGGACTTCTACGTGCACCTGCGCTCCGATGGAACGCTCGAGCTCCTCAACGGGCGATATCGCCCAACGCCCGTTGGTATCTCCACAAAACCGCACCTGAGCGCTGCCGAAGCGATCGCCCGCGCATGGCAGGAACTGGGGCACCCGCCGGAGCCCTTGCCCCCGATGCTCGATGCCGAACGTGCAAGCGCGCGGCTTGTGCTGTTCCCTCATCCTGTAACGGGCGCCATCGCCCTGTGCTACGAGGTCCAGCTCATCCCCTCGGTGGCGGAAGCGCACGCCTTCTTCATTGATGCCCTCACCGGCGCTCTGCGCTGGCACATGCGGCTGGAGCAGCACTGCGCGCTCGGATTGGCTACCACATCTCCGGCTGGAGCCCCGCCACATCACCAGGCTTCTGCACGTGCTTCTCACCTGCAGAGCCTCCACCGCACTCCGCAGGCATTGCAGCCGGGCAGCTTCGCTGATGCCCAAGCAGTAGACCTCAACGGCGTTCAGCGCAGGCTGCGCGTCTATCGCCACGATGACGGCGTCTACTACATGATTTGGGACCTGCCCTCCCTGGACGCCGGACGCTCACAGCTTCCCAACAAGGTCGTGGGCGGTGCCCTGACGCTCACCGCCAATAACACCGATGTGGACCCACGCAACCCCCGCGTCTACCATGTGACATCGCCGAACAACTCCTGGAGCGATGCCGCAGCGGTCTCGGCACACTACAACGCCAAGGTCTGCTACGACTACTACCGCACCACGCACAATCGCAACTCGCTCGACGGGCAGGGCGGAACGGTTATCTCCATCGTGCACGCTACCCATCAAGGGCGCCCGATGGACAACGCCTACTGGAACCCGGGTCTGAAGGTGATGGTCTACGGCGATGGAGCAACGGATTTCAAACCCCTTGCCGGCGGCTTGGACGTCTCCGCGCACGAGATGACCCACGGCGTCATTCAACACACGGCGGACCTGGCATACCAGTTCCAGTCCGGTGCGCTCAACGAATCCTTTGCCGACGTCTTCGCCGTGATGATTGACCGCGAGGACTTCCTACTGGGCGAAGACGTCGTCCGAACTGGGCACATCGCCCTGCGCGATCTTGCCAATCCGAGCAATCCGCAGGTGCTCTCGCCCCAGCCCTCGCACATGTCGCAGTACCAGAACCTGCCCATCGAGCAGGACAACGGCGGAGTACACATCAACAGCGGTATCCCCAACCGTGCAGCCTACCTGCTGATCTCGGCAATTGGGCGCGAAAAGGCGGAGCGGATCTTCTACCGCGCTTTGGCAAACTACCTAACGCGCACCTCCGAGTTCATTGACTGCCGCCGCGCCGTCATCCGCGCTGCCCAGGAGCTCTACGGTCAGACCGAAGCCAATGCTGCCGCCCAAGCCTACGACGCCGTCGGCATCCTCGACGGCGGAGGCTCCGGCGGGGGCTCCGGCAACGAAGTTCCTCCGGTCTCCGGTGGCACGCAGTACATCGCGCTCATTGCGGGGACCCAAGGGGAGATCGGCATCATCAACCTTGCAACCGGGCAATCGGGCATCCTGAGCACCTCCGATCCCCGTACTCGCGTGCTGGTGGCGCAAGATGGCTATCCTCTCTCCCAGCTCAGCACCGCGCGCAACGGGAGCCGCATCTGGTTCATCAACCAGCAGGGGCGGATTGCGGTAGCGGACCTGGCACAAGGGCAGTTCTTCGAGCTTCCGCTCTACATCAGACAGCCAGGCGATCTGCGCAATATCTGCGTCTCGGCAGATGAGCGCATCGCCAGTGTGCTCTCAGCATATGCTGACCGCTCCCTCTACCTGACCGATGGGCAGCAGCTTGCCCGCATCGAGCTGCTGCCGGTGAGCATGGACGGTCCAAATGCCTCCACACTCCTCTACGCCGACGTGATGTCCTGGAGCCCGAACCCACGGCAGCCCCGCATTGCGTTCGATGGGTTCAACGTGCTGCCCTTTGCAGGCGACACACTCGCGTACTGGAACATCTACGAGATGCAGTTCGTGCAGCAGGGGAGCACCATCACTCCTGTCATCATCCCGCTGGCAAACCCCAGTTTCGGCTACAGCCTGGGCAACATCACGTACAGCAACACGGACCCCGACCTTGTTAGCTTCAACGCAGTCGAGCACCAAACCGGCGGCTTCTACCTGGTCGTTGCCCATTGGCAGACGGGGCAAATGGGGGTGTTGGGTCCAGGGCAACTGCAGTACCAGGGCATCCCGTTGACCGACCTGCAGCGTCCGACCTTCTCTCCGGACAGCCGCCGACTGTGCGTGGTATCGCTACAGCAGCAACTGCTCATCGTTCTGGACCTGCAGCAGGGGCAAGCGCAATTTGCCCCGGCACAGGTTCCGCTCTTCCACCCGCGCTGGTTCGTCGTGGGCGGCGTCGGAATTGCGAGCACAGCACCGGCATCTTCGGCATTCCAGGCAGCGCTCCTGCCCGGTGGGGAGCTGCTCGTGCGCTATGAGCTGCCCGAGGCATGCCGGGTGGAGCTGGAGCTTGTGGACGCCTTCGGGCGCAGCGTCGCACAGCCGCTTGCCGAATGGCATGCCGCCGGAGCCTACGAGCGCAGCATCCCGCTTCCGAACACTTTGGCAGCAGGCTGGTACGGCGTGCGCTTCCGCGCAGGAGCGGCACAGGCACTTGTGCCAATTGTCCTGGTGCGTTGAGGCGTGGCTGCCGAGCCGCTCATTCTCGCTATCGAAAGCTCAGGGGAGCCGCTCAGCATCGCGCTTGCCCGAGGAGAACGGCTGCTGGGCTTCTCCCTGCTTGCACTGCCGCGGATCCACGACCGCATGGCAGCCGAGCTGATCCGACGGCTGCTCCAGGATTGCAACCTGAGCGCATCGCAGTTGGACGCCGTTGCCGTCTCGGCAGGTCCGGGCTCGTTTACAAGCCTGCGCATTGGAGCAAGCCTGGCAAAGGGCTTGTGCATGGAGGGGCAGCCGGCTCTTGTGCCGGTGCCCACGCTGGAAGCCTTAGCGGAAGCAGCTCTCCCGGCTGCGCTGATGCTCGGTGCAGAGCAGATCCTGGCGTGCATCCCTACAACCGACGCCCCCGATGCCGAGCTCTTCGTGCAGCGCTTCGCCGTTGACTCCGCCGAACCCGCCGTGCGGAGCTTTCCCGAAGGGCTCCAGCGCCTCCGAGCAGAATCCCTGGAGCCATCCCCTCAGACGCTGCTGTGCGGTCCAGCCGCTGGACGACTCCAGGGCGGGCTTCGCCTTCCCCTTCTGGAGCGGCTCTCCGCAGAATGGATTGCGGCAAGCGGACTCCGCCGCTTCCTGAGCGGACAGTCCGTTGCCGCCGAGGAGTTCCTTCCGCTCTACGGCTGGGAATTCACCCCCCGCGAGCGCCACTGACGCCGCAACTGGGCTGCAGCAACAACGTAGTAGAGCGTCGGCAGCACCACCAGCGTCAAAAACGTGGCAAAGACCAGCCCGAAGATAATCGCCCACGCCAGAGGCTCCCAGAATGCGGCGCTATCCCCACCGAAGTGCAGGTTTGGCTCAAAGCGCGCCAGGAGTCCGTAGAAATCGATGTTCAGCCCCACCGCCAGCGGTACCAGCGCCAGAATCGTCGAAGCCGCTGTCAACACTACCGGCGTCAAACGGGTTGCCCCACCCTCGATGACCGCCCGCCGGAGCCCCATCCCACGCTGGCGCAGCAGCCGGATGAAATCCACCAGCACCACACCGTTGCGCACGACAACGCCGGCAAGCCCCACAACTCCTACCCCCGTCAACGCTACCGATAGGGGCAAGCGCGAAAGGGAGAACCCCCACAGCACCCCAATCGTGCTGAAGACCACCGTCACCAACACCAGCAGAGGCAGCGCAACGGAGTTGAGCTCGGTGACCAGAATGAGCGCAATGAGCGCAACCGCGACCAAGAACGCCACCTGCAGGAAGCCGAACGCTTTCTGTTGCTCTTCGCGCTCCCCGGTCAGCCGCACCGAATACCCCGGCGGGAGCTGCAGCTTCTGCAGCGCCGCGCGTATCCGCTCGTTGATCGCCGGAGCACTGTAGCCTGGCAGCACATTCGAGCTGAGCGTCACCACGCGCTGCTGGTTGATGCGGTTGATCGTGCTGTAGGTCGTCGCGTAGTTCACCGACGCCACCGCTGAGACCGGCACAATGCGGAACTGCCCGGTTGCCATATCGCGGTACGTGATGGGCACGTTGAGCAGCTCCTCCAGTCGCTGCCGATACGGCGGGGCAATGCGCACCTGAATGGGGTAGTCATCCTCTCCGGCGCGGAACTTGGAGGCTTCCACGCCGTAGAGCGCCGCTCTAAGCGCCCTGCCCACTTGAGCGGAGTTCAGCCCCTCGCGTACCGCCTTCCGGCGGTCCAGCTCCACGAGCAGCTCCGGCTTACTCTGACGCAGATCGCTGACCAAGCGCTCGATTCCGGCAATCCGCAAGGAATCCACCAACAGGCTCCGAACGCGCTCTGCCAGCGCCTGGAGCGTGTCCAAATCGTCTCCGGCAATCTCGATGTTGACCGCCTTCCCCGTCGGCGGACCCGCACGGTCCTTGTCCACGAGCACCTCAGCTCCGGGGATATCCGCCACCGCCTGCCGAATTGCCTCAAAGTAGCTCCAGGTGGAGATGCCGCCACGCCGAGCGTACTCGACGAAGGCAACCGTCAGCCGCCCCTTGTGCGGCGTCACTCCAAAGGAGGGGCGGGTCGGCTCCCCCGCTGCCACTCCAACATTGACGCTGACGGAGGTCACCAGCGGATTCTGCGGACCGAGCACCCCGTACACCCGCTCCTCCACCACTCGCATGAGGGAATCGGTCACCGCAGCATCCGTCCCCTCCGGCAGCGTCACGTACACGTACACGAAGTTGGGCTCCGGATTCGGGAAGAAGACCACCTTCGGCGGCAGCAACGCAAGCAGCCCAACGGTCAAAAGCAGCAATGCCCCCATCCCCGCCAGAACCCACCTCGGACGCCGCCCCATAAGCAGGCGCGAAAGCAGCGCACGGTATCGCTGCAGCAGCGCCGGCCAGAACCGCCGCTGGAAGGGCTCGATGAGCTTGGGCGTAAACAGCACCTGATTGAGCATCCACAGCAGCACAAGCAGCCCCGCCAGCACGGCGATTGCCCGGAGGAGGTCCGACCCAAACGCCACCCCCACGCCGTAGACCACCGCTGCGCCCAGCAGAATCAGCCCCGTTCGGCGGACAAGCGCCCGCAGTGGGCGCACCTTCGGCGGACGCGGCATGTAATCGAGCGCAAAGACCGGATTGAAGACGTACGCCACCAGGAACGATGCCGAGAGCGTGGCAATCATCACCACGGGCAAGTACACCAGGAACTCGCCCACCACGCCGGGCCAGAAGAGCAGCGGCACAAACGGCGCAAGCGTCGTCAAGGTACCCGCCAACACTGGAGCGAACACCTCGCCCGCGCCTTGCTGGACGGCTTGCAGAATCGGTACACCCTGGCGCACATGCAGCCGATAGATGTTCTCCACCACCACGATGGCATCGTCCACAATGATGCCCAGCGCCAGCAGGAAAGCGAACGTGACCACGATGTTCAAGCTATACCCCAGCCCGGGCAGCAGCAGCATCGCCAGGAATGCCGACAGTGGCGTTGCCAGCCCCACAAAGAGCGCATTGCGCACCCCCATGAAGAACATCAGCACCAGCACGACGAAGAGGAAGCCCAGGATGATCGAATTGTTCAGGTCTGCCAACGTCGTGCGGCTCCGCACCGATTGGTCGTTGGTGATGACCAGCTCCAACTGCGGTGCCCTGCCCCGGAACTCCTCCGCCAGACGGTAGATCTTGTCCGCCGTCTCCAACAGGTTCTCGCCGGCTTTCTTGACGACGCTCAACGTGATAACGGGCTTGCGGTTGAGCCGGGCAAAGCTCTGCTGCTCCTTGAACTCCTCACTGATGGAGGCGATATCGCCCAGCCGCACCGTATTGCCCTGCCCGCCCCGCACGAGGATGTCGGCGATCTCCTGCAGCGAACGGAATTCCGATGCCACGCGCAGGGCAAGCCGCAGCCCACCAGCGGTGAATTCCCCAGCGGAGATGTTGATGTTCTCACGCTGAATTGCCTGCTCCACGTCGCTCAGGCTCAGATTCAGCGCCCATAGCCGGTACGGGTCCACATCCACGCGCACTTCGCGCTCGGGCAGCCCAATGAGGTCAACTCGGCGGACCTCAGGCAGTGCCTCGATCCGGTCGCGCAGCTCCTCGGCATAGCGCTTGAGCTGCTCCAACGGCACATTGCCGGCGATGCTGAGCTGCATGATGGGGAACTCGGAGAAGTCTATCTCCAGTACGCGCGGATCTTCGGGCAAATCGTTGGGGAGCTCGGTCCTTGCCCGATCGAGGGCATCCTTTACCCGCTGCTTCGCGACGGCAGGGTCCACCGTGGTCTCAAACTCCACTGTGATGGTGGACACGTCCTGCGCCGAGTAGCTCCGGACCTTCGTCACTCCGGTGACGGCTTTGAGCTGCTTCTCGATGGGGCGGGTGATGAGATTCTCCATATCCAGCGGCGAGGTGCCGGGGTAGATCGTGCTCACCAGCACGGTCGGGACCACAACATCGGGGAAGAGCTCCTTGGGAAGCTGCACGTACGTGTACAGCCCCATGCTAAGCACCAGCACGGCAAGAACGTAGACGGTCGTGCGGTTGCGAACGGACCAATCCGTCAGCCAAAATCGGCGTTCCATTGGCACCTCCTACAGCTTCACCGGCATCCCGTTGCGCAGCTCTCCGGCAGCGCGCACCACCACGAGCTCATTCGGGCGGACGCCGGAGAGGATCTCCGCTTCTCCGCCCGTGACTATCCCCACGCGGACTGCGCGCTCCTGCACGATGGCACCATGGTCGTTCCCCCGCTGGACAACGTAGACCACCGTCTCTCCGGCATTGCGCCGGCGAAGCGCCGCCAAGGGCACCAACACCGCTTGCGGGCGCTGGAGCTCTGCGAAGCGGACCGAGCACTCCAACCCGGGGCGCAGCGCCTCGGGAATGCGCTGGAGCTGGATCTCCAGCCGCACCGTGCGGGTCCGTGGAGAGATCGCCTTTCCGACCACACTCACCCGCCCCGGTAAGGTATCGGCAAGCTCGCGGAGGACCACCTGCACTGGCATCCCAACGCGCAGCACCTCCAGGTATGCCTCCGAGATCTCGGCGCTCACGTACACGTTGCGCAAATTGAACAGGCGCACGGCGGGTACTCCTGGGGCAAGGAATTCGCCCACTCGGGCATTGACCTCGTCCACGATGCCATCGAAGGGAGCCACGATGCGCGCCTGACGCAACTGCTCGCGCAGCGTTGCCACTCGGCGCTCGGCAGCCTCAAGCTGCTGCTTGGCAGTGAGGTACTGCACTTCGGCGATCGCCTTGGCTTCCCAGGCACGGGCGTAGCGCTCGTAGAGCGTACGGGCGTAATCGCGCTGTAGCTCCGCCTCCTCCAAGCTGCGCTGGAGCACCTCCGAATCCAACTCCACCAGCACCGTGCCTGCCCTAACGCGCTGCCCAGGCTGGACCCGCACTGCCGCGACCGTCCCCCCAAGCTTGGCGCTGAGCGCTACGGTCGTGCGCGATTCCACCTGCCCTTGGACCTCCAGCACCCGCTGCAGACTCCCCAGTCGTGCCGGCTGGGCGACGACCGAGATCGCCTCCCCTGAGCCGGTTGCGGCAATCCCCAGCTCCTGCTCCAGTTGGGCGATCTGCTGCTGAATTCGCGTCAGCTCCGCCCGCAACTGGGCTAACCGTTGGCGCTTCGCCTCGGGCGTCTCCTGCCGGGCGCATCCGCTCAGCCCGATGAGGAATGCAATCCCGAGAATCCCTACGAACGCTCGCGTTGCCATTGCCACCCGCATATGAAGAGTTCAACAAGCTCACGGACCAACTCCTCCACGCTCACCCCCTCCAGCAGGCGCATCCGGTACGGATGGCGCGCCAGTGCAATTGCCCCCGTCAGAATGACCCAAAACTGGGCAATCACCCGCTCGGGCACACTCCACTCTGGGAATATCCCCTCGCGAATGCCCCGCAGCACGAGCGCCGTGCCCCGCAGCACCGCCTGCTCCTGCAGGGCATGGAGCCGCTGGAGCAGCTCTTGCGGCACCCGCTCCAAGGGAAGCTCCAGAGCGGTCGAGACATGCATCAGGAGCACGAAGTACTCCGGCTGCTCCTGTGCAAAGCGCACATATGCCTGCGCCATGGCATGAATTGCCTCCCGAACCGGGCGGGTACGGTAGTGCTGTTCCACCTGCTCCATGTGCGCATCGAGCAAGCGCAAACCCTCCTCCAGCAGGGCAACGTAGAGCTCCTCCTTGGAGCCGAAGTAGTCGTACAGCGTCGCCTTGCCCAGCTCGGCTTCCTGGGCGATCTGCTCCATCGTTGCTTGGCGGAAGCCGCAGCGGAAGAAGACCCGGCGCGCAGCCTCCAGGATGAGCTGGCGCCGCTGCAGCCGCTCCCGCTCTCGGCGCTCGGCGATGCCCATCTCAGAGCCTCTCAAAGTAGCGCTGGTCCACGCTGCCGGTGAGGTACTCCAGGTCCGCCCGCGCAGCAAGCCAATCGTAGAGGGCCTGCAGGTAGGTCGTGTTCGCCTGGCGCAGCGCGGCATCGGCATCGAAGAGCTCCAAGAGAGCCCCCAGCCCTGCGGCGTAGCGCGTTCGGGCAATCTCGTAGCCGCGCTCGGCGGCTTGTACGGTGCTCCGTCCGGCAGCGATCTGCTCCTGCGCAACGCGCAGGCTCTCGCGCAGAAGCCGGAGCTGCAGTTTGAGCGCTTCCTGCAATTTCGACTCCTGCTGCTGCACCTTCTGGGCTTCGACGGTTGCCTGCTCCACGCGAGCGTTGGTCTGCAGCCCTTGGAACAGCGAAAGCTGAAGCTGAACCCCAACAGCAGCGCTGCGTGCGGTGAGGAAGTTCGAAAAGGTCGGCGATTGCCCCTGGTACACGTAGTTGCCAAATCCCAGCAGCAGGGGATAGGACTCGGCGCGGTAGATGCGTGCGATCGCCTGCTGCACCTGCTGCTGCAAGCGCAGCGTCTGCAGTTCGAAGTTCCGCTCCAGCGCCTGCTGCCACAGCCCCTCCTCGGTGGGGATAGGCTCGGCGCGGTACTCTGCCTCCAAGGTGCCATCGGGCTCAAAGGGCTCCTGCTGTGTCCTGCCCATCAGGAGCGCCAACTGCGAGCGCGCTGCCGTATATGCCATCTCCGCTTGCGCCAGTGCCGCCCGCAACTGCTCCAACTGCACTTGCGCCCGCAGTGCATCGTAATCGGCAACGAGCCCCTGTGAGGCGAGCACCCGCGTGTCCTGCGCCAGGCGTTCTGCCCGAGCAAGACTTGCGCGAACCGCCTCTACCCGCTCCCGCGCCAGTAGCGCAGCGTAGAAGGCTTTGCGCACCTCCGTCACCGTCCGCGCCACCACCGCCCGATACTGCGAGCGCGCCGCTTGCGCGTAGATCTGCGCTGCCCCGATCCCCGTCAGCACCGCCTGGCTGAAGAGCACCTGCGTTGCCTGCAACTGGACCTGAAAGCTGTTCTCCGAACCAATTCGCACGGGCGAAAGCTGCCCCGACCCCGGATTGCGGAAATCCGGCAGGAAGAAGACCGGCAACTGCAGATTCCGGACGTAGTTGGCGCTGATCCCAATGGAGGGCAGCGCCGTCCCGACCGCCTCCCGCACTCGAGCATCGGCACGCTGCACCTCCAATCGCGCGACCGCGATATCAGCATTGGCACGCAACGCCTGCTGAATCGCCTCCTCCAGGGATATCCGCTCCGCCGCCACGCCGCTCAGGCTCGCCACCACGCCCCCGAGCAAGAGGAACCGCCGCATGTTCGACCAACGGTTGTTTTCCGACCGTCGGTCGCAAACTTACGCACTTTCCCCCTTCCGCCAACTGAACGGGGCTCAGTCGAGCTGCTGCAGGAGGGTCACAAAGAAGCGCACGGCGCGCAGGACCTCTCGGACCGGGATGCGCTCGTTGGTGCCGTGGAAGGTTGCGTACTCCTCTGGGGTCAGGCGCACAGGGGTAAAGCGGAGAATCGTAGAGGTCAGCCCCGTGTAGTGGCGCGAATCCGTTGCTCCCAGCACCAAGTAGGGCACCACTCGTGCCTCGGGGAAGACCGCGCGAATGCTGCGCGCCACCGCTTGGAAGGCGGGGCTGCTCGGGTCCGTCACTGGTGAAGGCAGGCTCAAGAGGCTATGCTGGCGGATCTGGATGCGGCGATCGGGGAGGATCTGGCGCAGGTACTCCAGCACCTGTTCGGGGGTATCGCCCGGCAGCAAGCGGACATTGACGAGCGCGTGCACCCGGGCTGGAATCACGTTCTCCTTGATGCCCGCCTGGAAGATCGTCGGGGCAAAGGTCGTGCGCAGCAGTGCGTTCCCGCGTGGCGTCTGCTGAAGCTGGCGCAGGAGCAGGTTAGCAAAGAGCCATCGGTTTGCCACCACCAGGCGCTGCCAGAAGGACATCTCCGGGGCGATCGCCTCGAGCATGTGCTGCGCGACGCTGGTCAGCCGCGCCGGCATTGGAGAGCGCTCCACCGTTACAATCGCCCGCGCCAGGATCCCAAGCGGGGTCTCGCGCGGCGGTACCGAGGAGTGTCCTCCGCTCCCCTCGACGCTGAGCTCGACCATCATGTAGCCCTTCTCGGCAATTCCGACCATCGCGAGCGGTCGCTCCACGCCCGGGAACATCCCGGTGGTGACGGCTCCGCCCTCGTCCAGCACCCACCGCAGGCGCACACCACGCTGCTGCAGAAGGCGCGCAATCTGGGCTGCCCCGCGCTGTCCGCCAACCTCCTCATCATGCCCAAACGCCAGGTAGAGGTCGTACGGTGGCTGGAAGCCCTGTGCCAGCAGCGCTTCAACCGCTTCCAGGACGGACATGACCGAGATCTTGTCGTCAATGGCACCGCGTCCCCAGACGTACCCATCGGCAATCGTTCCACTGAAGGGCGGGTAGCGCCACTGCGATTCCGTTCCCGGCTCGACGGGCACCACATCCATGTGCCCCATGAGCAATGCAGCGGGCTTCGTGCTGTCGCGCCCTCGCCAGCGGTAGAGGAGGCTATAGCCGACGCGCTGTAGCTCCAACTGTTGGTGAACGCGCGGGAAGGCACTCTGCAGAAAGGCATGGAAGCGTTGGAACTCCTCCGCCTCCACCCGCGTCGTATCCTGGTGCGAGATCGTGCGATAGCGGAGGCTCTCGGCAAAGCGGTTGAGGATGGCGACCGAATCCAGCGCAACCGACGGCAGCGCAGCCGGCGGTGGCTCTGCCCCGCTGAACTGCAACGTTCGGTACAGCACTACTCCGACAAGCAGCACGGCTGCTCCCGCAGCGCTCCAGGTAATCCAGCGGCGCATTGGCTTGGCTCCGGCTTGTTGCACCAGCACAAAAATACACCCGCTGGGCTCACGCCTCCTGCAAGACCTGTAGCAATTGGCTCACCTGGGCGAACGCCAAGCCCACGCAGGCAACAGTATGGCGCTGGTGTCGGACAGCAACGGCGTAGAGCTCAACCTCAGGTATCTCTACATCGCTCCTCCGCAGGACTCTCCGAACGCCCCACCGCCGACCATCCCAACGCGCACCCCCTGCATTGGGGAGCTCAGAGGCTCGGCTCGGTTGGTCCGACCACCTCCGCTCGCACACGGCGCATCTGCCCGTTGCGGGCGTACTCTCGGGCGGCGTTACGCCACCGCAGCACCCCACTCCAGAGGAGACCGAGCACCATCAGCGCACTGCCGAGCCAGACCAAGTTGACTGCCGGCTTGACCGAAAACTCGATTGTGAGCACCTCGCGCTGTGGCGCCCCTGGGTCCTCAAAGCGCAGCAACACCTGCGAGCGGGCAAGGTCTTGCCGATCGGGCACAATCTGCATCACCCCCACCCGGAGCGCCGTCCCCGGCAGGGTTTGCCATTCGGGCAGGAACTGCTGCGCGGGGGCGTACATCCGCGTCCACAGCAGCACCGTATCACTCCTGTCTGCCCGCACAATGCGCAGGCTTACCCCTAGCTGAACCGTATCGCCCTCGGGCATTGCTTGCCCCATGTGGAAGCGCAGCAGCTCCACCTGGAGTGAATCTCCAGGAAGGCGTCCGAGCTCACCCCGGCGGAGCAGTAGCTCCGTTCCCCCCTCGGTCTCGACCGCTCGCGGAGCCGTGTAGATATCCGCGCTCAGCCGCCAGGCAATCCCCGGCTCCAGAAACGCCGACTGGCGCTGGTTGTAGTCGCTCCAATACAGCACCGGCGCCACCGTGAAGCGCTGTCCACCGGATTCCACCCACACGTGGTAGCGCCACTTCTCGCGGTCGGTGTACTGGCGTTCGATCTGCTCCTTGCCCACGTACACCAGCCGGTAGCGCCCGAGCTGCACCGGCTCCCCTTGGGGCAGGCGCACATGCTGGCTCCACGAGAGCGCGCTCATCCCCACCACGCCCAGCACGAGCAGGGCAAACCCCAGGTGGGCAACGTAGGCACCGGCGCTGGCGGGGCGCTTCCATATCCGGCGCAGCAGCACCTGCGCATTGACCAACAGCGCAAACCATGCCGCCGCCCCCAGCAGCAGAAGCTCAGCACTGCGGACCCCTCCCACCCATGTGAGCGCAGTTGCCAAGAGTGTTCCTCCAAGCGGCAGCCACAGTCGGCGCCAGAGCAGTGTGCGTGGAGTGGCTTTCCAATGCAGCAGCAACGAGAGCCCGTTGAGCAGCAGGATCCACGCCCCGATGGGCAGGTGCAGCAGGTTGTAGAAGCGCTGCTCAACAGCAACCTTCGGGCGCTGGAGGAGCTCCAGCAGAATCGGCCAGCTCGTGCCCACCAGTACCACCACAGCGCTTGCCAGGAGTCCCAGCACCCCCAGCATCAGGGCTCCTTCGCGCGAATCGGGCTCCAGCAGCATGCTCTCCTGCCGCAGCTCCTTCCAGCGCAGCGCCAAAAGTAGTGCTCCCACCGCCGCCACCGAGCCCATCAACGCGATCAGCAGGGTATACGCGAAAAAGCCGGGGTCTACAAACGAGTGCACCGACGTATCCCCCAGCACCCCGCTGCGCGTGAGGAAGGTCGAATACAGCGTGCTCAAAAACGCCAGCATCGCCAGCACTGCATTGGTGCGGAGCAGCACCCCGCTCCGGCGCTGCACAAGCCCCGTGTGCAGCAGCGCCACCAGGAAAAGCCACGGAACAAGCGAGGAGTTCTCCACCGGATCCCACGCCCAGAATCCGCCCCAGCCCAGCGTCTCATACGCCCACAGCCCTCCCAGCATGATGCCAGCGCCCAGCACCGCTGCCGACGCCAGGATCCAGGGGTACGCTATCCCGATCCACTCGCGGTAGAGCCGCCGCCACAGCCCCACGACCGCCAGCGCAAACACCGTCGTCCCCAGCGCAAACCCCAGGAACAGTGTCGGTGGGTGGACCACAATCCAGTAGTTGTGCAGCAGGGGATTCAGCCCGCGTCCCTGTGCCGGCGTAAAGCCAGGGGCAACTCCCTGCGCCGCGTACGTCTCCCAGACGTAGGTGAAGGGGTTCTTCGCCACCACCAAGAGCAGCATCCCCGCCAGGACGCCCGTGTAGACGCTCATGGCTTCGGCTTCAATTCCCCTGCGGCGCGCGTACTGCTGGAAGGCTATTCCGATGAGCGCGACCCAAAATGTCCACAGCAGCAGGCTACCCTCCTGTCCGGCGTACGTGCTGGCGATGAGCAGATGGAGCGGCAACTGCGTCGAGGAATGCCCCCAGATGTAGGTGAAGCGGAAGTCATGCGCCAACACCCTCCACAGTAGCACCCCAAAGAGCAGCACAACGCCGGCGGCAACGAGCCGAAAGCTCCATCGCGCCGGAATCAGGAACTCCTGGCGGCGAAGCGCCAGTCCGTATGCAAGAGCGGTAGCCACCGCCCCCGCCCACACGGCATGGACCAGAAGCTGTGCAAGCATGCAGACCTCTTTCCCGTACTACTGCTGGCGAATCTGCAAGGCATGGAAGTACGGACGCTCGCCACCATGGGCATGCCCGATGAGCACCAGGGGCTGCCCCGGCTGCAGCACCGGCAGTGCCTCTCCGCCGGTGTACTCCACGGCAAAGACCCTGCCTTCGGCATCCTGTGCCCACAGGGTTGGCGAAGCTGTCCCGGCAGAGGGCAGCGCGTGGACTCGCACGCGCAGCATCACCGTCGGCGCCTTCTCCTCACTGGATCTCTCCGCAGCCATCTCCACCGCACGGGCGAAGGTCACCTCCGGCACCTGTGCCGAGCGTTCCGCCAGGTACACCAGGAGCGGAACTCCCACGACGGCAAGCCCGATGCTCAGCGTCCGCAAGCGCATGGCTACTGCGGAAGGGGTTCTCCGCCTTCGTATTTGGACGGGCATTTCGTGAGAATCTGCGTTGCCACGAACTCGGCTCCCTCGACACGTCCGCGCACGACGACGCTTTCGGCAAGTTCGAAGTTGTTGGGCTTGGGACCGTGGTAGCGCACGGGGATCGTTGCGCCCGTCTCATCGCGCAGCGTGAAGCGGAAGAGATTCTGGCGGGTATCGTAGAGCAGTGGCTCCTGCTGCACCCATGTTCCCTTGATCTGCACGGTCTTCCGCGCCGTGCGCGCTTGCTCGATGGTGGCGTAGGCAACGGAGCTCTCCTGCAGTGCGGCAATCCCCAGCGCTGTAAACCCTACCAGGGCAATTCCACCGAGCCAATACCGCGCCTTCCGCATGGCTTTGCACCGCGGCAGAACCTACTCAGCGGCTATAGACGAAGCGGTATCGCTCTCCGTCCGCCGCGCCTGCTCCAGGACCGCCTCCAGGCGCCGCAGCCGATGTTCCAGCCACAGCAGGAACACCGCAATGCCCGCCCATACCGTCAGCGTAACCCACAGCACAACGTACGGCGCTTGCACAGTGAGGAACTCTATCATCCCTCTCCACCGGCTGTGATGTGCATCAACCTCTCCTGCAACACCCGGCTGCGAACGGTCAAGCTCCACAGCCATCCCAGCAGCAGCGTAAAGGCTGCGAAAGCGGCGCTGAGCAGAATCTGCTTGAGCGGATTCAGCGCCGATGGGTCCGCGCTCAACACGGGTCCGATATTCACATCCCCTCGACCGCCCGGGTGCAGGCTCTCCATGAGGCGCGGCAGCACGAAGACCAAGAAGGGCACCGTAACGAAGGCAAAGACCAGGTAGACATTCCCCAGGCGCCAGCGCCGCTCCCCCTCGGGCAGAGATGCCCGCAGCGCGAAGTACGCCAGGTAGATGAACAGCAGCACGAGAATCGTGGTCTGCCGAGGGTCCCAGTTCCAGAAGGCGCCCCAGTTGAAGCGCGCCCAGATTGCCCCCGTCACCGTTGCCAGCACTGTGTAGAGGACCCCCACGAGAGCTGCAGCATTGGCGCGGTATTCCCATCGAGGTTGGCGGCGCCGCAGGTACGCCACCGCCGCAATCATCGCAACTGCGTACGCAAGGACCGCTCCCCACGCGAGCGGGACGTGGAAGTAGAGAATTCGCGCTCGCTCATCCAAGCCCGGGATGTAGGGCAGCACCACCGCCGGCTCCAATTGGGCAACGCGCTGCACCCGCCACAGCACATCTGAGCCCTGGCGGCTGACCCGCAGAATCGCCTGCCGGGCTCGCAGCAGCTCCTCCGGCGGTGGAGATTCGAACAATACCACTGCCCGCTGCCCTGCCGCATCGGTTGCCTCCGCACTCCACATCCCCGAAAGCGAGTCGTACTGCACGTTCGGGCTCACCTGCACCAGCACAGGGACCTCCGGCGCCGGTGCCCGTTGGGCTGCCTCCTGCCGGCTGAGCAGCGGAAGCGAGCCCTCCGGAGCGCCAGCGCGGCTGGCGATGACGGCATCTCGCCATGTAGCGCCAATGGGAATCCACAGCACCGCTACCACAACAGCCGTACAGAGCAGCAGCACCAGCGCCTGCCACCACAGCGGACGCGCCCGCTCCGGCGCCCACAGCAGCCCGCCGATGATGCCCACGAGCAATCCAAGCCCCAACAGCACATGCTTCATGCTCAGCCCAACGTGCAGGGCACTCACGCACGAAAATAGCACACCCCCTGCGAAAAGTTCCCTGCGCGGGCGCATTCCTGCCGTTTACGGGCAGCGTTGTAATTTCCCGTGCCGGTTGTACCACTTGCCGCAATCGGTGAATGCGTGCGCTCCTTGTCCTCCTTGCCACCGCTGTGGCTACTGCCCAAACGCCGCACAACCCCTTCCGCCACTGGATGGAGCGAGCACAACCGCGCCCGGAGCTCTCCGCCCCTGAGCCCCCCGCTATCCCGCTGCTCCAGCCGCTCTCCCCGCGGCATCCCCTCTTCCCCAACAGCAACCTCATCGAGCCTGAGACCGACCCCCTGCCCATCCAGAATGAATCCTCCATCGCGGTCAACCCGACCAATCCCGCAAACCTCATCGCCTCCGCTGTGGACTACCGCGCCAACTCCTCCACCTGGGTCTACGTCTCCACCGATGGCGGGCGAAGCTGGCGCAACATCAACCTGGGCAAGCCCTTCCCCGACTGGGTCTCCTCCAATGACCCCTCGGTGACCTTCGATGGCAGGGGGCGCGCCTATCTCTGCTACGGCGGGTTCAATCTGGAGACCGGCGAAAACGGTGTCTTCGTTGCCATCAGCTCCGACGGCGGGCGAACGTGGCAGCCACACATCCCTGTGATCCTGCACCGAGGCACGATGACGGCGGACTCCGCCTTCGAGGACAAGTACTACATCACCGCCGACAACTGCCCCCGTTCGCCCTACTTCGGACGGCTCTACATCCCGTGGAAGCGCGTGATCGCGCGCGATTCCTCAACCCAGATTGTGCTCTCCTACTCCACCGATGGCGGGCTGACCTGGAGCGCCCCAGTGCCTGTGAGCGAACGCCTCCCCTACTCCTCCGAGGACACCACCTACGGGCAGAGCTTCCCGCTGGCGGCAACAGGTCCGGACGGCACCGTCTACGTAGTCTGGAATCACGGTCCGCAGAAAGCCATCGGTTTTGCCCGCTCCACCGATGGCGGGCGCTCCTTTGAAGCTCCTCGGCTCATCCAGCGCTACCGTCCCCTGGGCACCGCCAAGCGTATCCCCGAAGGCGTCCGCCATACGCTCAAAGGCGGTGTGCGCGCCGAGACCTATCCGGTACTGGTGTGCGATACGACCTCGGGTCCGCGCCAGGGCTGGCTCTACTTGTGCTGGGCAGCCGATTCCGTGCCCAACGTGTACTTCTCGCGCTCCACCGATGGCGGGCTGACCTGGAGCACGCCCATCATCGTTCACAGCGATACCGCCGGCGACCAATTCTGGCCCTGGATGGCGCTGGACCCCACCACGGGCGACCTCGCCATCATGTACTTGGACAGCCGCGACGACCCCGCGAACTTGCTTGTGACCACTTCGGTCAGCTACTCCAGCAATGGCGGCTCTACCTGGGTGGACCGCAGAGTTGGGGACACGACCTGGGACATTCGCCAGAATCCCTTCCGCGAGAACGCCTTCGCCGGCGACTACAGCGGCTGCGCCTTCTTTGACGGCTGGGTCTACCCCTCCTGGGTAGATATGCGCAACGTCTGGCTCAATGCCCGTGATAACGATGTCTACACCGCGCGCGTCAACGTTCGGGCACCCTTGCCGGTGGAGAACTTCCGCGTGCGTGTGCTGCCGGAGCTTCCCACGGCGCTGGACCTCTCCTGGGAGGTGCCTTCGGCGCGCGTGTTCGGGCAACCGCTGCAGGAGTTCGCCTACCTCCTGCTGCGGAATGGGCAGCTGCACCGCGTTCTGCCGCAGCAGCAGACAGCGTACCGCGATACCGGGCTTGTCCCGCACGAGCTCTACCGCTACGGCATCGCTGTCGTCTCCGGACGCGATACCAGCCTCTTCCGCTGGGATTCCGCCCGTGCCGGTGGAGCCCGCCAGCCAGCTCCTCCGAGCCTCTTTGCCAATTCCCCACTCCAGCCCGACTCAGTAGTGCTCTCTGTGGAATTGCCCCGCTACCGCGCCGATGGCGTAACCCCTCTGACCAACCTCTCGGAGCTGCGCCTCTACCGCGATGGCTTCCTTGTGCTCACCCTTCCGCTTCTGCCGAGCGATACAGGGCGCCGGATACTGCTCTCGGACCGCCCAAGCGAGCGCGGGTTCTACCGCTACAGCGCTACCGTCCGTGCCGGTGCGGAGGAGAGCTCTCCGAGCAACTTGCTAATACTCTACGCTGGTGCTCCCCTGCGTGAGGGGTTCTTCGAGCCGTTCGCCTCCGCCGAGCTTGCGCGCTACTACAACAGCGGACGCTGGGGGCTGACCAGCACCTTCGCCTACTCCCCGCCGTACGCGCTCACGGAATCCCCCGATGGTCCCTACCCCAATCGAGCGCGCGACACGCTGATGCTCTTCCCCATCGCACTCCCGGAGGTGACCATCCCCGAAGCTCGCCGAGCCGTGCGCATCGAGTTCGTGCACGCTGCCATCATCGACCGGACGGACACCGGATTTGTGGAATACGCCTGGAACACATGGGACCGCTGGGAGCAACTGGCGGCGTACAACCTCTCTGCCTACGCCCCGTGGGGCGATACCGTGCTGAGTGCCGAAGACTGGCGCCGCGAATCCTTCCTGCTGCTGGCTCCCGATACGGCGCAGCTCCTGTGGGTGCGCTTCCGCTTCGCTTCCAATCCCATCCGCGTCAATGACGGCTGGTACATCGACGATATCGCCCTCACGCCCACGACCGACATTGAGCGCTCCAGCCCACAGGTGCAGCTCTTCCCGAATCCAGCCCAGCACTACCTTGTCTACCGCGCTCCCGACGCCGCGATGCTGGAGTACCGCTGGCGCGACCTGCTTGGGCGCACACTTCCGGCACACCTCCTGCAGCGCTCCAGCCAGGAGGCAGTGCTGGACCTGCGTTCGATGGCGCCGGGCACCTATCTCCTGATCCTGCGCGCTCCCGACGGCACCGTACGCACGTACTCCGTCACCCTGCTGCGCTGAGGATGCCCGGGCAGCTCTACCTGGTCTTCGACATCGAAACCGTCCCGCTCCCCTGGGAGAGCTTCTCGCCCAGCCAGCAGGAGTTTCTGCTGCGCGGCGCACGCGACGCAAGCGAACAGGAGCGCCGCAAAGCCGAGATGGCGCTCTCCCCCTTTACTGCTCAGGTCATCTGCCTGGGGCTGCAACTCATGGAATCCCCCAGCGAGGGCGAGTGGACGCTCCGCCGCCGCGGTGCCTACCTTGTTGACCCTGCCTGCGGTGAGGGCGAGCTCCTGCCCGATGAGCTCTCCACCGGCGATCCGTTGTTCCGCTGCACGGAACGCACCCTGTTGGAGCAGTTCTGGAAGCTGCTGGAGAAGTACCCAGGAGTGCACCTGGTCAGCTTCAACGGGCGCAACTTCGATGCCCCCTTCCTCATGCTGCGCTCGGCGCTCTACCGCATCCGCCCCTCACGGAACCTGATGGAGGGAACGCGCTACCGCTACGGTGGGCACACGGACCTGCTCGACGAGCTCTGCTTCTACAATCCGCAACCCGTGGGCGCCACCAAGCGGTACAACTTCGACTTCTACGCCCGCGCCTTCGGCATAGATTCCCCCAAAGCGCACGGCGTTGACGGCACCCAGGTTGCCGAACTCTACCACAGCGGACGCTACCACGAGATCGCCGAGTACTGCCTGCGCGACGTTGCCGCCACGTGGGAGCTCTTCACGCTGTGGTACCGCTACCTGCGCTTCGAGTAGCGGCGCTGCCTCCTATACAAACGGCGGCTTGACGATCTCGGCAACGAAGCGGCGCCCTCCGTGCCCGAGAATCTCCACCTGCTGCCCCGGTTCGGCATACGGCGTGTGGACGTATCCCAGGGCAATACCCACCCGGAGCACCGGCGAGATATTCCCGCTGGTGACATGCCCGATGGCGAGCTCCCCGTTGGAGATTTGATAGTGCGGGCGTGGGATGTCGCGCTCGCTCCTGGTCCGCAATCCCACCAGCCGACGGCCCACCCCGCGCTGGCGCTGCTCCAGGAGCGCTTCGCGCCCGCAGAATTCGCCCTTGTCCAGCTTGGTAATCCAGCCCAATCCCGCCTCTAGCGGCGTGGTGCTCTCGTCGATGTCGTTGCCGTAGAGGCAGTAACCCTTCTCCAGGCGCAGCGTATCGCGCGCACCCAGCCCCGCCGGCTCGATCCCAAAGGGCTCTCCGCAGCGGAAGATCTCGCGCCAGACATGCTCCGCCGTCGCTTGGTCGCCTTCGAAGTAGAGCTCGTAGCCCAGCTCGCCGGTGTAGCCCGTCCGCGAGATGAGCATCGGCACCCCCGCCAGGTTCCCCCAGCGGAAGTGGTAGTACGGGATCTCCAGCAGCGGTACCTCGGTCAAGGGCTGTAGCGTCTCCGCCGACTTAGGACCCTGCACCGCCAGAAGATGTGTGCGCTCGCTGACATTCTCCAACTGCACGCGGTAGCGCGCGGCGTTCTCCTGCAGCCAGGCGAAGTCCTTCTCGATGTTGGCGGCGTTGACCACCATCATGAAGTAGTCGCCACAGTGGTAGACCAGCAGGTCATCCACGATGCCGCCGTGGGGATAGCACATCGCCGAATACTGTGCCCTTCCCGGCACCAAGCGGGCAACATCGTTGACCGTCACCCACTGCAGGAATGGCAGCGCATCTTCGCCCCAGATGCGGAACTCGCCCATGTGCGAGACATCGAACACCCCCACGCGCTGGCGCACCGCCAGATGCTCCTGCACAATGCCCTTGGGGTAGTGGATGGGCATCTCAAAGCCGGCAAACGGCGCCAGCTTCGCCCCTAACTGCCGGTGGAGCTCGTAGAAGATCGTGCGCTTCATCGCCGCCCTCAGAGGACTTCGCGGATACCTACAATGCCGAAGCGTGCGCTCACGTACGCAAGGTCGGTAAAGCTTGCCGTCCCGGCGGGCGTCAACCCCGTGCCGTGGAAATCGCTGTAGGCAGCCGACTGGTTGATCCAGACCGGACCGGTGAAGTTGAGCGCAACGGGGACTCCGCTTTCGGCAAGCTCCTGCAGTGCCCGCTGCTGCAGCGCCTCCTCGCTACAGTAGAGCGAACAGACCAGCGCTCCCGCCGTGCGCACCAGTCGGGCAATCTCGGTGATGCCGGCTTCCACGTCCGGCACGCGCACCAGGAAGCTTATCGGACCGAACCATTCGCGTCCGTAGATGTGCGCATCGCGCGGAGCCTCTGCCCACAGTACCAAGGGCGTTGCCGTTCGGGCATTGGGGAAGCCTGGTTGTGCAATCGGTGCCGAATCCCGCACGATGGGCAACCCCAACGCCCGAGCCTGCCGCACGCGCTCCAGCGTCCGCTCATTCTGGATTGCCCCCAACGTGGGCGGACCCAGCTTCTCATTGCTCACCAGCGCATCAATGGCGGCGCGGAGCCGCTCGGCGAACTCCTCCGCACTCCAACGCCCCTGCGGTGTTTCCACGCCCGTTGCCGGCACCAGGATGTTCTGCGGTGCCGTGCACATCTGCCCAGAGTAGAGGCACAGGCTAAAGGCGAGGTTCTCCAGCATGCTCTCAGGCTGGCTCAGCGAATGCACCAGCACGCAGTTGACACCGGCTTTTTCGGTGAACACTACCTTGCCGGCAAGCCGGCGCTCCAGCTCGGTTCCGAACTCCGGGCTGCCCGTGTAGTCCACGATCCGCACCTCCGGGTGTTCGGCAAGCTCCAGCGTGAGCGGCTGCTCCGCCGTACAGGGCAGCAACGTGAGCAGATGCGGATTGAGCCCAAGGCGCTCGAACACCCGCTGCGCACGGGCAACAAAGAGCGCCAGCGGCAGAATCACCGCCGGATGCGGCTTGACAATGCACGCATTCCCCGTGATGAGATTGGCAAAGATGCCCGGCATGCTGTTCCACAGCGGGAAGGTCGAGCATCCAATCACCGCCCCAATCCCCTTGGGCACCGGCAGGAAGCGCTTGCGGAGGCGTACCTCCCCTTTGCCGATCGGCTTGACCCAGAGCGCCTCCGGGGCGAAGCTCTCCAGCGCCAATACCCCCGTTGCCACCGCCTCCAGTGCTCGGTCGAAGGCGTGCGGTCCGGAAGCCTGGAATGCCATCACGAAGCCCTGTCCGGTCGTGTGCATCGTGGCGTAGGCGATGGAGAAGAACTCCTGGGCGGCGTCCTGGAGCACCTCCAGCAGGATAGCAGCGCGCGCCCGCACAGGAATCCGCCGCCACTGCCGCTGCGCCGCCTGCGCCTGCGCAACCGCCTGGGCAACCTCCAGCCGGGGATAGCTGATGCCCAGCTCGAAGCCATACGGGGAGAACTCCTCCCCGACCCAGCCCTCGCTGCGCTGCTGGAGTAGCTCCTCAAAGGGGCGATTGCGCAGCGATTCAAATCGGGCTTGCCCTGCCTCGTGTGCCTGCTCGCCGTAGAACTTCCCACTGGGGACCTCAACCCAGTGAGCAAAGAAGCTGCGCTGACGGACCGACTCGAGCGCCTGCGCGAGCGTACCCTCGTGGCGCTCCTGTAGCTCCTGCCAGCTCATAGAGGCTCTCCCCAGATGTGACACCGGACGGGGTTCAAACTTAGCGCTTTCCACGCACTTCCCCTCCGGCGTTGTCCGTTGGCTTCAGTAGACCACCACCGGCACATGCGCTGTGTGCGCTCCCAGGCGGACCCGCACGCTGTACACCCCAGCGGGCAGGAGCCGGCGGGAGATTGGCAAGAGCGCCTCGACCACGCCCTCCCGGCACGGGACGGTCCAGCGCGCCCAGCAGCGCCCATCGCCGGAGAAGAGCTCCACCGCTGCGCTCACACCGGCAAGCTCGGGCACCCGCCAACGCAGCAGGACCGGACCCTCGGAGACCGGCATCGGGAACAGTTGCGGCTGCTGCAGTGCCATCGCGGGCTCCTCAACGGAGACGGGCAGCGGCAAGCGGTAGACGGTCACCGTGCTCTCCGGTGCGTACGCCGGTGTGAAGGGCTGCACAACCCAGAGCTCGAGCGTATCGCGCAGGCGGCGCAGCGCCATCCCCTCCGCCAGCCCTTGGGTGGGAAGGATCTGCAGCACTTCGCCGCTGGCAAGGTCAATCCAGCGTACATCGCGGCTGTAGGTACTCACCAGCGCCGTTGCTTGCCCATTGGGCAGGTAGAGCAGCACCGCCTCGCGCGGTCCGCCAAAGCCGCTGGTACCGACCGAAATCGGCAGGCTCAGCCATTGCCCCGTGCCGGCATCGAGCAGGTAGAGCTCGTGCGAGCCGTTGGCAACCACCAGCAGCGTATCGCCCGAAAGCAGCAGAAAGTTGCCCGTGCCTCCGACCGGAACTATCCTTTCTTCCCCTGGGCGCAGAAACTGCACGACGGAGTTGTTCTGCCCGAATGTCCCCTCGCACAGCACGATGTACTGCTGCCGCGCGGCGTCATAGAGCACCTGCTGGATATTCGGGCAGCCGAAGACCACAAGCGTATCGAGCGGCTCTCCACGGAGGCTCAGCCGCACCAGATGCCCGACCGAGTCGCTGACTCGGCGCGAGAGCACAATCGTATCCCCATGCAGTGTAACTGCAGCCGCTCCGGCAGGGTAGATGAGCCGCTCGGGCTCCCCTGGTATCGGCAGCCGGAAGAGCGCCACGCGGTCAGGGCGTGGGAGGTACGCGTAGAAATCCACCCCTTGCCCCCGCACAATCCAGCCCACCACCGGGCGCAGCGGGAAGCTGAACGGACCCCAAGGGAGCGACACCCCCAACTGCTCGACTCCCATGCTATCAACGCGGATGAGGTCCAGCCCCGGAGGCACATCGGCGCTGTCCTGGACGCCATTGAAATTGGCGTCCACGCCGGCGCTGAGGATGTACGCGGTGCTCTGAGGGGAGGGATCGGACTCGCTCGGACCAAAGGCGATCCAGAGCGGCACTCGTCCGACAAGCGTGGAGTACGAGCCCGCCGGCTCCCAGCGAAGCTGCGCCACTGCGCTGCTGCACAGCAGGAGGAACACAAGCACCCAAGAGCGACGCATTGCAGGACCTACAGCATTGTGGAACATGCCCATCGAGCCTGCAGGGGGAAGTCCGATGCGGGAATGCAACGGCAGCACTGCGGGGTCCCGCCAGCGCTCGTCCTGCGCGAGGCTCCGCGGGCATGCCGTTGCAGGCAGGTCTTCCGACTTCGGGTTCATCCTCCCTCTCCCGCCTTCCCATCTGCACGGGGCAGACAGTGGCTGCCTTGCGGCATGGGAGAGGTCGTCCCCCGTCACGGCGGCGCGGACCGTGCAGGATTTGCACCTGCTTCCCTATTCTCCGGCTCTCCCCCAGAGGGCAGAGCGCCGGCACCTGCAAGGGCTCTGGGTGCAAAAATACGCCACCCGGACCCTCCCAGCTCCTCCACCACTGCACCGCAGCCGCTCCCGAAGACCGTGTAATTTTGCAGCGCATCGGCGCAGACTCCATGGGAAGCCCCGCATACATCTGCGGTTGTGAGTGCCGGCAGTGGCGCACGGGATATGCTCTTGCGATGGCATGCCTGCTGCTGGGTCTGAGCGGCTGCGCCGAGCCGATCATCGGGGAGCGCGTACCCAACCGTCCGCCAGAGACACTCCTGTGGGTGGACACCATCGCAACCCCCCAGCCCAGCCGAGCGCACCTCTTCTGGCGTGGGGATGACCCCGACGGCTTTGTCATCGGCTTCCTGCTGAGCACCGACGGTCGCCGCTGGTTCTATACCCGGCGGACCGATACCGTCGTGACGCTCTCGGTGGGTGCCCGCGATACGGCGTACGTCTTCGCCGTTGCAGCAGTGGATAACTCCGCTCCGCAGCCACCGACCCCGGGCAGCCCGGTGGAATTTCTCGACCTCAACGGCAACGGCGTCCACGACGACGGGGAACCCTTCCGCGGATTGGAGGGCGCACACGATCCAACCCCAGCACGGCTGGTCTATCCGGCGCGCAACTCCCCGCCCCGCCTCTTCTGGGGAAGCGACACCACAGAAGCCGCTGCCCGAGCCGTCTGGCTGCCGGAGACCACCTTCACGGTGGCGACCTTCCGTTTCACCGCCGACGATCCGGACGGAGCCGGCACGCTCGCCTACATCGAGTGGGCTCTCAACGACACGACCGAGTGGCGGCGCTTGCGCGCGGGCACGGAGTTCTTCACCGTCCGCGAATCCGATGGACTTCTGCCCAACGCGGAGAACCGGCTCTTCCTGCGTGCGGTGGATATCGGAGGGCTCACCAGCCCGGTGCTGCAGTACCCTCCGCCTGGGCGGCGCTGGTATGTGCGCAAGCCGCGTGGTCCTATCCTTGTGCTCCACGACTACGCCGTTGCCGATGGCGCCGATACCTTCTACACAGCGGTGCTGGCGCGCATCGCCGGCGGGCGCTTCCGCGACCGCTTCGATTGGCTGGATATCCGCACCGGGCGCACCGCGCAAACCCCGGCGCGCAACATCCCGCCCTTCCTGAGCCCGATGTTTGTGGAGACGCTGCTGCTCTTCGATGCCGTCCTCTGGTACGCCGACCAGCAGTTCTCCTTCGACGTTGCCCAAGCCGTGCTCCCGGAGTACCTGCGCCGTGGCGGCAAGCTGCTCTTGGTGACTACGCTGCCGGCAATTGTTCCCACCCCATCACTCTACGCCGACATTGCACCCGTTGACAGCCTCAGCCCGCAGGAGCTCTTCTCCTCGCCGGCGGCATTGCCGAACGGCAGCGCGCTACTGCCAGATAGCTCCCTGCCCGAAGGTCCCTACCCCGTACTCCGCAAGGTACGGGGCGTTGCCGTGGGCATCCACGAGCTCTTCCCCAACGCCACGGCAGCAGTACTGTACCGGCTGCCTCCGAGCCGCTTCTACAGCGGCACTCCAGCGGTCGCCGTCCGCAGTGGGGACCGGCGCACCATCTTCCTGCACTTCCCGCTCCACCTCTTCAGCGATGGTGCTGAGCAGTTGCTCGAACGGGTGCTCCTTGAGGAGTTCCGAGTGCAATGAAGCGTGCCCTTATCGCAGCCTCCGTTCTGCTGCACAGTGTTGCCCTGGTGTGGGCGCAATCCACAGGCGTTTTGCGCGGCACCGTCACGGATGCGGCAACTGGTGCGCCGCTGCGCTCGGTGACTCTCCGCCTTGTCGGCACTTCGTATGGCACATTCAGCGCCGCCGATGGGAGCTTCGTGCTCGCCAATCTCAAGCCCGGCACCTACGTGCTGGAAGCGACATTGCTGGGCTACGCTGCGGTCCAGCAGAGCGGCATCCGTATCCGCCCGGGGGACACCACCGTCGTGCACCTGCGGCTGCGCGAGAGCGCACTGGTGCTGGGGCAGGAGATCGTGGTCATCGGCGAACGCCCATTGCTCAACGTAGAAGAGACGCAATCGCTGCGCCTCATCCAACGGGAGCGATTGCAGGAATCCGGCGCCACCACTCTGGGCGATGCCCTGGTACAGCAGGTCGGTGTGCTGCTGCAGGACAACACGCTCCACATCCGCGGCAGCCGGGGCTACGAGCTCGCCTACCGCATTGACGGCATCTCTGCCCAAGACCCGCTGGCGGGGACGGGACTGGGGGCATCGCTCTCTACCGACGCCGTCGAGGAGATTGAGGTGCTGACCGGCGGCTTTTCGCCGGAGTTCGGGCAATCCACCGGTGGCGTGCTCAACGTGCGCACGGCTGAACCCACGCGCCAATGGCAGCTCCGGCTGAGCCTCCGCCCAGAGTGGCGGCTCCACCGCCGCAATCCATACGACCGCGACACCCACAGCACATACACCACCGAGCGCTACCGGCTAAGCCTCAGCGGGACCCAGCCGCTTGCCCGACTGCTTCCCACGCTGCCGGGGCAGCTCGGTCTGGTGCTGAGCCTGGAGGGCAGCTTCTCCGACGGACTGGTGCCGGAATTTGCCCGCGTGCGGCTGCGTTCGGGTATCGTCCCGGCATGGCTTGCCCGCCGCCAGGACAATTGGAGCTCGGCCTTCCTGAAGCTCACCTACCAGCCCACCGAGGCGATTCGGCTCGCGTACATGAGCCTGAACAGCTTTGCGCTAAACCAGAACACGCGCACACTGCAGACGACCCTGGAGTACCTCCCGCCCGACCCCGGCTACCAGTATGCCTTCCAAGGGCACTTCGATGGCGCGCTCACCTACGGCACCCGCAGCCACCTGCACCTGTTCACCTGGCAGCAGAGCTTTGGTCCGCGCTTCTTCGCTGAATTCCGGCTCGGCTACGCCACCTGGCATGCCCGAGCCGACGCCAACGGACGCCACTACACCGAATACTCCGAGCCACAGGACATCCCAACGCTGCCGCCGCAGTACTACGACACCGGCGATTCCCTCCGCAGCGGCATCATCCCGGGCGATGGCTTCTACGACGTCGGCACCGCCTGGAGCTGGCGCGAACACTTCGCCCGCGAAATCACGCTCCGGACAGACCTGACCGCCATCCTGGCGGAGAAGAATCAGCTCAAAAGCGGCATCGAGCTGCAGTTGCAGGAGCTGCAGTACGCCGAGATCTTCGCCCCGTGGATCCCGCCGTTAGGGCTCAACCACGATTTCTTCTTCGTTCGCCCGCGTCTGCTGACGCTCTACGCACAGCACCAGCGCACCAGCAAAGGGCTCGTCCTCAACTACGGGCTGCGGCTGGAGGCATGGGCGCCTGGACGATTGGTGGATGACGCGATCGAATCCGACCTCCCCACGATCACCGAGGCGCAGCGCAACTCCTACCGCAGCCGTACGCTTCCGCTGCTGGGATTGCGCTGGAAGCTGCGCTTGAGCCCCCGCTTGGGCATTGCGCACCCCATCACCCCGACGCAGATGCTCTACTTCAACTACGGGCACTTCTCCAAGCTGCCCCGCCCGCAGTACATCTACGCCAAGCTCTCTCCGCAGGGCGCCAGCTCCTCCTTCCAGCGCTTTGGCAACCCCGACCTGGACCCGGAGACGAGCATCTCCTACGAGCTGGGGCTACGCAACCAGCTCAGCAGCGACGACGTGCTCAGCATCGCGCTCTACTACCGCGATATCTTCGGCTACGTCCAGACCCGCCCCATGCGTTCACCGAACCCGCGCCTGGCTGGGCAGCTCTTCTACACCTACGTCAACGCCGACTACGCCCGTGCCCGCGGCATCGAGCTGGAGTACCGCAAGCGCATCGGGCGCTGGTTCGATGGGCAGGTCAGCCTCTCCTATAGCGTCGTCACGGGCAAGAGCAGCTCCGCCGACGAGGGGCTCCTCATCGCACGGGGGCTTGTACCGGAGCGGCTCACCGAAGATCCGATGCCCTGGGACCGCCCATGGGATCTCCAGCTCTCCTGCGCTGCACGCCTGCCCCGGGAGCTTGCCCCAATAGGGCTCCTGGAGGACCTCCAGCTCTGGGTGCGCTTCGTCTGGCGCTCGGGGCGCCGCTACACGCCGGCAATCCCTGTCATTGACCCCAACACCGGCGAGCAGCGCCGTCTGCCCAATGGACGCCCGCTCTACGAGCTGGACGAATCCCGTCCCTACGGCGCCCTGGCACAGCCATACCGTTGGCTGGAGCTGAGCCTTTCGCGCGAGTTCCGCCTTCCTCCGGCAATGCTCCGCATCCGGCTGGAGCTGCTCAATGTGCTGGACTGGAAAAACGCCGCAATCGTCAATCCCACCACCGGACGGGCATACGAGTTCGGAGACCCAACTCCGGTCGGCTGGAACGACCCGCTCTATCCGGACATCCAGCCGCCGCTCCAACCGTACCCGTTCAATCCGGCGCGCTACGAGCAGCGCCGGACACTGCGGATCGGCGCAGAACTGAGCTGGCAGTAACACAGCCCGACCTCGACGATGCCAAGCTACTTCCGGCGCTCAGCCCTGTGGAGCGCCATCCTTGCAAACCTCCTTAGCTCGATCGCCTTCGTCATCGCGTACGCCCTGTCGGCAAACCTCTGGCTGCTGCTGCCGGCGGGGATCTTTGCTGTAGCTGCCCTTGCGCTCTTCTTTCTGGAGCAGCAGTTTGCTCGACGAGCCGAGCGTGCGCCATGACCGGCTTTGCCCGACTCCGCCCAGACCTACAGTGGAACCTGCTCCAAGATGGGCAGGAGCAACTCCTGCTCGCAGAGGACCCGCTCGGCTACGCTCCTGCGCCCGTTGCGCTCAGTGCTGCAGCCGCTCCGCTCCTGGAAGCCTTGTGGACGAGCACCTCTTGGGAGGAGTTCCGCCGGCAGATTTCGCTCGCGCCCGAGGAGTTCGAGGAGTTGCGCCCGACCCTGGAGCAGTTCCTCCGGGAGCTCGACGAGCACTATCTGCTGCTGAGCCCGCGCTTTGAACAGCGTCGCCTCCAATGGGAGCAGGAATACCGGCTCCAGCCCGTGCGTCCGGCAGCGCTGGCAGGAATCTCCTATCCGGAATCGCCAGAGGCCCTGCGCGCCACCCTAACCGAAGCGCTCCTCCAAGCACCCCGAGCAGCACTCCCGGCACGCCCGTACGCTGCTGTCATCCCGCACATTGACCTGCGCGTCGGTATTGCCTCGTACGCCGCTGCCTACCGCGTGCTCGAGGAGCTCCGCCCGGAGCTGGTTGTCATCCTGGGTACCTCGCACTACGGCTGGCATGCGCCGTACATCCTGACGGAGAAGGACTTCCAAACCCCACTGGGCACGCTGCAGACCGCACGGGAGCTTGTCCAAGCGTTGCACGAGCGCTGCCCGCACGCCACAACGTTAACTGATGTAGCGCATCGTCCGGAGCACTCCATCGAGTTTCAACTGCTCTTCGTGCAGCACCTCTTTGGGGATGCGCCACCGCAGATTCTGCCCATCCTGGTCACCTCCTTTGCCGAGTACGTCGAATCCGGCATAGAGCCGGAGGGTGCCGCCGTTGGGGACTTCGCCGCAGCCCTCAGCGAGCTTGTCGCAGCCTCTGGCAAGCGCGCCCTTTGGATTGCCAGCGCCGACATGGCGCACATCGGTCCCAAATTCGGCGACAGCGACAGTGCCCATGCCCTTGCCCCCGATGCCCAAGCAGCCGATCGGGCGCTTCTGGAAGCCCTGCAGCACGGCGATTACCGCAGCTACTTCCGCCACATCGCCCACTTGGGCGACCGGTACCGCATCTGCGGGCTACCACCGGTCTACACTCTGCTTGCGGCGCTGCGTCCACGCCAGGGGATCTTGCTGGACTACCGCATCTGGCACGAAGCCGAAACTCGCTCGGCTGTGAGCTTTGCCAGCCTGGTCTACGTTGCATAACCGAAACGCGGCAGCAGCACCATGAAGAGCTACCGCAAGGAGCTGTGGTTCCACACCCCCACGCGGCGGGCTTTCATCAACATCACTCCGCTGGTCGAGCAATGCGTGCGTGAAAGCGGCATTCGCGAGGGCTTGCTGCTGTGCAACGCAATGCACATCACCGCAAGCGTCTTCATCAACGACGATGAGCCGGGGCTGCACCAGGATTTCGAACGCTGGCTGGAACAGCTTGCCCCGGAACACCCGCACCACCAGTACCGGCACAACGACACGGGCGAAGACAACGCCGATGCCCATCTCAAGCGCACCATCATGGGACGGGAGGTCGTCGTTGCCATCACCGATGGGAAGCTGGACCTGGGTCCGTGGGAGCAGATCTTCTATGGCGAATTCGACGGGCGGCGCCCCAAGCGGGTCCTGGTCAAAATCATCGGGGAATGAGCCTGCTCTGGGTTGCCTGGAGTGGCGGGAAGGATAGTGCGCTGGTTTTGGACCGGCTCCGGCGCCAAGGAATGCCTCCAGGCGGCTTGCTGAGCACCGTCGTTGGAACGCCACCACGCGTGCCCTTCCATGGGTTCTCTGTTCGGGTTCTCCAAGCCCAGGCGCGCGCACTTGGTCTTCGGCTCTCCCTTGTCCACTTCGCCCATCCACCCTCCGATGCCGAATATGCCGATACGCTCCGGCGCCATCTCCAGCGGCTGCGCCCATCGGCGCTTGCCTTTGGGGATATCTTCCTGGAGGATGTTCGCCGCTTCCGCCAGGAGCTCTTTGCTCCGCTGGGGCTGCGGCTGCTGTTCCCGCTCTGGCACGTCCCCAGCGAGCAGCTTGCTGCCGAAGTGCTTGCCCGAGGCATCCGGGCAATCATTACCGGTGTGGACACGCGCGTCCTGCCACTGGAGCGCCTGGGGCAGTGGTACGATGAGGAGTTCCTGCGGCATCTCCCCGACGAGGTTGACCCCTGTGGGGAACGCGGCGAATTCCATACGTGCGTCGTCGCAATGCCGGGATTCCAACTCCGGCTCTTCGCTGGTCGTCCCTTCCGCTGGTCTGGACCGTGGTACTGTTGTACGGTACGCTTCGGGCATGCCACTGCGCATCGCTATCTTCCGGAACGGCATTCGTGAGCGCCTGCCAGCAGCCCTCCTGCGCCGAGCCGCTGAAACCGTCCTGCGCGGCGAGGCTGTTGCCAAGGCAACCGTGCGCATCATCCTCTGCGCGGATGAGGAGATCCACGAGCTCAATCGGCGCTACCTACAACACGACTACCCTACGGACGTGCTGACGTTCGTCTTGGAGGACGCGCCGCTGGAGGTGGAGCTCTATATCGGCGTTCAGCAGGCGCACCGGCAAGCCCAAGAGTACGGGGTGCCGGTCGAGGAGGAACTCGTCCGTTTGACAGTTCACGGTCTACTCCATGCCCTCGGGTACGACGACCAGGCGCCGGCGCAGCAGCGGGAGATGGTCGCCCGCCAAGAGAACTACGTCGCGCAGCTCTGCCCACGCCCGGCAGGTCCGCTCTCGTGAACGGCTCTGGGGCGCTATCGTTGCCTGGCTTGCAGAGGCGATGGATAATCCCGCGGCGTTCCGCAATCCGCGCCGTTTTACCGCTTCGGGCATCTCCCGACTTGCGCGCATGGGATTTGCCGAACGCGAAGCGGTGATCGCCCTGCTGTGGCTATCGCGACTGCACGGCTTCCCGCACATGCCCATCTTCAGCCTGCCTCCGTCGCGTTCGAGCTCCTTCCGCCCACTGGCGGAGGAGCTGGAATTGCTCTCTGCTCCGGCGGTTGCTCAGTTGTTCCGACTGCAGGAGCTGCAGCTGCTATCGGTCCACGATCTGGAGCAGCTCTTCCACCACATTCGGGAGTTTGAGCTTGCGCCGGTACAAGCCGAGGACCTGCCGTACCTCTTTGCCCGCTGCTGTCCGCTGTATACGCGCGAAGGGCTACCGCTCTACGTGGAGCGCCCCAACCCCGACTGCATCCAGTAGTGCCGCTTCCGCTGCCATGTGGAGGCAGCGCACCGCTTCAGCAACCGCCTCAACCGGAATTGCCTCCAACTCCTGTGGTGCTGCCGTATCCGGTGGCACCAGCACGATCGCCCGCCGGGCGCATGGACCCCAGCGACGCGGGTGGTGCTCTGGGCTCCGGGCATAAAGTCCAACGACAGGCACCCCAAGCGCTGCAGCCAGATGCACCACTCCGGTGGAATTCGCAACGAGCCCGGCGGCGCACTCCAGCAGGGCGATCAGCTCCTCCAGTGTAGTTCTGCCGAAGAGGAGCCGTGCCTCTGGGAACACAGCCCGTATCGCTTCAGCGTACGCGCTCTCTGCTGCCGTTCCCGTAAACACGCACGGAATGCCTGCCGCATTCAAGCGCTTGCCCAACTCCCCGAACGCCTGCGGACTCCATCGCGGTGCTGAACCACCCCCACCCGGATGCAGCACCCAAAACCTTGGCGGAGCGCCAATCTCCTCCAGCAGCTCCCGCACGCGCATCTGTGCTGCGGAGTCCAGACGCGGAGCTACAAGCTCCACTGGCAGCCCCTGCACCCCTGCGGCGAATTCTACCATCCGTACGTTGTACTGCGCCTCATGCCACTGCCCCAAGCGGCGGTGCTCGTAGATGCGATGCGTGAAGAGCCCGGAGTACCACCGGTAGCCACTCCCGATGCGGCAGGGAACACGCTGCCGATACGCCTCCCACGCTTCTTGAAGGACAGGGCGCGGGAAGAACAGCACCTCCGGACGGTAGCGCCGGAGGAGCTCCCGCAGAGGCTCCCGGTCAACAAATCCGTAAGCGGCTACTTCGGGTTGCCCTCGGAGCAGTGCTTCGGTGCGGGAGTGGGCAAAGATGAGCACTTCGGCTCTCGGGTTGACCCGATGGATTGCCCGCACCATCGGCAATGTGAGCACCATATCTCCCACCCGATCCGTGCGGACAATCCCAATGCGCCGTGCTTGACCGAGCTGGTGCTGCAATCGGCAACCCATTGCTCAAAAACGACTGCCGCCGCCTCTTTGGGCGGCGGCAGTGGTGTCATCTCCACTTCGGCTTACCTCACCACACGCACCTGCTCCACCTGTACTCGCTCGCCCTGCCGCACCACCACCACATACACCCCACTTGCCCACTGCCCTGTCCCAATCCGCACCACTCCTGCGCTCCCGACAAGCTCCCCACTCCACACCCGCTGCCCTATCCCATCGTACACCT
>JAUQPR010000004.1 GCA_030550275.1 Bacteroidota bacterium
CCTTTCGCTGGACGGCGGCGCGCGGGATGCAAGACCTCGGCACGCTGGGCGGCGATTGGAGCTGGGCTAATGGTGTTTCCGCCGATGGCTCCGTGGTGGTCGGCTGGGCTCGCAACGCCGCAGGGCGGTGGCGTGCCTTTCGCTGGACGGCGGCGCGCGGGATGCAAGACCTCGGCACGCTGGGCGGCGATGAGAGCTCGGCTAATGGCGTTTCCGCCGATGGCTCCGTGGTGGTCGGCTGGGCTCGCAACGCCGCAGGGCAGGAGCGTGCCTTTCGCTGGACGGCGGCGCGTGGGATGCAGGACCTCGGCACGCTGGGCGGCAATGGGAGCGTGGCTCAGGGCGTTTCCGCCGATGGCTCCGTGGTGGTCGGCTGGGCTCGCAACGCCGCAGGGCAGGAGCGTGCCTTTCGCTGGACGGCGGCGCGCGGAATGGAAGACCTGAACCTCACCTACGCCCACCTGCTAACCGACGACTCGGAGCTTTATAGAGCAAACGCCATCTCCCCCGATGGGCGCTATATTGTGGGGTGGGGCTACAACGCCGCCACAGGGCGCGAGGAAGCCTTCCTGCTGGATACTCGAAGGACCTGGCGTTGAGGAGGGGTCGGGAGCAGCAAGGGTACGGCTGCGCCTGCTGCCGCAGCCGGCGCGTGAGCGCGTGGTGCTGGAGCTTGAGGTTGCCGAAGCAGCACGCGGGGTGACGCTTGTGGTCTCCGACGTGCTGGGGCGTGTGGTGGCGGAGCCGCTGCGCGGGGCGGTGCTGCCGCCAGGGGTGCAGCAGCGGATAGAGCTGGACGTGCGCGCCTGGGCTGCGGGGCAGTACACGGTGGTGCTGCGCACGGAGGCGGGCAGCATTGCCGTGCCGCTCGTGGTGGTGCGGTGAGGCACGGTTTTGCCCTTGCCGAAGGGATTGCTTCGTAAGTTTGCTCTCCGGACGGGGCGTGGCGCAGCCCGGTATAGCGCGCTTGGTTTGGGACCAAGAGGTCGTGGGTTCAAATCCCACCGCCCCGACTCTCAAGTTCCCCAGCCGCTGGAGCGGCACGATGTGGTGGCTTCTCAGTGCTCTGACTGCACTGCTGGTGGGCTGTTCGCAGAGTACAGAGCCGGAGTATACCGCCGAGCGCATCACCTTGAACACGCTGCGGACAACCCCTGGATTCGCCTGGTTCGATGCAGAGATGCAGTCCTACCAGCCTGATAGCGCCGTCGTTGCGCTGATTCGCCAGGCGTACCGCCCGGGCGAGCATCACTTCTACGTCTACGTCAAGCCCACGTGCTCCTGCTACGGCACGCAGAAGCTCTTCCCGCGCTTCTGCCGGGTGCTGCTCGACGCAGGGGTTGCCGAGAGCGATTTGGAGATCTACAGCATGCACGGGAGCACGGACAAGCACCCGCACATGCACTGGCTGCACGTGCAGCAGTTGCCCTCCTTCTTCATCGCACGGCAGCAGCAGCTCTTGGGGAGCATCGCCGGCGAATTGCCCGCGGACAAGAGCATCGAGCAGGTGGTGCTGGAGATTCTGCGTTCGCCGTAGCAGCCGGGAGTAGCAAGCAGAAGGCATCCATGGCAAAGTCGCAGCGCAAGCAGGCGCGCCGCAGTTCTTCGCCCCGAAGTGCACAGAAGGCGCTGCCGGCGGCTGTGCGCCACCTGCTCATTGTGGAATCCCCAGCGAAGGCGCGTACAATCGGACGCTACCTGGGTGCGGACTACCACGTGGAAGCTACACTGGGGCATGTCAAAGACCTGCCCGAGCACGGCTTGGGAGTGGACGTGGAGCACGGCTTCCAGCCGCGCTACACCATCATCCCCGGGCGGCGGCAGGTGCTGCAGCGGTTGCGCGAGCTGGCACGCCGCAGCGAGGATATCCTGCTGGCAACCGACCCGGACCGCGAGGGCGAAGCCATCGCCTGGCACATTGCCGAGGAGCTGCAGGGGGTCAACTCCAACGTCCGCCGCGTGCTCTTCTACGAGATCACCCGCTCAGGGGTGCAGCAGGGCATCGCGCAGCCGCGGGAGCTGAACCGGGCGCTGGTGCTCTCACAGCAGGCGCGCCGGGTGATGGACCGCCTCATCGGCTACCAGGTCTCCCCATGGCTCAGCGATGTGCTCGTGCACGAGGTGCCGCATGCGCTCTCTGCCGGGCGGGTCCAATCGGTGGCGCTCCGCCTTATCTGCGAACGCGAGGAGCAGATTCGCTCCTTTGAGCCGATCCCGTACTGGACCATCCGAGCCGAATTCGAGCTCCCTTCGGGCGAACGCTTCTGGGCAGAATTGGTCGAATACGGCGGGCGCCCTCTCCGCACCCCTGAGGGGTCGGCGCGTGCCCTCAGTGCCGAGCAGTTGGAGCGCTTCCACTACGTGCGCTCCGCCGAGGAAGCCGAAGCGCTGCTGCAGAAGCTGCGTCAACAGACGGAGTGGACCGTAGAGCGGCTGCAACGCAAACGGGTGCGCCGAATGCCTCCGCCGCCCTTCCAGACCAGCCTCCTGCAGCAGGAGGCGGCACGACGGCTGCGCTTCTCGCCCCAGAAGACCATGCGCCTGGCACAGCAGCTCTACGAAGGGGTTCCGCTGGGCACGGAGGGTCCGGTGGGGTTGATTACGTACATGCGCACGGACTCCCTCCGGGTCAGCCACGAGGCGCAGCAGGCTGCCCGCCGGTGGATTGCCGAACGCTACGGTGCGGAGTATCTCCCGGAGGAGCCGCCCGAGTACAGCTCGCGCTCGGCACACGTGCAGGATGCGCACGAGGCGATCCGCCCGACCCACTTGGAGTATGCGCCCGAGCGGGTTGCGGCGGAATTGGAATCGGACCTGGCAGCGCTCTACGAGCTCATCTACCAGCGCTTTCTGGCGTCGCAGATGGCGCCGGCGGAGTTGGCGGTGACGACGGTGTGGATCCGCAGCGGGGAGTTCCTCTTCCGCGCCTCCGGCAGTGTGGTGCTCTTTGAGGGCTTCCTGCGCGCGTACCAGGAAGCCGAAGAAGAGGGCGAGGATGCCGATGCCGAGCGCGAGGAGCGCCAGCGCCTGCCCGAGCAGCTGGCTCAAGGGATGCTGCTGCGGCTGCGGGAGCTGCAGACAAAAGCCTCGCAGACGCGACCTCCGGCGCGCTACACCGAAGCCACGCTCATCAAGGAGCTGGACACCCTGGGCATTGGGCGTCCCAGCACGTACGCTACGATTGTCTCTACGCTCTTCGAGCGCAAGTACGTCCAGCGGCAGCGGCGCCAGCTTGTCCCGACGGAGCTGGGAGAGAAGGTGAACCGGATCCTGGTGCAGTACTTCCCCGACATCTTCGCCGTGGACTTCACCGCGCGCATGGAGCAGCAGCTCGATGCTATCGCCGAAGGGGAGCAGCGCTACGAGGAGGTGCTCGAGCTCTTCTACCGCCCCTTCCACGAGGCGTTGCAGCGGGCGCGCCAGATGCTGCCCTCAGCGGTGCAGTGCCCAGAGTGTGGTGCTCCGATGGTGGTCAAGCTCTCGCGCCAGGGGCGGCGCTTCCTGAGCTGCTCGCGCTATCCGGAGTGCAAAGGAGCAATGCCGATTCCGCGTCCGGCGCCGGAGGTGCACGAGGAGGTGCGCTGTCCACTCTGCGGGGCACCAATGGTGCGCCGGCAAGGGGAGTACGGGGATTTCTACGGCTGCTCACGCTATCCGGAGTGCAAAGGCGTGCGCCCCATCTCCTCCGGCGTGCGCTGCCCAGAGTGCGGCGGTGGGGAGTTGGTGGAGCGGCGTGACCGCAAGGGACGGCGCTTCTGGGGCTGTTCGCGCTATCCGGAGTGTAGCTTCCTGACGCGCTATCGTCCAATCCCGCAGCCCTGTCCGAAGTGTGCTGCCCCGTACCTTGAGGAGCGCGGACGCTGGTCCGATGGGCAGTGGACCACCTCCTGGAGATGCCCAGCGTGCGGCGAGGAGTTCGTGCCCGGAGAATCCACCGCTGAGGAGGTGGCGCCAGCGGCTCCGAATGAGCGCGGTACTCCAGCGGTGTGAGGTAGCTCTCTGCGCAGTGCAGCAATGGAGCGGGCAGCGGTAGAACGGCTGGAGATTGTGCAGGGCGATATCACCCAGCAGCGCGTTGATGCCATCGTGAATGCAGCAAACGCCGCGCTCTTGCCCGGGGGTGGAGTCTGCGGAGCCATCCATCGCGCTGCGGGTCCGGAGCTGGCAGAGGAGTGCCGTCGCCTGGGAGGCTGCCCACCCGGAGATGCACGGGTGACGGGAGCATATCGCCTGCCGGCGCGCTACGTCATCCACACGGTCGGACCTATCTGGCGTGGTGGTAACGCCGGCGAGGAGGAGATCCTCGCCTCCTGCTACCGGCGCACGCTGGAGCTGGCGCATCAGCATGGGGTGCGCAGCATCGCCTTCCCCTCCATCAGCACCGGTGCCTACGGCTTTCCGGTGGAGCGTGCCTGCCGAATTGCGCTGCGGGAACTTCTGCAGGGGCTGCAACGCTACCCTGAGCTGGAGCTCGTCCGCGTGGTGTGCTTCGATGAGCACACCTACCGCTGCTACCAGGAGGCGCTCCAGGAGCTGCAGGCAGCGCAGTAGCGATGGAGCTGTGCTTCTTTGGGGCGGCGCGAACGGTGACGGGCGCGTGCTTCCTGCTTCAGACCCGGCGCTGGCGGCTCTTGATTGACTGCGGGCTCTTCCAAGGACGGCGTGCCGAGGCTCGGCAGCGGAACGAGCGCTTCCCCTTTGACCCCACCACCATTGACGCCGTTGTGCTGACTCATGCGCACATTGACCACTCGGGGAACCTGCCGCGTCTGGTGAAGCTGGGCTTCGCAGGACCCATCTATGCCACGCCGCCCACCATCGAGCTGCTGGAGATTCTGCTCAGCGATAGCGCGCACATTCAGGAGCACGATGCCGAATACCTGCGCCGCCATCGTGGGGAGCAGATCGAGCCGCTCTACACGCTGGAGGATATCGTGCCAACCTTGGCGCGGTGCATCCCGCTGGAGTACCATCAGCCGATGGAGCTCCTGCCCGGGGTCGTTGTGCGCCTCTTCAACGCGGGGCACATCTTGGGCTCGGCGCAGATTGTGCTGGAGGTACGCCAGGGGGTACAGCGGCTGCGGATTGGGATTACCGGCGATGTCGGGCGACGGGCGCCGCTGCTGCTGCCACCGCCGGAGCCGCTGCCAGAGGTGGATGTGCTGCTGTGCGAATCCACCTACGGAGCACGGCGCCATGAGCCCGCCGAGCAGGTGCGGCAACGGCTGCAGCAGCTCTTCACCGAGGTTGCCCACCGCCGGGGTGTGCTGCTGATTCCGGCGTTCAGCGTGGGGCGTACGCAGGAGCTGCTCTACCATCTCAACGCGCTCTTCAATGCTGGGCAACTGCCGGAGATGCCCATCTTCGTGGACAGCCCCTTGGCGGAGCGGGCAACGCGCTGCTTCCGCCGCCACCTTGCAGCGTTCAATGCCGAGGTGCAGCAGCTTCTGCAGCACGATCCCGACCCCTTCGGATTCGAGCGGGTGCGCTTCACGCTGAGCGTGGAGGAATCCAAGCAGATTCACCAGCATGCCCCACCATTTGCCGTGATTGCGGGCTCGGCGATGTGCGAATCCGGGCGCATCCTGCATCACCTCAAGCGCTACATCGGGGAGCCCTCCACGACGGTGCTCTTTGTGGGCTACAACGCTGCCCACACACTGGGTCGGCGCCTGGTGGAGGGGGTGTCGCCGGTGCGTATCTTCGGAGAGCTCTACCCGGTGAGGGCGCGCGTGGAGGAGCTCAGTGGGCTCAGCGCCCACGCCGATGCGGAGGAGCTCATAGCACACCTGGAGCCGGTACCGCGCACGACGAGCATCGTCCTGGTCCACGGCGAGCCGGAACAACAGGAGGCGTTCAGCGAACGTCTCCGCGCGCAGGGCTTCTCGAAGGTGCTGATTCCAGAGCTGGGGCAATGTCTGGAGCTGTAGTCTGGCGCGAGGTGGTCGCAGCGGTCATCCTGTGCGATGGGCAGGTGATGCTGTGCCAACGTGCCGAGGATGTGCCCTATCCGCTGCAGTGGGAGTTCCCCGGTGGCAAAGTGGAGGAGGGGGAATCGCACGAGCAGGCGCTGCAGCGCGAACTGTCCGAGGAGCTGGGGCTGACACACGTGCGTGTGGGACGCCGCCTCTGGAGCAGCGAGGCGCTCTATCCCGATGGGAAGGGCTTCCGCCTGCACTTCTACGCCGTTGAAGACTACAGCGGCATCCCCACTGCCCGCAGCGGGATTGCTGCACTGCGGTGGGTCAAGCCAGAGGAGCTGCTGCAGTACGAGGTGCTGGAGGGGGACCGCGAGTTCTGCATCGTGTTGCCGTGGTTGCTGCACCCCGAACGAGTGGATGCCGATGAGGTCTTCATGCGGGTGGCGCTCCTGGAAGCGCAGCGGGCGGCTGCCGAAGGAGAGGTGCCCGTTGGGGCGGTCCTGGTACGTTCGGGCGAGATTGTGGCGCGGGGGCGCAATGCCGTCGAGCGCGGAGCCGATGCCACGCTCCATGCCGAGCTGATTGCGATTCGCCAAGCCTCAGCAAAGCTGGGACGGCGCCTGCTGGAGTGCACGCTGTACGTGACGCTGGAGCCGTGCCCGATGTGCGCTGGTGCCATCGTGTGGTCCCGGATTCCCCGATTGGTCTTTGCTGCATCCGACCCGCGCGCCGGTGCCTGCGGGACGCTCTACAACATTGTGCAGGACGAGCGGCTCAACCACCGCTGCCAGGTCCGCTCGGGCGTGCTTGCCGAGGAATCGGCAGCCCTGCTGCGTTCGTTCTTCCAACGCTTGCGCGCGGATGAGTCTGGAATGGAAGCCTGAAGCGCTGGGCAATCGGCTCTACATTGTCCCGACGCCCATTGGGAACCGGGGCGACATCACGCTGCGGGCGCTGCACGTGTTGCACAATGCCGACGCCATCGCTTGCGAGGATACGCGCCACACGGGGCAGTTGCTCAAGTCCTACGGCATCGTGCCGCGCCAGTTGATCGCCTGCCATGAGCACAACGAGCGCCGCTGCGCCGTGCGTATCGGGCAGCTGCTGCAGCAGGGCAAGAGCGTGGCGCTGCTTTCGGATGCGGGGATGCCGGGGATCTCTGATCCGGGCTTCCTCGTCGTGCGGCACGTTCTGGAGTTGGGCTACGAGGTGACAGCCCTGCCCGGGGCGAGCGCGCTGTTGCCGGCGTTGGTGGGCAGCGGCTTGCCTCCCCAGCCCTTTGCCTTCTGGGGATTTCTGCCCGCGCGGGGAAGCGCGCGTCGGGAGTGGCTGCAGCGTGTTGTCCGCTTCCCGTGGACCAGCGTGCTGTATGAGGCGCCGCATCGGCTGCTGCGCCTGCTGGAGGAGCTGCTTGCCCTCGGGATGGCAGAGCGCCCGATGTGCCTGGCACGCGAGCTGACGAAGCTGCACGAAGAGTTCCTGCGCGGAAGTGTTGGCGCGCTCTACGAGCAGCTCCGGCAACGCCCGCGCATCTATGGGGAATGTGTGATTGTGCTCGCAGGGAGCGGCAGTGAGGGGACGGCTGATCACCTTTGAGGGCATAGACGGCTGCGGCAAGAGCACGCAGCTCCACCTTCTGGCACAGCGGCTGCAGGGGCTGGGCTTCCCCGTGCGCTGCTTCCGGGAGCCTGGAGGAACAGAGCTCTCCGAGCGCATCCGTGCGCTGCTGCTGGATGCGGCGTACGAGATCGTTGCCGAAGCGGAGCTGCTGCTCTTTGCGGCTGCACGTGCCCAACTGGTGCGGGTGCAGCTCCAGCCGGCGCTCCGCAGGGGGGAGATCGTGCTGTGCGACCGCTTTGCGGATTCCACCACCGCGTACCAGGGCTACGGGCGGGGACTGCCGCTGGAGCTGGTACAGGCGTGCAATCGCTTGGCAACCGATGGGCTCCAGCCGGATGTGACGGTGCTCTTGGAGCTGCCCGTGGCTCTTGCGTTGCAGCGCAGTGGGCGCGGCGACCGCATGGAGCAGGGGGCGCTGGAGTTCTTCGAACGCGTCCGGGAGGGCTACCTGGAGCTGGCGCGCCAGGAACCGGAGCGCATCCTTGTCATCGACGCTCAGGGCAGCCCCGAAGCCGTGCACGAGCGGATTTGGAGGGAGCTCCGTGCGCGCTTCGGGTGGGAGTAGCAATGGGGATGACCGCCGGGCAAAGCTGTAATTTTGTGCAATCAGCAAGTCACGCAATCGGAGCACTGCACAATGTGGCGAGCATGGCTAGGTCTCTGGGCGCTTGCGGCAGTGGCGGTGGCGCAGGAGCCGATCTCGGCGCGGCTGTTCCTGCGCCCGAGCGAGCAGGTGCTCGCACCGCAGCAGGGGAGCGCCTATTGGGTGCATGAGGAGTTGCTGCGCGCGGTGTGCGCACTGCCGGTGCAGGAGTTGCAGTTGAGCGATTTCCCCATCGCCCCTGGCCAATGGCGAACGCTGCACCTGCGCCGGGCACCGCTGGTGGTGGATGGCGAGACCGAATGGTGGGTGGGCATCTCCCCAGCCCGCCCGGGGAAGCCGGAGGAGCGGCGGCGCCACCGCGGCATCGTGCACTTTGCCTTCCGCGGGGAGATCGTCGGCGAGGAGGGCTCCAGCGTCTGGCTGAACATTGTCGGAGGTGAGCTCTACGGGCTCATCCGCCGGGGAACGCAGCAGCTTGTGGGCATCATGCCCACAGGACAGCAGTGGGGTGCAGAGCGGGAGCATGTGCTCGGCGAGCACACGGGAGCCCAACTGTGGGAGTGGGTCTGCCTGACACGGGATGAGGTGGAGACCAAGCCCGAACCGCTGCCGCGCCCGCAGCAGTTCAGCCCGTTGCTCCGCGTTCGCGTTGCGGTGGAGACCACCACGCCACTGTACCAGCGGCTGCAGGGGAACTTGGAGCGCGTCTACAACTACATCACCGCGCTCTTTGCAATGGTCAGCCGCATATACGAGGACGAGGTGAACGTGACCTTCTACCTGCCCTGGGTCCAAGTGTGGGCTGCTCCGCCCGAGGGGCAGGAGGACCCGTACCAGAACGACTCCGACATCAGTGCCCTGCTCGGTGAGGTCACCACCTACTGGAACACCTACCGCACGAACGTGCGCCGGGACCTGGTCCATGTGATGACCGCCCCTGGGGCAACGATGGTCGGAGGGATTGCCCGGCTCAATACGCTGTGTCAGGAGTCACAAGCCTACAGTGTCTCCGGCATCCAAGCCAGCTACCGCTACCCGACGCTCTCCTACACCTGGGATGTCCACGTTGTGGCGCATGAGATCGGGCACGTCTTTGGGGCGCCGCACACGCACGCGTGCACGCAGTTTTGGACGCCACCGCTGGATACCTGCGTTACTCGGGATGACAGCCGCTATCCCACGCCCGATGCCTGCTACAGCGCGCCGGTGCGCCCGACGGTCTCCCCGGGCAGCATCATGAGCTACTGCCACCTCTACGGCGGGCGGGTGGCGATCACCTTCCTGCCGGTGGTTGCCAACGTTATCCGCACGCGCCGGGCACAGAGCTGCTTGATCGTCCCGCCCAGACCGACCGTGCTGATTCAGCATCCCGTCGGGAATCAGACCTTCCGCGCCAGGGATACGGTGCAGATCCGCTGGACCTCCTACCAGGTCAGCGCCGTCAACATCGAGTACTCCGTGGACTCGATGGGGAGTTGGAACCGCATTGCGAGCTCGGTGCCGGCGGGTGACCGGGTCTACGCCTGGCGCATCCCCAACGAGAGCTACCCCGCTGTCTGGCTACGCGTCTACGATGTCACCAACCCAATCACTGGGGATACCACAATGGCGAGCTTCGCCATCGAAGCCCCAACGCTGCAGTTGACCTATCCCGTCGGAGGCGAGCGCTTCGGGCAGCGGGAGCGGGTCGGCATCTTCTGGACGGCTACACTGCTGAATGCGGTCAACATCTACTTCTCCGCCGACGGGGGAAGCCGCTGGGATACAGTTGCGCTGGGCGTGACCGGACAATCGTACATGTGGACGGTCCCCACGGTGGTCACCGACCGTGCGCGGATTCGCATCACGGATGCAAGCAATTTGGGCTTGAGCGCTGAGAGCGGACCGTTCTCTATCGGGGTGCCGGTGCTGCGCCTGCTGCAGCCCAACGGCGGGGAGACGTGGCGCATCGGGCAGCGGTATGAGATCCGCTGGGAGGCGGAGTTCGTCAACCGCATCCGGATTGACTACTCTGTGGACTCCGGGCAGACCTGGCGCATGATCCGCGCCAGCTACGATGCCGACACCGGCAGGTACGTGTGGACTGTGCCGAATACGCCAACGAATCGAGCCCTGGTGCGGTTGCAGAATCTGGGCATCCCCGACCAGGTGGTGCAGAGCGCAGGAGTGTTCACGATTGCCGACACCGTTATTGGCGTGCGGGAGCCCTGGAGGAGCTCTGGGCTGCAGTTGCAGCTTGTGCCCTCGGTGGTGCAGGGGCAGTGGGTGTGGCTGAAGCTTACCACTCCGGAGCCGCTGCCTCGGCTGCAGGTCCAATTGCGCACACTGCTGGGGAGCGAGTGTGGGGAGCCGCTGCGCTGGAGCGAACTCCCCGCCGGAGAGTATGTGCTGACCGTGCCCGTTCCGGCGACGCTTGCCAATGGGCTGTACTGGGTGGAGCTGGTGAGCACGAGCGGTCGCTGGGTGCTCCCGCTACAGCTTGTGCGCTAAGCCGAGAGAGAGCTCGTGGGCGTTGTGACGCAGCTTCTGGCTCGGGCGCTCCCGCTGCTCCCACGGGGGTTTGTCTGGCGGGTGGGGCAGCGCTACATTGCCGGCACGCAGCTGGAGGATGCCCTCGCCTGCGCCCGAAGCTTCGCCGCGCAGGGGATCCGCAGCACGATCGATGTCCTGGGGGAGTTCGTCACCGATTGGGAGCATGCCATCGCCTATGCCCGCATGGGGCATGAGGTCTTGGCAGCAATCCAGCGGGAGCGGCTGCCCGCCTATCTCTCGCTCAAGCTCACAGCGCTGGGCATAGACCTCGATACTGAACGCGCCTACGAACTGCTGCGCGGATTGGTTGAGGATGCCCGCCAGCGCGAGCTCTTTGTGCGCATTGACATGGAGAATTCGCCCTACACCGACATCACGCTGCAACTGTACCGGCGGCTCCGCCAGGAGGGCTACGACAACGTCGGGATTGTGCTGCAAGCCTACCTGCGCCGGACGGAGCGCGACCTGGAGGAGCTGCTCCCACTGCGCCCCGCCGTGCGCCTGTGCAAGGGGATCTACATCGAGCCTCCGAAGCTGGCATTCCAATCGCGCGAGGAGATCCGGCGCAACTACCGGCGGCTGCTGGAGATGCTGTTGCGCCACGAGCTGCCGACCGCGATCGCAACGCACGATGAGGAGCTGCTCACCTTTGCCGAAGAGCTCCTTGCCCGCTACCAGGTCCCTCCAGAGCGCTACGAGTTCCAGATGCTCCTGGGGGTGCGACCGCAACGGCGGCAGCAGCTCCTGCAACGGGGGCATCCCGTGCGGGTCTACATCCCCTTCGGCGAGCACTGGTACGGCTACTCGTTGCGGCGGCTGCGGGAGAATCCCAACATCATTGCCCACATCGTGCGCGCGCTGGTGCGAATGGATTGGCAACGATGATGCGGTGGCTCAAGCTCTGCATTGTAGCGCTCCTGGTTGGCTGTACGGCGCGGACTCCGACGCCGACAGCAGTACTCACCGTTGCCACCTTCAACCTGGAGTGGCTCGGCGATGGCATCAACGACCGCAAGGAGCGCACTGAGCAGGATCTCCAGCGGATGGCAGAGGTCCTCACCGAGCTCAACGCCGATCTCATCGGCATCCAGGAGGTGGAGAATCCCCAGGCGCTGCGGCGCTTGCTGCGATACCTTCCAGGCTACGAGGGAGCGGTCGGCGCGTTGGGCAAACAGCAGAACGTCGGGCTGCTCTACCGGCGCACCGTCCAAGTGCAGTTACTCGGCGAATACACCCCGCTCATCGTGGAGCCAGGGCGGACCCGCCCGGGCTTCCTTGCCTACTGCCGTGCGGGGAACTTCGATTTCTACGTGATGGTCGTGCACCTGAAGTCCAGCTCGCGCTACGACAGCACCGAAGAGCTGCAGCAACGCGCGCGCGAACTCCGCCAACGCCAAGCCGAACAGCTTGCCCGCTGGGTGGATAGCCTATTGCATGCCGGTCCGGAGCAGGATGTCCTGCTCATCGGGGATTTCAACGATACGCCCAAGCGCAAGCGCTACCCCACGCTGCAGGCGCTCGTGGAGCATCCCAGCTTACACTTCCTGACTGCTGACCTCCGCAGTTGCCGCTACGAGCGCGCCTACACGATTGACCACATCGTTGTCACAACTTCCGCACTGCAGCGCTACAAGAGCGGAAGCGCATTCGTGGCAAACTTCTACGCGCGCTTTCCCTTCACGGTTGCCGAGCAGATCTCGGACCACTGCCCCGTTGTTGCGCAGTTCGACGTGAGTGCACCCGATAATGACTGAACTTGTCGTGCTCGGGGCTGCCCGCAGTGGACGGGCTGCGGCGCAGTTGGCGCGCAAGTTGGGCTATCGGGTGCTGCTTTCGGAGACGCGTCCGGCGGATGCATTTGCCCAAACGGCACAGCTCCTTGCGCAGCAGGGCATTGAGCTGGAGTTCGGCGGGCACAGCGAAAGGGTCCTCCGCGCCGACCGGGTGGTCCTCTCGCCCGGTATTCCGCCACATGCGCCGGTGGTGCAGGAGTTGCGCCGTCGCGGTATCCCGATGGTCTCGGAGCTGGAGTTTGCCTGGGAGCAGCTCTCCGGACAGCGCGTGGTTGCGGTGACGGGCACCAATGGGAAGACGACCACGGTGTCGCTCCTGGGCTTCATTCTGCGCACGGCGGGAAGGAGGGCGCTCGTGGGCGGCAACATCGGGACGCCGCTGTCGCAGCTTGTGCTGGAGGGCATTCCGGAGGATGCCGTGCTTGTGCTGGAGGTCAGCAGCTACCAATTGGAGTTTTGCCAGCGCTTCCGCCCCGATATTGCGGTGATTTTGAACATCACGCCCGACCATTTGGACTACCACGGCAGCTTCGAAGCCTACTGCCGCGCGAAGTGGCGCATCGGAATGCAGCAGCGGGAGCAGGATTTGCTAATTTTGAACGCCGACGATCCGCTGGTGCGTGCAGCAGCCCAGTGGAGTCGTGCACGCCGTGCCGAGTTCGGGCGTACTCCCGTGCAGCAGGGAGCCTACGCTCGCGGCACGGAGATTGTGCTGGTCTGGCAGCATAAAGAGGAAGTGCTCATGCGAACCGAGGAGCTTCGGCTGCCCGGGGTGCACAATCTCTACAACTCCCTGGCAGCCTGTGTCGCTGCCCGCGCCTTGGAAGTCCGCAACGAAGATCTGCGCGATAGCCTCATGCAGTTTGCCGGCGTCGAGCACCGGCTGGAGCTGGTCCGGCGCTGGCGCGGCGTGGAGTTCATCAACGACTCCAAGGCGACCAACGTCAACGCCACGTGGTATGCCCTCTCCAGCTACCGGCGCCCAATTGTGTGGATTGCCGGAGGGCGCGCCGAAGGCAACGATTACAGCGTGCTGGAGGAGCTGGTGCGGGAGCGCGTGCGAGCGCTGATCGTCTTCGGCGAGGAAGCCCCGCGCCTGTTTGCCCACTTCTGTACGATGGTGCAGACCGTGCGGGTCTCCACGCTGGAGGAGGCGGTGCAACGGGCGGCGCAGTTGGCGCATCCCGGGGACGTGGTGCTCTTCTCCCCGGCGTGCAAGTCCTTCGACATGTTCCTCAACTACGAGCACCGGGGAGAGGTCTTCCGGCAAGCGGTCTGGCAGTTGTCCGAGCCGACGCTCGCATCCGAGGATTAGCGTCCCAGACGGAAGGGAGCCGAGCACCGCTGCCCGCCTCGGGAGTTGCACAGCCGCAGTATGACCTGCTGTGCGTGCTCCGGTGCCGGGAGCTTGAGCTCAAAGGTCTGCCAGCGCCAGCGTCCATCGGGCTGCCGTTCGCCGTAGAGCTCTTTGATGCTGGCGTCTCCTTGGACCAACTCCAACCGAGCCGCATTGCCCGACGGGGTGCTGTAGCAGCGTGCGCGGATACGCCATGTGTGCTGGTCCACTTGAATCGGTTGCGCTGCAAGCTCCGGCGGTGGCAGCGGAGCGATGGCGCTGCGGGCTTCATCCCAGAGCTCCCCATTGATGAAGCGGCGCACGCGGAGGACCCGACCCGCAAGCCCGGAGGAGGCAACCAGGGTGAATGGCTCCCCAGCGCTGCGGTACAGCAGCATGGTGTCCACCCAGAATTCGGCGCGGAGGTCCTGACCCGAAAGCTCCGGAAGCTTGGGGTCGAGCTCATAGGGCAGCTCCACGTACACGGTATCCGGCAGTTGGAGGGGCTGCCAGGGGCGGACCTCGACGCGCAGCTCCGCCGTTGCGCGCCTGGCATCGCGGCGGCGCTCTACGGTGACGCGAACGGTGCCGGTGCCCGGGCGCAGGGCGCGAATCCCCAGCGTCAGGAGATTCCCCTGCAGGGAGCGGATTTGGGCTTCCACGTTGGAGGTTTCAAGCTGTGGCGGCGCGGCAAGGTCGGTGCTCAAGTCCATGCCTTCGGCGGAGATTCGGACCTCGGCGCTGCTCCCCGGGACAAGCTGTAGCAGTGTGCGGTCTGCCCACAGCACCAGCGGCGGCAGATTCTGCGGTTCGCGAACCGTCGTGTCCGGTGGTGGTGGCGTGCTCGGTGGGGAACCACCGATCGAACGGCGAATGTCCACGACGAAGCTGAGCCGGAACTCCTCCTGCACCGGTGTGTGGGAATCCGGAAGCCTCCCGCGCAGGAGCAGCCGCAGGGGATAGGTGTACCTTCCGGCATGGAGGGAGGTCGAGGCGCTCCACTGCGTCACCGGCAGCCATTGCAGACGCAGCCCCTCGGGGAGAAGCTCGTACGCGATGGGCTCCTGTGGGCTCGGTTCCCCCATGCGCAGCCTGGGGGGCTGGAACCGAAGCTCCGGCGGGAGCGCCCAATCCAGCTCAAGCTGAGGCTCCTCCAGAGCGGGTGCCCATCGCACGAAGAGAGCGGGATCGTGGTACTCCACGCGGCGAATACCGGCACTATCCAGCACAACGCAGCGGAGCACGGAGTCTCTGGGGAAGAGCAATCGGAACACAACCGGTCGCACAGCAGCGTTCGGAGGCTGCGGGGAGGGCGCCGGAGGGAGGGGATCCAGCAGCAGCAGGACCGCCATGAGGTAGAGCAGGAAGTACAGCTCAATCGGACGGCGCTGCGCGCGGGGATTCATCGCTCTGTAGCCGCTGTGCTATCAGCTCCTCCAGAACGCGGTGCACCTCCCGCTGGACCAGCTCGCGAAGCTGCTGCTGGTTGAGCCGCTCAAGCTGCTGCACGAGCTCTGCCATCCCTTCATGCGTGCGGTGCAGAGCATCGGTGAGGCTTCGGAGCGCTTCGATGAGCTCGGTGCTGGGAACGGGGGTGCTTCGCAGCGTTGCCGCAAGCTGCTCCAGCGTAGTGGTGACGGACTCCAGTTGCTGTAGCCGCTCCAGGGACCTATCCCAGCGCTGGAGTAGTCCATCGTAGCTTTGGGCAAGCTCGTTCAGGTCGCTGAGCAGCCACCGCAGCTCTTCGTCGGAGGGGGAGGAGGGAGCAGATTCCGTCGGGGCAAACAGCAGCGTCACCACCAGTGCAAGCAGCAGGAGGGCTTCCAGGGCGATACCGCCGATCAGGAGCCATTCCGGCAGCGTGTTATGCAAGAAGCGACGCATGCCCAGCAGCACAAGCAGAACCGCAGCACCGAAGTAGACCAGCGCGTTGACCTGGGAGAAGTAGTAGCGGTGCACCACCTCCTCCAGCCACAGTGCTGTGCCGCGCCACAAGCCCAGTCCCTGTTGCCCCTGAGCTTCGTCCCCCCGGACGCACAGCCACCAGGCGGTCCAGAGAGCTCGCCACCGTCCTCGGCGCTGCAGCTCAGGGAAGCGTTGCCGAATGGAGTGCTGTGGGCGTTCTGCAGAGGTTATGTCCGGGTGCGCCATGCGGTGATAACTCCAGCAACGAGGAACACGATATTCGCACTCCAGCCGGCAAGCGGAGCCGGCAACAGCGCAGTCGCCCCCACGATCTGGCTGACACGGGCAAAGACCATGTACACAAAGACGATGACGGCAGCGGCGCTGAACTGCGCTGCCAATCCAGAGCGCCGGTAGACCGATGCCAGGGGAACGGCAAACAGTGCCACGACAAAGTGGGCGAAGGGAAGCGCGAACTCGGCAAAGTAGTTGGTCTCCAGGGCATACACATCCTGCCCGCCTGCCCGCAGGGTTGCGATGAAGCGGCGGAGTTCGGGCAAGGGCATCTCCGCCGGTGAGCGCTGGAGCTGCAGGAGATGCTCATGGCGCAGGCGCAGTGCGAAATCCCGCTCGGGGAAGCTCCGCACCCGGACCTGGTCGCCTTCGTACGTGCGCTCGATGACCTGGCGTGCCCTCCACACCTGGCGGAGGCTGTCCCAGAACATCTGCTGCGCCTCCCAGCGCCGGAGCAAGTGAGGAGCGTTTGCCGTGCGATATTCCTCGATGAGCACGATGGCTGCCTGGCGCTGCTCTGGGTCGTAGCGCTGCAGTACGACCGTCCGCTGCGGCGCATCGCGGAAGTACAGGTTGAACAGCGGTCCCTGGAGCGCAAGCTGCTGGAGGTATCGGCGCTCGATGGCGAGCTTGCGTTCGGTGGCTTTCGGCACCACCCAACCGTTGAAGAGGAATTGCAGCAGGCTGAGGCAGAGCGCAACGGGCAGCACTATCGCCAGGATGTTCCTCAAGCCGATGCCTGCAGCCTTCATCGCCGTCAGCTCGTGGCGCTGCGTCAGCCGCCCAATCCCGAACAAGCACGCCAGCAGCGTTGCCACCGGCGTGACGTACTTGAGCATCTCCGGCAGGAAGACCACGTAGTACTCCAGGATGACCGATGCCGGAGTGGCGCTGTCCAGGAAGTCGTCCAGCTTCTCGATGGCATTGACCACCACGAAGATGATGCACAGCGCGCCGATGGCGAAGGCGAACACCAAGCCCAATTGCCGCAGCAGGTATAGCCCCACAATGCGCATCAGCCGTCGGCGAACGCCACTGCTTGTCACCCGCAAAGATAGGGGATGCACGTCATCTGACCGCTGGACAGGACCATGGACCGACGCACAGCGCAACAGGAGCTTTTGCGCCGCTACGCCGAGCTGCTCGACGACGCGCAGGCATTCGCCTGTGCGCTGGAGACACCGCTGGTGCCCTCGGTCTGGGTGAATCCGCTCAAGACCACAGTCGAGCGCTTCCTTGCCTACTGCCATCAGGCGGGTATTGCGGCGGAGCCAATCCCCTGGTATCCCGGCGGGTTCCGACTGCGCAACTGTAGCCGCCCCGGGGCAACACTGCCGTTTGTGGCGGGCTGGTACTACGTGCAGGAGGAGATCGCCATGGCGGCAGTGCTTGCCCTGGACCCGCAGCCCGGAGAGCGCATCGTGGACCTGTGCGCCGCACCAGGGGGCAAGACGGCGCAGACGGCACTTCGGGTGGGACCGGAGGGCATGGTCATCGCCAACGAGCTGCAGATGGAGCGCCTTTCGGCGCTGCGGACGACGATAGACCGGCTGGGACTGCTCAACGTGGTCGTCACATGGGCGGATGGGCGCACGCTCCCGCTGCCGTCAGCCCATTGGGACCGAGTGCTTGTGGATGCCCCCTGTACGGGCGAAGGAACGCTGCGCAAGCGCACGCAGTCCTGGTACGGCACGGATGAGCGCTTCCGCCGCCACTGCATGGCGGTGCAGCGCCGCCTACTGCGCCATGCGCTCTCGCTGGTACGCCCCGGAGGGATTGTGCTCTACAGCACCTGCACCTTTGCCCCGGAGGAGAACGAGCAGGTGCTCGATGAGGTGCTGGGCGATTACGGTAGCATCGAACCCTTCGACATCCCGCAGCTGCGAGCAACGCCAGGGGTGCGCCAGTGGCGCGGGCGAAGCTTCCGCAGCGATGTCGAGCATGCGCGGCGCTTCTGGCCCCACCACAACGATACTGGCGGCTTCTTCATCGCCCGCATCCGGCGCACCGAGCTCCCCATCCCAGAGGAGCCGTCCAAGCTCTCCCTGCCGAAGCGGGCACAGCTCCAGCCGGCGCAGCGGTTGGACGGCATCGAGTGGTTCTGCCAGCGCTTTGGAGTTGAGCCGGAGCTCTTCGCCCCCTACCGCTTCTGGATGCGAGGGCAGGAGAAGCTGTGGATGGCGACAGCAGCGGCAGCACCGCCGGAGACCTTCCCTGCAGAGAGCATCGGCATTCCGTTGCTCAGCTACAAGCAGCGCCAGATCAAGCCCAAGACCGTTGCCCTGCAGTACCTGGGACGCTTCCTGCGCCGGAACGTCGTGGAGTTGCCCGACGAGGAGGCAGCACTCCGCTTTGTCAATGGGCAATCGCAGAATCTCTCCACCGCCGAGGTCGAACCCGGCTTTGTGCATGTGCGCTATCGGGAGTTCGAGTTGGGCTGTGGAATCTACGCCCGAGGGCAGTTGCACTCCCAGATCCCCAAGAGTTTGCTCACCGGCGTGGGGCGAGAGGATGGAGCCGAATGAACTGCAGCGGCGTGTGCGATGGATCTCGGCGCTTCTGCTGCTTGCCGGCATTGGGCTGGCTGCGCTGGTCTACTGGCTGACCGGCGCACTGGTGCTCATTCTGGTCTTTGCGCCACCGCTGGTTGCTTGGTGGCTACAGCGGCGCGCCCGCCGGCATTGGCAGGTCAATGGGGACCCCTTCTCCTGAGGTGGCAAACCATGCGCGTAGTGGTCCAGCGTGTGCGGTATGCGCGGGTGCGGGTCAATGGAGCGCTCGTTGCCGAGATTGGACCTGGCTTGCTGGTGTTTGCGGGCTTTGCCGGCAGTGATAGCCCGGAGGTGCTCTCCTGGATGGCGCGCAAGGTGGTGAACCTGCGCGTCTTTCCCGATGAGCACGGGCGAATGAATCGTTCCCTGCAGGAGGTCGGCGGGGAGCTGCTGGTGGTCTCGCAGTTTACGCTCTACGGGGATGTGCAGCGGGGATTCCGCCCCAGCTTCACCGATGCGGCGCCTCCGGAGCAAGCACGCACGCTCTACGAACAGTTCCTTGCCGAATGCCGCCACGCGCTGGGGAGAGCCATCGCCACAGGCATCTTCGGCGCGATGATGGAGGTGGAGCTGCTCAACGACGGTCCGGTCACGATCTGGATTGAGCGCGGCGCGGGGGATGAAGCCGCTTGAGGGCGTGCGCCGCATCGTGCTCATCCGGCTCAGCTCGCTGGGGGATGTGCTGCTGACAACGGCGCTCCTGCGGCAGCTTCGCAAGCGCTTTCCTGAAGCGGAGTTGGTTGCCGTTGTGCGCCAGCCCTACGGGGAGCTTCTGCGCTACAATCCGCGCCTGAATCGGCTCATCGAGTGCACGTGCACAGGCGGCTTCTGGCAACAGTGGCGCGAGGGCAGGGAGCTTCGCCGGGGACTTGCTGCACCGCATCGGGAGCTGCTCATTGTGGACCTGCAGCGGAATCTGCGTTCGTGGGCGCTCCGGTGCGGTCCCCGCGCAGGGCTGTTGCGTACCCCGAAGGAGCGGCTGCGGAAGCTTCTGCTGGTCTACGCAAAACGCTGGGGATGGTGGCGGCTTCCTTCGGTGCCGGAGCGGTACCATCGGGCGGTGGCTGTGCTGCAGGTGGAGGACGATGGCGAAGGGCTCGAACTCTGGCTACCGGAGGAGCAACGGCAGCCACAGTATCCGCCGCTTGGGCGGGTGCACGCACGGGAGCTCCGGCGCATCGCACTGGCACCGGGCGCGCGGCATGCAACCAAGCGCTGGACCGAAGAGGGGTTCATTGCGCTGGGACGGGCGCTTGTGCGGCAGGGAGGACAGGTGGTGCTCATCGGCTCCCCACAGGAGCGTGAGCTCTGCAAGCGGATTGCCGAGGGCATGGGCGAGGGAGCGGAGCTGTGCTGTCCGGATTCCGTGCTGGATGCTGCCCGCTGCCTGGACCACTGCGATGCCGTGGTGAGCAATGATAGTGGGCTTGTGCACGTTGCCGCGGCACGGCGCGTTCCTGTGGTGGTGCTCTACGGTTCGACTGTGCCGGAGCTGGGCTTTGCCCCGTTCCGAGTGCCAGCGGTGGTGGTGCAGTATCCGCTCCCGTGCCGTCCGTGTACACACATCGGACGCGAGCGGTGTCCCTTGGGGCATTTCGCCTGCATGCGTCGGATTCAGCCGCATCACGTCCTGCATGCCCTGCAGGTGCTGCAGGAGCGGCTTCAGGCGCCGTGAGGTCCAACGCGTGGCAGCGGGGCGCGGTCGCGCACGTAGTGGTCCACCCACCAGCGGAGATCGGCGGTGCTCTCCGCCCAGCGCCCTGCCAGGACGTGGTCGGCGTTGTCGTAGAGGATGAGCTTGTATGGGTGCAGGGCACGCTGGAGCGCCAAGCCCAAGTACAGGGCATGCTCTGCAGGGACACGTCGGTCGCCCGTGCCGTGCATCACCAGTAGCGGGGTCTGCTTGCAGAGCTCGTGCGCCCACAGGACGGCGGAGCGTTCGGCAGCTTCGTGCATCGGGGAGCTACCCTCCGGCAGGAAGCGCAGCAGCGTGCGGTAGAGCGGGTCCGTCGGCGGCAGTGCGTGCAGCATGGTTGGGGCACCGATGACCACCGCTGCACGGAAGCGCGAGCAACGCCGCAGGAGCTGGAGCGTGAGCATCCCTCCGCGGCTGCCGCCGATGACGCCGATGCGCTCGGGGTCCACCTCGGGCAGCGATTCCAGGATGGGCAGGAGGGCAAGGATATCCTCCAGCTCGGCTCCGCCCCATTCTTCGCGACCTTCGCTGCCGCCGGCACCTCGGTACTGGCTGGCGATCGCCACATAGCCCCAGGAGGCGTAAAGCCCAATCGTTGCCGCTGCCGTGTAGGGGGTGAGCGCTCCGCGTTCACCCACTCCGCCGCGGTTGAAGATCAGTGCCGGGGCGGGGCGAGGCGACTCCACCGGTGGAAGCGCCAGGTAGCCGCGAATGCGCAACCCTTGGCTCAGATAGGCAATCGAGAACAGCCGAACGGCGCAGAAATTGGCATACTCCGACGGCGAAAGGCGCCGGCGCATCAGGGAACGGATTGCCGGCGGGAGTTCGACGCTGAGCTGCTCCAGCAGCATCACTGCGCCGAGGGTTGGCGATAGCGCTGGCGGTACTTCTGCTCCAAGCGAGTGTGCCGGCTGGTGAGGTCGATCTCCCGACCCTGGATGAAAGCCCGCTCCACCTTGAGCGTGCGCACGTCGAAGGGATCGCCGCTGCAGATGAAGAGGGTGGCATCCTTCCCCGGCTCCAGCGAGCCGACTCGGTCGGCGATGCCCAGAATCTCGGCTGCCCACAGCGTGATGGAGCGGAGCGCTGCGTCTTCGGAGAGCCCGTGGGCGATAGCTGTCCCGACGTTGAACGGGAGGTTGCGCTGCGGCCAGGAGTGCTCTTCGGCGATAGCGAAGCGGAGCCCCGCCTGCTCCAGCAGTGCAGGCAGACGGTAGGGCATGTCAATGGGCTCCTCCTCGCGCAGCGGAAGGCGATGGGTGCGCACGAGGATAACCGGTACATCTGCCTGGCGGAGCTCCTCCAGGCAGCGCCAGGCATCGGCAGCGCCGACCAACACCATGCGGACGTTGAAGTGGTGCTTCAGCCGCAGCGCCTCCTGGATCTGCTCGTAGCGGTTGGCATGGACGAAGAGCGGGAGCGAGTCCTCAAAGACCGCTCGCATCGCCTCCAGGCGCAGATCGCGCGTGGGGCGAGCGGCTCCGTGGCGGACGGCATAAGAGTACTGGCGTGCCTGCTCCAGGAAATCGTACAGGCGCTGGAGTTGCTGCCGGTACCGCTGTTCCGCACTTCTGCGCTCCTCCCACCAGGGGCGTTCGGGCATTCGCACGACGACACCGGCGACGGCTTTCAGCGTGGCTTCCGGAGCGGTCCATCCATCCAGGAGCATAATGGAGCTTCGTCCGCTGATGAGCCCTCCCTCTGGCATCACGTGCGCGAGCAGAATCCCGTTGGAGCGGACGGTGGGGATGATCTCGCTTTCGACGTTGAAGGCGGTAGCGGCGGTGATGTTGGGGTTGAACTCGCCCACCTCGGCGTAGTCCCGCGTTGCACGGACGGCGTCAATTTCGACCAGCCCAAGCCGCGAGGCAGCGGTGATGAAGCCGGGGTAGACCCGCTTGCCTGTGCAATCGATGCGCACGGCGGTATCGGGCACAGGAACGTCACGCCCTACAGCGAGGATGCGCCCATTGGCGAACAGGAGCGTGCCGTTCTCTATCACCCCGTGGCTTACCGTGTAGAGCCGTGCGTTGACCAGCGCAATCGGGCGCTGCTGCGGCGGTGCGGGGATCTGCGCCAGACAAGGGAGCAGCCCAAGGAGCGGTACCAGAATGCGCTGCATGAGGACTCCCGTGCTTCGTGGTACCTGTGCCTATAAAGTGAGATACCCCTCAGCAGTTGGCTGCCGAGGGGTACTCCCCTTCCCACCTTTCACCACCACATAAGGAGGCCATAAGGAGGCGATGCAAAAATACGGAGTCCGTGGCACATTGTCAACAGGGGTGCCGCCGCTGGTTGCAGCCCCAACCGCGTCGGGAGATGTTCGGGAGTGTGGGACTCTACCTGCTCTGTGCGGTACTGTTTCTGCTGCTCGTGTACAGTCGTGCCCTTCTCTACCGCTCGTGGTGGTTCCATCCCGATGGGCGGGTGGAGGTTGCCAAGAGGCTGGCAGAGTTCCGTCTCAAGGGATATTGGATGGCAGTCAGCGAAGCAGGGGCATTGCCGTTCTACTCAGGGTGGAATGCCGTAGACACCTGGGGGCTCAATGACCCGTGGATCGTCCGCCATGGTGTGGTTACGCAGGAGTACCTGGACCGGTATCGCCCCCATGTGATTATGTTCCATGCCTACTTCTCTCCGGTCGCCCCTGCCAGCTCCGAGCGGCGCGCAAGCCGTGACCCACACATTCTCCGCTGGGAGCAGATGCTCGATACATTGATGCAGTACGCTGAACGCCGGGGCTACATCCTGGCAGCGGTGTACGGTGAAACGCCGTATGACACGCACTACTACTACGTGCGCCCCGACTTCCCCGATGCAGCGGCGATTGTCCAGCGGATTCGCTCGACCCGCTACATCTGGTATCAGACAGGGCACCCCTGCATCAACTATGCACTGCTGGAGCCGAAAGCGCCGCCCAAGGAGCCGTAGTCGGTGCTGAGCCGCGCAGCCACTGCCCGCCACGTGCGGCTGCACAGCCCCGCAGTGGAGGGACTGGGAGGGCACCGAGCTCTGAGCTGGGTAGAGAGTGATGTAACATCTTCGGCACTGAGCGTGTCTGTTGCTCTTGGACAGTGTCAGTGGATGGATTTGCACTCTCTCCATGCACCGGGATGGCGGAGATGGCTGTGCGGTTGCATTTTTTTGTAAGTGGCGCTCCATCCAGTGGTCCTGCTGCGGTAGAGCTGCGGGGAACCGTGCAGCACCGATGGTATGGGGGTGCAGCAGCGGCATCCCCCATTCTGTATGGTTGGCGCATTTCTCTGGAGTGCCTTGAGGAGTGCCGGATGTCCGATGGTAGCGGGAGGCTGCTGGGCATCCCTGGGGGCAACTCCGTAGTTTTGCATCCTCCGTGGTGGAAGCGCGATGTTCGAGCGGCTCAGTCAGCAGTTGCAGCAGGTGCTGCGGCGGTTCCGCGGGATTGCCCAGTTGGACGAACGGGCACTGGAGGAGCCGCTGCGGGAGCTGCGCCGTGCGCTCCTGAGCGCCGATGTGCACGTGGAGGTGGTCGAGAGCTTCCTCCGGCGCATTCGAGAGCGGGCGCTGGGGCTGCAGCTTCCTGCGCATCAGTTGCCCGAACAGGCGCTGCTGCGGATCGTCTACGAGGAGCTCCGCACCGTGCTTGGCACGCAGCATGTGCCACTGCGGAGCGCCCCGCGTCCGCCGACGAAGGTGCTTCTTGTTGGACTCCAGGGGGCGGGGAAGACCACTACGACGGCGAAGCTGGCAGCCTATCTCCACCGGCGGGGGCAGCATCCGCTGGTGGTGGCAGCGGATCTGCGCCGTCCGGCAGCTGCCGAGCAGCTCCGGACCTTGGCAGAGCAGATTCCGGTGCCGTGTGTCCTTCCCCAAGAGGGCGAGACGCTGGAGGCGCTCATCGCACGGGCGGTGGAGACGGCGCGCTTGAATGCCCGAACCGTCGTCCTGGTGGATAGCGCCGGACGGCTCACCATCGAGGAAGCCCTGATGGAGGAGCTCGAACAGCTCCATCGGCTGCTGCAGCCGCAGGAGACGCTGCTGGTCTGCGATGCCTTGCTGGGGCAGGAGGTGCTGCCGACGGCGCGCGCCTTCCACGAGCGCATCGGGCTGACGGGGGTGGTGTTGACCAAACTGGACGGCGATGCCCGGGGTGGCGCAGCGCTCTCGCTGCGCGCCAGCCTGGGGGTGCCTATCAAGTTCATCGGCGTCGGGGAGCGGCTGGAAGCGCTGGAGCCCTTTCATCCGGACCGTCTGGCGGCGCGGATTCTGGATCTGGGCGATGTCGCCACCCTGCTGGAGCGGGTCCAGCAGGGGCTGCCCGCCACGCCACCGGCGAAGGGAGCAGAGGAGCGCTTCACCTTTGAGGATCTGCTCGAGCAACTCCGGGCATTGCAGCGGATGGGTCCGCTCTCGGAGCTGCTGCGGCTGCTGCCCGGCGGAGGAGCACTCGCCAAGACCCTACCCGTGGATGAGCGCGCGCTGCGCCGAGCTGAGGCGATTATCCTCTCGATGACGCCCGAGGAGCGACGCAATCCCAGGATTTTGAATGCTTCGCGCCGGCGCCGAATCGCGCGCGGCAGCGGAACAAGCGTTCAGGAGGTGAATCGTCTTGTGGCAAGCCTTGAACAGATGCAGCAGTTGCTCAAGCTGTGGAAGCGCGGTCGGCTTCCCCTGCCACTGCAGCAACTGTTTCGGCAATGAGGATGTGGAAGTCGCACAGTGAGTGCTTGGCGTAATGGTCAAACTTCGCCTGCGGCGCCGTGGACGGCGCAATCGCCCCTTCTACGACATCGTCGCCGTTGACAGCCGCGCTCCGCGCGATGGTGCATACCTGGAGCGCATCGGCTACTACGATCCGCTGACCACGCCCTCGACCATTGTCATCAACCCCGAGCGTGCCCTGTACTGGCTCAACGTGGGGGCGCGTCCGACGCACACGGTGCGCTTGCTGCTCAGCTACGAGGGCATCCTGCTCCGGCGCCGTCTGGAGAAGGCAGGGAGATCGCCGGAGGAGATCGAGCGCATGGTCGCTGAACATAAGGAGCGGGTTCGCCAACGCTACTTCCGGCTCAAAGAGCGACGGCAGCAGCGGAAGCTTCGTCGGAGCAGCGCTCAAGAGTCCCCAGCTGAGGCGTGATGACGCCGGAGAGCTTCTACATCTACGGGCGCCATCCTGTGCGAGAGGCGTTGCGCACCGGAGCGCCGGTGCAGAAGCTCTACCTCCACTACGGCACGCGGTATCGAGAGGAGCTCGAGCGCTTGGCGCGTCAGCGGGGGATACCGGTGACGGTTGTGGATGCTGCGCGCTTTGCCGAACTTGCCCGTAGCGCCGGCGCAACCGATGTTGCCCAGACGCAGGGGGTGGTGGCGCTTTGCGCGCCGACGCGGCTGTGGAAGCTGGAGGAGCTCATCGGCTCGGCGCCGCAGCCGGATGCTCTCCTTGTTGCTCTGGACGGAATAGAGGACCCGCAGAACCTGGGGGCGATCGCCCGCAGTGCGGAAGCCGCCGGATGTGCCGGGCTGCTCCTTCCCCGACACCACGGAACCCCGATTACCCCTGCAGCCCTGAAAGCCTCTGCCGGAGCACTGGTGCGCCTGCCAGTGACGGTGGTGGCGAACCTGGCACAGGCGCTGCGCTGGCTGCGCGACCGGGGCTTCTGGATTGTGGGCACCGCTGCCGATGGCGAACGGCTCTACTGGGAGCCGCTTCCAGTGCTCCCGATTGTGCTCGTCATCGGAGGGGAGCATCGCGGGATGCGCCCGAGCATTCGCAAACTCTGTGATTGGGTTGTGCGGATCCCTCTGCGTGGAGCGGTTGAATCGCTCAACGCTTCGGCTGCTGCTGCCGTTGTGCTCTTCGAGCTGCGTCGGCAGCGGAGCATGGAGGTACCTCTTGCCACATCGCCGGAGCATGTATCGAATTGAGCAGACCGATGCCGAACTGCTCGGCACGCAGGCGGAGATTGTCTACGAGCTTACCTTCGACGCTGCCGAACGCCATCTGCTCGGCATAGAGCTGGAGGTCACCACCCGAGGAGAGCCGTGCCTGGAGTTCGTGCTGCCGGCATGGACGCCGGGCAGCTACAAGATCCGCGAGTTTTCGGCGCACTTCACCCTGCTGCAGGCAGAAGATGAGCGCGGAGCGCTACTGCCGGTGGAGTGGTGCGAAAAGCATCGCTTCCGCGTGCACTGTGCCTCCGCTGAACGTGTGCGGCTGCGGGCGCTCTACTACGGGAATGAGCGCTCGGTGCGGACCACACACGTGGACCGCTGGCACGCCTTTGTGATGCCTTCCAATTGCCTACCGTACGTGGAAGGGCGGCAGCAGGAGCTACACCATGTTGTGCTGCGCCGTATCCCCGCAGAGTGGTCAACGGTGACGACGGCGCTGTCGCCGGTGGAGGTGCACGAGCATCGCTACGGGGCGATCAACTACGATATCCTGGCGGATTCGCCCATCGAGGTGGGCTCGCACACGGTGCTCCGCTGCACCATTGACGGGGTTGTGCACGAGCTGGCAATTGTGAGCCAGGAACCGGTGCAATCGGAGTGGCTGCCGGACGCTGTGGGTCGGCTGGTACCGGTGGTGCGCGATTTCTGGGGTGGAAGCCTACCCTACGACCGCTACGTCATCATCGTGCATGTTGCGCCGGGGATGTTCGGGGGATTGGAGCATGCGCGCTCCCAGGTGCTGGGGGTCGAGGAGGCAGCCTTCCGCGAGCCTGCCGCAGCGCAGCGCTTTCTGCGCCTGCTGGCGCATGAGCTGTTCCATGCGTGGAACGGCAAACGGATCCGACCGCGGGAGCTGGGTCCCTTCGATTACACGCGCGAGGTCTATACGCCGCTGCTGTGGTTGGTCGAGGGGGTAACCTCCTACTACGAGCTCCTGTGCGCCTACTGGGCTGGGGTGCTGACGCAGCGGGAGCTGCTGCAGCAACTGGCGCTAGATGTGGAGCGCCTGGCGCACACGCCGGGGCGCTTTGCCCTTTCGGTGCGCGATAGCAGCCTCCTTGCCTGGGTAAAGCTCTACGCTGCCAGCCCCGATGGGGTGAACCGCTTCCCCTCGTACTACCTCAAGGGCGAACTCATCGCCTGGTTGCTGGACCTGTGGATTGTGAGCCACTCGGAGGGCAAACGGCGGCTGCGAGATGGGCTGCTGGGATTATGGGAGCGGACGCGGCAGCGTCCGCACGAGGGCTTGACCGAAGAGGAGGTGCTGCACATCCTGCAGGAGTCCACAGGGGTGCCCCTTGCTGGGATGCTCCGGCAGTGGCTCTCCGAGCGGGCTGAACTGCCGTACGAGGAGATTCTGAAGCGGGTCGGACTGCAGCTGCTCTGGGAGCATCCGCAGCCGACGCCGCAGAGCCTTGGCGATGGCATTGCGATTGCGCCGCAGTTGCCTCCGCGCTTCACCGGGCTGAGCCTTCGGGAGACGCCGGAGGGATTGCTGGTGGAAGCGGTCGAGGACGATTCCCCTGCTGCCCATGCCGGCATCGCCGTCGGGGATGAGCTGTTGGCGTTGGACGGGTATCGGGTGCGTACGCGGCAGCAGTGGGAGCGCATCCTCGCTGCTGCCGGCGCGCCGCTGGAGGTGCTGGCGGCAAGCAACGGGCGAGTCTACCGAACGGTGCTGGCACCAGAGCTGGAGCGCACCGCGCGCGTGCTCATTCGTGCCGAAGATGCAGCGCAGCTTCAGTTGCTGCAGGCATGGTTACAGCCCCCGCTGCGCGCGCCCGAATCCCTTCCCTCGGCGGAGCTGCCATGGGACGCTGGAGTATCGCGCTAATCGGTTCGCTTGCCCTGGGTGGCTGCCAACTCTGGTGGAACGCCGAGGCGTACTTCAACACCTACTACAACATGCACCGCCTGATGAAGGAGGTGGAGTCCGAGTTCGAGTACTACGACGAGACTCGCCGCACCGAGCGCCCGCGCGTGCTGGTGCCCGATTCGGTGCTTCCCGAACCCCTGGAGGCGACGGAGTTGCCGACCTTCCTGCGGGCGTATATCATCGAGCCGCCGAAGCTCCAGGTGGTGCAGCAGCGGCTGGATTCGATTCTGCGCAAAGGCTCGAAGCTGCTGGCGTTGCGTGCCCGCTCAGAGCTGGTGGATGATGCCCTCCTGCTCATGGCACAGACCTTCTTCTACCGCGGGGAGTGGCTCCCAGCGCAGGTGAAATGCCAGGAGCTGCTACAACTGTTTCCGAACAGCCCGCTGGCAGCCGATGCGCAGCTGCTCCTGGCGAAGTCCTACCTTATGCAGCGCAAGATCGCCTTGGGCAAGCGTACGCTCTCCCGAACGATTGATGCCGCATGGCGTCAGGGGCGCAGTGATATCCTTGCCGAAGCATACCGGCTCCTGGCAGAGCTGGCGCTCGCCCAAGGGGATGCCGAAGGGGCACTGCGTCCGTATCGCCACGCTGTTGCCATTGAACCCGATGCTCGGCTGCGGGCGCGCTGGCAACTGGAGCTGGCAGCACTGCTATATCGTCTGCGCCGCTATGAAGAAGCTGCAGCGGCGTTCCAACAGGTGCTGCGTTACAGCCCCGAGCTGGTGGTGGAGTTTGAGGCACGGCTCTACCGAGCGGCAGCGCTCATCCGGAGCGGAGGGCTTGCGGAGGCGGAGGCGCTGTTGCGGCAGCTCAAATCCAGCCGGCGCTATGCGCAATGGGTGGGGTACGTGCTGGCGCAAGAGTTGACGCTGCGCCGAAGGGCAGGGGCGTCTGATGAGGAGTTGCGTCGGATCGAGCGCCAAGCCGATTCGGCGTTTTCGGGTAATCCCGCACTGCTGGCGGCACACTACGAGTACGGTCTGGAGCTGCTCCAGCAAGGGGATCTCCGCCGGGCACAGCGCTACATTGCCCGTGCAACGGTAGCGCGCTCCCCGGTCTTTGCACGGGCACAGTACTACAATCGGCTCTTAGCGCGCTGGGAGCAGGCAACTGCAACGGTGGAATCCGCCCGGCAACGCGCTCCGGAGGAGCTGCCCGATACGCTGCGCACGCGCGTTGCCGACGCACTCTACGAATTGGGGCGGGTCTATGCCCAGCTTGGGAAGGCGGATTCGGTCGAGCGCTTCTACCGCGCAGCACTCCGCTGGTATGAGGAGGGCAACCCCAGGCGCGCACGGGCGCTGTTGGCGCTGGGGGAGTGGCTCCGCAGCAATAACCCGGCGGAGTCGGACTCCTTGCTGGAGCAGGTGGTGTGGCGATATCCGGCAACGCCGTATTCGGCGTATGCCCGTCAGCTCCTTGGCTATACCGAAGAGGCGGTGGTGGACACGGCAGCGGAGCTGTACCGTTCGGGGATGCTGCTCCAAGCGATCGGGGAATACGCTTTTGCGCAGCGCCAGTGGCAGCGCGTCGTTGAAGGGTATCCGGAATCGCCCTATGCGCCGAAGGCGCTCTATGCCCTGGGATGGCTGTACGAGCGCCGGCTCGGTCATAGGGATAGCGCCCTTGCGTACTATGCCGAGCTCGTGGCACGGTATCCACAGACACCCTATGCCCGGGAGGTCTACACGAGCGTGCTCTATGCCCTTGCGCATCGAGAGGGGGTTCCGGTGGATTCGATACGGCAGCGCTATCCAGGGGGCACGCCGTCGGGGGAGAAGGGCAGGGGCGGAAGGGAGAATCCTCCGCCGGTGCTCGAACCTGTTCCGGAGCCTCCTCCGGTTCAGCCTGATATTCCAATGCCAAAGACTACGCCGGAGCTGCCAAGACCTGTTCCGTCGCCGAGGAAGCCGTAAGAGCTTGATTTTTCAGCGACTTGTGGAGCTCGCAGCTTCGAGGAATTTTCCGTAAATTGCGCCCGGGTGCTGTGCGCCCAGAGAGGATGTCGAACCGCGTGGAGAGCTCCCATGGCACTGCTGCCGCCGATCAACTTCCGGCGCTGGATTGAGGAGCACCGCCACCTGCTCAAGCCCCCGGTAGGGAATGCCGTGGTGTACAAGGACAACGCGGACTTCATCATCATGGTGGTGGGCGGACCCAATTCGCGCAAGGACTACCACTACGACGAGGGCGAGGAGTTCTTCTACCAAATCGAGGGCGACATCACGCTCAAGGTCATCGAGAATGGCAAGCCGCGCGACATTGTGATTCGGGAGGGCGAGATCTTCCTGTTGCCGCCGAGGGTGCCGCATTCTCCGCAGCGTCCGCCGAACACGGTGGGACTGGTCATTGAGCGGAAGCGGCGTCCCGATGAGCTGGATGGCTTCATGTGGTTCTGCGAGCAGTGTGGGAACAAGTTGTACGAGGAGTTCCTACACGTCAGCGATATTGTCGAGCAGCTTCCACGCGTCTTTGAGCGCTTCTATGGCTCGCTGGAGCTTCGCACGTGCAAGCAGTGCGGAGCCGTCATGGAACCACCCCAACCGGCGCGCGAATGAGGCGGTGGAAGCTGTGCGTCTGCATGTGGGGTACCCTGTGGCGTTTCTGACGCCCGGGGTATCCCTGTGCAGGCGTGGTGAGCTTACTCCTCAGGCGGTGGGAGGAAGCGGTTTTCGCCTTTGCGGATTGCCGGTGCAGGGAGTTCTCGGCGCTGTGAGGGAGGCGGCGGTTGCACGGGCTTTGTGGGGAGGACAAAGCGCGCGTCGGGCTCCACGACCACCGGCGGAATCGCCTCAGGCATGCGGAAGGGAGCGCTCGAAGGCGCATCGCCTGGGCGGAGGAGGTACCAGAGGGCGAGAGAGCCGCTGAGAAGAAGGGCTGCGGCAACCACCCATCGCCGCCAGGAGGGGGCGGAGCGCTCAGAGCTTAGGCGCTGTAGCAATTCCGCTTCAAAGGTTTCGGGAACAGGGGCTTCGGGCAGCTCACGCAGGATGCGGCGAAGCCATAGCTGCTGCTCGAAGTCCTCTGGAACGGGCACCTCCGGAAGGAGATGCTTCAGCTGTTCGGGCTGGTGTGGGGTGAGGCTCATGGCTGCTTAGAGGGGTTGCCGTACAGCTCCTCGTAGAGGTCGCGCAGGAGTTCCTGAAGGCGCTGTCGCGCACGGTTGAGCCGGGATTTGACCGTGCCCAGCTCGGTTTGGGTGATTTCGGCGATCTCCTCGTAGCTCAGCTCCATGATTTCGCGTAGGATGATGATTTCGCGGAAGCTCGGTGGGAGCTGCATCAGGGCTGCCTGGACGCGTTGCGCGATGAGCGTTGTATCCACCCGAGTGTCGGGAAGGTACTGGGTATCGGGAGGCTCCCACGATCGCTCCTCGTCGGGATCCTCTCCGCTGCCGAGTGCGGAGAAGGGTATGGTCGCGCTGCGCTGTTGGCGCTGGTAGAAGCCGCGAGCCAGATTTGCAGCAATGGTGTAGAGCCATGTCGAGAAGGGCTGCTCAGGATTGTACGAGTGCTTGTACCGGTAGAGGCGCAGAAAGGTTTCCTGCGCGATATCGAGCGCGTCGTCGTAGTTGCCGGTGAAGCGGTAGAGGAAGTTCACGATTGCAGACTTGTAGCGGCGCACCAGGAGCGTATAGGCTGCCTCGGAATTGTCCGCCTGGAAGCGCTGCATGAGCTCTTCATCGCTGGCGTGGCTGAGGGCGCGAAGTTCAGAGGGGCTCGGCGGCATAGTCACTCAGCGGCTATGGGACGGGTCTGCCGAGGGGAAGAGCTGGAGGAGCGCTGTGGAGAGGCGCTCGGCAGGGAGCAGTTGGAGTCCATCCCATGTTAGACGGCGACGGTTGCGCACGAGAGCACTGGGCAGGAGGACCTGCCGAATCCCCGCCCGCTGGGCTTCGCGCAGCCGGAGCTCGGGAAGCGGGACGGGGCGAAGCTCGCCCGTCAGACCGATCTCGCCGAATGCTGCGGTGCCCTGGGGCAGCGGGAGGTCGCGGTAGCTACTCACCAGCGCCAAGGCAACGGCGAGGTCGAGTGCGGGATCGTAGATATGCAGCCCGCCGACCACGTTGACGAACACATCGTGGTGGCGAAGCCCGATCCCAAAGCGCCGCTCTAACAAGGCAAGGAGCATCTGGACCCGCCGGTAGTCGTAGCCCGTAATGGTGCGTTGCGGTACGCTGTACCCGCTTGGAGCGACCAGCGCCTGTACTTCGAGCAGGAGGGGACGGGTTCCCTCCAGCACTGCAGCAATTGCTACTCCAGGCTCGGGAAGTTCGCGCTCCTGGAGGAAGAGCGCCGAAGGGTTGCGCACCTCACGCAAGCCCTCCGAGCTCATCTCAAAGAAGCCCAGCTCGTGGGTGGCGCCGAAGCGGTTCTTCAATGCCCGCAGAATGCGGTAGCCGTACGGGCTTTCCCCTTCGAGTACAAGGACGGTGTCCACAATGTGCTCCAGGACCTTGGGTCCGGCGATCAGCCCCTCCTTTGTGATGTGCCCGATGAGCAGCAGCACCTTTCCGCTCTGCTTCGCCAGGTGTTGCAGTCGGGAGGCAGCGTAGCGGACCTGGGCAACGGAGCCCGGCGGGGACTCCAGCTCGGAGTGGGCAACGGTTTGGATGGAGTCGATGACGACCACCGGGGATTCCACAGCGCTGATGAGCTGTTCGATGCGCTCCAGCTCCGTTTCGCAGCACAGGAGAAGCTCCTGGGGAGAGGGGCGAAGCCGATCGGCGCGCATCCGGATCTGCTCGGGCGACTCCTCCCCAGAGATGTACAGCGGGCGCAGTGCGTCCAGATGTGCGCAGAGCTGGAGTAGCAGGGTGGATTTGCCCACCCCCGGTGGTCCTGCCAGGAGGAGGATGGAGCCGGCAACCATGCCGCCGCCGCAGACGCGGTCGAACTCTTCAATGCCCGTCCGAATCCGCTCCTGTGCCTCCGGGGTGACCGCTCGCAGCGGAACCACTGTCGCCGGTGCCGAGGAGGTCCGGGAGGTCCGTGCGGGGAGCTTCTCCTCTCGGTGCTCCTCGACGAAGGTTTCCCATTCGCCGCAGACGGGGCAACGTCCGACCCAGCGGGCAGAGGTTGCTCCGCAGTTCTGGCATACGTAGAGGGTACGTGTCTTCACGCCGAAGAGTCCGGTGCTGTGACGGCAATACGGACGTCTACGACGGCGGCTCCATTGCCTTTGGGGTAGACCAGCAGCGGGTTGATGTCCAGCTCCTCAATCTGCGGCTGCTCCATGGCAAGCTGCGACAGGCGCAGGATGCACTCGGCAGCGGCATCCAGATCGGCAGGTGGTTGCCCGCGAGCTCCTTGCAGCACAGCAGCCGAGCGGATGGAGGTGAGCATCTGGTAAGCGCTGCGCTCCCGCAACGGGGCAATACGGAAGGCGACATCGCGGAAGACCTCCACGTAGATGCCTCCTAAGCCCGCCATGAGGATGGGACCGAACTGCGGGTCGCGCTTCATGCCCAGGATGAGCTCAACACCGCGCTGCCCCATGCGCTGGAGGATCACCCCGTGGAAGCGCGCCTGAGGGGCACGTTCGGCAATTGCACTGCGGATGCGCTCGAAGGCAGCGGCTACGGCGGAGGGGGAGTCAACATTCAGGAGAACGCCGCCGATATCGAATTTGTGTACAACGTCTGGCGAGAGCACCTTGAGCGCCAGCGGGTAGCCTAAGCGTTCGGCTTTCTGCACTGCTTCCTCTGGGCTTGCGGCGGTATCCCAGGGCAGAAGGGGGAAGCCGTAGAGCTCCAGCACGCGGAAGGCGATGTCTTCGGGGATGAAGCCGTACGGGGTGCGGGGGGCTGCCGCAAGGAGCTGGCGAGCGCGCTCGGCATCGCTGGGGAAGGAGCGGTAGCCCGTGCGTGGGCGTTCGATCCAGCGCCGGTACTGTGCCATTGCTGCCAGAGCGCGGGCAGCATCCTCGGGGAAGTCGTAGCACGGCACCCCGGCGGCGCGCAGCCGCTCCTTGGCTGGCGCTACGTCAATGACGCCCATGAAGCAGGTGAGGATAGGCTTGCGGCGCTGCTGCGCTGCCTGCAGGATAACCTCGGTGATCGCCTCCATATCCGCGGTGGGGATGGGCACGAAGAGCACCAGGAGGGCATCCACTGAGGGCTCCTCCAACAGGGTTTGCAGGACGCAGGCGTAGCGCTCAGAGCGGGCATCGGCGATGAGGTCAATGGGGTTGGTCACGGCAGCGTGTTCGGGCAGATGGCAGCGCTCGCGCAGCCGAAGGGATTCCAGGGTGGGAACCTCCAGACCGTGCTGCACGCATGTATCGGCTGCCATGATGCCGGGTCCGCCAGCGTTGGTCACGATTGCGACCCGCGCACCCCGTGGGAGCGGCTGATTGGCAAAGGCAACGGCGTATTCGAAGAGGTCCTCCACAGTCTCGGCGCGCAGAATTCCCGCTTGGGTGAAGAGCGCCTGGTAGAGCTCATCGCTTCCGGCAAGGGAGCCTGTGTGGGAGGCAACGGCGCGGGCGCCAGCGCTGGTTCGCCCGGCTTTGAGCGCCAGGATGGGTTTGGTCGGAGGGCTCTCACTGGTGATGAGCTGTGCCAGCTCCAGGAAGCGGCGTCCGTCGCTGAGCTCCTCGATGTAGAGCGCGATGACGCTCGTCTGCGGGTCCTGCCACAGGTAGACCAGGAAGTCCAGCTCCGTTGCGCCGGCTTTGTTGCCGAGGCTGATGACCTTGCTCAGTCCGATTCCTTGGGCGCGGGTGTAATCGAGCACGGCGGCGCACAAGGCTCCACTCTGGCTGATGAAGCCGATATTGCCGCCACGCGCCATTGCTTGTCCGAACGTGGCATTGAGTCGGATGGCAGCGTCGGTGTTCATCACGCCCAGGCAGTTGGGACCCAACAGCACAATCCCGTACTGCTGGGCAATCCGGCGCAGCTCGGCTTCGCGGAGGGCTCCCTCCGGACCGATCTCCTTGAATCCGGCGCTGATGACGATGGCGGCGTGGATACCGATCCTCCCGCATGTCTCCAGCACCGATGCCACAGCGGGTGCTGGAACGGCGATGATCGCCAGCTCGACCGTCTCCGGCAGCGCTTCGACGCTGGGGTAGGCACGGATTCCGCGGATGGCGTGGGCGTGTGGGTTGACTGGGTAGATCACTCCGGTGTAGCCGCCCAGCAGCAGGTTCTCCAGCAGCAGGTAGCCCACGCTATTGGGGTGCCGCGAAGCACCGATGAGCGCAATTGAGCGGGGCTCCAGAATCGGGCGTACATCCCACACCGTTCCGATGGGCGAGCTGCGCTGGCTCATGGCTACCCTTGGGAGCGGAGTGCTTCGGCGCCGCTGGCAATTTCGACCATCTCCTTGGTGATAGCAGCCTGGCGCTCCTTGTTGTACTGGAGCTGCAGGTGACGGATGAGCTCGCGAGCGTTATTCGTGGCGTTCTCCATGGCGAGCATTCGGGCGGCTTGCTCGGCGGTGTGGGATTCCAAGAGCAGTTGCCAGAACTGCACCCGCACATACATCGGGAGCAGGGCATCCAGGATCTCCAGTTGGGAGGGCTCGAAGATGTAGTCTACCCGCTGGGCTTGCCGCTGTGGTGCGGTGATAGGCAGGAGAACGCGGTGGCAGACCTCCTGCCGCAGGACCGAGCGGAACTCGTTGGAGAGCACCTCGATGCGGTCGTACCGCCCGGCAAGGTAGGCATCCATGAGGAAGTGAGCAATCTCGTAGGCGGACTCCATGCGCAGCGGCGAGAACAGCCCTGGGCGCTCGTAGCCGAGCAGTTCGGCAGCGTACTTGCGGAGGTAGTTCACCGCGCGTCCGCCCAGAGCAAGCAGCTCCAGGCGTGCCTTTGGGAATTGCTGCCGTAGGTGTTCCAGATGCTGTTGGGCTGCGCGGAGGACATTGCTGTTGAAGCTCCCGCACAATCCGCGATCGGCGGCGATGACAACGAGCCCAATCGCGTTCACCTCGCGCCGGATGCCGAAGAAGGGATGCAGCAACGCGGCATCGGTTGCCGCAACGTGGGAGAGAATCTCGCGCAGCTTCTGCACGTAGGGGCGTGCTGCCCAGACCGATTCTTGCGCGCGGCGCAGCTTTGCCGCAGCCACCATGCGCATAGCGGAGGTGATCTTGGCGGTGCTACGCACAGCCTGAATTCGCCGCCGGATGTCACGCAGTGTTGCCATGTTCGCTCACAGGTAGAGCCGACCTGAGAGGAGGAACTCCTGCACGTACTCCCGAACGCCCTCCTCCAGTGGCGTGAAGTGGTGGGCGGCGGGAGAATGCTGCAGCTTGCTCATATCCGCTTGGGTGAAGTTCTGATACTGCGGGCGCAGCTCCTCCGGCATCGGGATGTATTCGATGGCGGGCTCGCGCCCCAGGGCAGCAAAGAGGGCGTGGGCGAGCTCATTCCAGCTGCGCGCTGTTCCGGTGCCGAGATTGAACAGCCCTGCCAGCTCGCGTTGCTGTAGGAGCTTCCACAGGACCTCCACGACGTCGAGCACAAAGATGAAGTCGCGCTTCTGCTCGCCGTCGGCGAATCGGGGGTCGGTGGAGCGGAACAGGCGCATTCGCCCGCTCTGTTGGATCTGCTGGAAGCCTTGCCAGACCAGGCTTGCCATGCTGCCCTTGTGGTACTCGTTGGGTCCGTAGACGTTGAAGAGCTTGACCCCGATGGCGTGCTGCAGGATCCCTTCGCGGGCAGCCCAGAGGTCGAAGAGGTGCTTGGAGAAGGCGTACGGCGAAAGTGGGCGGAGCTCCCAGAGGGCATCTTCGCGGAAGCCATGTTCGCCCGCACCGTATGTGGCGGCGCTGCTGGCGTAGAGAAAGCGGATGCCGTGCTCGGCAGCAAAGCGTGCCAAAGCTTGGCTGTAGGCGTAGTTGTCGCGCAGGAGTGCATCAATATCGGTTGCCGTCGTCGTGGTGCGGGCACCCAGGTGAACGATTGCCTCCGGACGCCCGAACTCCCCCCGCAGCAGCCGCGGCAGGAACTCCTGCTTGGGGATGAGGTCGCGGAAGCGCTTCCCCACGAGGTTGTGCCAGTTTGCAGCCGTGAGCTCATCCACGACGAGCACCTCCTCGATGCCCATGCGGTTGAGCTTCCACAGGAAGCAACTTCCGATAAAGCCCGCACCGCCGGTCAGCACGATCATGCGTGGAGTCCGTGAGTACGGCGGAACTCCTCGCTGAAGCTCTTCAGCGCTGCGTCGAGCCGTTCGGTAATCTCGGGCGTCAGGTCCTGGGTGTCCAGGATGGCTTCCAAAATGTCCTGCCGATGGAAGGTGCGCATGTACTCCAGCAGCTCACGCTCGAAGGTGGAGACCAGCTCCAGCGGGAGTGGGTCCAGCCAGCCTTTGGTAGCGGCGTAGAGGACGACGATCTGCTCCTCCACCGGCATTGGGCTATACTGGGGCTGCTTGAGGATTTCGACCAGGCGGGCACCACGCCGAAGCTGCTGCTGCGTGGTGGGGTCCAGCTCGGAGCCGAACTTGGCGAAGGCTTCCAGCTCGCGGTACATCGCCAGCTCGATCTTGAGCGGACCGGCAACCTTCTTCATCGCCTTGATTTGCGCATTCCCGCCCACGCGCGAGACGGAGATCCCCACGTTCATCGCCGGGCGAATACCGGCGTTGAAGAGCCCGGTCTCCAGGTAGATCTGCCCGTCGGTGATGGAGATGACGTTCGTGGGGATGTAGGCGGAGACATCGCCGGCTTGGGTTTCGATGATGGGCAGGGCGGTGAGGCTGCCGCCACCGAGCTCATCGCTGAGCTTGGCGGCGCGCTCCAGCAGCCGGCTGTGGACGTAGAAGATGTCGCCCGGATAGGCTTCGCGCCCCGGTGGACGACGCAGCAGCAGCGAGACCTGTCGGTACGCCGCCGCTTGCTTGGAGAGGTCGTCGTAGACAATCAGCGCGTGGCGTCCGCTGTCGCGGAAGTATTCGCCCATCGAGGCACCGCAGTACGGCGCGATGTACTGCAGAGGGGCAGGGTCGGAGGCGTTGGCGGCGACGACGATCGTGTAGTCCATCGCGCCGTGCTCCTGCAGCGTTGCCACGACGTTGGCAACGGTGGAGGCTTTCTGCCCGATGGCGACGTAGATGCAGTAGACGGGCTTGATGCCGCGCCGGCGCGCCTCCTCGGTGTGGGTGTATTTCTGGTTGATGATGGTGTCGATGGCGATGGCAGTCTTGCCCGTCTGCCGGTCCCCGATGATGAGCTCGCGCTGCCCGCGCCCGATGGGGATGAGGGCATCGATGGCTTTGATGCCGGTCTGGAGCGGCTCCTTGACCGGTTGGCGGTAGATGACACCGATGGCTTTGCGCTCGATCGGCAGGAACTGCTTGGCGTTGATGGGACCCTTGCCATCGAGCGGAACCCCCAGCGGGTTGACCACGCGCCCGAGCAGCTCCTCGCCGACGGGGACGGACGCCACACGCCCGGTGCGCCGGACTTGGTCGCCCTCCTTGACCAGGCGGTCGTCGCCGAAGAGGATGACGCCGACGTGGTCCTCCTCCAGGTTGAGGACCATGCCGACGACGCCATTGGGGAATTCGACCAGCTCCGACATCATCGCCTGGCGCAGTCCGTAGACGCGGGCAACGCCATCGCCGACCTGGAGCACGGTGCCGACGTCGTAGATATCCACTTCGCGCTCGAATCCGGACAACTGCCGTCGCAGAACTGCGGAGATCTCTTCCGGACGCAGCTCAATCATGGCAGGTGGTCAGTGCTTGGGGGACTTGCTGTGAAGGCGTGGTGTGTGGGGAGCTCCTGGAGGAGCTGTTGGCGTAAGCGCTGCAGGGCATGCTGCAGGGTGCCGTCGTAGACGGTGTCTCCAATCTGGATTTGCAATCCGCCGAGCAGCTCCGGGCGGACCTCCGGGCGCAGCAGCACCTGTTTCCCAGTGCGCTCGGAGAGGATTTGGATGACGCGCTCCTGCAGCTCCTCATCCAAAGGGATCGCCGAGCGGGCGATGACCGCAAGGCGATTGGTGTGCTCGAAGAAGAGCTCCTCGTACGCCACGATGATATCGGGCAGCAGCGGCTCGCGCCGTTTCTCCACAAGCAGCCGGAGGAATTGGAGCAGCAGCTCGCTGACACGCCCGGCGAAGAGCTCCTCCAAGATGGCACGTTTGCGTTCGGTGCGGATGACGGGATTGCGCAGCACCGCGCGCAGCTCACCCGAGGCACGCAGCACTGCGGCAACGCCCTGCAGTTCCTCGTAGATACGCTCGTGCACGCCCGCTTCGGCTGCCAATTCCAGCAGAGCGGTTGCGTAGCGCCGAGCAATGCGCAGCGAAGCCATGGTGCTCAATTCTGGCGTGCGACTTCGCTGAGGAAGCGCTCGATGAGCTGCCGATGGGTGGCGCTATCCAAGGTGCTTGCCAGCACACGGGAGACACCCTGCACGATGAGGTCGGTCAGCTCACTGTAGAGCTGTGCCGTAGCGCGCTCCAGTTGGCGCTGGATTTCGCGCTGTGCTTCCTCGAGCTTCTGCCGTTTGAGCGCTTCGGCGTGTTCGGCAGCCTGGCGCAGTAGGGCATCGGCTTGCTGCTTGCCCTCGCGGATGAGGCGATGCACCTCCTGTTGTGCCTGCGCAAGCTGCTGTTGCGCCTGCTCAAGCAATTGCTGGGCTTCCAGCCGTGCCTGTTCGGCGCTGCGCAGAGCTTCAGCAATCCGGTTTTCGCGCTGCTCAACCGCTGCCAGAAGGGGCTTCCAGGCAAAGCGGGCCAGCAGCACCAGGAAGATGCTGAAGTTGACCAGCGTCCAGAACATCAAGCCGGGCGAGATCTCCAGAAAGCTGGGCATTGCCCGCGCGGCTTAGGCTGATTTGACTGCCAGCAGGATGCAGACGATGCAGGCGATGAGGGCGATTCCCTCGATGAGCGCTGCGGCGATGAGCATGAGGGTGCGCGTTTCGGCTGCCGTCTCCGGTTGCCGGCTTGCCGCCTCCAGCGCCGCTGCTCCGAGGCGTCCAATACCGGTTCCAGCACCCAGCACGCTGATGCCAACGCCGATTCCTGCTGCAAGCCATGCCAGTCCGAGCTCCATTGATGCAATCCGCTGTGATTGTGGAACTAACCCTTGGCATCCGCCATTGGGGCGGTGCCCACCTTAGTGTTCATGGTGTTCGCTTGCCAAGCCCAAAAAGACCGCCGTCAAAATCGTGAAGATGTACGCCTGCAGGAACGCCACAAGCGTCTCCAGGAAGTAGACAAAGACCGAGAAGGCAACCGAGATTGGCGCAATCAGCACCGTGCCGAAGAAGAAGATTAGCCCCACCAGAGACAGCAGCGCCGTATGCCCGGCGACCATATTGGCGAACAATCGCACGCACAGAGCAAAAGCTTTGGCGAACATCCCGATGATCTCGATTGGCACCAGAATTGGACTCAGCCACAGCGGACCGCCGCCGAGCAGATGACGCAGCCATGCCTTGGGACCAATCGTCACGAGCGCCCCACCGTTGATGACGAGGAAGGCAATGGCAGCGAGCACACCCGTGACCGCCAGATTTCCCGTTGCCGTGTGCCCTCCGGGCAGCAGCCCCAGCAGGTTGAGCACGAGGATGAAGAAGAACAGCGTCAGGAAGTACGGCAACAGGCGATTGCCCAGCCGCTCGTTGCTGATGTTGGGGCGCACGATGGAGTCGCGCACAAAGAGCGCGATCGCTTCGATAGCATTCTGTAGCCCACGCGGAGGTGCCAGAGGATTGCGCCGGTAGCGCCGAACACTTCGCCACAGCACGATTCCCAGCAGCAGCATCCCCAGCCATTGGTAGGCGACCAAGTTGGTGATGGAGAGGTCCAGCGCCGGAGGCGCTCCCGTGCTGCTGCGCACGATCTTCCCCTCGACCATGCGGTAGAGTCCGGCTGCCTCCATCGCCTTGGTCGAAGGGTAGAGGTGCAGGCGTCCCTCGTCCCAGAGTATCACGGGCAGGTCCAGCACCTTGTGTGGACCGATGTAGAAGCCGTGGTGGTCCCCCAGCTCCTCGAGCAGGTGGGTAAAGACATTGCCCGAGCCGGATTGTCCTGCGCTCATGCTGCTGTGGGATGGTTCAACGCACCTTCCAGGAGCGGGCGGAGACGAAAGGTCTCGTATCGGCGGTGGAAGTCCCAAATCTCTACCGCCAACAGGATGCTGACCCCGATGGCGAAGGAGAGGGCAAAGCTCAAGGCATCAACGCGCACAACGGTCAGCAGATAGAGCACCACAGCGCTGACAAGCAGCAGGCGTACCACCATTCCGCCGAGCACCCAGCGGAGGAAGCTCCGCAGGGAGCGTCGGAAGCTCCAGCGGGCGATGAGGTAGCTTGCCAGGAAGTTCGCCGTGCACAGCCCGATGCCCCAGAGCATGCCCGAGAGGGCGTGATCCCAGCTCATTGGTGTGTCCTCGAGGTGGAACGTGTTGTGCGTTCGGCTGCGCGGATGAGCTTCCACAGTTCGCGCGCCGCGATGAGCAGTCCAAGGAACAACCCTGCAAGCAAGCCGATGGGCGAGGAGTGCAACCGCTTGTCCAGCCACCACCCCAGAGCGCCGCAGCCCACAAGGGCAACAGCGATGGTCATCCCAACGTTGGCGTAGACCGCAAGCTCGCGCCATTGCGTGCGTTGCCGCTCCTCTTTTGTGTTCGGCTTCACACAGGGCAGAGCGTGTCATTTGGACAGCACACAAAATTAGGGCGTTTGCAATGGACTGCTGCAGAACCCAGCGCACGAACATCGCCCCTTGTGCGTTCGTAGCCCCGCATGTGGAGAGCACGGATGCTTGTGGAGCAGCTTCGGCGGCAAGGGAACTGGCTCTTCCGGCAGCGGAGTTGGTTGCCGCTGCTGCTTCTACCGGTTGTGGTTGCTGCCATTACGGGGGAATCGCTGCCCGCGTGGGTGATGCACCCCTGGTGGCAGGCGGTGTGCGCGGGGTGTATCCTGCTGGGGCTGCTCCTGCGCGGCTGGATTGCCGCAAGCGTGCCCGAGGGGACCTCCGGACGCAACACCGCACAGCAGCAAGCCGAACGGCTCAACACGACGGGCGCGTACGCACTGGTGCGCCACCCGCTCTACGCTGCCAACTTCCTCATCTGGAGCGGGATTCTGCTGCGCCCGGGCATCTGGTGGTTGTGGGCGCTGGGGGCGGCTGTCTTTGCGTTCATCTACGAGCGGATTGCGCTCGCCGAGGAGGAGTTCCTGGAGCAGCGCTTCGGAGAAGCCTTCCGGAGTTGGGCTCGCAGAACTCCGGCGTTCCTGCCGCGGTTGCACGGATATTGCCCTCCGGAGGAGCCGTTCCGCTGGGGGCAGTTGCTACGGCGCGAGTACTCGACCTGGCTTTCGACCGCGCTGGCGGCTGCTCTCGTCGAAGGGCTTGTACGGTGGCGAATGACGGGAGCGGTGGCGCTACCGCCGACGTGGTGGGTGCTGCTCGGCGCGGTCCTCGCGGTGGCTGCGGTGCTGCGCCTGTACAAGGCGCTCCGACGGGGGCGCGCGGCAGCGCAATGAAGTATGAGTCCGTACGTCTGTGCAATCGCCCTGCTCTTGCACCGTGGTGGGGTACGCAATACGGTGGTCTCTCCTCCCAGTCTGCAGTAGCCGCAGTGCAATTGCCGTAGGCAGTGGCGGCACATCGGTGTCCAGGTAAGTTCAACGAAGGGCGGTCTCTCTGCAATGGAACAGCAGCCAATGAACGGTCCGGAGGTGGGCACGACGCTGCCCTTGCTGGATGTGGAAACGCTTCGGGGCAAGAAGATTGCCGAGCTCTACGAAATCGCCAAAGCGCTCGGCATCCCCAACTACGCCGACATGCGCAAGCACGAGCTCATCTTCCGCATCATGGAAGCCCAAGGGCAGCTCCTGCGTGCCCAGCAGCTCCAGCCCGAAAGTGGAGCAGCAGTGGTCGAAGGAGTGCTCGAGATCACCTCAGACGGGTACGGCTTCCTGCGCTCGGCGGACTCCAGCTACCTGCCCTCGCCGGATGACGTCTACGTCTCGCCCTCCCAGATCAAGCGCTTTGGACTACGCACCGGGGATACCATCCGCGGGCACATCCGTCCGCCAAAGGAGGGGGAGCGCTACTTTGCGCTGCTCAAGATCGACTCGGTCAACTACCTGCCGCCCGAGGAGGTCAAAGACCGCCCGCTCTTTGAGGAGCTGACCCCGGTCTACCCCACCGAGCGCTTCCGGCTGGAGACGGTTCCCAACGAGTACTCCACGCGCATTGTGGACCTGCTGTGCCCGATTGGCAAGGGGCAGCGCGGCTTGATCGTTGCTCCGCCGAAGTCGGGCAAGACCATTCTGCTGCAGCAGATTGCCAATGCCATCAGCCGGAACCATCCCGAGGTCAAGCTTATCGTGCTGCTCATTGACGAGCGCCCCGAGGAGGTGACCGATATGCAGCGGTCGGTGCGCGGGGCGGAGGTCATCGCCTCCACCTTCGACGAGCCGCCGGAGCGCCATGTTCAGGTTGCCGATATCGTGCTGGAGAAAGCCAAGCGCTTGGTTGAATGCCGCCATGACGTGGTTATCCTGCTGGACTCCATCACGCGCCTTGCCCGGGCAAACAACACGGTCATTCCGCATTCGGGCAGGATCCTCTCCGGCGGAGTGGACGCCAACGCGCTGCACCGTCCCAAGCGCTTCTTTGGTGCCGCCCGCAAGGTCGAAGAGGGAGGCTCGCTCACCATCATCGCAACCGCGCTCATCGAAACGGGCAGCCGCATGGACGAGGTGATCTTCGAGGAGTTCAAGGGCACGGGCAATATGGAGCTGGTGCTGGACCGCAAGCTTGCCGAGCGGCGCATCTTCCCCGCCATCGACGTCAACCGCTCGGGCACGCGCCGCGAAGAGCTGCTGCTGACCCCCTTCGAGCTCAACCGAATCTGGGTCTTGCGCAAGGTGCTCAGCGAGCTCTCCCCAGTCGAAGCGATGGAGCTGGTCCTGGAGCACATGCGGCGCACGAAGACGAACCGGGAGTTCCTGGAGACCATCAACACGTTGACCACGGAATAGCCCGAACGCATGGCGGCGGTACCATCGCAGCATCTGCGGGCGCTCAAGGTCGCTGTAGTGTTGTCCGCGGTGGGGCTGGTGGGGAAGTGGAGTGCGTACGTGTTGACCAATTCGGTGGCGATCTTCTCCGATGCGCTCGAGTCCCTCATCCACATCGCAGCCATCGGGGTTGCTTGGTATGGGATGCAGGTGAGCTTCCGTCCGCCCGATGTGGAGCACCCCTTTGGGCATGCCAAGGCGGCGTACTTTTCGGCGGGGCTAGAGGGAGGGCTCATCATCCTGGCGGCGGTGCTCATTGGGGTTTCGGCGGTGGATAAGCTCATCTCCGGAGTTGCCCTGCGGAGGTTGGATGTCGGGCTGGGGATGACCGGACTTGTAGCGGTGCTCAATGCTGTTCTGGGGCGCTGGCTGCTGCGTGAGGGACGGCGTCTGCACTCACCCATTCTGCATGCCCATGGCAAGCACATTTTGACGGACGTCGTAACGACGGTGGGCACAATTGCGGGGCTTTCCGCGGCGTGGGCAACGGGCTGGTGGGTGCTGGACCCCATTCTCGCACTCGTTGTGGCGCTCAACATCGTGCGCGAGGGAGCACGGCTGCTGTGGGGCTCGGTACATGGGCTGATGGATCGCTCCAATCCGGAGTTGGAATCGCGGGCGCGGCAAGCATTGGAGGAGTTCTGCCGCGAGCACGGAATCCGTTACCATCGTCTGCGCCTGCGCGAGGCTGGTGCCCAGGTCTACATCGATGTGCACCTGCAGTTCCGCGATGGCACGCCCATTGAGCAAGCTCATGGGCTGGCAACGGCTGCCGAACAAGCGATCGCCCAAGCCCTGCCCGTCCACGCCGATATTGTGACCCACCTGGAGGGCGAGGAGCACGCCGCCGACCACGATGAACCCAAACCACCAGAGCAACTCCAGGAGCTTCGCCGGTGATGTACAACAGCGGGAGAGCCGAGCTGCGTTGTTGGCGACCCTTGTGATGTTCCGGCAACTGACACCAGGGGATGCAGAAGGCGCGAGGGCATCTGTGGGTGCTCCTGCTCGTGGCAGGCACGTGGGCAGGGGTGCTGGCGCAGCTCATCGCAGCAGCTCAGGGAGGGGATTCGGGGCAGGACGGTGGAGAGCCTCCCCCAATTCTCCCGCGTGAACATCCGCTGCAGCCACCCACACCGGCGGAGGCACTGGGTCCTGGAGCACGCCCGCTGCGCCAGGAGCGCTATCGGCTGGATACCGCCGATTGGAGCTGGGTCCGAAGCGTCGTCAGCGGCGACTTCGAGCTGCTCCCCCCATGGCGCTGGTCGTTGGAGGAGTACCTACGCTGGCGCGAGCGGCTCTGGCGCGAACGGATCTGGGATTCGCTCTGGCAGCATTACGATATCCGCCTGGCGCTCTCCCCGCGCGAACGGGCGCAGATGCTGGACCAATTCGCCACGCTGACCATCCCTCTGCCACCGAACCCGCTCCTGGGGTTGTTCGGCAAGCCGGAGATCTCCATCTCCGTTGCCGGCGATGTCAACATCCGCGCTGGCTGGCGCTGGGATTGGCAACGGCTGGGAACGGCATCCGCCAGCGGGCAGGTACAGTCCAGCCCCATCTTCTCGCAGACCATCAACGTGAATGTCTCCGGGCGCGTCGGCGATAAGGTGCGCCTGGGAGTGGATTGGGGCTCGATGCGCATGAACGAGTTCGACAACAAGTTCCGCATCGGCTACGAGGGCTACGAGGACGACGTCGTGCGCAAGGTCGAAATCGGCAACATCAGCTTCCAAACGCCTTCGGCGCTCATCGGTGGAGGACAGGCGCTGTTTGGGATCCGCTCGGATTTCCAGTTCGGACCGCTCTTCCTGCGCACCGTTGCCTCGCAGAAGCGCGGTGAGCGCCGCTATGTCCGGGTACAGGGCGGGGCACTGCGCCAGCGCTTTGCATTGCGTGCGTACGACTATGCCCGCAACCACTTCTTCCTGGACACCGCCTACCGGGAGGTCTTCCGCGAGTACTACCGCTACGGCACACCGGTGATTCCGCCGCAGGGGGCGGCACTGCGCGTCAAGGAGATCGAGGTCTGGGAGAGCACCCCCGACCTGCGCGTCGTGCAAGCCCGTGACGGAGTTGCCTTTGCTGACCTTCCGCCCGTTGCTCTGGGGCAGCGCTACGGCGAGCAGTACAAAAACGCCACCGTCGTTGCCGGAGAGGTCGAGCGCGCACGCTTTGCCCGGCTCGACCCGGGGCAGTACTCCTTCAATCCCGACCTGGGGATTCTCACGCTGCGCAGCCTGCGCCAGGACCGCATCTACGCCGTTGCCTACCGCATCGAGGGACCAAGCGAGAGAGCCGAAGACGACCTCGTCTACGGCACCTTTGCCAACACCATCGGGGAGCGCGATACGCTGGTGCTCAAGCTCATCTACCGTCCCAACCTGCAGCCCGGCTTCCGGACGCTCTGGCGGCGCCAGTTGCGCAACATCTACTCCATCGGGATGCAGAACATCCAGGACCTGCGCGTCTCGATTTGGTACATCCGCCCCACGAATGACTCCACCGAGACCCTGGAGGGCGCACCCGACAAGCTGGTCACAATCCTGGGCGTGGACCGCGTCAACAACGCCACCGGCGACCCCACGCCCGATGGGGTGTTCGATGGGGGGCTGAATTCGCCCTTCTTCAACCGGCAGACCGGCGAGCTCATCTTCCCCAGCCTGGAGCCCTTCCGCGAGGGGCTGCGCCAGTACTTCGCTGCCCGAGGGGTGCCCGAGCTGGCAGAGCTCTACACGTACGGTGCTGTCTATGATACTACGGTCGAGGCAGCACGGCTGCAGACCGACCGCGACCGCTTCGTTATCGCCGGGGAGGTGGTGGGCTCATCCGGAAGCCGAATCTCGCTGGGCGTGTTCAACCTGGAGCCCGGCAGTGTCCGGATTACGCTCGATGGAGTCCCGCTCAAGGAGGGCGAGGACTACACCGTGCAGTACTACAGCGGCGAGGTCTTCCTGCGCAATCCCCGGGCGCAGCTTCCCAACGCCAACTTGGTCATCGAGTACGAGCCGCGCGATCTCTTCAACTTAGCCACCCGCACGCTCCTGGGGCTGCGCGGGGACTGGCTGCTCTTCAACACGCGCACGCTCAAAAGCACGCTGGGCTTCACCGGGATGTTCTACCACCAGGCGGCGCTCATTGACCGGGTGCGCTTGGGCGAGGAGCCCGTCTCGAACTGGATGCTCGGCGCAGATTGGACGCTGCAGTGGGAGAGCATGTGGCTGACGAACCTGCTCAACGCACTGCCGCTGGTGGACACCAAGGAGAGGTCGCGCGTGAATTTGCGCCTGGAGGTTGCCCAGATGTTCCCAACCCCGAACACGCGCCGTTCCGAGGTCGCCTCCGACCGCGGGGCGGCGGTGGTGTACGTGGACGATTTCGAGGGCGCGCAGCGCACGCTGCCGCTGGGCTTGCTCCCTGGCTACTGGCGCCATGCCGCTGCGCCGGTGGATTCCTCGATTGCCCCCGATGCCAAGACCGCCGTCCTCTACCGCGGCAAGCTCTTCTGGTACCAGTTCTTCATCCCCGAGACGCCCATCCGCGAGGTCTATCCCAATCGGGACATCATCCCGGGGCAGAGCAACCTGCGGGCGCTCTACATTGTCTTCCGTCCCGATGAGCGCGGCATCTACAATCCGAATCCGGAGTTCCTGGACCGCTTCAACCCGCTCTACGACTCCACCCGGGCGTTTGCGCGCAATCCGGCGAATCGGCAGCGCATCTGGGCGGGGATGACCCGGCTGCTCACGCTTGGGGGATACCCGCTGAACTTCGACGCCGAAAACTACGAGTACCTGGAGTTGATGATGCGCATCGAGTACGCCGAACCCGGCGCGCGCCTCTTCATTGACCTGGGGCAGATTAGCGAGGACCTCATCCCCAACGGGAAGCTCGACACCGAAGACGGCATCACCTCCGCTGCCCCGCTGCCCAACGGCATCCTGGATGCGGGCGAAGATGTCGGACTCGATGGCGCCGATGACGCCACCGAACGCGCAACGCTCCCGTACCCGCTCTCGCTCGAGAGCGACCCCGCGCGCGACAACTTCGCCTTCGACTACGCGCAGGACCCAGCGCTGCTGAGCGAGGACAGCTTCGTCAACTACAACAACCCGGAGGGCAACGGCACATCGGAGCTGGGGCGATTCCCCGATACGGAATCGCTCAACCCCAACAACGGGCAGATGGTGATGCTGGACAACAGCTACTTCAGCTACGAGGTGCGCTTGGACCCCAATCCGGCAACCAATCCGCAGATCGTCGGCGGAGGGAGCAATGGCTGGTACCTGTACCGCATCCCGCTGCGCCGCCCGGACCGCGTGGTAGGCAATCCGCTCTTCTCCAACATCCAGTACGTGCGAGTCTGGGTCAAGGGCGGGGCACTCAAGCTGCGTATTGCGGATTGGCGCATTGTTGGGGCGTATTGGCAGCGGCGCCACCCATTCCATCCGGCTGCAACGGATGCGGATTCGGTGCTGGAGGTGGCGTTTGTCAACCGCGAGGAGAACAGCGGTCCACCCGATTACTACACGCTCCCGCCTGGGGTGCTGCCGCCGCGCCAGTTGAGCAATCCCGACCCCACGCGCGACATCCGGCTCAACGAGCAATCCCTGGTGCTGCGCGTGCGCAACCTCCGCTGGGGGGATGAGCGTATGGCGGTGCGTGTCTTCCCGCAGCGGCTGGATATGCTCTTCTACCGCCGGCTCAAGCTCTTTGTCCACGGAGATGGAACGATGCCGCTGCGGCTTGCACCTGGGGAGACCCCGCTGGCGGAGGTGTTCGTTCGCTTTGGGACGGACTCGGCGAACTACTACGAGTATCGCCGTCCGCTGCTGCAGGGCTGGCAGGATATTACGCTGGACTTGGGGCAGTTGGCGGCGTTGAAGGCGCTGCGGGATTCACTGCTGCAGCAGCGCCTGGTGGAGTTCCCCGTCCCCGGGGAGGAGCGCGCGCGCTTCCGCTTGCGCGGCAATCCATCGCTGACGCAGGTGCAGTTTATCGGCATTGGCATCGCCAACCCCGCCGAGCGCTTCCCGAACCTGCTGACCACAACGCTCTGGGTAGACGAGCTGCGCCTAACCGAACCCGATGCCCGTCCGGATTGGGCTGCCATCGGCGCAGTGGATGTGCAACTGGCGGACCTGGGCACGCTCAACCTCAATGCGATGCGGACGCAGCCAGATTTCCACCGTCTGGAGGAGCGCTTCGGCGACCGCGTGTTGCGCAGCTCCTGGGCTGCAACGGTGAACCTGGGGCTGGAGAAGCTCTTCCCCAAGTCCTGGCGCGAGCTCCGCATCCCCTTCACCTACACCCATGCGGAGTTTCTGGAGAAGCCGCGGCTGCTGCCCTTCAGCGATATGCCCGTCGAACAGGGAGCAGCGGCGCTCCAGCAGCAGCTCCTGCGCCAAGGGGCTTCGCCACAGCAAGCCGATTCCGCAGCAACCGCACTGCGCCGGAGTGCACAGACGCTTCGTGTACAGGATAGCTGGGCAATCACTGGGCTGCGTCCGGGCATCCCCAGCTCGCTGTGGTGGGTGCGCGATATCTTCAACCGCATGAGCATTGGCTACGCCTACGCGCAGGAGTTTGAGCGCTCGCCCGAGGTTGCCGAACGCTTCCGCTGGCGCTGGAATCTGACGCTGCAGTACGCCGTGCAGCTCTCACCGCTGCTCCAGGTGCGTCCGCTGGCGTGGGCGCGCGCAGTGCCAGTGCTCCGTGGATTTTCCGGCTGGCAGCTCTCCTTGTCGCCGACCAACTTCGGCGTTGGGCTGAACCTAACGCGCGCGCGGCAGACCGAACAGCTCCGCGCCCTGCCGACACCCAGCCCAGTTGTGCGCGAGTTCTCCGCCCAAAAGCAGCTCCAGGCAAGCTGGCAGCTCAGCAGCGGCGGCTTGCTCAATCCCACACTGGACTACTCGCTCACCACCACGGCAACGCTGGCGCCCATCGAGCTCGATCCCACTGGTCGGCAGCGCAGCGGGAGCGAGATCCTGCGCCAGATGTTCCTGCAACGCGGCACCCTGCTGTACTTGGGCGAGGAGACCTCGGTGCGGCAGAACATCACGAGCAATTTCCGCCCTCGCATCCCCGAACTGCTCGGCATCGAGCGCCTGCTGACACTCAACGGCTCCTACACGGTGACCTACTCCTGGACCGATCCGCGGCAACCCGACCCCGCAGTGCGCGACGTGGTCAAGCAGGCGCAATGGCAGAGCTCCTTGCGCTGGAATGCTGCCTTCCGGCTTCGGCAGTTTGGAGAGCAGCTCTTCGGGAAGGTGCCCGCCGATACGCCCTCGCTGCCGACCCGCATTGTGCGCATCCTGCGCAGTGCGCTCTTCGACTACGATAACGTGCAACTGAGCTACCAGCAGGACAACTCCTCGCTCAACCCCGGCGTGCTCGGCGGCACGGGAACCTCCAACATCTGGATCCGCTGGCTCCTGGGCACCGAGGCGCCGCTCTATGGTCCTTCGACGGCATACCAACTGGGGCTGACCTCCAGCCCGCACGGCGGGATACGGCTGCGCTCCAGCCAACGCTTCCCCTTCTTTGGCTTCGCGACCACGCTGGGGGTGCGTCCGCCCAATGCGGTGCTGCCGGAGAACTTCTCGCAGCGGAATGTGCTGGAGATGCGCACCTCGCGCCCGCTGTGGGAGGGGGCAACGCTGACGCTTTCCTGGAGGAGCGAATTCGCCTACAACCGGAACTGGATCCTGCGCACCGATTCCCTGGGTATACCGACGCCGACCTCGGTGGTGGTGACGAACTCCTACAGCCGGACGGCGCTCTTCCTGCCGCCGGTGCTGCTGTTGGGCATCTTCCGCAACTCCGCCGAGCGCGTGTTGGAGCTCTACGGGCAGCGCCGGCAGCAGATTCTGGCGACCGTGCCCGATACGGCGCAGCAGAACATCCTGCTGCAGGAGGCGCTGGCGGAGTCCTTCCGCGAAGGCGTGGAGAGCTTCCGCTGGTACCCCGGCGCGCTGGCGCTCATCTGGCCGCGTGTGAACTGGATGCTGCGGTGGGATGGGCTGGAGCGATGGTCCATCTTCCGCTCCATTGCGGCACAGCGCGTCTCGCTGGAGCATTCCTACAGTTCGACCTACCGCGAGAACACGCGGCTGACCGACCGCGGGCGCGTCATTGACGCACAGCAGGTGGAAGCCAATTTCCAGCCCTTCCTGGGGCTGAATGTGAGCTTCGATGAGCGCGTCTTCCGCGGTCCGGCAACGGGGACGCTGCGCTACAACCTGCGCTACGCTTACCAACTGGGTGCGGCGGCGCGCTCGATTCAGCGGCAGGTCTCGCACGAGTTCTCGCTCCAGCTCACGCACACCCGGCGGGGGCTGCGGCTCCCGCTCTTGGGCACAGAGCTGCGCAACGATGTGGAATTCAGCCTGCTGGCGTCGGTGCGGCGCAACCTCACCGCTTCGCATGACGTCTTCGGCTCCGGTGGCGCCGGCGGACTCCGCGTGGATGGCAGCACGCAAATCACCGTGGAGCCACGAGCCCGCTATACAGTCAGCCAGCGCGTGACGGCGTCCATCTTCATGCGCTACGACGGCACCTTCAACGAGGGTGCAGCGCAGCCTGGCTACAGCACCTTCCAAATCGCGATGGACATCCGCGTCGGTATCTCCGGTGGACGGTAGGGCATGGCTGCCTGGGAGGTACTGGACCAGGAGCAAACGGCGCTGCAGCGGCTCGATGCCGCACTCCGGCGCCGCCGTGCGGTTGTCCTGCTGCCCTGGACGCATCCGCGGGTGCTCCCAGGGTTCTCCCCACCGTTCGACTGGAACCGTCAGCCCCGGAGCAATGCTCCGCTGAGCAAGCGGCTGCTATTCGAGCTGCTGCGCCGTCCTCCGCGCTTCCCACCCGAGGAGCCCATTCCCGGGGAGGCGCTCCGGCGCGTCCTGGTGTTCCGCTACGACGCCGTTGGGGATTACATCGTTACCACTCCGCTGCTGCAATGGCTGCGCCAGGCACTGCCGCATGTGCGGGTGGATGTGGTGGCGTCCTACCGCAACGCCGTGCTGGCGGCGCATGACCCAACGGTGGAGTACTCGGTGGCAATTCACCCGACGCACGGGATACATCCTTCGTGGGTCTTGGCAGCATGGAAGTTGCGACGCCACCACTACGATGCAGTGTTCGCGCTGGTGTTTACCCGGATGAGCAAAGCAGCGGTTCTGGTGCATCTGTTTGCCCCACAGGCGGAGGCAATCGTTGTGCGCCATTGGGAGCGGAGCTGGCTCTATGGGAAGGTCTTTGCCCGCCAGCCGGAGCATCGCCCCTGGCAGCGGCATTGGGCGGAATCGTTGCTCGCCATGGGGGTGGAGTCTGTGCGTCCGAGCGTGCCGGTGGAGCAGTTTCCGCACTACTTCGTTCCGATTGTCCCATCGGCATGGGAACGGGTTGCGCAGTTTGTGTCTGCACGGGGACTGCAATGGCAGCCACCGGAACGGGTTTCGCCGTGGCAACGGTGCTGTTGGAGCGCCATCGAGGGGCAACCGTACGCGGTGGTGAATCTCTCCGCCTACACGAGGAACCGAGCATGGGGTCCGCACCATGCGCTCCTTGCATGCCGGGAGCTGCTGAACATGCTGCCGGAGTTGCATCTGGTGTTTGCTGCATCGGCACCACAGCAGCGCATTGCGCAGCAGGTGGCGGAGGCGCTCGGCGTGCGGGCGCACGTATTCTCCGGTGGCTTGCTAGAGCTGATCGCGCTCATCGCTGGAGCCGCATGGGTGCTCACGCCCGATACGGCGGTGGTCCACATCGCCTCTGCCGTTGGCAAGCCCGTTGTGGGGCTGTACGGCGAGCTCATCAAGGTTGCCGAATGGTTCCCACTCGATACGCCCTTCGCCCTGGTGTTGAGTCCGGCGATGGAGAGCATCACCTTTGCCCCGCCGGGGGCGGTAGTGGAAGCCGCTGAATGGCTCCTCAGCGAGGTTGTGCCGCGGGGGGCGCGGATTCCGCCTGTGTTGCCCACCACAGAAGCCGTGGGAGCGGGAGCCAGCGAAGTCCGGTGAGGTGCTGGAGCGCCATCTCGCACGGGGGATTGCTGCTGTACCCGCAGATGCCCTCGCGCGGGAGCTGTGCGGCATGGGCAAGCAGGGAGGCGGGGAGTTCGGGATAGCGGAGCCATCGGTCGCCGGCGGCACCGCAGCAGTCATTGGCAAGCACGATGTGCACGCGCTCGGCGCAGCGGTGCGCCAGCTCCAGCAGAGCGGCTTCAATGCCTTGGTGGCGCGCGCCGCAGGGGATGTGGAGTGCAATCTCGGCAGCGCGCCGTCGGATGGGCAGCGCCAGCGTGGAGAGCCACTGCACAAGGTCGAGAATCTCCAGCGCCCCATCCCCGTGCTGCCGGAGGTGTGCGGCGCAGGAGCTACCGTCCACCACAAGTCGGCGGGCGCGTAGGCGCTTTCCGGCTTCCAGCAGTCGCGCACGCGCAATCTCGGCGGCTTCGGGGAATCCGCGCGAGGTAAAGAACAAGCCGCAGCAGTGGCGCTCCGCCTCCGGTAGGAGCACAAGCTCTGCTCCCGCCCGCTGCAGAAGCTGCTGCAGCACCGTGAGGCTATCCTCAGGCTCCTGTGGCAAGCATCCGAACCAGCGCACGACGCAACTGGGGAAGTACAGCGTGGCTCCTTCGGGCACAGCGGGCGCACGGCGAAGGCGTGGCAGCGGCAAGCGGAGTGCGGGACTCCACTGCGGAAGCCTTGGGGAGCACCGTTGGGCAAATCGGTTCCATGCTTGCAGCCAGGAGGAGGGCAGAAGGCGCGCCACACGGAGGCTTCCCGTAAGGAGCAGACGCATCGTAGCATCCGCCACGCCGAAATGGCGCGCCAGCCACTGCATCCCCAGCCGGGTGCTCCGCCGATGGCGCCGCGCCCGAAGCTGCGCCACCAATGCTCCGGTGTCAATGCCCACCGGACAGTGGAGCCTGCAGAGCCCATCTCCGGCACAGGTGTCCTCGACGGCGTAGCGCCAGCGCTGCTCCGAAGAGCTTCCCCGATAGCGCAGGAGGGCAATCCGTTGCCGGGGTGTGAGCGTGAGCGCGCGGCTGGGGCAGAAGGATTCGCAGAAGCCGCATTCCATGCAGCGGTCGGCTTCCGAATGCAGAATCGGAATGCGCTTGAGCTGCTGCAGATGCACCCGCTCCCGCCGCGAAAGCACCACATCGGGATTGAGGATGCCCTCCGGGTCGAAGAGCTGCTTGATTGCCCACATCAGCTCGTATGCCTCCTCGCCCCATTCGGCGCGCACAAAGGGTGCCATGTTCCGTCCTGTGCCGTGCTCGGCTTTGAGCGAGCCGCCGAACTCCAGCACACAGCGGACGACCTCCTCCATGAGCTCGCCGTAGCGCTGCTCGTCCGCTGGGCTGCGCAAGGGTTGTGGGAGCACAAAATGCAGGTTCCCGTCCTTGGCATGCCCGAAGATGACGGCATCCGAGTAGCCGAAGCGCTCGAAGAGCTGCTGGAGCCGCCGGACGGTCTCCGGAAGCGCCTCCACCGGTACGGCGATATCCTCGCTGATGGGGGTGGTCCCGGGAGCGCGCCGCGCTGCAACCGCCGGGTAGAGGCTCCGCCGGGCAGCCCAGAGCTCCTGCTGCAACCGCTGCTCCTGCGTCAGCAGCGGCGGACGGATACCGGGGAGTTCGCCGAAAAGGGCTTCAGTTGCGCTGCGCAGCTCCTCCAGTTCGGCAGGGGTGGAGCGCTGGTACTCAAAGAGCAGGGCAGCGGCGTGCTGCGGGAGTGAATCGAGCAGCGGCTGCAGCGCCGGACGCTGCCGAATCGCCGCAAGTGAGGCGCGGTCCAGCAGCTCGACCGCGTCGGCGTGGAGCTGCTCCAGTGGCTTGACCGCACGGCATGCCTCCTCCGGAGAGGCAAAGAGCGCAAATCCAGTCAGCCGCAGGGGTGGGTCGGGAACGGTCTCCAGGACCACTTCGGCAATGAAGCCCAGGGTGCCTTCGGAGCCGACCATCAGGTGTGCCAGAATCTGTGCCGGCGTGGCGAAGTCCACCAGAGCGTTCAGGCTGTAGCCGACGGTGTTTTTGAGCCGGTACTTCCGTTCGATGCGCTCCCGAAGTGCGGGGCGCGCCAGGATACTGGAGCGCAATCGGAGCAAGCCCTGAGCCAGCTCCGGCGCTTGCGCCATGAGCTGCGCATCGGCATCGGGCGCGGCGGTATTGAGCACAAGCCCGTTGGGCAGGACGCAGGTGAGCCCGCGCAGGGTCCGGTAGGCGGTTTGCCGCGTCCCGCAGCACATCCCGCTGGAGTTGTTTGCCACGATGCCGCCAATGGTGCAGATCTCCACCGATGCAGGGTCCGGACCCAGCCGCCGCTCATAGGCGCGCAGGAAGGCATTGAGCAGCCCTGCACGGACGCCAGGCTGGGCGCGGACGGCGCGTCCGTTCTCCAGCAACTCCCAGCGCTGCCAGTAGCGGCGGACCTCCACGAGCACGCCATCGGTGACGGACTGCCCGGAGAGGCTGGTGCCGGCAGCGCGGAAGGTGAGCGGAATGCGGTACTGCCGGCTCCAGGCAAAGAGCTGCTGGATTTCGGCAACCGTGCGTGGGAAGACAACCGCCTTGGGCACAAGGAAATACAGACTGGCATCCGGGGCAAACGCCGTGCGCGTCAGCTCATCCGTGCAGAGCCGCTCCGTTGGAAGGAGTTCGCGCAGGGAGGCTGCCGCAGCAGGGGGCAGCTCGTCCATTACGGCACGATGCGTTCCCGTACACAGTGGGTCTGGTAGACGCCGTCGAGCAAGAGGTTGAGCGCGTCGGCGGCTTCGCGGGCAGCTTCCAAAGCGCGGTGCTGCTGCTCCTCGGTTGTGCACAGCCGCTCCAGGGCTTCGCGCACAACGGTTCGGTGGAATCGCTCAGCATGGCGCGAGCCGGGCAGATGCAGCAGGAAGAAGGAGAGCCCCTGCTCGTCGGCAATGCCGTAGTAGCGCCGGAGTCCCTCGATCTTGACCGCCGCCACCTCCGGGATCTGGAACTTATAGGCGTACAGCGCTGCAAGCCCCTCTGCGGGGTCTGGACGGAACGCCAATTCCCGCAGCAGCTCCACGGCAAGCCGGGTCTGCGGCAGAGGGCGATGCTGGGCAAGCTCCTCGCGGCTGACGCCCAGCGCCTCGGCAAAGCGTGCCCAGAGTTCGGGATGGTTCTCCGGACCGTGCTCCTCTTCGATGAGGGTTTCCAGGAGCATCTGCCGGATGCTGGGATCGGGGCAGCGCGCGTGCGTGGCGCTCACGCACGTGGGCAGAAGGTTCATCAGCAGGGAGTATTCCTTGGCGTACTCCCGCAGCATCGGGAGCGTGAGCGCGCCCTCGCTCCAGAGCTGGTAGAAGGGATGCAAGAGCAGATGCCGTTCGGCAATGAGCGCATCGAGCTGCCGGAAGAACTCCTGCGTGTGCATCGGCGCGACCCTGCAAAAGGGGACAATTCTGGTCCTACTCAAACCTTCGCGAAAATACGGCGTTCTCTAAATTTGCTCTCCCGCTGGGCAAGTTGGCGTTAGCACGGAGGAATCGCGATGGCAGCACTGGCACGCCCAAGCGAAGAGCTCGAGGTGCTGGAAGCCGAGACCACCAGTACGGAGCTTCCGGCGAAGGTGATCCTCTACAACGATGACTGGCACACCTTTGAGGAGGTGATTGTGCAGTTGATGAAGGCAACCGGTTGCAGTCGGGAGCGTGCCGAAGCGCTGACCTGGGAGGTGCACACGCGCGGGAAAGCCGCGGTCTACGAGGGCAGCCTTGCGGAGTGCCTTCGGGTGAGTGGGGTGCTGGAGGAGATTGCGCTGCACACCGAGATTGAGTGGTGAGGTGGATTGCGTATATTTGTGGTGGACGCAGTCATATGTTCAACCAACCATTGAGGTGCGTCATGTTGTTCCAGCGCGTTGTTCGGTGGTGTCGTTCGGGGCAGCGGGGGGGGGGTAGGTGGTGGATAGTCTTTCTGGTGAGCGGGGCATTGAGTAGTTTGGTGTTGGCGCAGCCGCCGTGTGGGACAGATATAACATGCAATGTACCGTGGAGGCAAAAATGGATTCCACAGGATTCGGGGCTGGGACTATTGTTAGAAGGGAGCTTATGGAGGTCATATCCAGGGTGTTGGATCCGAGCCAAGGTGTGGATACGGTGCTGTGATTGGAGGCGGCAGATATTTATCGAGGAAGTTGAGATTATGGGGAACAACTGTAGGCTGGATAGCGCTTTGGAGAGTGGAGAAATCACCGCCGCACAGTTAATGGATGAGGTCATCATAACGATACTTGTCAATCAGGAGTTGTCGCAAGACTCTTGTTTCCAAGGTTTACCTTATTGTTCTCAGGGTGGAAATCGATATTTCGAGGTATATCGTGGTAATTGCTTTGGATTGAAAAAGCAAAAATTCCGTTGCCTCTATGCCAAGACAAGACTCAAGGATGAGGGAGAGATTGCGCATAGAGAGGACACTAACTGTATAAGGATCCGCCAGTGGGTGTGGTGTGGCGTTTCGTGTTGCGCTGAAGAATGGGAGGTATGTCGAAAGGACCCGGGGCAACCTTGCACTAGTCCGAATCAAAATCCGTGTATCGAGGCTCGGAAGCGCTCATTGTGGGAGTTTTGGGATTGCAGACAGGTACCCGGGGTTGAGCATTGTGAGCCGACATGTGAACGGTCAGGAGGATTGCATTGGAACGAGGGCGGCGAGGTTTCCCGTGTTGCCGAGGCTTCGGAGGTGGCAGAAGATGGTGTAACCCGGGTTTATGACATTTTGGGTCGGCTGGTGGCGGAGTACCGTGCGGGAGACGTAGAGAAGGAACGGCTACGGCAGAGCCTTACACGGGGTATCTACGTTGTGGTTCGCTGGCTGCCGGGAGGTCAGAAGGTGGAGTACATTCGCGTGCCCTAAGTGAGCCGATTCCGGGGAGGGGGTTACTCCCTCCCCGGAGCCTTTTCCAGCAGGTGTATAGCATCCACAAAAGGAGTACGCCATGGTGCGAGCAGTGTGGTGTGCGGTGCTGGTGGGGATAGCCGTTGTGGCAGGACGGGGGCAGCCGCCAGGACCGCTTCCGGAGGACAGTAACTGGGTTGCTCTGGGGTTCCCGGTGGATAATCCATTTGTGGCGGTGCGCCCAAGCCCACAGTATTTCTGGGTGACCGGCGAGATGGAGCTGGTCAACGGCGTGCGGGCGGCAATAGTGCGGGTTCACCGCCGCACGGGGCAGATGGAGGTCGTGGCGCGCGAGGTGCAATCGATTGGGTATAGCTACCCCGACATCATGGTACCCTATGGGGACGATACCCTCTTCATTGCAGGGAACGTCAAGGTAGTTTTCGATGCGCAGAGGAACCCGATAGGCAGTAGGGCGCCCTTCTCCTGGTATAGGGGGCGCTGGGAGCCGCGCATGACGGGGATTTGGGGAGGTACAGTCATGCAGATGGAGCTTGATGGGGATACGCTCTACTGTGCCGGGGTCTTCCAAGGTGTGGATGGGGATACGGTATTGAATGCGCAACTGGTGAAGCTCCATGTTCCGACGGGAAGGTGGTCGGTTTGGGGGCAGAGAGGACAGTGGGGCAGCAGGGGGAGTGCATGGATCAACTCGATTGCTGTGGGGGGTGGGCGCTGGATTGCCATGATGGGGGGCGGGCTGGACACGGTGGACGGAGTTGCACTGCCGGGGAATATTGCGCTATACGACCGACTGCAGGGGCAATGGGAGGCGGTGCTGCCGGGGTTGCAGGGGATTCCGGTGGAGGGCGTGTTCGTAGGGGAGGAGCTGTGGGTGTTGTACTGGGGGATCCGCAGTGGGGAGGTCATAGGGGTGTACGATCTGAGGCAGCGGCGCTGGGTGCGCACAGAGCGGCTGCCTGGGGTGCAGGATGGGGATTCCCTACGGGTACAGCTACGGCGGGGTGGAGGAGCAGTCTATGTGCTCTACCAGGTGTGGCGGAGTGGGGAGTACCAGGGGCGTTCCTGCATTCGTTGGCAGGGTGGGAGATGGGAGGAGATCCCGCTGGCGGCGGAGATGGTGCCGGAGGATGTGTGGGTCAATATCGTTGCCGATGAGCAGGGGCTGTACGCGGCGGGGTCGTTCTCCCTGGGTGGGCTCAACGGTGCGCCACCCCAGGGGATTGTGTGCGTGGCACAGTACGATGCAGAACAGCGCCAGTGGCGTGGGGTGGGGGTGTATGCACAGGGGAATCCGCGAGCATACCCTTCGTACAGGACCGAGGTGATGAGCATGGTGAGGTGTGGCAAGGACACATTGGTAGTGGGCGGGAGGTTCCGGTTAGCTGGAGGCAAGCCGGCGGCAAACATCGCCTTCCTGCGGACCAGTACGATGGAGTGGTTGCCGGTGGGGCAGGAGGGGTTGCCACGGTGGTACCCTGGGGTAACAGGGGAGGTGTACACGCTGGCAGTGGTGGGGGAGGAGCTGTACGTTGGGGGGAACTTTACGCGGGCGGGGGAGCAGCCGATAAGGAACCTGGCATGCTTCGATCTGCGGACGGGGCGATGCAGGACGGTAGGGGAGCGGAGTCCAGATGGACCGGTGACGGTACTGCGGCGCTGGGGAGATAGCTTGTGGGTGGGGGGAGGGTTTTACATGGTGGATACGCTCTTTTCGCCGCATTTGGCAATATGGGATCTGCGGCAGCGGCGGTGGGTGCGCCCGGAGGGGATCGAGGTAATACCCCAGCCGAAGGAGTGGGGCTCACCGGTGATTGACATTGAGATGCACGATGGGAAGGTGTATGTGCTGGGGGTGCGGTATTTCAAGGCGTTTGCCGAGGGGAACCGGAGGGACACGCTGCGGGGGTTTCTGCGGTGGGATGGACGGCGCTGGGACTTTGCCGTTGACCCGAGCCGGTACCGAGGCGGAGCGGTATCGTTGGCAAATTGGCATATAGCGGAACTGCAGCCCAGCCACCTGGGATTGTTGGTAGCGGTAGAAGGGATGTATCTCGCTGATGGGCGGCTTGAGGAGAGGGGAGTATATGTACTTGAGGCAGACACGCTGCGCCCGTTGCTGGTTAATCCAGTGCTGAGCTTCCGGAAGCTGGGGGTGGATGACTCCACAGGGGAGGTATTCGTAAATGTGGTTCCAGACGATGGATACTACGCCAACCAGCGGGCAAGCATTGGGAAGCTGGACCTGCAGGGGGACAGCATTGCGTGGTTGGGGTCGGGCATACAAGGTGTGGCGCTGGTGAAGTTGTGGAGCACCGCATGGGCGAATGTGCTGCTTCCAGAGCGGGAGCGACTTTGGGTCGGGGGGAGGATGGTCAACGCAGGGCGGCGGTACTCGCAAGGGTTGGCGTACTGGAAGCGGCAGCCGGTGGGGGTGGAGCTGGAGCGCAGTCTGGTGCGGACGGGGAGGAGCTATCCGGTGCCGGCGCACGAGGCGGTATGGGTGGAGTACGAGCTGGAGCTGGGCGGGGAGGCAGTGCTGGAGGTGGTGGACGGGCTGGGGCGGGTGGTGAGTCATCGGGTGCTGGGCTGGCGTGGGGCGGGGCGGCATCGGGAACGGGTGGAGCTGGCGGGGATGGCAGCCGGGGTATACCGCTGGTGCATTCGGGCAGGGCAGGAGCAGCGCGTGGGCTGGATGGTGCTGGTGCGGTAGGAGCTATGGGTCGAAGACGAAGGTGGACTCCGGGTAGAAGCGCAGCCGCTGTTGGCGCAGCCGCTCCTGCCACCACTGCCGGAAGCGCGTAGAGGGGTCCTCGGTGGCGGTGCCCGGAAACAGCAGCGCCAGCGGAATATTGGCATAGAGCACCCGTCCGGCAACGATATGCCGGGTGATGCCCGCGGGAAGCCGCTCCCCGGCAAGGGTCCATTGCACAATCTGTCTGGGACGGAAAGCGGGGAAGACGATGCAGCTCCCCGACGGGAGCGCCATATGGGAGCGCAGGAGTTCCAGCTCCTCGGAGCTAATGCGGCGCAGCTCACCGGAGGGGTAGAGCCCGACCAGACGCCGCAGGGCTTGCGGAAGGGGCTCTTCGGGCAGGATGCCGAGAGCGCGGTCGGAGCTGTCGCTGGCGTACGCCAGCAGCGCGTTGGTGCGGAGCTGCTCAGCTGCTTCGGTGAGTGAGAGCTCGCAGAGCCGGAAGCCGGCGCGGTGGAGCCGGTCGCGGAGCTCCCGCATGGAGCAATTGGGCAGCAGATGGGACCAACTGTGGAGCTGGACCTGGGGACCAGGGTAGTCCACGAGTTGGACCGGCAGCAGGGGTGCGCCCAATTGAATGAGCGCAGTGCTCCGCGTGGCTCCATCGAGCACCACTGCGGCATCGGGAGCAATGAGCGCAGCAATGGGCGGATGGTACAGGAGCTGTGCCTGCTCGAGCGCAGTGCGCAGCCGCTCTACCCGTTGAGGGTCCACCTCCTCGTGCAGGCGCAGGAGCTGTGCTGGGAGCAGCTCCAGTCGAATCGCGGTCGGATGCATCCCGTCTGTGCCGGCAGTGCTGGCTGCTGAGACGAACGCTGCGGCGGTGTAGCTCAGCGTGTGTGCCGCTGCTGTGTGCACGGCTTTGTAAGTTTGCGCATCACTGGTTGGTCCCTGTAGTGGCGGCTGAGAATGGGTGTGATTTCGCGGATGCGCGAGGTTTCGCCGTACCTGTTGGCGTTGTTCGCGATCGTGTTCATCGGCTTCATGGTCGCCACCGACGCCGATATCCAGCGCGTTATGTTTTCCGGGGAGAATCCGGCGACGGCGGTCATCGGGAAGGTCAACGGGGAGAAGATCCGCTATGCTGAGTTCAACGAGCGGCTGCAGCGGCAGTTGGAGCAGCAGCGGCAGATGTCGCCCAACGCGGAGGTGGATGAGGCGGGCATTCGGCAGGCGATCTGGGAGAGCTTTGTCGAGGAGCTGCTCCTGCGCCAGGCGGCTTCCGAGGTAGGCTTTCCGGTCACCGCCGAAGAGCTGCGCGATGTGCTGCTGGAGAACCCGCCGGAGTATCTCAAACGGGCATTCACCGATACGGCAGGGCGATTCTACCGCGAGCGCTACATCGAGCTGGTCACGCAGCCGGAGCGGCTTGCCGAGTACATCGACCCCAACAGCGGAGTAGACCCCATCGAGGCGGTCCAACGCTGGAAGCAGGACCTGCTGCAGGTGGAGGATTTCCTGCGGGCATCGCGGGAGCGCGAGCGGCTGCGTTCGCTTGCCAATCTCGTCGGCAGCATCACATCGCCGACCTACGTGCGCCGGCAGTACATGGTGGAGAACAGCTCGGCGGAGGTCAATTACGTGGTCTACAGCATCGAGCGCATTCCCGATCGGGAGGTCACCGTCACCGATGCGGAGCTGGAGGAGTACTACCGGCGCAATCGCGAGCGCTTCAAGCAGAAGGAGTCACGCAAGCTCAAGTATGTCATCTTCCCGCTGGAGCCCAGCGCACAGGATACGGCGAACTTCCGCAAGCGCTTGCAGCGCATCCGGCAGGAGCTGGAGACGGCTTCCAATCGCGATTCGGTCTTTGCACTGCTGCTGAGCCAGTACCAGGGGCGCAGCTATGGGCTGAGTTCGATTGCTTCGCTCGACCCGCAGAAGGCGCAGTACCTGGTCACTCAGCCCGTGGGAGCGGTGGTGGGACCGGTCGAGATCATGGGCAAGACCTACTTCCTGCGGGTGGACCGTCGGGAGCCGGGCGATACACTGGTCGTGCACGCCAGCCACATCCTCATTGGGTTTGGGAGCAATCGGGACAGTGCCCGTGCCGAGGCGCTCAAGCTGCTGCAGCGGGCGCGCGCGGGCGAGGATTTCGCTGCTCTGGCGCGGCAGTACTCGCAGGACCGGGGAACAGCGGAGCGTGGGGGCGACCTGGGCTGGTTCCCACGAGGGCGCATGGTCAAACCCTTTGAGGATGCTGCGTTTGCAGCACAGCCGGGGGAGATTGTGGGACCCGTGGAGAGCCCCTTCGGCTACCACATCATTGCCGTCCACGGGCGCTCCAGTGACCGGATTGCCTACAGCGAGATTGAGCTCTCGGTCACCATGAGCACAACCACGCGGAATCAGGTCTTTCGCCAGGCGTACAGCTTCCGCCAACAGGTGGAGAGCGGGGTGCCCTTCGATACCGTTGCGCGGCGGCTGAAGCTCAATGCGGTCGAGACGGCATTCTTCGAGCGTACGGTGCCGGTGCTGGGCTCGCGCGCGTTGACCGATTTTGCCTTCGAGAACCGCGTGGGGGCGCTCACCGATCCCATCGAGCTGCCGCCGTACGGGGTGCTGGTGGCGCAGGTCGTGGATGCCCGGACGGCTGGATTCAAGCCCTTTGCCGACGTGCGCTCGGAGATTCTGGAGCGGGTGCGGCGCCAGAAGAAGCTGGACCTCCTGCGCCCGCATGTGGATAGCGTCTATGCCCGGCTCAAGGGAGCTGATATCCTGGCACGCATCGTGGAGATCGACCCCAGCGCCGAAGTCCGCACCGCCACGATGGTCAAGGACAACGGCTTCCTGCAGGGCTACGGCAATGACCCCATCGTGACGGCAATGGTCTACAAAGTGCCCGTTGGGGTGATCGCTCCGCCGGTGCGCGGAGAGCGGGCGTACTTCCTGCTGCAGGTGGTCAAGCGCGACGTTGCCGACACAACGAAGCTCGGGCGGCAGCAATTTGTGGAGCTCTACCGGCGTCTCTACAACACGGCGAAAGCCTCGGCGTACTTCTACTGGTACACGACAACGAAGGAGCGCGCCGAGATTGTGGACCGGCGCAGCAAGTTCTACCGCGAATTCTGAACTTGTGCGCCCGTAGCTCAGCTGGATAGAGCAGCAGCCTTCTAAGTTGCTGGTCGCAGGTTCGAGTCCTGCCGGGCGCGCACCTCATGTTCATGCACTGGACCACACTTGCGCGAGTCGTCGAAGAGCTGCGCGCGGAGTGGGCACAGCATGCTGGGGCACAGCATGGGGCACAGCATGCTGTGCCCTTTCTGGAGCGATTGCTGCTGCGGGGACGCCACGAGGTGCTCATTCTCTATCGCCGAGCCGAACAGCGCGGAGTGCTCCACAGTGCGCTCTTTCCGGGAGCGGCGGCGGTGTTTCGCCGACCGCCGGCGTGGGGCGAGCCCGAGGGCACAGCATGGGCGCCGATGCTGTGGGGTGCAACGCTCCAGGAGCTACACGCGCATCCTGGGGAGCGGATTGTGGAGCTCCGTACCGATGCCGGAACGCTGTGGTTGCTGCTGTTTGGAACAGTCCAGAGCAGCGCTGTTCTCACCGATGCAGAGGGCAAGGTCCTTGCCGCTGCCGGGGCTCGGTGGCAGGTAGGGGAGCGCTTCACCCTGCCGCAGCGTCCGCGCCGGGAGTGGGAGGAGTTCCCCCCGGAGACCCCATGCGAGGATGCCCTTGCCCGAAGTGCGGCAGCACTGGGGAAGCTCTACGCCCGCGAGCTGTGCCGACGGTGTGGGATTGAGCCGACACTGCCGCTCTCGGAGCTTGGAGAGGCTCACCGGGAGCGGCTCCGAAGCGCTATGGCAGCACTGCTGGAGGAGCTCCTGCAGAGCCCGAAGACCTATCTGCTCCAGGCACCGGACGGGGCACCGGTGGTCTCGGCGATCCCGCTGCAGGAGTTGCCCGACGTGGTAGGGGTGTACGATTCCCCCTCAGATGCTCTTGCCCGTGCGCTGCGGCGGTGGGAGCGCTGGCGACAAACTGCTGCAATGGCGTCAGCCCTGGCGCAGCGTCTGGAGCGGCTGCTGGGGCAGGTGGAGCATCAGATTCAGCAGGCGCAGGAGCATCTGCAGCATGCCGGAGAGCTGGAGCGCTACCGATACTGGGGAAGCCTACTGCTTGCCCAGCCCGAGCTGCACCAGCGCGGGATGACGCACCTGTGCGTGAGGGACTGGGAGGGCAATCAGGTCTGCATCCCGCTCAAACCGGAGCGGAGCGTATACGAGAATGCGCAGCAGCTCTTCCAGCAGGCGCGGCGACTGGAGCTATCGCTGGAGCGGGCACGGCAGCGTCTGCCGCAGCTTCAGGCACTGCGGAGTCGGCTGCAGGAATTCCGCGCTCACCTGCAGCAGAGCCGCACAGAGCGCGAACTGCGCATGCTGGAGCGCCAACTGGAGCAGCTCTTCCCCGAGCGGGAGCGCGCTATCCCTGGGGGCGGGCGCGTGCGAGTCTTCCCGCTGGCAGAGGGCTATGTGCTCTACGTGGGCAAGGATGCCGAAAGCAACGAGCGCTTGACCTTTGGGTTTGCCCGCCCACACGACCTCTTCCTCCACGCGCGAGGAGTACCTGGGGCGCACGGCATCCTGCGCGGTCCGTACAAGGGGAGACTGCCACCGGCGCATCTGTTGGAGCAGGCTGCGGCAATTGTGGCGTACTACTCGCAGGCGCGCGGCGCAGCGGTGGTTCCCGTTGCCTATACCTGGCGCAAGTATGTCCGCAAGCTGCGCAAGGTGCCCGGGGCAGTGCGGCTGGAGCGGGAGGAGGTCCTACTGGTTGCTCCGCGTGCGCCTGCAGCCGAGCAAAGCGGGTAATTTTGCAGCGCCGGGCGCCCGTAGCTCAACGGACAGAGCACCAGACTTCGGATCTGGGGGTTGCGGGTTCGAATCCTGCCGGGCGCGCAGCAGCGCTGCGGAGCCAGGGGTGAAGCGCCGAACCGAGCCATTTCCGCTCTCCACGGCTGTCGAGCAGTAGCAAGGGTGAACGGTGCAAGGCGTTCCTGAGGACATCGGTTGCGGGAGCGGTGTAGCAGCAGACGCCGAACGGAGCCTGCCCGCAGGGGAGCGGTTGCGGCAACGGAGCCGGCGCATCGCCGTGATCTGCGGGCACTTCATGCCGGAGGTGGGCTACCAGGAGGTCTGGATAGCGCGGACGCTTGCGCGGCTGGGGCAGCGGGTGCGCGTAATCACCTCCACGCGGGTCTCCATGAGTGCGCGCAAGGTGTTGCGGACGCCATACCCGGCGGGGCATTCGGTGGAATCCGATGGATACGAGCTGCTGCGCCTTCGCCCGCTTGCCTGGTTCCGCTCGGCGGTGTGGGCACCGGGTGTTGCAGCGGCGCTGGAGGAGTTCCGTCCGGAGCTGCTCCTGCTCCTGGGGGTGGGGAAGCTCTTTGGGGTGCGCGATGCTCTCCGCTATGCGCAGCGCACGGGGACGCCACTCATCGCAGTGTTCAGCGAGCTGGAGGAATACCGCCTGCGCCATACGCCGTACCTTGCCGTGCGGGCTTGGCTGCAGGACCTTGGGTTTGCGCTGCTCAAGCAGCGGGTCTACCGGGGGGTCATTCGGCATGCTCGACTGCTGGTGTGCAACATGCCTGCAACGCAGCAGTGGTTGCTGCAGCGCTGCCGTACGGATGCCGAGCGCGAGCAGGTGCGCACGAAAGCGCGGGTGCTCTCGCTGGGGTATGACCGCGAGCGCTACTTCTTCGACGCCGCTGCACGCCAGGAGATGCGCCAGCGGTGGGGATGCACTGAGCAGGAGGTGGTGCTGCTAACCGTCACCCGGCTTGAGCCGTACAAAGGGCTCGAACGGGTCATTGCGGCAGTGGGGCAGCTGCAGCGGCAAGGGCTTCCCGTGCGCTACATCCTCGTCGGTGGGCTGCAGGATAGCTACCAGCAGCACGTGGCACAGTTCATTGCACAGCAGCCGCAGCCGGAGCGCTTTGCAATTGTGCCGTTCCAGCCCGCCGAGTTGGTTCGCCGCTACGCCTGCGCCGCCGACCTGGGCATATGGATGCAGCCGGCGATCTCCACGCAGGAAGCCATGGGGACAGGGCTTCCGGTGCTGTTGCCCAATCGAGAATCCCTTGTGCATCTGCTGCAGGAGGGGGTGACGGGGTGGTACTGGCGCGAGCCCGATGGCTTCGAGCAGCGGCTGCAAGAGGTCGTTGTGCAGCTTTCGGGAAGGTCGGAGCCGGAGCGCTGTCGGGAGCGTCAGCGTCTGGCACACGTCAATGCACAGCGCTTCTCGTACGAGGCGATTCTGGAGCAGGTGTTCGGCTTGGCGGGGCTGCTGTGACATGGGCACCGGGAGGCTTGCCCGAACCATTGCGCTCATTGCTGCCGGGTGGGGCGTGCTGTCGGTGGCAACGGTGAGCAACAATTTCCAGTACGCCGATGATGCTTTGCCGTTTGTGGTGCGGATTCACGAAGGGCAGCTCCACCCGCATCACCTGATCCTGGGGGTGCTGGGAGTACTCAATCGGTGGCTGGGATGGAACGAACCAAGCCGTTTCACGGCAACGCTGTGGCTGGTGCGCGGCTTTGTGCTCTTGACAAGCATCGCCGCACTTGTGCTCTGCTGTGCTCTGGCGTGGCGGTGGTTCGGTGAGCGCCGGGCGGTTTGGTGGAGCGCTGCGGCGCTGGTCGCCTCGTACGGCTTCTGGGCATACAGCGTTGTGCCGGACTTCTACGTGCCTGGACTGGCTTCGGTTCTTGCAGCGGTGGCGATGCTTGAGGGCTTCCAGGAGCGGGAGCGGCTGTGGTGGCTCGTTGGGGCAGTCGTGTTCGGGTGGATTGCGGCGTTGTGCCACCAGAGCTATGCTGCCGTGCTTGCAGTTATGGTGGCAGTGCTTGCCTGGGAGCGTCGCTGGAAAGCCGCAGCAGTTGCAGCGCTTGGGAGTGCGGTACTGCTGCTGGGCAGTTACGTCGTCGCCTACTACAGCCAGCGGGAGTACGCCGGGTTTTGGAGGTTCGTGTTGGGGCATGCACGCTACATGCAGTTCACGCCGTATGACCGGCTGCAGCCGCTGACGCCGCTATATGCGGCGGTGGGGGCATTCCGGGCGTGGACCTTTCCGGAGTACTTCGTGCGCGTGGATGCGGTGTGGGAATGGGTACAGCAGCGCTGGAGCATGAAGCTGCTGCTGGACGAGCGGTTTCTGCTGCGGGCGATCCCGCCGGAGTGGGCTGCTCTTTTGGGTGGAGCAGGAATTGTGGGAGGTGCGGGAGCAGCCCTGCTCTTTGGGGATGCTGTGCGGAAGCACGGACGGCGACTTTGGCGGCGGTGGGCGTTCCGCGTTTTGGTAGGGTGGGCGCTGGGGATGGGGGTGCTGGCGGTGCTGTGGGAGCCAAGCTCGAATGAGTTCTGGCTGTGGAGCTGCCCGGTGGTAGCAATGCTCTTCGGCGGGGTGCAGGCGCGGTGGCTGCGCCGGCTGCGTCCGCTTGTCCTTGGGCTGCTCGCCTGTGCAACGGTGCCGGTGGTGTGGCTGAATCGGTGCCTGGAGAATGACCTCTACGCCGTCAACAAGCGCTATCGACTGGGGCTGCAACGGGAGGATGTTGTGCTGACGGGGGATTTCCAGCAGGTCTTGGCGCTCAACCGGCTCTTCCCAACGGCAGCGCAGGAGCTCTGGTACGAGCTGGGGCGGGTCTCTGTGCGCGATGCAGCGCTGCTGCAGGCACTGGAGCGGTTAGCCACTCCGGGAGCGCAAGGACGGCTCATTCTGGACCCACTGCTGTGCATGCCGCACCGCTCGGAGAGCGCTCTGCGCGCAAAGCTCGTCGGATGGCAGGAGGAGCGCGTCATGGCGGAGTTGGAGCTGCTTGCACGCCTCTGCCGTGGCGAGCCCGAAGCATGGGCGCTGCTGGGAGCAGAGCCGAGGGAGCGGCGGCAGATTCCGCTCGTAGGGGTCTGGCGCGAGGGCGGTGGCGTGCTGGAGTTCCACGTGCGCTCTCTGCCGGGGATGCAATGGATGCGGTAGTGCGGGCAGTTGCAGCAGTACCGACCCCGCCGCCGTACGCCGGTCCGGAGGTCGGGATGGCGATGCTGCTGCAGGCATGGAGGAGCGAGCGAGTTCGGCTCTACCACGTCCGTACGACGCTGCGGCGAAGTAACGCAGCGAAGGGGCGGTTCGATATCGCCGGCATCGTTGCCTTTGCGCGCGTCTTCGTGCGCTATGTGTGGACCCTGCTGCGGCGGCGTCCGGCGGTGGTGTTCCTGCTGCTCTCCTCCAGCCGTGCGGGGCTTATGCGGGATGCGTGGCTTATCGTGACGGCGCGCCTGTTGGGGTGCCGTGTGGTGGCGCAGTACCGTGGCGGGAACTTCGAGGGCTTCCTTCAGCGGCAAGCGCCGGCGTGGCGCCGCGCCGTTGGGATGCTGCTACGCCGGTTGGCGTGTGTGGTGGTGCAGGGGGAACGGCTGCGAGCGCAGTTTACTGGGCTATTGCCCGCTGAGCGCGTGCAGGTGCTGCACAATGGAGTGAACCCGGAGGAGTTCCCCCCACGCAGGCGTCCGGTGCTGCAGGCGGCGCCGTATCGGCTGCTCTTTGTCGGACATGTGGCATTTGCCAAGGGCTTCCGGGAGCTGGCGCGGGCGTACCGGTGGCTGCGTGAGCGCTACGCCGTGGAGCTCTGGGTGGTGGGAACGCGCATTGCCCAGCCGGTGGTGGCATCCAGCTTTCTTCCGCCACAGTGGTACGCCTACTACTGGCAGCATGCTGCCGAGATTGAAGCCGAGATCGACGCCTTCCTGCAGCAGCTCCAGGGCGACACTGTACGCTTCTTCGGGCACGTCCATACGACCGTAGTGCGGGAGTTGATGGCGGAAGCAGACGTGTTCGTACTGCCCTCCTACAGCGAAGGCGCATCGGTTGCCGTTCTGGAAGCGATGGCGTCGGGATTGCCGGTGGTGACAACACCCGTTGGAGCTCTGCCCGAACTTGTAGAAGCGGGGCAGACCGGGGTGCTCGTCTCGGTTGGGGCGTGGGAGGAGCTGGCGGAGGCGCTTGCATGGTGTTTGCAGCATCCGCAGTGGTGTCAGCAGGCAGGGGAACGGGCACGGCAGCGCGTCCGAGAGCACTTCACGCTGGAGCACACGGCGGCGCAGTTGGAACAGCTCCTTTGGGGGGTTGCCCGGGGCAATGATTGAGCGGGCGCTCATAGCGGTGATGGGCTTCTTCCTGGTAAGCCGCTTTCTGACGGAGAAGTTGCGGCTACTGCCCAAGTGGGTGGATGTGCTGGATATGCCCATTGTGCTGGGGATTGTGCTGTTGGGCTTCTTGCTGCGCCCGACCCTGGGGCAGTGGGCAACCGACTGGGAGCGCCGGGTGACCCGGCTGGTGCTGTTGGGGTTGATTGCATGGGCTGCCTCGACTCTGGTGCATCTTGGGCAGGTGCTGCTGCCGGCGGCGTTGCTCTTTGCCATTGGGTTTTTCGGGGGACCGTTGCTCTTTCTGGCGCTGAGCCGTTGGGTGACTGCTCCGGGGGAGTTCGCCATTGGGCTGCGGAAGCTGCTCGTTGCGGTGTTGTGGCTGAATGTGGTGGTCGTGCTGCTGTGGGATTTCCCGAAGTTTCTGGCGTTGGCAGATCCGGATCGCCTCTCGGGCACGTTCGGCAACAATGCGTACCAGTTCTCCGTGCTGCTTGCGTTTGCCAGCGGTGTGCTCCTGGGGCTTGGGGAGGCTCGCGCAATGCCGCGCTTGGTGGTGGTGGGGATGCAGGCGCTGATCTTCGGGCTGTACTACCTGCTGCAGTTCCGCGCGGGATTGCCCTTCTTCTTGGTGGCGATGGGCACAATGCTGGTGGCGCTTTACGGACGGCGTGTTCTGCGGGCGGTGGTGTTCGGGGGCATCTCGCTGCTTATCAGTGGTGTGCTGATTCAGCAGGCGTTGGAGGAGCTGGTGGGGCAGGCACAGCGCCGCTTTACCCACGTGACCTCGCGCGCAGCGCGAGGGGATTTGGGCTACGGGGATCTGCTCATTCTGCTGAGCCAGCCCGGGGAGTACCTCCGGCTTGCCAAGTTCCAAGCCTTTCCGGCAACGCTGCAAATGCTGTGGGAGAACCCCGCAGCGCTGTTGGTGGGGGTCGGACCGGGCAACTACGTCAGTCGGGCGTACTACACCTTCAGCGTGGAGTTTACCTCAGCCGAGCTCAAGGGCAAGGGGGTCGGAGGCGTCGTGCAGCAGCTCTTCGGGATATCGCAGCCCTGGCGTGCGGAGATGAGCGAGCGCTACCTGGGAGGCTTGCTCCGGCAGGCGGCGTTTGGGTCGTACCTGTTTGCCAACCCGTACTCGAGCTACCTGGCGCCGATTGCGGAGATAGGGCTACTGGGGGCTATTGCCGTCTTTGGACTCTACGGCTTTCTGGTGCGCCGCTCCTTTCACCTGGTGCGCCTGGCGCGCGAGCACGCGCCGGAGATGCTTCCCTTGGCGTTGGCGTCGCTCATCGGCGGTGTGTACGTGGTCGGACTGGGGTTTGTGGACAATTGGTGGGAGGTCACACGGGTGGTGTTCCCGCTGTGGACACTCTTCTGGGCTGCCAATGCGGGCGTGGAGGAGCGGCTTGCGATGGCAGCGGAGATGGAAGCGGAGCTGGAGGAATCGTTCCAGCATGCTGAGCAGGGCTGATGTGCGGCATCGTGGGGATTCTCAACGGGGGAAGTCCGGAGGTGCTGCAGCGGATGCTGCAGCGGCAGGCGCATCGTGGACCGGACGATTGGGGCATCCAGTGGTTTGCCGAACGCTCCAGCGGAATTGGGCATCGCCGGCTGGCGATTCTGGACCTCACCCCCGCTGGGCACCAGCCAATGGTCAACTCCACAGGGACACGGTGGGTGACGTACAACGGCGAAATCTACAACTTCTGGGAGCTGCGGGCTCAGTTGGAGCAGCGGGGCTACCGCTTCCGCTCCCGCAGCGATACGGAGGTACTCCTGGCGGCATACGATGAGTGGGGACCTGAATGCGTACGCCGCTTCAACGGCATGTTCGCCTTCGCCATCTACGATTGCGAGCGCCATGAGCTCTTCCTGGCACGCGATCCGCTGGGGATCAAGCCGCTCTACTACGTCTGGCAGGGCAGGCTGTTCGCTTTCGCCTCGGAGGCAAAAGCCCTGCTGGCGCTGCCCGAGCTCTCCCCAGTGCCGGATGAGGAGGCGCTGCTGAGCACGCTGATTCTGCTGTGGGTGCCCGAGCCCAAGACGGGATTTGTGGGCATCTCCAAACTGCCCGCCGGGCACTATGCCATCTTCCGCGATGGAAGGCTGGAGCTGACGCAGTACTGGGAGCTCCCACTGCCGGAGCCGGAGCAGCAACTCTCCTACCGGCGAGAGCAGGAGTACATCGAGCACCTGCGGGAGCTGCTCGAACGTGCCGTTGCTCGGCAGATGCTCTCCGATGTCCCTGTGGGGGCGTTTCTCTCCGGCGGGGTGGACTCCTCCTTGGTCGTTGCACTCATGCGCAAAGCCGCACCGGAGGCGGAGCTGGCAACCTACACCATCGCCTTTGCGCCGGAGGAGTACCGCGAGGATGCCATCACCCAGGACCCGCACTACGCTCGCATCGTTGCCCAGCACGTGGGCACGCGCCATCGGGAGTTCCGCATCCGTCCGGCGATTACACAGCTCCTGCCCAAGTTGCTCTGGCACCTGGACGATCCCGTTGCCGATGGGGCGGCAATCAACACCTACCTCATCGCCCGCTATGCGAAGCGCTCGGGGACGACCGTGCTCCTCAGCGGCATGGGCGGGGATGAGGTCTTTGCCGGCTACCGCAAGCATTTGGCGACGGTGCTGCTGGAGCGTTTCGGGCACCTTCCCCGGTGGCTGCGCACGGGGATTATCGGGCTGCTGCGGAATCTCCCGCAGCAGGCAGCACGGTATCGGATTGCGCTGCTGCGCCGATTGCACCGAATGGCGCGCCCGTTGCAAATGTCCCCATTGCAGGCGTTCATCTACGGCTTTGTCTACTGCCCGCCGGAGCTCTTCCGGCGCCTGTGGCGTCCTCCAATGCCTGCGTACGAAGAGCTCTATCCCTTCCGCCGCTATGCCGAGCTTGCCGAACGCGTGCGCGGGGCTTCGCTGCTGACGCAACTGACCTATTTGGACACGAAGCTCTTCTTGACGGGCTTGAACCTCCTGTACTCGGACAAGGCTGCGATGGCAGCAGCGGTGGAGCTGCGCCCACCATTGCTGGATGTGGAGGTGGTGGAGTTCGCCTTCCGGCTGCCCGATCGCTACCGCATCCGGGGGATGCAGCAGAAGTACCTGCTCAAACGCGCTGCCGAGGCGTACCTACCCAAATCGGTGCTCTACCGTCCGAAAGCCCCCTTTGGGGTGCCGCTGGTGTCCTGGGTAAGCCGAGAGCTGGGCGAAGCCATACGGCACTGGTTTGCCGAGCGTGCGGGGCTGCATCGGGAGTACCTCAACGGAGCGGAGGTGCTGCGCTTGCTGGAGCTGCACCAGCGTGGGCAGGGCAACTACGCCCACCTGCTGTGGGCTTGCCTGGGGATTGCCGAGTGGCTTGCCCTTTGGAGCGAGCCCGCCCGCCACGATGGCGTGGAGCTGGCAGAGGAAGCCGTTGCGGGGGTTGAGATTTTGTAATTTGCGTTTGCCAACAGGTGTTGCACCAGCGGCGTGGAGCGATGTTCAGCCTGGAGCTCAGCGAAACGCAGCGCCTAATCCAGCAAACGGCGCGTGAGTTTGCACAAGCTGAAATCGAACCCGGCTCGATAGAGCGCGACCTCACTGGCGAGTTCCCTTACGAAATCGTGCGCAAGCTGGGTGAGCTTGGCTTCATGGGCATGATGGTTGCGCCCGAATGGGGCGGCGCGGGACTGGATACGGTGAGCTACGCGCTGGCGCTGGTGGAGATCTCGCGTGCCGATGCCAGCGTGGGCGTGATCATGTCGGTGAACAACTCGCTGGTGTGCTGGCCAATTGAGGCGTATGGGACACAGGACCAAAAGGAGCGCTATCTGCGCGACCTGGCAACGGGGCAGAAGCTCGGAGCGTTCTGCCTGAGCGAGCCCGAAGCGGGCTCCGATGCCACGCAGCAGCATACCAGCGCGGTCCGCGGCGATGGAGGCTGGATTCTCAACGGCACGAAGAACTGGATTACCAACGGCACCACCGCCGATGTGTACGTGGTCTTTGCGCAGACGGACCGCTCGAAGGGGCATCGGGGCATTACCGCCTTCCTCATCGAGAAGGGCACTGAGGGCTTCGTCCCTGGCAAGAAGGAGGACAAGCTGGGCATCCGCTCCAGCGATACCTGCTCGATTGGGTTGACCAACGTGTTCGTGCCCGATGCGAACGTGTTAGGGGATATCGGGGAGGGCTTCCGCATTGCGATGAACACGCTCAACGGTGGGCGAATCGGTATTGCCGCCCAAGCCGTCGGGATTGCCCAGGCGGCATTCGATGCTGCGCTGGCGTATTCGCAGCAGCGCAAGACCTTTGGTAAGCCGATTTGCGAGCATCAAGCCATCCAGTTCAAGCTCGCCGATATGTCGGTCAAGCTCGAAGCGGCGCGGCTGCTGCTGTTGCGGGCAGCCTATCTGCGTGACCGCGGCGAGCGCTACATCCAGGCAGCCTCGCAGGCGAAGCTCTTCGCCTCGAAAGCTGCGGTGGAGATTGCCTTGGAGGCGATTCAAATCCACGGCGGCTACGGCTACGTGCGCGAGTACAAGGTGGAGCGTTACCTGCGCGACGCAAAGATTACGGAAATCTACGAGGGCACGTCCGAGATTCAGCACATCATCATCGCGCGGGAGCTGTTGCGCGCGGTAGGGTACCGCTCGCTTCAGCCAGCGAGCAACTGATGTTGGAGGTAGCAATCACGCGCACAGACCCGGAGTTTGCAGATCTGCCGTTGCCCACCTACGCAACCGAAGGGGCAGCCGGGATGGATGTGTGCGCCGCCGTGCGGGAGCCGCTCGCGTTGCCTCCCGGGGGAATCGTGCTGGTTCCGACCGCGCTGGCGATTGCCTTGCCGCCAGGGTACGAATGCCAGGTGCGTTCCCGCAGTGGCTTGGCTGCGCGCTATGGGGTGTTTGCGCTGAATTCGCCAGGGACCATCGATAGCGACTACCGCGGCGAAATCCGCATCATCTTGGCGAACTTCGGCAAGGAGACCTTCTGGATTCGGCGCGGGGACCGAATTGCCCAGCTCGTTGTGGCTGCGTACGAGCGGGTGCGCTGGCGGGTGGTCCAGGAGCTGCCCCCAAGCGCTCGTGGAAGTGGTGGGTTCGGCAGCACAGGGCGCGATGCAATTCCCCATGCCCCGTGAGGCGACAACTCCGCGCACCGTGGCGTTTTCGGTGCAGGACTGGGGACTGATTCCGTACGAGCAGGCGTGGCAGCAGCAGCGCGAGCTTGCCGAACAGGTGCGGCGGGGCGAGCACCCTAATACGCTGGTGCTGTGCGAGCATCCGACGGTGATCACCATCGGGCGGGCGGGGAGCTGGCGCAATGTATTGCTTCCGCACGAGCAGCTTCGGCAGCGGGGGATTCCGGTCTTCGAAGTTGAGCGCGGCGGCGATGTCACCCTACACAACCCGGGGCAGTTGGTGGGCTACCCTATCCTACGGCTGTGGGAGTACCGGCAGGACCTGCACTGGTTTGTGCGCGAGATCGAGCAGTGCATCATCGAGCTGCTTGCGCGCTTTGGGATTCGGGGAGAGCAGCTCCCCGGGCTAACGGGAGTGTGGATTGAGGGACGGCGCAAGATCTGTGCCATCGGCATCCATGTCCGGCGCTGGGTTTCGTGGCACGGATTTGCGCTCAATGTGTGCAATCGCCTGGAGGAGTTCGGCTACATTGTGCCGTGTGGGATCACCGACCGCGGCGTCACCTCAATGGAGCGCGAACTGGGCTTTGCCCCCTCGATGCAGGAGGTCAAAGCCCAGTGCGCAGAGGTATTCCGCGCCCACTTCGGAGGGTAATGAAGCCCGTTCACTGCCGACTGAGCCACCCCGTCACGGGGCGTTCCGGTTGAAGCGCGAGCGCAAGCCTTCCCACGCTTTGTAGTAGTCGTGCTGCAGCAATGGGGTCTCCAGCGCCCAGCGCGTGGGGCGGCACACGAAGCGCATCTCGAACATGAAGGCGAGCGTGTCGGCAAGGTATTCGGGCTTGAGCTCGGCGTTGATGGCTTTCTCAAAGGTTGCGGTATCGGGACCGTGCCCGCTCATGGAGTTGTGCAGACTGGCTCCGCCGGGCAGAAAGCCCTCCTCCTTGGCGTCGTACTTGCCGAAGATGAGCCCCATGAACTCGCTCATGAAGTTGCGGTGGAACCAGGGCGGGCGGAAGGTGTGCTCGGCAACGCTCCAGCGCTCGGGGAAGATGACAAAGTCCACGTTTGCCGTCCCGGGTAGCTCGGACGGGCTGGTGAGCACGGTGTAGATGGAGGGATCGCAGTGGTCGAAGGAGACAGTGTTGATGCACATGAAGGTGCGCAGGTCGTACTTGTAGGGAGCGTAGTTGCCAGCCCAGGCGACGACATCGAGCGGGGAGTGGTCCAGCGTGGTTGCCCAGAAGTTCCCCTGGAACTTGGCAATCAGCTCGCACTCCTCTTCGAGCTCCTCGAATGCCGCCACGGGGGTGAGGAAGAAGCGCGGGTTCGCCAAGCCATTGGCGCCGATGGGACCCAAGTCTGGCAAGCGGAAGAGGGCTCCGTAGTTCTCGCAGATGTAGCCACGCGCTTGCCCATCGGGAAGGACAACACGGAATTTGATGCCACGCTGGATGACGGCGATCTCCCCTGGCGATACCTCCATAATGCCCATCTCCGTATGGATGCGCAGCCGCCCCAGCTGCGGCACGATGAGCAGCTCCCCATCGGCGTTGTAGAAGTAGCGGCGCTCCATTGAGCGGTTGGCAGCGTACAGGTGGACGGCGCAGCCGCTGTGCATGCTCAAATCGCCGTTGCCTCCGTAGGTGATGATGCCCTCGATAAAGTCCTTGGGCTCCTCAGGGATTGGGAGCGGATCCCAGCGCAGCTGTGTCGGCGGCGGAGGAACTTCGTTGAAGGGCGTGCTCTTCCACGTCGGATGCTGGGTTTGCCGGAAAGGCGGATGCACAACAGAGGGACGGATCCGGTACAGCCACGTGCGGCGGTTGAGGAGCCGAGGTGCTGTGAAGGGGGTGCCGTTGAGCTGCTCGTTGTACAGTCCGTAGGGGCAGCGCTGTGGCGAGTTCTGCCCCTTCGGGAGCGCACCAGGAAGCGCTTCCGTAGCGAATTCGTTCCCGAAGCCCGAAAGGTAGGTGAGCCCGTTCTGCACAACGGCGTAGCCGTTTTGAACGGTTGCGTATTCGAGCGTCTTGAGCATGGTCAGCAGGCGCAGTGCTGTGGAACATACAGGCGGTTGAGCGTTGAACGCAAAGTAGGAAAAACGCCGCGATTACAGGGCTTACGGCAGCCGCAGCCAGAGCACCGGCGGGTCTGGACCGAAATGCCCCGGGCGTGGAGCGGAGGGCAGATTCAGGTACTCAAAGAGTGCATACTTGCGCACGTTGTCGAAGTACGCCACGCTGAAGGGGATCGACCGTCCGCGGTACAGCACAACGTCATCGGAGTTGCCGGTATTGAGGGCGCGTTTGAGTTCAACGGTCCACCTTCCGTTGCTGTGGAGGGCTCGGGCACGGATATCCCCACGGCTGGAGAACGGATTGGTCTGCGCTCGGAGTGCCCATCCTGGGACTCCATCGCCGGCGCTCCAGGGGCGCCCGGTTGCGGGATTGGGCGCGCGCGGGTTGAACGCAACGGCTGTGGGTTGCCAGAGGAAGCGCGTGCGGTCCAATCCACCGTTGTCACCGCCCGCCATGCTGATGGGGAGCATCGGACCACTCCCGCGGGGAGGGAAGTTCGGGTCTTCGAAGGCGTTACCGATATCGCCGCGGCGCTCGTTGGGGAAGCGTTGTCCGTCGCTGCCTTCGGCGATGTAGTCATCGGCATAGCCTTGGGGACCGGTTGTGCCAGCTTTCCAGTACCAGATGTCCAGGCGTCCGCGCGTAGGGTAGCTGCCACCCTCGTAGGCATTGAGCGAAGCCGTAGGATGACAGGCGGTCAGGCAGCCAACGGTTTCGAAGCGTTCTCCGGGGCGGTCGCCGTAGACCTCGCCGATGGGGAACATCAGCGCCAGACCGTCTTGCCCTTGGGTTGTCAACTGCCAATTGGCTTCGGAGGCAGCATCACCGCCGGTGAAGCGGAACCAGTTCGGCGTCTCGTGCGGTGTGGGGTCCTCGATTTCGGCAAGCAGGTACAGCGTGTCCCGGTACACGGCGGCACGGAGCGTCAGGCGGAAGGTGCGGTTGTCCTGTGCGAGCGGCTCGACCTGGCGCAGCGTCAGGAGCAGCGGTGGCGTACTCTGCCAAGCGAGGTCATCTGCCCGACCGTCCAGGCGCGGGGCGGTGGAGACTTCAACGGCAAGGAGTTCACCAGCGCCGATCCCGCCAGGAGGAACTCCGGTCCCGCTCAATGGGACCCGAACAGCGGGCTCTCCGATGAGCAATGTTGCCGTATAGCGGCGCTCTTCGGTCGGAGTGAAGCGCAAAAGCAGGCTATCGGTCCTGCCTGCCGGGAGCGTGCCCGCCGGCTGTGCAACGATGGAGAAGGCTGCGCGGTCAGCTCCGGTGATACTGGGGGCCAGGACCACCGCCGAATCCGTTCGATTGCGCACCAGCAAGCGCAGCGTTTTCGACTGCCCAAGGGGGACGGAACCGAACTCCAGCTCTGCCGGAATCAGCTCCAGTGCCCCACCGGGCTCTTCGACCAGGCTGCTTTCGCAGCCCCATAGCAGCACGATACCGAGCAACGCAGCCGCTGCACGCAGATTCATCGCACCACTGTGAAGGGGCGTTGGAGCGGGGGATGCCCCGGCGGCAGGAGCTCAATCCAGTACGCGCCCGGTGCTATTCCGGCAAGGGGATATCGCAGGGCAAAGGGTCCCTCCGGCAGGTACTGCTGCCACTCCAGGAGCAGCTTGCCCGAAGCGCTGAAGATGCGGAAGCGGGCGATTCCGGCGTTGGGCAGCGTACCGGAGATGGCGATCCATTCGCCGGCGGGATTGGGAGTGATGGCATGGAGCAGTTGTGCAGGGGCTGGCTCCACAACCTCCGAAGGGAGCTGGATGCGCAGCGTTTGCTCGTCCTCCAAAGCAGCTGGGAAGCGGTTCAAGGGGCGTGGGGCGGGTCCGCGCAGCACCTCACCCGTTGGGGCGTAGAGGGCACCATGGCACGGACAGGGCAAGCCGCCGAGGTCCCTGCGGTACGTATTGACCAGGCAGCCGGCGTGAGTGCAGATATCGTCGACGGCGGCGAACTCCGTTGCCCCAGTGCGGGTGACGATAATCCGCTGGGGGACCGGTGGGCGAGCATCCGGAACGCTTACTTTTACCGAGCCGAAGAGCTGCTGCAGCTCCGGGTAATCACTCAGCCGGATGATGAGGTCACCGGCGAGAGGCTGTGCTGCGGTTGCCGTCCGCGCTGTCCAGAGCGATGCAGGGAGTGCGGCGCGGGCGCCCGCTGCAAGCGCTGCCGTAAGGCAGCGGCTGAGGAATTCACGCCGAGGCAGCTTCATCGCCGTTTGCAAGGGCTTGGTGACGCAACTGTTCGAGCAGCTCCTCCACACGCTCGGGCGTGAGGTGTTCGTAGTAGTCCTCGTTGATGGCAATCATGGGTGCACCGCCGCAGGCGCCCATGCATTCGACCTCCTCCAGCGAGAAGAGCCCATCGGCGGTGCGTTCACCCGGTTGGATTCCCAGCCGCTCGGCGATTCGCCGCAGGAGCTCCTCTCCGCCGCGCAGCATGCACGAGACATTGGTGCACACTTGCACGTGGTAGCGTCCGATGGGCTCGGTGTGGAACATCGTGTAAAAGCGTACAACTCCGAGCACGTGGGCGTAGGGGATTTGCAGGAGGTGTGCCACAGCGCGCATGTGCTCCAGCGAGATCCAGCCGTACTTGCGCTGGACCATCCAGAGGGCGGGGAGCAGGGCAGCTTGTCGTTCGGGATACTGCGCGGCGATGCGCTCGAGCTGCTCGAGTTCCTCCGCCGTGAAGAGCTCCTGTACCATCGCAGCAGTAGCGGTTATCGGACCGGTGCAAAAATACTGCACGCCGCTGCTCACAGCCGCAGTTGCCCCAGGCGTATTCGGAAGGGATAGAGCAGATGGAAGCGCGGCGGGTGTGGACCGAACTCAACTGCCGGGGCAGGCAGCTTGAACAGCATTAGGCTTTGGCGCAGCCAGTTCCACAGCGGCGTGCCCTCGGGCAGAAGGGCAGCCAAGTTGTAGTCCAGCCCGAGCATATAGCGGCGCTCTGGTGGGAGCCCCGTTTCGATGTTGCGCACGCCGTATCCGATGCTCAGCATGAGCCACTCCGGATAGGCATCGCGCCAGCGCTGCGGCAGGAGCTGCCACAGGTCAATGCTCAGCCAGAAGCTCGAGCTGTTGTAGTCATCGATGAAGGTGCCGCCGTGCGTTCGGGGGCGTTCTCCGGTCCAGCGGGCGGGCACATACTGCCAGCGGAGCTGGAATGCCTGCAGAGGTTGCCAGTAGTGCTGCGCCAGGTACCAGTAGGCGCCGAGGAAGTTGGCAATCTCATCCGAAGGGCTGAAGCCCCAGTCGCGGCTGAAGCCATCCTCCAGCTCAACGTACGTCTGGTACAGCAGCCCGATGAGGCTGCCCATCAGCGTTGCGTTCTTGGGTGATACGCCGGCGGCAAGGAGCAGTTCGCCGCTCAGGTAGGACATAGCGTAGCCTCCCCAGAGGTGCCCGGCTTTGTCCACCTGCAGGGCAAAGTGCCAGTCCTCCACGACCTGGAAGGGACCTGGCTCCTTCCACCACGCATTGCGCTGGATGATGTGCAATGTGGTCAGGGCGGCGGCGTATCCGCCGCCGATGCCCAGCAGCAGCCATGGACGGGGCTCGCGGGGAGCGGTAATTGGGGCACCATCCAGTGTGGCGCGCGGGCGCCCGGCAACGGTGAACATGCCCTTGGGCAGCAGCCTACTTGCCAGCGCAAGGGAATCCGCCGCAGAGGCATTCAAGCACGCGCAGCACAGCAGCACCAGCAGCCGTCTCATGTTTCGATGAGCTCCACCGAGTGCGGCACCTCGTGCTTGGGAATCAGCGTGGGGAAGTACGCCACCACCTCGCTGGGCTTGGGACGCCCTCCGGAGAAGCCGGTCACCCCGGGCGGACCCGTCAGGATGAGCGGAGCAAGTTCACGCGTGAAGCGGTCGACGGTTTCGTAGTCCGGAGCGCGCACGGCAACGCGGAGCATGACCTCGTTGGGCTCGATGGGGCGCGCAAGCGGTCCATGGCAGGCGTTGTATCCGACGAACTCCGTGCGGATCTCCTCAAAGCGCAATCCCAGCCGTTCGAGCCGTTTGCGTAGGATCTCATCGGCGCGGCGGGCGCGCTCGAGCGCTTCCGGGGCGGAGTAGACCAGGGTGCCGACCGCGCTGTAGCCGGCAGCGTAGCTTGCCGAGACCTTGTAGTACGGCGTTGGAGGGCGACCAGTGATGCCGAACACACGCACGCGGTCATCGCCCAGGTCCTCAAGCTGGATGCTGGTGAAATCGGCGATGCACTCGGGCGTGATGTACTCGCGTGGATCGGCGATCTCGTAGAGGAGCTGCTCACTGACAGTCTCACGCGTGACGGCGCCACCAGTGCCGGGGTGTTTGGTGACGATGAAGCTGCCGTCGGGATAGGCTTCCACAATCGGGAAGCCGGGTTCGACCAGGTCCAGTGCCTTCCAATTGCCCAGGAAGTTGCCGCCGCTGGCTTGGGCACCGCACTCGAGGATATGCCCAGCGACGACGCCGGCGGCTAAGCGGTCGTACTCGTGTTCGCTCCAGCCGAACTCATAAATCATCGGGGCAAGGGTCAGCCCTGTGTCGGTGGTGCGTCCGGTGATGACGACCTGAGCGCCCTGCTGGAGGGCTTCCACGATGGGGAAGGCACCGAAGTAGGCGTTTGCGCTCAGAAGCTGCGAGCGAATCTCCCGCAGGGGCTGTCCGGTCTCCAGGTGGCGCATCTCATATCCGGCAGCCAGTAGCTCGTCGATGCGTGGCATGAGGTCATCGCCGAGCACAACCCCGATGCGCAGTCCGCGCACGCCCTGGGCACGGGCAACCTCGACGAGGCGCTCGGCTGCAGCGGTCGGGTTGACCCCACCGCCGTTGGTGATGAGCCGAATATTGCGCTCGTGCAGGTAGGGCAGAATCTCGGCAAAGACCGTCACAAGGTCCCGTGCGTAGCCCAGGCGGGGGTCGCGCTGCTTCTGCTTCTGCAGGATGGACATCGTGACCTCCGCCAGGTAGTCCATGACCAGGTAGTCGATGGGACCTCGGCTGACCTGCAGCAGAGGGGCGCTGAGCCAATCCCCCCAGAAGCCTTGTCCGGAAGCGATGCGGATGGAGGAGCGAGCCATTCCCGCGATAGCATGTATGTGCGACACTTTGTGTAAGTTTGGCGTCGTCTTCCCAGGCATCCGGCGATGGGCACCTTAGGGGAGCGCCTGCGTGCGCGGCGACAGGAGCTCGGCTACGGGCTCGGCGAAATTAGCCAAAAGCTCAAAATCCGCTTGGCGGTCCTGCAAGCCTTGGAGGAAGGCAACCTGACCTACTTGCCCGCAGTGTACATGCGGGCATTTGCACGGGACTACGGTGCGTTTTTGGGCATCCCGCCGCAGGAGCTCCAACAGCTCTTGGATGCAGCCTTCGGGAAGGTCCCCACCAGAGGTGGCTCCGTTCCTGCTGCCGGGACGAGCGTACGAGTCAGCATGGGTGCGGAGCAGTTCCGCACGACCCTTGCCCATGCCCTGATCTACGGGGCACTGGCAGGAGCAGCGGTGGCGGTGGTGTACTACTTCCTCCTGCGCCCGACTCCGTCGGAGCAGTTGCAGCGCTCGACGGAGGTCGTTGTGCGTCCCGATACCGGTGTGCCGCAGTGGTTGGCTCCGGCGGGGCAGCCGGCGCAGCCCGATACGCTGATGCGCTTGCGCGCCCGGGCGCGCGATACGGTGTGGCTCAGCGTCGTCGTGGACGGTCGGCGCAGTGGGGAGTTGGTGCTCTACCCCGGACAGGAGCGGCTCTGGGAGGCGCGCTCCTATGTGCTGCTGTCGGTGGGCAATGCCGGTGGAATCGAGCTATGGCGCAACGAGGAGCCACTTCCGCCGTTGGGACCGGTGGGCAAGGTCGTGCGCTCGGTGCGGATCACTCCAACGGGGCTCACTACTTCGCTTGCGCTGCGCGACTCCCTTCCCGAGAGGGCACGGAGGGTGCAGCCAGAGACCACTCCACCGATTCTTCCGGCGCCGGTCCTAACCCCAGTTACCCAGCCGCGCCCGGAGCCTGTACCGCAGTAGTGGGGAGCGCCTGCAGCGCCTCCTCGTACAGGCTGCAGTAGCGCTGCAGGAAGCGCTCCAGGGAGAACTCTTGGACGGCGTGTTGGCGTGCATGGAAGCGCATTCGGTGCTGGAGCTCCTCATCCTGCAGTATCTGGGCAAGGGCGTGGCAGAGTGCGCGGAAGTCGCCCCGGGGTACCAGGATTCCCGTCTCCTCGGTGAGCTGCTCCGGGATGCCGCCCGTGCGGAATCCTACCACTGGCAGACCGCATGCCATCGCCTCCAGCACCGTTGTGGGGAAGGTATCCTCGAGCGAAGGGATGCAGAACACATCGGCGGCGTTGTACGCCTGCGCAAGCGCTTCGGGGCTGGAGAGGTAGCCCAGTTGCCGAACTTGCAGCCGGCAGGCCACACTCTTGGGCAGCCGGATGGGGGTGCCAACGGTGAGAACGACCCATTCCGGGGTGCTCGCCTGGGCAAGGCTCTCCAGGAGCGGAAGGACGCCCTTCTCGGCTGCGCCAAGCTTTGCTGCGACCAGCAGGATGATGCGCGCCGTTGGCGGGAAGCCAAGCCGCTCTCGGAGCTGTGCACGGTCGGGCGCGGGGCGGAAGCGCTCCGTATCAACCCCGTTGGGGATAACGCGGATGGGGAGCCGGTCGCCCGTAGCCTGGCGAACCAACCGGGCTAACCAGTGGGATGGGGTGACAATCCAGGGCTGCCAATCCGCTCCCAAGAGGCGTCGTTTGCGGCTCCACATCCAGGCGGAGCTGTCCACAAGGGCGCGGGGATATGCCCACATGCGCGGGCAGTGACCGCAGCCGGACTCCCACCGGGTGCATTCCCCGGGATGCGCGCAGCGTCCGGTGAGCGCCCAAGCATCGTGCAGGGTCCATACCACGGGGATGCGGCGCTGCCCCAGCCATCGGGCAAGGGAGAGGTCCACAACGTAGCCGTGGAGGTTGTGCACGTGCACAAGGTGCGGCTGCCATGTCTGGATGAGCCTGCGAAGGCGGAGGGTCGAGCACCAGCTTCCGTAGCCCTGGAGCCCTGTGAGCCGCACAAGCGCCGCATGGAGGTATACCTCGGCGGTGAGGGCAAAGCGCACGGCGCGCGGATCGGTGCTCTCCGGACCGCGACCGTAGGCGAAGAGGCTCTCATAGCCCGGCAGCGCATTCAAGCGCTGGTGCAACGTGCGAGCGATGGCGGCGGCGCCCCCGCCACTGTAGTGTGTGTTGAACTGCAGGATGCGCCTCATCGGGATTGGCTGGCAAGGGCAAAGGCGCGCCACATGGTATCGACGAGCTGCTCCAGAGAGAAGGTGCTACAGGCATGCTGGCGAATCTGCTCCCGCCGTGCCCGCAGCGCGGGCAACTGGGCAGGCAGGGCACGGAGGTGGTGAGCTAACTCCTCCGGTACATCCGGGTCGAAGAGCTCGCCGTTCCAGCCGGGTTGGATTAGGTCGTACGCTGCTCCGGCACGCCGAGAGCAGAGCACGTACATCCCGCACGCCAGCGCTTCGTTGACGACCAATCCCCAAGGCTCAATCCGAGAGGGCAGGACCAAGGCATCCGCCAGGACGTAGTAGAAGGGAAGCTGTTCCGGCGGCTGGGGAGGCAGAAACCACACGCGCTGGGCTATCCCCAACCGACGGCACAGCTCCTGCAGCGCGGGCTGCTCCGGTCCGGTCCCAATGATGAGGAGCCCAAGCTCCGGAGTGCCTGCGAGCGCGAGCGCATGAAGTACTGCCGCAACGTTCTTGTGCGGAAGGAGCCGACCCGCGTACAGCAGCAACCCCTCGACGGGATAACGTTCGCGGGCGCGCTGCAGCTCTGCAGAGCTCTCCCAGCGGAGGGCTTGCGTGCGGTACCACTCCATGTCCACAGTGTTGATGCCCGTGACGATGCGTTCGGTCGGCACCCCAAGGGCGTGTGCCCATTGGGCGGCTTGAGTTCCAAAGGCGGCAACGGCGTCCACACGGCGCAGGAAGAAGCGCTTGAGCGCGGCGATCAGCCCCTGTCGGTAAGTGGAGCTTCCGGCGAAGGATTCAAACAGGAGCACCGTCGGGCAGCGGCGCCGTGCCCAGAGGAGCGCACGCCAGTACGCCGGAGCATCGTAGTTCGACAGCACCAGCAGGTCGGGAGCACTGGAGCGCAACCGGGCTGCGATGCCCCAGTTCAGGTGGAGCACCCACTCGGTGGCTCCTTGGACGCTGATGCCGGGGAGTACGCTAATCTGAAGCCCATCAGCTGAAGGTGGGATTGCCCAGGGATAGCGCCGTTGGCTGCTCCGCGCCAGCAAGAGGAGCTGCAGTTGGGCAATCTCCGGACGTTGCTGTAGCCGTGTGTAGAGCGCCCGTCGGTACGGCGGTAGCAGGTTTGTCACAACGGTTACTCTCCACGGGGGCTGTGGCATGGCGTTCCTACACGGGTGCAGGCGGCTTAGACGTTATCCGTCTGCGAGCTGGTGTACAAGCTGCGCGTGCGCCCAAGGATGCAGCCGGTGTGCATCCACTTCGGTCACTGTGGAGGGTGCCTCTGGCAGGATGTGCCCTACGAGGAGCAGCTCCGGCGCAAGGAGGAGCGCGTGCGAGCAGCGTTTGAAGCGCTGGGGTTGGAATCCGTGCCACTGCATCCCATCCTGCCGTCGCCGGCGCCGTTGCAGTACCGCAACAAGATGGAATTCACCGCGGTGCCCGATCCGGAGCGGGGCATCCGAATTGGGCTGCATGCGCGCGGGCGATTCGACCAGGTGGTGGAGATTGAGCGGTGCCTGCTGCCGCCGGAGCCGGCAAATCAAATCCTGGAGTGCATCCGCCAGGCGGCGCGGCAGCATGGAGTGAGCGGCTACGACTACCAGCGCCACGAAGGGTTCCTGCGCAACATTGTACTGCGCTTTGCTGAGCCTCCGCCGCAATGGATGGTGCTGGTGGTGACGGTAACGCCGCAGCGGGAGTCCGAACGGGAATTTCTGCAGTGGCTGGCGCGCGAGGTGCCGAGCCGCTTCCCGCAGGTCCGGACCATCGTGCACGTGCGCAACGATACGTGGTCGCCGGTGTCGTACGGTGAGCCCACCGTTCTCTTCGGCGACGGGGTGATCGAGCAGCAGCTCTGTGGGCTGCGGCTGCGGATCTCTCCGTTTGCGTTCTTCCAGGTCAACCGCTTGCAGTTGGAGCGCTTCTTCGGGCGGATTCTGGAGCTGTGCCAGCCGCAGTCGCACGAGATCGGCTGGGATCTGTACTGCGGCGCTGGAGTCATCGCACTCCTGTTGGCGCAGCAGATGCGCGCAGTGGTGGGCATTGAGTTGGTGGAGGATGCCATCCGGGATGCCCGTCTCAATGCCCAGCGCAATGGGATCGCGAACGTGGAGTGGTACGCAGCGGACCTCCATCGGGCGGCTGCCCGTGCGCTACTGCAGCAGCTTCCGGAGCCGGACCTGATCGTGGTTGACCCACCCCGGGCGGGCATCCACTGGAGGCTGCTGCAGGCGCTGCTGGAGCGCCCGGCAGCGCGGTTGGTCTACGTGAGCTGCAATCCAGAAACGCAGGCGCGGGACCTCCGCACGCTGCTGCGCGTGTATCGGCTGGAGCAGCTTCAGCCGGTAGACCTCTTCCCGCAGACGCCGCACGTGGAGTGCATTGCGCAGCTACGCCGGGACTAAGTCTGCAGCACCCCAACACTCCAGTGCCGTATGGCGTCGTTGTGCGCTGCGCAGGCGAGCATGCGCGAGATGTACTTGCGCGTCTCCAGCGGGGAGATAAGCTCATCCACCCACATGCGAGCGGCGGCGTAGTAGGGGGAGAGCTGCTCTTCGTAGCGCTGCTCGATCTCCTGCAGCAGTGCGCGCTGCTCTTCGGGCGAGAGTGTCTTGCCCTCGCGCTTGAGATTCTCCAGCCGAATCGTCAGCAAGGTCCGCGAGGCTTGAGCACCGCCCATGACCCCGATACGGGCGGTGGGGTAGGCAAGGATGAGGCGCGGATCATAGGCGCGTCCGCACATGGCGTAGTTGCCCGCACCGAAGCTATTGCCGACGATGACGGTGATCTTGGGCACGACGCTGTTGGCAACGGCGTTGACCATCTTCGCCCCGTCCTTGATGATGCCACCCTGCTCGGCACGGGTACCGACCATGAAGCCGGTGACGTCCTGGAAGAACACCAGCGGGATGCCGCGCTGGTTGCAGTTCATGATGAAGCGGGCGGCTTTGTCGGCGCTATCGGAGTAGATGACACCGCCGATTTGCAGTTCGCCGCGACCGGAGCGCACGATAGCGCGTTGGTTGGCAACGATGCCCACTGCCCAGCCATCAATGCGCCCGTAGCCGCAGATGATGGTCTTGCCGTACTCGGCTTTGTACTCGTCCAGCTCGGAATCGTCCAGAATCCGCGCCAGGAGCTGGTACGTGTCGTACGGCTTCGTGCGGTCTGCCGGGAGGATGCCCAAGATCTCCTCCGGATCGTACGCCGGTGGGCGGGGTTCGGCGCGGTCGAAGATCGGCTTGCGTCCTTTGAGCGGGGAGAATTTGCTGACCAGCGAGCGGATGAGCGCGATGGCTTCCTCATCGTTGCGGACGCGGTGGTCCACAACGCCGCTGATGCTGGCGTGCATGCGGGCGCCGCCGAGCTCTTCGATATCGGCTTTCTCCCCGATGGCGGCTTCCACGAGCGCCGGTCCCGCCAGGAACAGGCTGCCCGTGCCCTCGACGATGATCGCCTCGTCGCTCATGATGGGCAGGTAGGCGCCGCCGGCAACGCAGGGACCCATGATGGCGGCAATCTGCGGGACCCCCAGCGCGGAGAGCACGGCATTGTTTCGGAACTGGCGCCCGAAGTGGTCGCGGTCGGGGAAGACCTCATCCTGCAGCGGCAGGAAGACGCCGGCGGAGTCCACCAGGTAGATAATCGGGACGCGGTTTTCCAGCGCCAGCTCCTGAGCGCGCAGGTTCTTCTTCGCCGTCATGGGGAACCACGCCCCCGCCTTGACGCTGGCGTCGTTGGCAACGATGATGCACTCCCGACCGCTGACGATGCCAATCCCGACGATGACTCCGGCAGCAGGGCAGCCTCCGTATTCGCCGTACATCCCGTAGGCGGCGAACAGTCCAATTTCGAGGAACTCCGTCCCGGGGTCAATCAGCCGGGCAATGCGTTCGCGTGCGGGGAGTTTGCCGCGGGCGCGGAGCCGCTCCAGGGCTGCTGGTCCGCCACCTTGGCGGATACGTTCGGCGCGTGCCTGCAGGATGCGGAGTTGCTCGCGGTTGTAGTCGTAGTTGCGCTCGTATGTGAGGTCGTGGGCAATCTCAGAGCCAATGCGCGCCATGCTCTCTGCGGGTTGTGGTTGCTATGGGCAGCGCGCACGCTGCGAATGCTCAGGACGGCTTGAATTGCTCCAGCAGACGCTGCCGCACCTCCTCCGGAAGCAGCTCGCCCAGCGTCGAGCCAGCTCGGCTGCGGGAGCGCGCAGGAGCTTCGGAAGTGCCCTTCGCTGCCGATGGCGTCGGGCGTGGAGTAGGAGCTGGACTCCGCCGAGCGGTGCGTGCGGGAGCTCCGGCATTTGCCGGTGCTACGTCGGCAGGTAGAACGATAGCGGAGCTCTCTTCGGGAACGAGCGATTCAACGCGCACCCGCAGTACGTCCCCCTCCTTCCACGGCTCTCTAGTGCGGCGAAGCAGATGCCGGAAGCTACTGCGGAGCATAAAGGCATCCACATCGCCGGGCAGGCGGACGATTGCCCCTGCGGTCTCCATGCGGACGAAGACCGCTTCGTGCTCCGAGCCAATTGCAAGCTGTTCGGCGAGCTGCTCCCACGGGTTGGGCTGTGCCTGACGCAGGCTCAGCAGAAGGTACCGCCGTTCGGCGTCCACCTGCAGGACCACAAACTCCGCGCTCTGCCCTGCCGAGAGCAGCTCTGCCGGATGGGTTGGACGGCGAGTCCAGGAGAGCTCTCCGATCGGGACGATCCCCTCGATGCCGGGCTCGACCTCCACGATGGCAGCTCGTGGAGTAAGGCGCAGGACCGTGCCCTGAACGCGGCTCCCGGCGGGGTAGCGTTGTGGCGCCTCTGTCCAAGGATTCGGCAGCGCTTGGCGCAGGCTTACCACCAGGCGCTGCTGCTGTGGCAGGAGCTCCAGAACGACCACCTCCAGCGATTGTCCAGGGCTGAGAAGGGCAGCAGGAGCTGGACGTGTCCGTGCCCACGAGAGTTCAGCCGCCGGCAGAATCCCCTCGATGCCCTCGGCGGTCTCCACAATGGCAGCGGTCTCCGTCACGCGGCGCACCTGCACACAGATGCGGCTACCGACGGGGTACCGCGCTGCGGCTTCCTCCCAGGGATTGGGCTGGGTGCGGCGCAGACTAAGCACCAAGCGTTGGCGTTCGGGCTCCAGCTCCAGCACTACGAATTCGGCTTCCTGCCCGGCATGGAGCAGCTCTGCCGGATGGAGCGGACGTCGGGTCCACGAGAGCTCGCTCAGCGGCACAAGCCCCTCGATGCCATCTTCAAGTTCCACAATGGCAGCACGTGGGGTGACGCGGAGCACCTTGCCCCGAACACGGCTGCCGACGGGATAGCGCTGGGCTGCGTCCTCCCATGGCGATGGGAGCAGCGCCTTGCGGCTGAGCTTGACCCGGCGGTTGGCAAGGTCTATGGAGAGCACCTTCAATGGGAGCCGGTCGCCAATCTTCACCACTGCCTGAGCGGAGTGGATGCGCCGGTGGTCCAATTCTGCGTTGGGGATGAACCCCTCGATACCGCCGACATCGGCGAATGCTCCGGCGGTACTCAGACGCGTAATCACGCCTTCGACGGTCTGCCCCTCCTGGAGACGCGCCAGCGCCAGGTCCTGCAGGAAGCGCTGCCGGTTGAAGATAATGGTCACCGTGCCGTCCTCCTGAGGTCGGAGCTCGTGGATGACGACGTGAAGGCGCTGCCCAACGAGTTCGCGCAGCTCCTGCTCCATTGGGTAGCGCTTCGCCGTTGCCAGCGATGTCGGCAAGAAGCCGGGCAGCGTGGAATCCGGCGTGGAGTACTGTACGCGCAGCCCTCCGCGGATGCGCTCGAGCACCTCTACCTCGACGATAGCGTGCTCCTCAATGAGGCGCCGGAGCTCCGCGACGGTCTCCTCCGGAAGCGCAAGCCGCAACGATGGTGCTGCAGAGGACTCCGCTGCCGCGGGGAGGGGCTCCGGGCTTGGGTGCTCGGCAGCCTGCTCAGAGGTTGACAGCAGCTCTTCGGATGCTCCCATTCGAGTTCCGCTGTTGAAGGCACGGGAACGCAAAATTACAACTTTGCCCGCTGGAACTGCGTGCTCGTAGTGCGCATCGGGGGAGTCCGTCGTAATTTTGTACAGCTTCTGCCGCTCCTTCCGAAGAGAGCGGCTGTGGAAGGTTCCACATCCGGAGAAGCTCTGCATGAGCGTTGCACGGCGACTGTACGAGACGACGGCGATCATCAACGCCGCAATCGAGGACGAGGACATCCGCGCCACCATTGACCGGCTCAAGGAGTACATCGAATCGCACGGCGGGGAGATCCTGCTGATGACGGAGTGGGGACGGCGCCGCCTTGCCTATCCCATCAAGAAGCGCAACAACGGCTACTACGTCTACTTCGCCTACGAGGCGCATCCGACAGCAATTCCCCTGCTGGAGCGGCTCTTCCTGCTGGAGGAGAACCTCCTGCGCCATTTGACGCTGCAGATTACGCCGCAGATCCTGGAGTACCGCCGGCAGCATCCTCTGCAGGGCGGGCAGGTCATCCCTGTGGAATCCAAACCTGCCGAGCCTCTTGCCGATGAGTTCGCAGAGGAGGCAGAAGAGGAGGAGGTCGAGGAGGAGTCGGAATCCGAGGAGGACGAGGAAGTCTAACGACGGGAGCGTGCCATGAAGGTCATCCTGCGGCAGGACGTGGAGAACCTGGGCAAGATGGGCGATATCGTCGAGGTGCGCGATGGGTATGCGCGCAACTACTTGATTCCGCGCGGGCTGGCGTACTACGCGTCCGAGGGGGCGATTCGCCGTCTGGAGCAGGAGAAGCGCCAGTATCAGCGCCGTCTGGAGCGCGAGCGGATCTCGGCACAGGAGCTGGCTGCCCAGTTGGAGCAGTTGGTGCTCTCCATCCCGATGCGGGTGGGCGAAGAGGGGCGCCTCTTTGGGTCGGTAACACCGCAGATGATTGCCGATGAGCTCAGCCTGCGTGGGTTCACCATCGATCGGCGCGCCATCGTGCTGGAGGAGCCGATCCGCTCCCTGGGTACCTTCGAGGTCAAAATCAAGCTGCATCCCGAAGTGGTGGCAACGGTCAAGCTCTGGGTGACCAGCGCAGAGGAGTGAGCTCCTGGCATCCTCAATGGCAGAGGCTCGCCGGATTGTCGTAACGGGCGCGACCGGGAGCATCGGGCAGCGCCTGGTGCCGGAGTTACAGCGCCGCGGCTTCCGCGTGCGTGCGCTGGTGCGTTCGGTCGAACGTGCTGCTCGGGTGCTTCCGCCGCAGGTGGAGCTATTTGCCTGGGAGCCAGGACGGGAGGAGCTTCCACCGGCGGAAGCCTTTGCACAGGTCTGGGGCGTTTGCAATTTGGCAGGGGCGCCGATCTCGCGACGCTGGACTCCAGCGGTCAAAGCGCAGATCGTTGCCAGCCGAGTCGAGCTCACGCGGCGTCTGGTGCGTGCCCTACAGCAGTGGGGGCAGACGGTGCAGGTGCTGGTGTCCACCTCTGCTGTTGGCTACTACGGCGACTGTGGCGAGGAGCTCTGCCGGGAGGAGCGCCCGCCGGGGAAGGACTTCCTGGCGAAGGTGTGCCAAGAGTGGGAGGCTGCGGCGCAGGAAGCCGCTCCGCGGGTGCGCGTGGTGTGCTTGCGTTTGGGAGTGGTGCTGGACCCAAGGGCGGGAGCTCTGGCACAGTTGCTGCCGGTGATGCGCAGCTTCTTGGGCGGAACGCTCGGGAGCGGGCAGCAGTGGTTCCCGTGGGTGCATTGGGCGGATGTGGTTGCTGCGTTTGCGTGGGCTCTGGAGACCCCGACGGCGTCGGGAGCGTACAATGTCGCCGCACCCGGCATCGTGCGCTTCCGGGAGTTCTGCCGCGAGCTTGCCCGCCTGCTGGGACGTCCGTGTTGGCTGCGGGTGCCCGTGTGGGCACTCCGCCTGCGGTACGGTGAGCTTGCGGATGCCTTAGTCGCAAGCCAGCGTGCCGAACCCTTCCGGCTCCGTGCAGAGGGCTTCCAGTTTGCCTATGCTCGGCTGGAGGAAGCGCTTGGGGAGCTGCTGGGGACAAAATTCGTACGTGCTTCGTCACAGAGTGCCGGTTGACCATTCCTGCGGGGAAGATGCTGCGTATTCTGCTCAAGTCCAAAGTGCAGCGCCTGCGCGTGACGGCGGCAAATCTGTACTACGAGGGCAGCATCGGGCTGGATGCAGAGCTGATGGCGGCTGCCGAACTGCTGCCGTACGAACAGGTGACCGTGCTGAACATCAACAACGGCGAACGGCTGGAGACCTACGTTATCCCCGAACCCGCCGGAAGCGGCATTGTGTGCCTGAACGGTCCAGCCGCCCGCAAAGGGGTTGCCGGGGATGAGCTCATCGTGCTCTCGTATGCGCTGCTCGGCGAGGAGGAGCTGCGTCAGCACGCGCCGGTGCTTGTCACGGTGGACGCGAATAACCGCATACTGAGCCGGCAGGTGCTCGGAGCGGAGCTCGTCCATGGCACATGAACGCCCCCTTGCCGTGGTGGTCTTAGCAGCGGGGCAGGGAAAGCGCATCGGGCATCCGCTGCTGCCGAAGGTGCTGCTGCCGCTCAATGGGCGTCCGCTCCTGCACTATGTCCTGCAGACCGCACAGCGGCTCTCGCCGGAGGCACTCTACGTTGTGGTTGGATTCCGCGGGGAGATGGTCGAACAGTACGTGCGAGCGCATTTCCAGGAGGCGCAGCTTGTCTGGCAGCGGGAGCAGCGTGGTACAGGGCACGCTGTCTGGCAAACAGCACCGATGCTGGAGCACTTCCCCGGCGATGTGCTGGTGCTTCCTGGGGATGTCCCTCTGGTGCGGGCAGCGGTGTTGCAGCAGTTGCACCATGCGCACCAAGCGCACCGTACAGTGGTGAGCCTGCTCAGCACCCTGATGCCCGAGCCGCGCGGCTATGGGAGAATCCTGCGGGACGCAGAGGGTCGGCTGGTCGGCATTGTGGAGGAGCGCGATGCAACGCCGCAGCAGCGCGAGCTCCGAGAGGTCAACACTGGCGTGCTCATGGCACAAGCCGCCTGGCTCTACCGGCTCTTGCCGCAATTGCGCCCGGACAACGCACAGCAGGAGTATTACCTGACCGATGTGGTTGCCCTGTGTGTGCAGCACGGATTGCCCGTGTGGGCGGAGCTGGTGCCGGAGTGGGAGCAGTTCCAGGGGGTCAACACCTGGGAGGAGCTGGAGCGGCTGCAACAGCTTGCCAAAACGGTTGCCGATGCGCGGTAGCTTCCCCTGGGGAACCGAGAGGGCTGCGGTGAGTCAATCCGTTGGTGGCGTGAACGTCGTAGCGTTCCCGTCGGAGTTCAAGGGGCAGAGATGCCAGCACTAATTCTCCTCCGCCATGGTGAGTCTGAGTGGAACCGGCAGAATCGCTTCACCGGCTGGGTGGATGTGGACCTCTCCGCTCGGGGCGAAGCCGAAGCTCGGCGCGCGGGGCAAGCCCTGCGGGCGCTGCCGGTGGATATCATCTTTACCTCTGCACTGCGCCGAGCCTGGCGCACAGCGGAATTGGTGCGCGAGGAGCTCGGTGCCGATATCCCCATCGAGCGCTCCGAAGCGCTCAACGAGCGCCATTACGGGCAACTGCAAGGGCTCAACAAGGATGAGGTGCGGCAGCAGTACGGCGAGGAGCAGTTCCGCCTGTGGCGCCGAAGCTACGATGTTGCCCCGCCGGGTGGGGAATCGCTTGCCGATACGCAGCGCCGTGTGTTGAAGTACTACCGCGAACGCATCGAACCGGAGCTGCGGGCGGGCAAAAATGTGCTCATCGTGGCGCATGGCAACTCCCTGCGAGCCCTGGTGATGGAATTGGAGCAGCTCACGCCAGAGCAGATCGTTGCGGTCGAAATTCCTACGGGCATCCCATTTGTGTACTGGCTCGATGAGGAGCTTCGCGTACGCTCTCGGACCACGCTGGAGCTCCCAGCCGAACAGCTCGCCAAAGAGGAGGGGCGATGAGGCGCGTACTGGTCGTGGTGGCGATAGTGAGTGCCGGCATCCTCCGGGCGGAGGACCTGGTGGGGATTCTGCGGCAGGAGCTTCAGCGCTCGATGGCACTGCTGCGGCAGCAGCCGCAACCGGCGTACTTCCTTGCCTACCGGGTCTGGGACATCCACTCGACCGTCATCGAGGCGCAGGGGGGCAAGCTCTTCCAAGCCTCGCAGAACCGGACGCGGCTGCTGGGAGTTGAACTGCGTGTGGGCAGTTATGAGCTGGACAACACCCACCCGCTGCAGGATGCTGCAGGGATGGTCGCGCTGCCAACCCCTGCGGTCGAACTGCCGCTGCAGGATGACCCACGCGCGATTCGGCAGCTGCTCTGGCAGGCGACGCTGGCTGCCTACGAGCGTGCTGCCGAGCAGTACAGCAAGGTGCTTGCTGCCCGCAGCGTCCGCATCAGCGAGGATACCGTTGCGGATTTCTCACGGGAGCAGCCGCAGCGCTTCCGGCAGAGCTTCACTCCAACGCCGGTGGACACCGCCCGATGGGGGCAAATTGTGCGACGGCTCTCCGCTCGGTTTGCTCCTCACGAGTGGATTCTGGCGCATCGGGTGAGCTTCCGCGTACAGCAGGTTCACAAAACCCTGGTCACCAGCGAAGGCACAGAGCTGAGCTGGGGCGAGCGCACGGTCTTCCTCACCGTTTCGGCGCGCACACGAGCCGATGACGGCATGGAGCTGCCGCTGTACCGCTCCTACTTCGCCCATCATCCCGACGAGCTGCCCAGCACTGCGGTGGTGGAGTCCGATATTGCCCGCATGATCGAGCTGCTGGAGCGGCTGCGCCGTGCCCCGGTGCTGGAGACCTACACCGGACCGGCGATTCTCAGCGGCGAGGCTGCCGGGGTGTTCTTCCACGAGATTCTGGGGCACCGAGTCGAAGGGGAGCGCCAAAAGGACCCACGCTCGGCACAGATGCTGCGTGACCTGCTCGGGCAGCGGATTCTGCCGGAGTTTTTGGACGTGCTCTTTGACCCGCTGCGGCGCGAGCTCAACGGAGTTTCTCTGGCAGGGCATTACCGCTACGATGATGAGGGCATCCCAGCACGCCCGGTCACGGTGGTTGAACGCGGGGTGTTGAAGCAGTTCCTCACCAGCCGGACGCCGATCCCGGGAGCCTCCACCTCCAACGGGCACGGGCGCGCGCAGCCGGGGCTGCAGCCGACGGCGCGGCAGTCCAATCTCATCGTCGTGGCGCGGCAAGCCGTCTCGCCGGAAGCATTGCGCGAGCAGCTCCGCCAGGAGTGCCGTCGCCAGGGGAAGGAGTTCGGACTGCTGTTCGAAAGCGTGGAAGGGGGCTTCACCTTCACGGCGCGCACGATTCCGAACGCCTTCAACGTTTTGCCGCTGGTGGTCTACAAAGTCTACGCCGACGGGCGCCCCGATGAGCTGGTCCGTGGTGTGGACCTGATTGGGACGCCGCTGACGGCGTTTGCGAACATTGTGGCAGCGGGGAGCGATGTGGGCGTCTTCAATGGCATCTGCGGTGCTGAATCGGGCAATGTTCCGGTTTCGGCAAGTTCGCCCAGCCTGCTGATTGCGCGCATCGAGGTGCAGAAGAAAGCCAAATCCGACGAGCGTCCTCCGCTCCTTCCTCCGCCGTCCCTTCAGCCGTAGGAGAGGGTGATGCGAACGCTGCTCCTTCTGGGGTGTATTGCTGCTGGGGCGATTGCGCAGCCATGGCAGCCGCCTGCATCGCCGGTGGTCTTCCGGGCGATGGAGCGGGAGCTGGAGCGCGGATTGCGGCAGCTGGCTGCGGAGAATGCCCCGGCGCCGTACTACATCGAGTACCGGCTGCAGTACCGCTCGGCGCTGGTGGTGCAGGCGGTGCTGGGAACGGTCACACGCTCGGTTGCCGAGCCTTCGCTGCGCCTGACCGTTGGCATGCGCGTGGGCAGTCCGGAACTGGACAACACTAACGTGGCACAGGTGGGCTTTCTGCTCTTCGGTGCAGCGGAGGGGCGCGAACCCTGGCAAAGGCGCCCGATTCCACTCGAACTGGATGAGCTGACGCTGCGCCGCGAGCTCTGGTTGGCAACCGATGCTGCATACAAAGAGGCGGTGGAAGCCTATGCGCGCAAGCTCAATCTCGTGCGCACTCGCATCCGACGCGATACCACGCCGGATTTCCGGCTGCTTCCGCCGGATACGCTGCTGGATACGCTGCCCGTGCCAACGGTTGCCCGGCACGCCATCGAGCAGTTGTGCCGGGAGCTTTCGGCGATCTTCCGCGACTATCCGCGCTTTACGGCATCGGCAGTGGGGTTTGAGTACCTTCCGGCGCAGACGTGGTACTGCAACAGCGAAGGGCGCCGGGCGGTCAAGACCGAGCTCTTCACCGGCTTGGAGGTGGTTGCCTACGCGCAGGGGCGCGATGGTACCCCACTGGCGCAGTACTACTCGGTCTACGTGCGCACGCCGCAGGAGCTTCCCTCCCGCGATTCGCTGATTCGGGCGGTCCGGCTGCTTGCGCAGCGGCTGGAGTCGCAGCGAAATGCACCGGCATTGGAGGAGCCGTACGTGGGTCCGGTCCTCTTTGAGGGACGAGCTGCCGGGGAGCTCTTTGCCCAAGCCTTTGTGCCGAATGTCGTCGCGGTGCGGGAGCCGATGTCGGAATTCCTGCCCGTTGGGGGACGGATGCGGGGATTGCAGCAGCGGCTGGGGACGCGGGTGCTGCCGCCGTTCCTCTCGGTGTGGGCAACACCGTGCCGGCGCACCTTTGAAGGCACCCCGCTGGTGGGCTCCTTCTGCGTGGATGACGAGGGGATGGCGGCGGAATCCGTCGCCGTTGTCGTCGGTGGGGTTGCCCGCGGGCTGTTGACAACGCGAGTCCCTGTGCGGTGGGTCCAGACGCCGGGTGGGCACAACCGTGCTGGTGCTCCGATGCCAGGGGTGCTGGAGATTGCCAGCGATACGGCATTGCCCGCAGCCCAATTGCGGGAGCGCTTCCTGGAGCTACTGCGCGAACGTGGGCTCAGCTACGGTCTTGTGGTCCGCTCGGTAGCGAACATCAACATCGTGCAAACCATCCTGGCGCGGACGACGCTGGGAGCCTATCCGCCGTTTGTGCGCGAGGGAACGCTTGCGCTGCTGGAGCTTTACCGCGTCTACCCAGACGGGCGGGAGGAGTTGCTCCAGCCCTGCGATGCGGTGGGCGTTGTGCTGCGGAGTTTGCGCGATATCGTTGCGGTATCGCAGCGACGGATTGCGTACAACTACCTTGCCCCGGCGGCCGCCCCCGGCAGCGAGATGCCCTACCTGCCGGTATCGCTCATTGTGCCGGATGTGCTGCTGGAGGAGCTGGAGGTTCGCCCGCGCGAGGGTGATGTACCGAAGTTGCCTGTCGTGCCCCCGCCCTTTGTGCAGGAGGGCAGGTAGAGGCGGGCGGTTTGCTAATTTCGCCGCTGCAGGTGCTATAGCTCGGGAGGCCGGAGATGACAATCGTGTTGCTCCTGTCCGTTGCGCTTGTGCTGGTGTTGCTTCTTCTCCCGCTGCTGCTGGTGGTTGCAGGCGTTGGGCTGTTTGCCGCCCTCATAGCGGGGGTCATCGGTGTGGAGCTTCTCAGAGGGCTTCCCGAGCCCGTGTTCCGGGAGCTCAGGCAGGAGCTCGAGGAGCTGCGGCAAGAGCTCAAGGACTTGCCGACGGAGGCAGCGCGCGAGTACTGGAGAGAGCAGGAGGAGGGCACCGCGCGGGCTCGGGCACTTCTGGGAGGCTGGTGCCGGGCGCACTGTGGGACACCGTGGGCATCGGGTGGGTTGCTCAGTTGCGACTGCGGCTGCGGGGAACCCAAAGCCCGGAAGCTGCCGAAAGTGGAAGCCGAACGGCTCCGCGGTGCCGAAGAGTTTGTGGAATGGGCACAGGCGCATTCCTCGCCCCAGATCCGGCAGTTGGGAGCTCTGGCTGCGGCGGTGCTACAGGCGTATCGGAAGCAGGATGCCCCAGCGTATGCACAAGCGGAGGAGGCATTCTGGCAGCACTGGATAGGGCTCTCCTCCGATGACTGGGATGCTGTGGAGCAGTGGCGTCGGGAGCATGTCCCATTGCGCTGGTGGGGGCGCTCCTTCAGCATCGAAGTGGATTCGTAGCTCCGGCGTCTGCGGAGGGCGGCGTAATTTTGCATGTGTGCAAGCCGGTCCCGTGGCCGAGCGGTCAGGCAGAGGTCTGCAAAACCTCGTACGGCGGTTCGAATCCGCCCGGGACCTCCTCGGGTGTGTTGAGCCTCGAAGGGACCATGATTGGAACGACTTCGGACCTGCGCGTAGGGGCAATTGTGCGCTACGAAGGCGAGCTCTACGAAGTGCTCGAGGTCGAGCACCGCACACCGGGCAACAAGCCCGGCTTCTACCAGGTCAAGATGCGCAACCTGAGCAACGGGCGCCTCTTGGAGAACAAGTTCCTCTCCGGAACGCCGATTGAGTTCGCGCGCCTGGAGCATCGCCCCCATCAGTTCCTCTACCGCGACGGCACGCTCTACGTCTTCATGGACACGGAGACCTACGAGCAGATCCCCGTCGAGGAGCGCCTTCTCGGAGGAGCTGAGCGCTTCCTGGTCGAAGGGCAGACGGTCAATCTGGTCTTCCACGAAGGGCAAGTGGTGATGGTCGAGCTGCCGCCCCATGTGAATCTGCGGGTGGTGCAGACCGAGCCCGCCGTGCGAGGGAATACCGTGACGACGGCAATGAAGCCGGCGGTCCTGGAGACTGGAGCCACGATTCAGGTCCCGCTCTTCGTGGACGAAGGGGATATCGTCCGCGTGGACACGCGCACCGGCGAGTACGTCGAGCGCGTCAAGGAGTAGAGCAGTTCCACGGCTGCGGGCGCCCGGATGGACTTGGGCTATCTGCGCAAGCTGCTCAAGATCTTCGACGAGAGCACGGCAACGGAGCTCATCATCGAGGAGGAGGGCATCAAGCTGCACATCGTCAAACAGGCGAAGGATACAGCAGCGGGGGCGCCGTCTGCACCGGCGCCGATCTTCATCCCGTACGCCCCACCGGGGGCTCTGCCAGTGCCGAATCCGAACTCGCTGCCCGCCGCCACTACACAGGCTGCTGCCCCGGCGGAGGCTGCTCCGGTGCCACCAGCAGCGCCGGCTGAGCCTGCTGCCAAGCCCGAAAAGCCCTTGCACGAGATTCGCTCACCGATTGTCGGAACCTTCTACCGCGCGCCCGCACCCGACGCGGAGCCCTTCGTCCAAGTGGGGAGCCACGTGACTCCGGGCACCACGCTGTGCATCATCGAGGCGATGAAGCTCATGAACGAGATCCAAAGCGACATTGCCGGCACAGTCGTGAAGATCCTCGTCGAAAACGGGCAACCCGTCGAGTACAACCAGGTGCTGTTCCTCATCGAGCCGGATTGAGCGCGGCTGCCCTTCGATGTCCCTCCGAGAGCAACTTCAGCGGGGGCTGCGGGTGCTCTCCGAGCGGCTCGCGCACACGCGGGAGCGCCTCGGTGCACCACTCCAGAAGCTCTTGAGTCGCCCGGACCTTTCGCAGGAGGCATTCCTGCAGGAGCTCGAACGCATTCTGTTGGGTGCCGATGTCGGGGTGGAGCTCACCGAGCGCCTTCTCCAATACCTCCGCCAACAGCGCGGCACGGCACAGGAGCTCAAGCCGTTGCTGCGGCAGCAGCTTCTGCAGTTGTTGCCAACGCCTCCTCCGGAGCAGCTCCCCGCGACCCCCACGGTGGTGCTCGTGGTGGGGGTGAACGGGTCCGGGAAGACAACGACGGCGGCGAAGCTGGCGTGGCGCTGGAAGTGCTTGGGAAAGCAGCCTCTTCTTGCCGCTGCCGATACCTTCCGCGCCGCCGCCATCGAGCAGCTCGCGCAGTGGGCAGAGCGGCTGGGGATTCCCCTGATTCGGCAGCAGTACGGAGCTGACCCGGCTGCCGTTGCCTACGATGCACTCCGCGCCGCTCAAGCCCGTGCCGCCGACGTGCTGATTGTGGACACCGCTGGACGCCTCCACACGAAAACCCCGTTGATGGCGGAGCTGGAGAAGCTCGTGCGCGTCCTGCGCAAGCTCGATCCCACAGCACCGCACGAGGTCTTCCTGGTGCTGGATGCCGCAACTGGGCACAATGCTCTCCTTCAGGCCGCTGGATTCGCCCGCCATTTGCCGCTGACCGGGGTGGTGCTCACCAAGCTCGATGGCAGTGCCAAAGGGGGAATGGCGTTCGCTGTGGCAGCGCAGTTTGGTGTCCCGATCCGCTACGTCGGTGTGGGCGAGGGCGCCGAGGAGTTGCTCCCATTCCACCCCGAATCCTTCGTTGACGCGCTGCTGGGAACCGATGCTGCTTCAGAGCAGGTGCAGGAATGGCGCCCCCAGGAGCCGTTCGGCAAGCCATCCTAAGCCCCAGAGCACTGCGCCGATGCTGAGCGGGATGGAGAGGTTATCGTCCATGCGCAGCCGGATGGAGGCTGCTTCGACCAGGCTCCCGACAGCGACGCTGAGAATTCCTGCGGCAAAGAAGGTCCAAGGAGCGCTCAGCAGCCAGCCGGTCACCCCAACGGTTGCAGTTGCAGCCAGGAAGAAGGCAAGTGTTCCCTCGGCGGATTTGTCCAAAAAGCGATGGCGTCCCCAGAGTTTGCCTGCCAGTGCTGAGGCGATATCGGCGATGATCAGCACGGCAAACGCCGTCACCGCCACCACCTTTGGGAAGATTGCCACGCACAGGCACGCTGAGATCAGCACGTACGAAGCGCCGTTGAGCAGCAGCCGATCGGTTTCAAGCTCATGAGGGCGCAGCAGGAAGCCAAACCAGCGCAGGAACCACAGGCGCACGGGTCTGACCCAGTGCATCAGGATGTCCACCGCTACAAAGGCTGCCGCCAGTGGGATGAGGATGAGCAGCGCCGTCTCACGCGAGACCGCGCTGTAGCCGATCGGAATCGAGAGCGAGAGCAGGTGGATACCCTTGCGGACAAGCTCGCTCCGCAAAGGGATATCCCCTGGCGCAATCCCCACACTCTGCCGCGTGCCGACGTACATCTGCGCCGCAAAGAGCTATGATACTCCAGCTGCGGACGCCCGCGAAACTCAACATAGGGCTCTGGATCCTGGGGCGCCGCCACGATGGATACCACGAGCTGCTGAGCCTCTTCCTTCCCATCACGCTCTGGGATGAGCTCCGTGCGGAGGTTGCACCCGAGCTCAGCGTCGAGTACACGCCCGCGCACGAATTTGCCAACGACCTCGTGCTGCAAGCAGCGCGGAAGCTGCAACAGCGGCTCGGTATCGCTACTGGCGCAAAAATATGGGTTCGCAAGCAGATTCCCGTAGGTGCCGGACTGGGCGGGGGCAGCTCCGATGCCGCGGCGTGCTTGCTGTTGCTGCAGCGGCTCTGGGGACGGGAGCTGCCCGCGCAGGAGCTTGCGCACTGCGCTGCTGAGCTGGGGAGCGATGTGCCCTTCTTCCTGCATCCGACTCCGGCAATTGTGCGCGGGCGTGGGGAACGGCTCCAGCCAGTCCAGTTGCGCTTCCCGTACCCGATTGTGGTGCTCTACCCCGGCTTCTCCATCTCCACGGCGTGGGCGTACGCCCAGCTCCGGCAGGTGCCGCCGCCACACCGAGTTGCGCCGCCACAGGAGTGGGAAGGGGTGCTTGCCGAGATTGCCTCCGCTCCGGAGCAGCTCCCGCGCTATTTTTGCAACGACTTTGAGTCAGTGCTCCTGCCGCACTACCCCATGCTGGGCGAACTCCAGAGGGCACTCTACGAATGCGGGGCTGCGTATGCCGGACTCAGCGGGACGGGCTCAGCGCTCTTTGCGGTGTTCCGGAGCGTTGAGCACGCCGAGCGGGCACTTCAACTGCGGGAGCGCTTGCCCGGTGCTCAAGCCTTTCTGTGCCACGTGCTCGAGGGGGGATCGTGAACATCTTGGTGGGTGCGGCGGAGCTGGCGCCATTTGCCAAAGCAGGCGGACTCGCCGATGTCGTTGCGGCATTGGCACGCCAGTGGGCGGCAATGGGGCACAGGGTGCTGGTGGTGCTGCCCAAGTACCGCATGATCGACGCTCCTGAGTGGGGATTCCAGCCGATCGAGCCGGCGGTTGCAGTCCCCATGGGGCAGACCGTCGAATACGCCCGCCTGTGGCTGGGAACGCTACCGCAGAGCGCCGCGCGCGTATGTCTGCTGGATGCGCCGCACTACTTCGACCGCGAGGGCATCTACGGCAACCCGGAGGGCTACCCCGATAACGACCGGCGCTACATCTTCCTCTCTCGGGCACTACTGGAGCTTGCCCAAGTGCTGGGATTTTCGCCCGATATCCTCCACGTGCACGACTACCACACCGCGGTGGCAGCTGAGCTGCTGCGCCGCTTCTACCGGCGAACCCCTCAGTTCTACAAGACCGCTTCCGTGCTCACCGTGCACAACGTGGCTTTCCAGGGCATCACCGATCCGGCACGGGTACTGCCCCTGCTGGGCATCCCCTGGGAGGAGTTCTATCCCGGGTCGTTGTGGGAGTACTACGGGGCGGTGAACCTGCTCAAGGTGGGCATCCTCGCAGCAGACAAGCTCAGCACCGTTAGCCCGAGCTACGCCTGGGAGATTCGCCATACGGCGCTGGGGGAGGGGCTGCAAGGCGTCCTCTCGGTCCGCGGAGCGGACCTTGTGGGCATTCTCAACGGTGTGGACTACGAGGAGTGGTCGCCAGAACGGGACCGCTACCTGCCGGTGCCGTATTCGGCGGAGTTCCTGGCGGGGAAGGAGCTCAACAAGCAGCGCCTATTGACCGAATGGGCAGGGCTGCCGGAAGCTGAGGCGCAAGCCCCCGTTCCACTGCTGGGAATGGTGACACGGTTGACCGACCAGAAGGGCATTGACCTGCTGCTGCATGCTCTGGAGCCGCTTGTGCAGCATCTGGGAGTGCGGTTCGCTCTGCTGGGCAGCGGGGCAGGGCACTATGAGAGCTTCTTCCGCTACTTGGCAAGCCGCTACAGCCGGCAGGTGTTCGTGTACATAGGCTACAACGAGCCCCTGGCGCACCGCATCATTGCCGCGGCGGATTTCCTGTTGATGCCCTCGCGCTATGAGCCGTGTGGGCTGACGCAGATGTACGCGCTGCGCTACGGCACCATCCCGATTGTGCGCGCCGTTGGCGGTCTGCGCGATACAGTGCGCGACTACGATCCGATCTCGGGCACGGGCTGGGGATTCTGCTTTGCCGATTACACGCCGGAGGCGCTCTTTGGAACGGTGCAGTACGCACTGAGCTTCTACGGAGCTGAGCCACACTGGGAGCGGTTACGGCGGAATGCGATGGCGTGCGACTTCTCTATCCGGCGCTCTGCCGAGCAGTACCTGCAGCTCTTCGAATGGGCGCTGGAGAAGGTGCGGGCGGAGCGGGCGTAGAATGTGCTAATTTTGCCGCAGCCCCACAAGCTCTGGAGAGCAGAGATGCGGTGGTACAGTGCGCTCCTTGGCGTGCTCCTCACGACGGCGGCGTGGGGACAGCAAGGCTTCGAGTTCTTCACCGCGCGGCAAGGTGTTTCGGCGGTTCTGCAGCAAGCCCAGCGCGATGGCTTCACCGGAGCTAAGCCGCTCTGGGTTGCCTACGTGGGCAGCGTTCCGGGAGTGAACCTGCCGCTCACCCCACGCTTCGACCTGGAGCGCGGGCGGGCGAACTACTGGCTCTACGGAGTGCAGGCAGGGGATTCGACGCCGACCTATGCCGTCGTGCGCGTACAACTTGTCGGCTTCATTGCCCAGCGCGTTCCGCTTCCCACGCTGCCCGGTGGCATACTCCTGCAGCCTCTGCCGCCGAGCTGGATGGATAGCGATTCGCTGGTGGTACTGCTGCGGCAGAACCTCGCCTACCAGGACTTCCGCCGTCAGTACCCCGATAGCCTTCCCGACCTGGTCACGCTGGGCATGGGGGTGCTGCCGGGGATAACCACTCCGATCCCGCTGTGGACGGTGAGCTTCCTCGGTCCCTCCCAGGATTCGGATGCAACCATGGTCTGCACCGCGTACCGCGACCCTGCCGTCGGCGAGGGGGTGGAATGCCTGCGCGGACCGAGCTCGGTCGAGCCAGAAGCGGATTCCCAGCCTCGCTACGAGCTGCAGTCGGGGATGCTACTTGTGGAGCTACCGCCGCAGTGGTGTGTGCGTGGTGCAACTGTGCGCCTGTTGACGCTACTGGGGCAGGAGCTTGCCCGCAACACTACGTTGCAGGGGGAATGTCGGGTTCGTCTCCGACTGCCCGCTATGGCAGCGGGTGCGTACGTACTGCAGGTGATGGGAGCGGGCGCGCCGCACCAGTGGCACCGCCTTCTCTGGGTGATGCCGTGAAGTCTGCCGCAGGAGAGCAATGTACGAGCACGTTGCCCGCCAGGATCCGGAGCTGTACCGAGCGCTTGTCGGAGAGCTGCGCCGGCAGCAGTCGAAGTTGGAGCTGATTGCCAGTGAAAACTTCGCCTCGGTTGCTGTGTTGGAGGCGCTCGGCTCGGTGCTCACCAATAAGTACGCCGAAGGCTATCCCGGGCGTCGCTACTACGGCGGCTGCGAATGGGTGGATGTTGCCGAGCAACTGGCAATCGAGCGTGCTAAGCGGCTCTTTGGCGCTGCGTACGCGAACGTGCAGCCGCACAGCGGTTCCAACGCGAACATGGCGGCGTATCTGACCTTCCTCAAGCCGGGCGATGTCCTCATGGGTATGAGCCTGGCGCATGGAGGGCACCTGACCCATGGAGCGCCGGTGAACTTCTCTGGCAAGCTCTACCGTGTGGTGAGCTACGGGGTTGACCCCAAGACCGGGCGCATCGATTACGACCAGGTGGAGCAACTGGCGCGGCAGCACCGTCCGCGGCTCATCGTCGTTGGGGCATCGGCGTACTCGCGCGATTACGATTACGCTGCCTTCCGCGCGATTGCTGATGCGGTGGGCGCCTTCCTCATGGCCGATATTGCGCATCCGGCGGGCTTGATTGCCGCGGGCTTGCTCAACAATCCTCTGCCGTACTGCCACATCGTCACTAGCACGACGCACAAGACCCTGCGCGGACCTCGCGGCGGGCTCATCTTGGTGGGACAGGAGTATGAGAACCCGTTCGGCATCGTGGCTCCGAAGTCGGGGCGGCTCAAGAGCATCGGCGAGGTGATCGACAGCGTCGTCATGCCCGGATTGCAGGGGGGACCGCTGGAGCACGTCATCGCCGCCAAGGCAGTGGCGTTTGGCGAGGCGCTGACCGAGGATTTCCGGCGCTACGCTCGACAGGTCATTCGCAATGCACAGACCCTGGCGCAGGCACTGCTGGAGCGCGGCTACGATATCGTCAGCGGCGGGACAGACAATCATCTCATGCTCATTGACCTACGGGCGCGCGGCATCACGGGCAAGCAAGCCGAACAAGCCCTGGATGCTGCCGGCATCACCTGCAACAAAAACGCGGTGCCCGATGATCCGCAGCCACCGATGGTCACCTCTGGCATCCGCTTGGGAACCGCTGCCGTAACCACACGGGGCATGGGCGAAGAGGAGATGCGCTACATCGCCGAGCTGATTGACCGAGTACTCACCAACCTGGGCAACGAGTCCGTCTACGCCGCCGTCCGCGCCGAAGTTGCCGAACTGTGTCGGCGCTTCCCACTCTACCCTGAGCTGGAGCCAGCGGTGGCACCGCTGGAGGCACCGTAAGCTGCACGGTGCAGCCGGAGGAGCAGCGCTTCAAGTGCGGCAGCAGCAGCGTAGAGCTGGAGCCATTCCACCTCCAGCTTGTAACGGATGTTGACCACGTGGTTGAGTGCGTACCCCGCTGTAAAGCACAGGAGCGCCAGCAGCAGGAAGGATGCAAAGTCACGGTGGAGACGCCACAGGCGTACGAATCCCAGCACAGTAAGGGCGTTGAGCAACACCACCGGTAGCAGCCGTACCGCCACAAACTCCACCGAGAAGTTGCCCCAGTACCGGGGTGGCACCCACCAGTACACGAGGGCGTGGACAAGGGTCCGCTCCAGCCAGAGTTTCCAGTGCTGCCGGATGATGTCGAGCGCCATCCGGCGCATTTCGGGGAGTGCAGCCGATTCCGGAAGCCGGTAGAGGGAATCCAGGCGGTGGGCGAACTCCTGCGAAAGGGCATAGCGGGGATGGACCGCCAACTCGGGGGTCCAGGAGTAAAGGAAGGTCAGATATGCCGAGTAGGTGCGCGTTGGCGTGGGATCGCCGAAGAGCAGTGCGCCTCGGATGCTCCAGGGCAGTAGCACCAGCGCTGCCACTATCAAGATGAACCCGAGCAGATGCCGACGCCCTCTGGGAAGTACCGCAAGCGAGGCAATCAGTACGGGCACCGCAACAGGCTTCTCCAGCACAAATCCTCCCAGCAGAGCGCCCATGAGGAGCACCTTCAGTGCGGGGCGAGCAGCCGTGCGGCTGCGCAATAGGAGAAGTCCCCACAGCGCGCCGCAGAACACGAACACCGCGGTGTTCTCGGCAACCGTGGCGTTGTAGACGTACGAGGGGTGCAGGGCGAAGAGGAGCCCCGCAAGCGCTCCAATGCGGGGAATGCCCAGCTCCGAACCAATGCGGAACAGCAACCACGGCAGCGCTGCGTAGAGCAAATGCTGGAACAGCGCCACTGCCTGCAATCCCTGTGGGTCGCCAAAGAGCGCCAGGAAGAGGGCAAGCAGGGCGGGGTAGAAGGGACCTTTGATCGTGGTCGGACCGTGTTCGCCGTAGCTGAAGCCCTCACCGGCGAGGAGGTGGCGGGCGATGTTGTAGTCTTCAGCGGTATGCACGGGCGGGGCAACGACAAGCTGGAAGGTGCACCGCACAAGGGCTGCCACGATGCAGATCATCAGCACTGCTCGGCGGAGGCGGGGTTCCTCCTCCATTGCCGTGAGGATGCCCCGGAGGCGTGCGTGAAGGGGTGCGCGGGGGCTCTGGTGTTCGGCGTTGGTCATCGGCACTGCGATGCTGCGGGATTGGGTGCGGAGTCGTATTTTTGTACCGAGCTGAGCGTCGCTCTCTCCCCTGAGCGGCGCGCCAGAGGCTCGAGCCTGGGGGTGCCCCAATGCCGCCGGGCTCTTCTTTTTTTACGGGGCAGCTGCAGGGCAATACCGGAGTCGGATGTCCTCGATGATGGGCACTGCATGGGCACGCCCATTTTCGATGAAGACGTTCCAGGTTTCGCAGCCGCAGACGACCGAGCCAGCAACGTAGAGCCCCGGGACGTTGGTCTCGAAGGTGTCCGGATCGTAGGCGGGGATGAGGGTGTGCGGGTCCAACCGAATGCCCATTGAGCGGAGCAGTTCGGCATTGGGGCGGTAGCCCGTGTGCGCGATGACGAAGTCCACCTCCAGCCAGAATTGGCGCCCGGTTGGAAGCTCCCGAAGGCGGATCCGGCGCGGTTGAATCTCCTCCACGACGGTTTCGAAGAAGGCGTGGATCTCCCCGCGGCGGATGCGGTTTTCGATATCGGGCTTGAGCCAGTACTTGACCGATTCGCCCAATTGTGCCCTGCGGTGGATGAGGAACACGCGGGCATTGTGCCGGTAGAGCTCCAACGCGGTTTCGACGGCGGAGTTGCGCCCCCCTATGACGGCAACGCGGGTGTGCACGTAGCCGTACGGCTCGGTGTAGTAGTGCGTCACGTGCGGAAGCTCCTCGCCAGGGACACCCAAGGGGTTAGGCTGATCGAAGTAGCCCGTTGCGACGATCACCGTGCGGGTGTGGAACTCCTCACCCGTTGCCGTGTGAACACGGAAGAGCTCGCCGTCGCGGACAACAGCGGTCACCGGAGTATACAGGCGGACCGGGAGCCGGAAGTACTCACACACTCGGCGGTAGTACTGGAGGGCTTCCTGGCGTGTTGGTCGGGGGTGTGCACTGGGGAAGGGGATGCCGCCCAGCTCCAGGTTCTCTGCCGTCGAGAAGAAGACCATGTTGGTGGGGAAGCGGCGGATGGAGTCCACCAAAGCGCCCTTCTCCACGATGAGGAAGCGCAAGCCCGCACGCTGAGCTTCGATCCCGCAGGAGAGCCCCGTGGGACCAGCACCGATGATGAGCGTATCCAGCACCGCCTGGGAAGCCGCGTTCTGGCTCATGGAATCAGCGCACAATCAGCACGGGAATAGCGACCGTGCGGTTGCGCAGCAGATACAGCCCGCTCGGCAGCCGAGAGACATCGTAGATGAGCACGCGGAGCTCCCCACGCTGCTCCAAGCCCAAGAGTGCGATCTCCAGCCGCTCGCCCAGCACGGAGAAGAGCTGCGGAGGCTCCAGAGCCGCTTCGGCAGGAAGCTCCAGGAGAAGCCGTTCCGTTGCCGGCTGTGGGAGGAGACGCCAGCGTGGCGTGGCTGCAAGCGGTACGGCATCAGGTTCGGCGGTGTCCAGCCGCACATTGTCAATGTACCAGCCGTCGTTGTTGCGCACGAGATTGGAGCGCAGGCGGAAGCGGATGTAGATGGTGTCGCCGATGAAGGCGCGCAGGTCGCGGTGCTCGCTGAACCAGGAGCTGTTCTCGACGCTATCGCGGAACCCTGCCGAGCGGCGGATATCCACCGCTTGGACGATAACCCAACTTTGCCCGAAATCGCGCGAGACTTCGGTCACCGCCGTATCCCCTGGCTCGACCAGCGCAATGTGCTCGTAGCTCAGGGTTGGTGCAGCAGCGGAGACAACCACCGGTGCAAGCACAACCCAGGTGTTCGAGCGGTTGGGGTAGAAGCCGTCGGGGGAGTCGGTGAGCGAGTTCGGCGGTGACGCCGCCGCACGGGAGGTCAATCCCCAGGTGCCGTTGGTGTAGAAGGCAGGCGTGGAGGCGGAGTCGTCGAACGTTGCCAGGAGCTGCTGGAGTGGTGCGCCCGCGTAGGCAAGCACGGTGTCGGAGGACTGGCTCAGCGCACGGCGGTTACCACGTTCGGAGAGAGCGCGCAGGTAGAGCTGATAGAAGCGCCCAATGGGAACTCGGAGCAGGAGCTGTGCCGGGGTTCCCGCCTGGAGCGCAGGGATGCGGAGGCTGTCCAGCAGAGCCCCATTGTCGGCGTTGTACACGTACACGGCAGCCAGGTCGTACAGCGGAGTGCTATCCACGTGGAATGCCGGTGTTTGCCACGAGAGCAGGATCCCCTGCTCGTGCGGTCGGGCAACGAGCGCGCTCGGTGGCAGCGGTTCCAGTGCTCCGCCGACGATGCCGGAGATGCGCGCGGGCTCGCTCTCCATCCCCTCCGGCGTCACAGCAACGAGCTCATAGGTGAAGGTGGCGCCATCGGGGAGTCCGGATTCGGTGAACTCCTGAGTGCCCTTCGGAACCGTTGCCCGAAGCTGCCCATCGCGGAAGATGCGGATGGAGAACTCCTCCAGTGGCTCGCCCAGAAGGTTGAGCTCCGGATCCCGCCAGCGCAGCCGGACGGTTCCGCTCGGCAGCGGAGGTGTGCTCTCCACCGTCAGCGCTTGCGGAGGCTGCGGAGCAGTGCTGACAAGAGCAACGTAGACATCCAGGGTTGAGTACGAACCGCGTGGAGCATTGGGCATCCAGAAGCATGGGTAGATGCGCCCGCCGTAGGCAGTGATGCCGGTGTAGTCGCCCCAGTAGTAGTTGCCCGGTCCTTGGTAGGAGACGTCCTCCGGACCGTCAATGTAGAAGGTCCAGGGCGTCAGCCGGATGTGGCGCCAGGTTTGGGCATCGCGCGAGATGGCAAGGTAGGCATCCACGCCCCGGTTGTCGGGATCGTGCTGTGAGCTGTAGTAGAGCACGGCGATGATGCCCGTGACGGGGTCCACCGCAATGGCGGGGAAGAAGAGGTCGTTGTGCAGCGTGTTGTTGTCAATGCGCTGCGAGGGAGCCCAGGTGAGCCCGCCGTTGGTGGAGTAGGTGAAAAAGATGCCACTCCTGCCCTGGACATCTTTGCCGGATTGCACCAAGTAGATCCAGCCTCGGCGTGGCGTGTTCGAGTGGTCCACTGCAATGGCGGGGTAGGAGCTGACGCGGATGTTCTGCTTATCGGCGAGCACCTGGCGTCCGCTGGTGGAGTTGTAAGTGCCGGTTGTGCCAACGGTTTGGGCGATCACGGGCGCGGGGCGCCAGGTTTGTCCACCGTTGAGGGAGATTTGCAGCATCGCGCTGGTCATCCCCGCAAGCTCCTGACGCCAGGCGACGTAGACCTCGCCGTTGGGACCAACGGTGACCATGGGGGCTTGCACGTCACCACCGCCGCTGGAGAGCAGCGTTGGAACGCTCCAACTGTTGCCGCCGTCGGTGGAGCGGGCAATGTAGATGCCGGGAACGCCACCGAAGCGGCGCCAGACAACGTAGATGGTCCCTCGGTAGGGCGAGCTCGAGACCGTGTCAACGGCGATGAGGCATTTGTCATCGAAGGGCACGTTCTGCCCGGCGTTGTAGGTGACCGGGCTGAGTTCGCTCCAGGTTGCGCCGCCATCGGTTGAGATTGCCAGGAAGACGCCGTTTGTGCCGCCGAGCTGGCTGCCGCTGACTTGCGCCATGATGTGCCCGTAGTATGCGTTGCCGGCGTTATCGAACGCCAGACCTGGATCGGCGATTGCCGCGCCGCCGGCGGTGGGGATGAGCTCATTGCGCGGAGTGAGAGCAGCGCTCCAGGTGCGTCCGCCGTCGGTGGAGCGGTAGGAGACCATGCGGTAGTTGCCCCCGTAGTTGTAGCGCGAATCGTTGGCGCCCGCCAGCAGGAGCTGCGGATTGCGGTGGTGCAGCGTAATCCAGGTCTCGCTCTGGTCCATGCTGTAGGGCGCGATGTTCACCAGCGGGATGCCTGTCGGGCTGTACAGGAGGCGGGCAGCGTCGGAGGGTTTGCTCAGCTCCTCTGGGCGGTAATCGGCAGGGTTGACCCAGCGGATGCGCCCCCATGCTGGCGGCTGCTTCTCAAATCCGGCTTGCAGAAAGAGCGGGAGCTGGCGAGCATCGTACTGCGCCAGCGCACTCCAGACCAGCCCACAGCTACTCAGAAGCCCGATGAAGCGACGCAGCATCCCCGAGAGGACCGATGGTGTTGAACACGACCGCAACGATGCGCTGATGGACGGTCTCGATATCGGCGTTGCCGTCAACTTCGTGCAGCTTGCCCTGCTGGCGGTAGTACTCCAGGACGGGGTGGGTTTGCTCGGCATAGACGGCAAGCCGTTGCCGGATGATGGCTTCGGTGTCGTCGGGGCGCCCTCGGGCAAGCAGGCGGCGTACGATCTCCTCCTCCGCCACGCAGATGTTGATGACCAGTTCGACGGAGCGTCCCTGCTGGGCAAGCAGCTCATCGAGTGCGTGGGCTTGCTGCAGAGTTCGCGGGAAGCCATCCAGAATACAGCGTTCGCGGTACGGAGACTGTGCAAGCAGCTCAGCAACTACAGCGGTAGCCAGCTCATCGGGAACGAGCAGCCCATTGTGCACGTACTCCTGCACCTGCTTGCCCAGGGGTGTTCCCTGCTGGATCGCCTGTCGGAACGCCTCCCCCGTGGAGAGATGCGCAATCCCGTAGCGCTGGCTCAGGAGCTGTGCTTGTGTGCCCTTGCCCACACCCGGTGCACCGAAGAGGACGATGACCATCCGCAAATGAGCTCGTGCAGAACACAGACGCGGCAAAAATACGAAAGCCCTGGGCGCTTGGGGCGGAGCCAGTCCTTACGCCGGGCTGTACGTGCGTCCCTTCCAGCGGAGCCTTCCCTGCAGGGACCAGCGGAAGGAGTTCACTCCGATGAACGCCGCAAAGAGGGCGGAGAGGGGGAAGAGCCATATCTGAGTACGCGGGAAGCGAAATACCGCAGTGACCTGCCAACGCAGCACTGTTGCCAGACCGTACGCTATCCCGCCCGGCAGACTCCAGAGCAGCTGTCCGCTCAGGAGCCCTGCGACCGCAGCCGCCGGAGGTAGCACGAAGAGCCAGAGGAGGTGCACGACGAACCCCAGAAGGACCCACCACCGGTAGCCCATGGCGGGGTACATGTTTTTGGAGAAGCCGGCGATGACCTCAGCAGCAGAGGTGTACATCCGGCAGCGCAGTAGTTGTGTCCCCTCGGCGACGGGGGCACTACCGAGCAGCGCTGCGGCGCGCTGACCGAGGGCGAGGTCCTCGGCGAGTTCCGAGCGGACCGCAGCATGTCCGCCGAGCTGCCAGTAGAGGGTGCCTTCGATGAGCAGCGCCTGCCCTCCGGCAGCGTTGAAGCGCGGGAAGAGGCGGCGCCAGCGGTCGGGCACGTACCCGAAGTAGAACACCGCCAGCAGCGGAATGATAAGCTGCTCGGAGAGCGTTCCCTGCTCCTCGTCTGGTATGACCGTCAGGAAGCGCCATCCGTACTGCTCGCGGGCAGCCATGACCGAGGCAAGGCACAGGGGTGTGTGGACGGTATCGGCATCGGTGAAGAACAACCATTCCCCTTGAGCCTGCTGGGCAAGCTGGTGGCATGCCCAGGATTTGCCGACCCAGCCCTTGGGAAGCGGTGCGCCGCGGATGACCCGGAGCCGTTCGGGGAATTCCGCCTGCAGTTGCTCCAGTACAGCGGCGGTGCCATCGGTGGATTCATCATCGAGCACGAGCACCTCATAGTTTGGATACTGCTGGCGGCACAGGGAGCGCACACAGGGGGCAATTCGCTGCTCCTCATTGCGTGCGGGGATGAGCACGGACACCTTCGGCGCACTGGGTGCCTCCCATGCCCGAGGCTGGAGTCGGGGAAGGCGGCGCAGGTTCAGTGCGCACGTGAGGTTGAAGAAGCACAGAACTCCAATTGCGGTCAGCAGCACAAGCTCCATCGCACCGGTCACGGGGGTGGAATGCAAAGTTGCGGGCTTTCTCAGGCAGACGCAGCAGAGCCCTCCTTGGGTGGACTTCGCAGAGGAGCGATTTGGGGATGGGTGCTAAATTTGCGCGCGACCTGGCACGTTGCACATCGCAGAGTAGGAGGGATGCTGCGGTACGCTGCCCTGTTGGGAGTCACGGCAGCGCTCTGGGCGCAACAGTGGGAGATCCCAATTCTGGACCGGGCTCCGTTGGTGGGAGGCAAGCAGGATACGGTTGTCACCATCGTATGCCCGCCCGCGGATGTGCTGGTCGAGCAGGTCGTGCTGAGCTATGCCCTACACCGTCCGCCCGGAGGCTGGGACCCCTGGGATCGGATTGCCTACGTCAACGTGCTGACCGAGCAGGATACCTTCGAGATTGCGCGCATCATGACGCCGTATTCGCGCGAGTGTGGCTGGGAGATTGATGTCACGCCCTTCCGCCCGCTCCTGACCGATACGGTGCGGATTCGAGCGTTCATCCTCTACTGGGCAAGCGGTCCGCAGGGCTATTTGGTATCGCTGCGGCTGCGCTTTGTGCCGGGGCAGCCGGAATTGGTGCCGTATCGGGTCGTACGCCTGTGGGCAAATGATGCGCTCCGGCGCTGGCCGTACGGGAATCCAAAGGACCCCATCGAGCGGTATGTGCCGCCGCGCCGGCTGTTTATCGAGGATAGCGCGCTTGCTGTGCACTTTTGGGCACTGTTGACCGGGCATGGGCAGGGCAACACGGACAACGCAGCCGAGTTTTCGCAAAAGACCCATGCGGTGGTGGTCAACGGCGAGGAGTATCCGCGCCTGCTGTGGCGTGATGATTGTGCCCAAAACCCCTGCCGTCCGCAGGCGGGAACCTGGCAGTACAACCGAGCCGGCTGGTGCCCGGGCGACTACGTCCGTCCATGGGAGGAGGATATCACCGCAAGCGTGCGCCGCGGGGATAGCAACACCATTGCATTCCGCTTCCAGCCCTACATCAACTACTGCAGCCCGTGGTGGGATAGCTGCGTCAGTGGCATCACCTGTCCGGACTGCAACTTCAACAGCACCGGGCACACGATGCCGTGGTACATGATGAGCGCTTACGCCGTGCTCTACCGCCGCGCAGCAGGGCAAAGCGTAGGGGAGCATCGTGGTGCGGTGCCCGTGGAGTTTGTGCAGGACCAATACGGGATTGTGCTGCGCCGCAGAGGGAGCGCAAGCGTATGGCAGTGGGCACTGGTGAACCTGCTTGGGCAGGTCTTGCGCTCGGGAGAATGGCACGGGGAGAGCCTGAGAATCCCACTGCAGCAGTGTGCCGCGGGTGTATATGCGGTGCTGCTGAAGACCCCGCAGCAGCAAGTGTATGTGGTGCCGTGGGTGCCCTAACGCTCTCCGTTACCGATGTGCCACCAGTTCCGTCCGCGGAGCAGCGCGGGGAGGTCAGCGGTGGTGCGCTGACGAGCGCGCTGCACCTGTTCAAAGAACAGCTCCTCGTAGGTCGGCTTGCTGGGGTCGGCATAGAGCACTCCAAAGGGGCGCGGGAAGGGATCGTCCCAGAGTTGCGCCAACAGGAAAGCGCGGGCGCGGTCGGTTTCATCATGAATCCATAGCTCCGAAGGCGCTGCCTCCTCGGTGGAGACCACCTCTGGAGTGGTCGTGCGGAGCCGCACGGCACGCTCTCCATTGGGACCGAAGCGGAGCGGCTTGCCGTGCTCCACAAAGAGCGCGTTCCAGGGCTTGGACTCCTTCTCCGTAAAGCGGGCGAAGGCACCGTCGTTGAAGACCGGACAGTTCTGGTAGACCTCCACGAAGGCGGCGCCCCGGTGCTGGGCAGCGCGCGCGAGCACCATGCGCAGATGGGCAAGGTCCCGGTCCAACGTACGCGCCACAAAGGTTGCTCCGGCGCTCAACGCCAGCAACACGGGGTTGAAGGGGAACTCCACCGAACCCCACGGCGAGGATGGGGTCACCTGCCCTGGGGGAGAGGTCGGAGAGAGCTGCCCTTTGGTCAGCCCGTAGACCTGGTTGTTGAAGAGCACGACGGTGACATCCAGGTTGCGCCGCAGCAGATGCAACAGGTGGTTTGTGCCGATGGAGAGTCCATCGCCATCGCCGGTGATGATCCAGACGTGGAGTTCGGGGCGGGTGAGCTTGAGCCCGTAAGCAAACGCCGGTGCCCGCCCGTGGATGCCGTGCAATCCGTACGTGCTCATGTAGTAGGGGAAGCGCGAGGAGCAGCCAATGCCGGAGAGGAAGACCACCTGCTCGCGCGGAATCTGGAGCTCTGCAAGCACGGTCTGGACCTGCTTGAGGATGGCGTAGTCGCCGCAGCCGGGGCACCAGCGGACCTCTTGGTCGCTGGCGTAGTCCTTAGCGCTCAATGCCGGTGGGGTGGAGAGCTGGTTCATCGTGGAGTGCACGCTGGATTGCTTCGACTACTTCGCTGACGGTCAGCGGGAGTCCTTGGACCTTCGTGTAGGAGCGCGCGTCTACGCGGTAGTGTGCGCGCAAGAGGTGAGCAAACTGTCCAGAGTTGAGCTCGGGCACGAGAATCCGACGGAAGCCCGCAAGGAGTTCGCCCAAGCCAGGCGGCAGCGGATGCAGGTAACGCACGTGGATATGACTCACTGGCAAGCCCTGCTGCAGGCACTCCTGGACGGCGGTGTACACGCTGCCGTAGGTGGAACCCCAGGAGACGACCGCCAGCTCGCCCGTTGCTGGACCCAGGGTGATGGTCTGCGGTGGGAGCGTTTCGGCAAGGCGAGCAAGCTTGTGCGCGCGTGCCCGCACCATGCGCTCGTGGTTGAGCGGGTCGTAGGAGACGTTGCCCGTGAGGTCCTCCTTCTCCAGCCCGCCGATACGGTGCTCAAATCCAGGGGTTCCCGGGACAGCCCAGGGGCGAACACCGCGCTCATCGCGCTGGTAGGGCAGGAAGGTGCCATTGGAGCGATGTTCCGGGGTTGCCCATGGGGGCCGGATTGGCGGCAGGGAATCCAGCTCTGGAATGCGCCACAGGTCGGAGCCATTTGCCAGGAAGGCGTCCGAGAGCAGCACCACTGGGGTCATCCACTCCAGGGCGATTCGGGCGGCTTCGTAGGCAGCAGCGAAGCAATCCGCCGGAGTTGCCGGGGCGATGACAGCAAGAGGCGCCTCTCCGTGGCGTCCGTAGAGCGCTTGCAGCAGGTCGGCTTGTTCGGGCTTGGTCGGCATTCCAGTGGAGGGACCGGCGCGCTGGATATCGCAGACCACCACGGGCAGCTCCAACATGACTGCCAGCCCGAGCGCTTCACTCATGAGCGAGAAGCCGGGTCCCGAAGTTGCCGTCACGCCCAGGTGCCCTCCGAAGGCGGCGCCGATGGCAGCGCACAGCGCTGCCATCTCATCCTCGGCTTGCAGCGGGTAGACCTCGTAGGCGAGCAGCCGTTCCATCTGGTGCAGCACCTCCGAGGCAGGGGTGATGGGGTAGCCGGCGTAGAAGAGCTTGACCCCGGCGCGGTGGGCGGCAGTAACGAACCCCAGCACCAAGGCTTCGTTGCCGGAGATGCTGCGGTAGGTGCCCGGCTCCAAAGGAGCTTGCGGGATCTCGTAGCGCGAGGCGAAGAGCTCCGAAGTCTCTCCGAAGGCGTACCCGGCGCGCAGCACACGGAGATTGGCTTCCAGCAGCTCAGGTTTCTGGGCAAACTTCTCGCGCACGAGCTGCTCCAGCGGCTCCAGCGGACGCGAAAACAGCCACGCCAGCAGTCCCAGCACGAACATGTTCTTCGTGCGTTCGCGCTCCCGTACCGAGAGCGGAGAATCCGCCAGTGCCGAGGCAACCAGTTGCGAGATGTTGAGCGTGATGAGCTCGTAGTCGGAGAGGCTGCCGTCGGTGAGGGGGTTGGAGTCCTCCGGATATCCTGCCAGGCGCAGGTTGCGTCGGTCGAATCCCGCTTCGTTGGCGATGAGGAGTCCACCCCGTTTGAGCAGGTGCAGGTGGGTTTTGAGTGCGGCGGCGTTCATTGCCACCAGGACGTCGCATTGGTCGCCGGGGGTAAGGATTTCGGTGCTGCCGAAACGGAGCTGGAAGCTGGAGACTCCAGCCAGCGTGCCTTGTGGGGCGCGGATTTCGGCAGGGTAGTTCGGGAGCGTGGCAAGATCGTTGCCCGCCAGTGCGCTGGTATGGGCAAAGTAACTGCCCGTCAACTGCATGCCCTCGCCGGAATCCCCAGCGAAGACAATCGTCACATCGCGACGCGGCGTTGTGCTGTACATTTGTGCTGCAATCGCAAAGCCGTTGAGACGGGTTCCAGCACCAACTTACGCACTTGGACCCAAACGGGCAGCGCGCAAAGGGTATTTTTGTGCCCGACGGGTTCCACCTTCTGAGCGTTGGAAATGAGGCACTTCGTCATCGTCATCGGCGGAGGAGTCGCTGGAGCAGAGGCAGCACATCAGTTTGCGCAGCGCGGGATTCGCGTGGCGGTGCTGGAGCAGAACGCCTTGCCCTACGGCAAAATCGAGTACGGGCTTCCCAAGTGGCACGTCAAGCTGCGCAACAAGGAGGAGGCAGCAATTGACCAGAAGCTGACGCACCCGCTGGTGCAGTACGTCCCCTGCACCAAGCTGGGGCGCGAAGTTCGGCTTCCGGAGCTGCTCTCCTGGGGGGTGAGCGCAGTGGTCTTGGCAAACGGCGCCTGGCGCGATCGCCCCTTCCCAGTGCCGGAAGCCGAGGAGTACATCGGGCGCGGCTTCTACTACCAGAACCCTTTCATGCTGTGGTTCAACACGATGCATGACCCGGAGGCGTGCCCCGAGCCGTATGAGATTGCCGATGGAGCGGTGGTCATCGGGGGAGGGCTTGCCTCAATTGATGTCGCCAAAGCGCTGATGATGCTCACAGTGGAGGAGGCATTGCGCCGGCGTGGCATTCAGAGCAACGTCATCGAGATGGAGCACGGCATTGACCGCCTTCTGCACACGCATGGGCTGACGCTGCATGAGCTGGGCATCCAGGGCTGCACGCTCTACTACCGCCGTCGTGCCATTGACATGCCGCTGACCCCGATGCCGACGGATACCCCTGAACGGCTGGCGCGAGCGCAGCAGGTGCGCCTCAAAGTACTGCAGACCGCAATGGCGCGGTACCTCTTCAACTTCCAAGAGCTGCGCCGACCCGTGGGCATCCTCACCGAAGGGGGAAGGATGGTCGGACTGGTGCTCCAGCAGACGCGCGTGGAGGATGGGCAGGTGGTGCCCGTTGAAGGGAGCGAGTACGAGGTCCGAACTCCGTTGGTCATCTCCTCGATCGGCAGCATTCCGGAGCCGCTGCCGGATATCCCCATGCGTGGGGAGGTCTACGCGCTGGAGGACACGCAGTTGTGCCGCATCGCCGGATACGAGAACGTCTTCGCCGTCGGCAATGCCGTCACCGGGCGTGGCAACATCCAAGAGAGCCTGCGCCACAGCCGGCAGGTAAGCCAGCGGATTTTGAGCGACTACATCGGCTGTGATGCCGAACTCTACGAGCGCTGGAACCGAGCTCAGGAAGCCGCCGTTGCAGAGGAGGTCGAGCGGATTGCGCAGCAGCTTACTCGATTGCCACAACGGACGGCTGAACAGATGGACACCATCGCCGCGCACATTGCCGCACTACAGCATCGGGCGGGATACGACGGGGATTACCACGGCTGGATTCGGCGCCACCTTCCCAAACGGCTGGAGGAGCTGCTATCGCTGGACCTCTCTGCCGAGGAATCCCCCGAATCTGCAGCTTAGTGCCCCTCCAACCGCAGCCGGAGTTGCGGTAGAAGGCGCGTTGTGACCTCCGGCTGCCGCACAAACCATTCTGCGCCAACCAGGAGATGCAGGTAGCGCAGTGGGGACGGCATGGGGAGGCTCATTCCTGCGAAGCTACCCAGTCGGAACGCCCGGAGGTCCTGTGCCAGAAGGTGCAGTGGTGGAGCGCTCCGCGGCAGCAGCGGTGCGATGAGCTCCAGCGCCACGGCGGGCGCAACTGCTGGACGGCTCCCGTAGCGGAGCTGTAGCAGCAGTCCGTAGCCCAGCTCCAGCCAGAAGAGCTCCTCCCCTTCGGGGGTGCGCACACCGTAGAGCAGCAGCTCCAGGCTGGGGACCGCATAAGAGCGCAGTCGGGCACCGATGCCGAGCCCAAATCCCGGTAGCGTGGTGAGCTGCACAGAGGAGCTCGGAAGCGGACGGTAGACGGCACTGAGCTGGGCATGGAAGTCCACGAAGATCTGCCCATGTGCGCACAGGGGCAGCGCCAGAAAGCCAAGCGCAAGGCTTTTGCCTAATTTTGCGTCCATTGCCGTCGCAGCGTGGGTGCTCGAACGCGCGCTGTGGAGGAAGACGCTCAACGCTGTGCCATTGTGCTCTAAAGCTGGGCTGGATGAGAACGATCCTGGTCACCGGTGGGGCGGGCTTCATCGGCAGCCATCTGGTCCGCTACCTCCTGCAGCAGCCTGGGGTGCGCGTGGTCAATCTGGATGCGCTCACCTACGCCGGGGAGCTGCAGCGGCTGTCCGAGCTGGAGGGCGAACCGCGCTACGTGTTCGTCCACGGGCGCATCGAGGATGAGGAGCTGGTTGCCCAGGTGTGCCGGCGCTACGAGGTCGAAGGCATCATCAACTGCGCGGCGCAGACGCATGTGGATCGTTCAATCCTGCGGGCGGATGCCTTCGTCGAGACCAATGTCCGTGGCACGTACGCCCTGCTGCAGGTAGCGCGGCAGCAGCGCTTGCGGCGCTTTCTGCAGCTCTCCACCGACGAGGTCTACGGCGAAGCCTCCGAGGGATTCCGCTACGCCGAGGATAGCCCCCTGCAGCCCAGCTCGCCGTATGCTGCAACGAAGGCGGCAGCAGACCATCTGGTGAGTGCGTTTGTGCGGACCTACGGGGTGCCGGCCTTCATCGTGCGCAGTTGCAATGTGTACGGACCGTACCAGTTCCCCGAGAAGCTCATCCCGATGAGCATCTGCAACGCGCTCTGCGATGAGCCGATCCCGCTCTACGGCGATGGGCTGCAGCGTCGGGAGTGGCTCTACGTGGAGGACCTGTGCCGGGCGCTGTGGCTGCTCTATGAGCGCGCAGAGCCGGGGAGGGTCTACAACGTCAGCAGCCAGGAGGAGCGGAGCAATCTGGAAGTCGTGCAGGCAATCCTGCAGCTTCTGGGGAAGCCCCAGGAGTTGATTCGCCCTGTTCCGGATCGACCCGGGCATGACCGGCGCTACGCAATGGAGAGCCAAAGGGTTGCTGCTTTGGGATGGCGGGCAGAGGTCCCCTTCGCGGAGGGGCTGCAGCGGACGGTGCGCTGGTACATCGAGCATCGCCCGTGGTGGGAGCGATTGCGCGCGGCGGAGTACGCGCAGTACCGTCGGCAGTGGTACGAAGGCTATCTGCACAGTGGGCAGCGATGAGCACTCCATCAACACTCGCGAAGCGCTTGCTGCACAAGGTGCGGCAGCGGAAGCTGTCCGTTGGTGTCCTCGGGCTGGGCTATGTCGGGCTTCCACTGGCGGTGGAGTATGCCCGCGCGGGGGTTCGGGTGTTCGGCTTTGAGCTCGACCCTGAGAAGGTCGCCCTGCTGCAGCAGGGCAGGTCCTACATCAAAGATGTCCCGACCGAGCAGGTCCAGGCCGTGGTAGCTCAACAGCGACTCATTGCCACAAGCGACTTCCGTCATTGCGCCGTGTGCGATGCGCTCTTCATTTGTGTACCGACCCCGGTGACGGCGAACAAGGACCCTGACCTCTCCTTTGTGCTGGGCGCCGGGGAAGCGATTGCACAGCACCTGCGCGCAGGGCAGCTGGTCGTGCTCAAGAGCACCACCTTCCCCGGCACAACCGAGGAGTACCTGCGCCCGGTGCTGGAGCGGAGTGGATTGACGGCGGGGCGAGATTTCTTCCTGGCGTTTTCGCCGGAGCGGGTGGACCCGGGCAATCGCAAATGGACCACCGCCAACACGCCCATCCTGGTTGGGGGGCTGACGCCCCTGTGCACACAGGTGGCAGCCGAGGTGTTGCGGATTGCCATCGAGCAGGTGATCCCGGTGAGTTCGCCGCGGGTTGCCGAGCTGGCGAAGCTGCTGGAGAACATCTTCCGCAGCGTCAATATCGCGCTGGTCAACGAACTGGCACAGCTGTGCGACCGCATTGGGGTCAATGTCTGGGAGGTTGTCGAAGCCGCGGCAACCAAGCCCTTCGGCTTCATGCCCTTCTATCCGGGTCCGGGCATCGGTGGGCATTGCATCTTGGTGGACCCGTACTACCTGGCGTGGCTGGCGCGGCGCTATGACTTTGTGACCAACTTCGTCACGCTGGCAGCCGAGGTCAACGAAGCTATGCCCTTCTACGTGCGCGATATGATCGAGCGCGAGATTGCGCGCTTGCCGATCGCCTTGGAGCGCGCCCGGATTCTTGTCCTCGGCGTTGCATTCAAGCGCGATGTGGACGACCTGCGCCATTCGCCGGCGCTCAAGATTATGGAGCTCCTCCGCAGCGATGGGGTGCGGTACCTGAGCTACTACGACCCCTACATCCCGCGCGTGACCGTTGCCGGCGAGGAGTTGCGCTCCCTGCCGGAGCTCTCCCCGCGCCGTCTTGCCCGCTACGACATTGTGGTGATTACGACCGACCACACGTGCGTGGACTATGAGCTGGTGTGCCGCCACAGCCGCGTGGTCATCGATACGCGGAACGCCTGTCGGGTGGTAGCCAACCCTCGGGCGAGGGTGGTCCTGCTCGGGGCTGGGCGATGAAGAAGCGGATCCTCTCCGTCGTCGGCGCCCGCCCAAACTACATGAAGGTAGCGCCGTTGCATCGAGCGCTTGCAGCGTATGGGGAGCGCGTGGAGCATATGCTCGTGCATACCGGGCAGCACTACGATGCGGAGCTTTCGGACATCTTCTTCGAGGAGCTGCGCTTGCCGCCACCGGTGCACTTCTTGGGCGTGGGCTCGGGAACCCATGCCGAACAGACGGCACGGGTGATGCTGGCGTTCGAGCCGGTCTGCATGGAGCTGCACCCAGACCTGGTGGTCGTCGTCGGCGATGTCAACTCCACCCTGGCGTGCGCGTTGACGGCGGTCAAGCTCGGTATTCCGCTTGCCCATGTGGAGGCGGGGCTGCGCAGCTTCGACCGCACGATGCCGGAGGAGATCAACCGTGTGGTGACCGATGCCGTTGCGGACTATCTCTTTGCAACCGAGCCCAGCGCGGTGGAGAACCTGCGCCGCGAGGGGGTGCCGCAGGAGCGCATCTTCCTGGTCGGCAACACGATGATTGACTCCCTGCAGTCTGTGCTGCCCGCAGCCCGGGCACATCCCATTCGGGAGCAGTTGGGGCTGCTGCCGCGGAGCTACGCTGTTGTCACGCTCCATCGCCCCAGCAATGTGGATGTGGCGCAGCAGTTGGGCTTTCTGCTGGAGGCGCTGCGTCAGCTTGCCCAATGGCGGTGCGTGGTCTTCCCAATGCATCCACGGACGCGGACAGCCGTACAGCGCTTTGGACTGGAGCCACTGCTGGCGCACGAGAATATCCGTGTGCTGCCTCCGCTGGGCTATGTGGAGTTTCTCGCCCTGGTGGTGGAGGCGGATTTCGTGATGACCGATTCCGGCGGAATCCAGGAGGAGTGCACCTACGTGGGGATTCCGTGCCTGACACTGCGGACCACAACGGAGCGTCCAATCACGTGCCAGGTGGGCACAAACCTTTTGGTGCCGCCGGAGCCGGAGCTGCTGTCTGCAGCGCTGGAGCTGCTCCGCTCCGGGTATCGCAAACAGGGCATAGTCCCACCGCTATGGGATGGGCATGCGGCAGAACGCATTGCGCAGATTCTTGTGCAGCAGTGTCTGTAGCGCGCTCCTGGGGGGCACTGCGGCAGTAGCGCAGCAGGGGGCGGCTTCCCCGCTGAGCCTGTGGCAGCTGCTGGAGCAGGTTACCCCGGGGCAATCGGCGCGGATGGTGTTGCCGGAGTTGCCGCCGGCAGACCATGTCGTCAGCGCCGAGCACTACGTTGTGGGTCCCGGTGATGTGCTGCTGCTGCAAATCGTTGCCCCGGTGGTGCAGGAGCATGTGCTGGTGGTCTCGCCCGATGGCGAACTGTTGCTGCCGCGGATTGGGGCGCTCTCCGTTCAGGGTCGGACGTTGGCGTGGGTGCGCAGCGAGGTCGAACGCCGAGTGCGGGAGCGCAATCCCAAGGCAGAGGCGGTTGTGCTGTTGCAAAAGGCGCGAACGGTGCTGGTGACCGTGCGCGGGTACGTGCGCTTCCCTGGGGTCTACGCGCTGCCGGCAACGGTGAGGGTTTCCACCGCTGTGCGCTTGGCAGTGCTTGGGCGAATGGAGCAATCGGGGCAAAAGCCCGGAATGGCTTCCCCACCGGTGGCGAGCATGCAGCAGTTGGAACGGGCTGAGTACGAGCCCAGCGCTGTGCCCTTCCTGCCGAGCTACTGCACGCGCAACATCCTTCTGCGCTACGCCGATGGGCACATGGCAGTGGCGGACCTGGAGCGGGCGCGCGCACTGGGCGATGTGGCTGCCGATCCCCCCGTGCGCGAGGGGATGGAGATCGTGGTTCCGGAACCGCTGCCGGAGTATCCCGTGCTCTCGATTGCCGGGGCGGTGCGGATGCCGCTGCGCCTTGCCTATCGGGAGGGGGATCGACTCAGCCTGCTGCTGCGCTTGTGCGGAGGGCTTGACCTCGAACGGGCAGAGCCGTTTGTGCTGGTGTATCTCCCGCAGCAGCCGGTGCAGCGGGTTGAGCTGGATTCAGCGGGGATGCCACTGCGCGATGTGGTCTTGCCTGCGGGCAGCGCCGTCGTGGTACCGGAGCGACCGATTGCAGGAGCCCGCGCCACCGGAGTTGCTACCGTCCTTGGGGCGGTTGCCCGTCCGGGGGCGTACCCTATCGAACCAGGGCGTACGCGCTTGCGCGAGCTCCTGGAGCGTGCCGGAGGTGTGTTGCCGGAAGCGGTGCTGGAGCTTGCCTATATCCGACGCCAGCCACCGGCGAGCCTGGCTGCCGATGTGCGGCTCCCTTCGGAGGTGCAGCTCTACGAGCGCTTCCTCTACAGCGATCTGCGCCTGGAGGACACCGTGCGCTACGCCTTAGAGATGCGGCTGCGGCGCTCGCGGGTTGCGTGCGATTTCGTTGCGCTCCTGCGCAGAGGGGATGAGCGGCACAACATCGTGCTGGAGGATGGCGACCAGATCGTCATCCCCTTGCAGGGCAGATATGTCTACGTGGGTGGCATGGTGCGCGTGCCAGGATTTGTGCGGTACGAACCCGGGCGTCCGGTGGAGTGGTACATCGAACAAGCCGGCGGATACAGCAGCGCTGCCGATCCGAAGCGGTTACGCATTCTGCGCGGCAGTTCCTACACGTGGCTGCGCCCTCGCGAAGCCGGCGCGCCGCAGCCCGGGGATGAGATCTACGTCCCTGGGCAGCTGGATGTGCCTGCGTGGGCGGAGAAGCAAGCTGAGCTGCAGTTGTATACGGTGCTGACCGGCGCTGTGTCTACGTTGACCTTTGTGCTGGCGACGATTGTGAACCTGCTGCGCCGATAGGCGGGAAATGCAGTGGGAAGCGCAGTTGTGGCACCGGGCGACGCACCAGTTGCCCCAAGCGTCGCAGAGGTTTGAGCAGTGGGACAGCGAAGCTGCCGCTCAACCCATTGCGCCGCCATGCCTGCCAGCATTCCCAATTGCCGCGCAGGATGTTACGCAGCGAAGCATTGCTGACGCCGCCGGCGTCCATGGCAACCAGGACGCGTGGGATATAGCCAACCCGAATCCGGTGGCGCAGCAGCAAGCGCAGCATCAGCTCGTAATCGGCAGCGATACGGTAGCGCAGGTCGAACCCTCCGAAGCGCTCGTAGAGCTGGCGGCGTGCAAAGAAGGTCTGATGCGGCGGCATCCAGCCCAGCAGGTACTTCCACGGGCGGTACGCGCCGGCATGCCAGTAGCGCAGCAGCCGCCCCTGCGGAGTGAGGAAGACAACGTCGCCGTAGCAGGCGTCAATATCGCTGTGCTGGAAGAGCGTGGCAATATCCTGCAGTACGTGGGGGTCAACGTAGCGGTCGTCGGCGTTGAGGAAGCCAACGATATCGCCCGTAGCATGGCGCAGCCCTTTGTTCATGGCGTCGTAAATGCCGCGATCGGGCTCGCTGATGAGCAGGCTCAGGTGCGGGCGGTAGCGCTCCAGGATGGAGCGGGTCGGCTCTCCAGAGCCCCCGTCGATGATGATGAGTTCGAGCTCATGCTCGGTCTGCTGCGCCAGCACCGAGGCGATGGCGCGCTCCACGCGCGGGTCGTTGAGCACGACGGTGATGATGGAGATCCGCATCGTGCAGGGCAGATGAGCCAACCGGCGCAAAAATACAGCACACCAAAGCACGGGCGATGATGGTGCAGACGGCGGTTCGGCAGCAGCGTCGGCGGGCTGTTCAACGGCGGCGACGTTGGCTGTGGCGGCACAGCCCGATTCTGTTCCAGCTCGGCGCCGATGTGCTCTCGGTTGCTGCTGCCACGGGGCTGTACCTGTGGGTGCGCTTCGGTTCGGGCTGGTTCGATGCCGTGGTGTATCCGGGCGCTACCGAGGTGCTTGCGATCGTGGGAATGCTCACGCTATACTGGCTACTGCTGTTCTGGCTGTTCGGCTTGTACCAGAACTGGTACGTGCGCCCGCCGCTGGAGGAGCTGGGGGCGGTGCTCCGGATTACATTTGTGGGGATGCTGGTGCTCCTGCTGCTGGTCTGGGGCGACAGCGGGGAGTTCTACCGCAAGAACTTCCGCGCCGTGGGAGCCATCTACTGGGGGATGCTCCTGCTGGGAGTGAGTGCGGGGCGGTTGCTGGTGCGCGCTCTGCAACGCTGGCTGCGCCGCCGAGGGATTGTGCGCATTCCAGTGCTGCTTGTGGGAACCGATGCCGGGCTGGAGCGCCTGCGGCAGGAGCTGCAGCGGATCCCCCACTGGGGCTACTCTCCCGTAGGCACCGTACGGCTGGAGCTGGCGGACGGAAGCGCTGCTATCGAGCCAGTGCAGCAATGGATGGAGCGGGCGCAGCCGGAGGAGGCGCTGGTGGCTATCCATCCGCCGCAGCCCCAGCAGTTATGGGCAATCGTAGGCATGGCGGTGCAGCGCGGAATCGCGGTCAAGATCCTGCCGGATTCCTACTCGGTCTTCATGGGGCAGGCGCGCATTCAGCGCCTCTACGGAACGGACTTCCTGGAGGTGGAGCCGAGGCTGCTCAAACCCTGGCAAGCATTGCTCAAACGCGCCATCGACATCGCCGTCAGTGTTGTGGTCTTGGTCGGTGGTGCGCCGCTGTGGGCGCTCATCGCCCTGCTTATCCGGTTGGATAGCCCCGGACCGGCGCTCTTTGTCCAGGAGCGGGTGGGCAAGGATGGGCGCCGATTCCGCCTGTACAAGTTCCGCACGATGGTTGCCGATGCCGAGCAGCGTGCCCGTTGGACGCAGCTCAACGACCCGCGCGTGACGCGCCTGGGACGCTGGCTGCGTCGGACGTACCTGGATGAGATCCCGCAGTTTTGGAACGTCTTGCGCGGAGAGATGAGCATCGTCGGACCGCGACCGGAGATTCCCTACTTCGTCGAGCGCTTCACACAGATGGTGCCCGAGTACGCGCGCCGCCATGTGGTCAAACCCGGCATTACGGGCTGGTGGCAGGTCTGCCGCACCAACCGCGATGATGCGCCGACGGAGGAGGAGGTACGCCGCCGCTTGGCGATGGACTTCTACTACATCGAGAACCAGTCGCTGGCGCTGGACCTGGAGATCATGCTGCGCACGCTCTGGCGTATGCTCCGCGGGAAGGGGAAATCATAGGTGAGGGCAGCAGTGCGGACGCTCATTGTTGTGCCCACGTACAACGAGCGTGAAAACATCGCGCAGTTGATTCCGATACTGCTGCGGCTGCCGCTGCAACCGTGCGTGCTGGTGGTGGATGACGGCTCGCCCGATGGCACTGCTGAAGAGGTCGAACGCTGGCGGGAGCGCAATCCCGAACGGGTCTATCTCATCGAGCGGGAGGGGAAGCTGGGGCTGGGAACGGCGTACTGCACGGCGTTCCAATGGGCATTGCAGCGCCCGTTCGAGGTGGTGGTGCAGATGGACGCGGACTTTTCGCACGATCCTGCCGATGTGCCGCGGCTGGTTGCAGCGCTGGAGGATGCCGATGTGGTCATCGGCTCGCGCTACATCAACGGGGTCAATGTCGTCAACTGGCCCATGGGGCGTTTGCTGCTCAGTTGGCTTGCCAATCGGTATACGCGCCTGATTACGGGGATGCCCTTGGCGGATGCAACGAGCGGTTTCAAAGCCTTCCGCGCTACAGCGCTGCGCCGGATTCGCTGGGAGGCGGTGCGCTCCAACGGCTACGCCTTCCAAATCGAGGTCAACTACCGGCTCTGGCGCGCAGGGTGCCGCCTCAAGGAGGTGCCTATTGTGTTTGTGGACCGGCGCAGCGGAGCTTCCAAGATGAGCCGCCGAATCGTCTACGAGGCAGCCTGGAGAGTATGGCAGTTGCGCTTCTCAACACTGCTGGGCAATGAGCAGCGCTACTACGCTGACCCGTGAGCTGGACGTACCGACGCACGACTTCCTGGCGACAGCACCGACGCTGGAGCTGTCGGTCGTCATCGTTAGCTACAACGTGCAGGAGCTACTGCGCCAGTGCCTGCGTTCGGTATTGGAGGCGTTGGAGGGGCTGGAGGCGGAGATTCTGGTCGTGGACAATGCCTCCACCGATGGCACCGTTGAGGCGCTGGCGCCGCAATTCCCGCAGGTGCGCTGGATTGCGTTGGAGCGCAACGTCGGGTTCGGGCGAGCAAACAACATCGGGATTGCCCAGGCGCGGGGGCGGTACATCCTCATCCTCAATCCCGACACGCTGCTGCAGCCCGATACGCTCAAGACCATGCTGGCGTACATGGAGGAGCATCCCGAAGTCGGCATCGCCGGCTGTCGGGTGCTCAATGCCGATGGGACATTTCAGGCGTCGTGCCGGCGGGGATTCCCCACGCCTTGGGCAGCGTTTACGAAGCTTTTTGGGTTGCAACGGCTTTTCCCGCGTTCGCGCCTCTTTGCCCGCTACAATCCGCACTTTGCTGACGAGTGCGAGGTTGCCTACGCCGAGGTCATCTCCGGTGCCTTCATGCTGTGCCGTCGGGAGGCGTTGCGCCAGCTCCAGGGCTTTGCGCCCGAGTACTTCTTCTACGGCGAGGATGTGGACCTGTGCTATCGGGCGCATCGGTTGGGCTGGCGCATCGGCTACGTGGGCACAACCGCCATAGTGCACTTCAAGGGGGAGAGCACCAAACGCTCTTCGCTGGACCGCATTGGGCACTTCTACGAGGCTATGCGCGTATTCGCCCGGCGCTACTATGCGGGCTCGCCTGTACTGCCGCTGTTGGAGTTCGGCATCGCTGTGCGGAAGCTGCTTGCTCGGGCGGCGCAGTACCGGCAGCTCTGGGGCTTAGCACTGTGGGATAGCATCGGGGTAGTGGCAGCGCTGCTCGTTGGGACCAAGCTGCGGTTTGGCAGCTTCTTTGCGTTTCCCGACTACGCCTATCCGACGGTCTTCATCGCCGTGGTCGGAGTGGTGCTGCTGAGCCAGTTGCTGGTGGGGGACTACCTGGAGCAGCGCGTGCAGATCTCGCAGGGGCTTCTGGGGTTTGTGATGGCGTTCTTCGTGCTCTCGGCGTTGACGTACTTCTTCAAGCAGTACGCCTTCAGCCGTGGGGTGTTACTGGGGACGGTGTTCGGCGGGATGCTCTGGGGGGTTTTGGGGCGGCTTGCCGTGTTGCTCTACGGCTGGCTGCATCGGGAGCGCGAGCGGCGCATTGCTGTGGTTGGAGCCGGAGAAGCGGTGCAGCGGCTTGTGCAGGCGCTTTGGGCGGAGCCGCAGATTCGGCTCTTGGGGGTTATCCTGCCCGATGACGCTCCTGCAGAGGAGTACCGGAGAGAGACTCCGGTGGCGGTATTGGGAACACTCCGGGAGCTGGAGCGTGTGGTGGCGGAGTACCGGATTCGGGAGCTGATCGTTGCCGATCCGGTGCTGCCGCCGGGGGAGTTCGTACATCTGGTGCAACGCTTGGCGCCTTGGCGGGTGCGGCTCTATAGCGCTTCCGACCTGGATGAGCTGCGGCTGCAGTACCTGGTGCAGGAGCTCATCGGGCAGCAGCCGCTGTGGGTACGCTATCCGCTGGCGCACCCGCGGGTGCGCTTCCTCAAGCGCTTGGTGGATTTGAGCGCGGCGCTGCTTGCCTTCACAATTGGCATCCCTGCGCTATTTTTGAGCGCCAGACCGCGGGAGTTGCTGCGCCGCTGGTGGGAGGTGCTCACAGGAAGGCGCAGCGTCGTGGGATTAGCTGTGCATGCAGGCGAGCACTATGGCATCGGAAAGCCCGGCATCACAGGGTTGGCGCAGATCATCGTAGGGGAGAATGGAGCCGCACCACTGCGGGAGCAGCTCAACTGGTACTACATCCGCCATTTCTCCTTTGCGCTCGATGTGGAGATTGTGGTGAAACAGCTCATCCGGAGGTGGCGCCGTGAAGCACGTGCTGGACTTTGAACGTCCGCTGCTGGAGCTGGAGCAGAAATTGGAGGAGATGCGGGCGCTCTCGGCGCAGCTCGATATCGCCGAGGAGATCCGCGAACTGGAGCAGAAGCTCGAGGAGCTGCGCCAGCAGGTCTATTCGAGCTTGACGCGGTGGCAGCGCGTGCAGATTGCCCGTCACCCGGAGCGCCCCTATACGCTGGATTACGTGCGGCATGTCTTCACCGACTTTGTGGAGCTGCACGGTGACCGCTGTTACGGGGACGATCCGGCGATCGTCGGTGGGCTGGCGCGCTTTGAGGGCATACCGGTCGTGGTGGTCGGGCATCAGAAGGGGCGGGACACAAAGGAGAACCTGCGGCGGAACTTTGGAATGCCCAATCCCGAAGGATACCGCAAGGCGCTGCGGCTGTTCCGCCTGGCGGAGAAGTTCCGCAAGCCGGTCATCACGTTTCTGGATACGCCAGGGGCATATCCCGGCATCGGAGCCGAGGAGCGCGGGCAAGCCGAAGCCATTGCCCGCAATCTGTTCGAGATGGCGCGCCTGCAGACGCCGATTGTGGTTGTCATCATCGGCGAAGGGGGCTCCGGTGGAGCGCTGGGCATTGGGGTGGGGGACCGGATTCTGATGCTGCAGTACGCGTGGTATTCGGTCATTGCACCGGAATCGTGCTCCTCGATCCTGTGGCGGAGCTGGGATTTCAAGGAGCAAGCTGCCGAGGAGCTGGAGCTGTGCGCAGAGGACCTGTTGCGTTTGGGCGTCATTGACCGCATTGTGCCGGAGCCCTTGGGTGGAGCGCATCGGAATCCGCAGCAGATGTACCAGATTCTGCGCGAAGTGCTCCGGCAGGAGCTTCTCCCATTGCTGGAGCGTCCAGTCGAGGAGCTGGTGCGGCAGCGGCAGGAGAAGTTCTTCCGCATGGGGGTCTGGCAGGAGCTGCCGGCGTAGCATGATCGGGACGCTCCGGACGTGGATGTGGCAGACGAAGCAGTGGCTGGAGGCGGCAGCGCAGAAGCCAACAGCGCTGTGGCTGCTCTTTGGCATTGCCTTCCTGGAGGCGTCGGTCTTCCCGATTCCGCCGGATGTGCTGCTGATTTCGATCGTGCTCTTCCACCGGCGGAAGGCATTTGTGGCGGCGCTCCTGTGTACACTGGGCTCGGTTCTCGGTGGAATCCTCGGATACGGCATCGGACATGGGTTGATGGAGACGGTCGGCATGCACATCGTGAGGTTGTATCAGGCGCAGGAGAGCTGGGACCGGGTGGTCCAGCTCTACCACGGACCGGTGGGGCAGTGGTTCCTGCTGGCGGCGGCGTTTTCGCCGATTCCCTACAAGGTGGCAACGATCGCTGCCGGAGCGGTTGCCATGCCGATCGTGCCGTTTGTGGTGCTCTCGGCGCTGGGGCGTGGTGCCCGCTTCTTCCTGGTGAGCACGTTGCTGTGGTGGTTGGGTCCGACCGTTGAGCGCTGGCTGGGGCGCTACTTCGACTGGCTGGCGCTGGGATTTGTCGGGCTGCTGCTTGTGGGTGTACTCGTTGTGCAATGGATTGGCTGAGTCCAACCCAAGGGGAGGAGAGGTGCGATGGTCTACAGCTTCAATGCTGAAGGCGGAGCAGAAGGGCAGCGACCGCGTCCGCAGTCGCAGCTTCCGGAGCGTCCGCAACGGTACTTCCGCCATCGGCGCAAGTTCCGCCGAGCCGAAGAGGGCGAGCGAGGTCGTACCCCGGGGCTGTGGAAGCGGCGCAAGGATTTCCAGGCGCGCCGGAAGCGCTGGCAGCGGCGCCGCGCGGTGCTTGCCCGGCGAACGCGCCCCAAACGGCTCCCACCTGAACCCAATCCCATGAGCTTGGCACGGGCGCTGACCCGGCTCAAGTACGCCTCCCATAGCGTTGCCCTCCGCCTCATCCGCGAAGGGCGCGTACAAGTCAACGACCTGACCGTGCTGGAGCCCAATGTGCGCGTGCTCGTGCACAAGGACCGCATCGTTGCCGACGGCGTCGAGTTGGTCTTCCCGCCGGTGCAGGTCTACACGGTCATCTTCCACAAGCCGCCGCACGTTGCAGCCTCCAAGGAGCTGGGCATGCCCACGGTGTACGACTACCTGCCCAAGAAGCGCGGAGGCTACTTCCCATGCGGTCGGCTCACCAAAGCTGCCGATGGGCTGGTGATCTTCAGCACCGACCCGCTCTACCGCAATCCCGAGCGCTCGCCGTTGAGCCTGCTGGAGAAGGAGTACCACATCAAAGTCCACCGCCACGTCAAGAAGCGCGAGCTGGAAGCGCTCACAGAGGAGCTGCGCCGCATGTCGCAGTACAACGAAGAGGCGCGCGCAGAGCTTCTGCGCGAAAACAGCCGCACTTGCTGGATCCGCATCGTTGCTCGCCAGCTCCCACTGCACTTCCTGCATCGCCTGCTCAAGGAGCAGGGCTTGGAGATCCTGCATCTCCACCGCTACCGCCTGGGGCATCTCACCAGCGAGGAGCTTCCCGTGGGCGGCTGGCGGCGCTTGCGCCCGGAGGAGCTGCAGCAGTTGGAGCAGAGCATCCCAGCGGCAACCGAACGGACAAGCTCTCCGCCTGCAAAAGCGCCTGCATGGCAGCAGCTCTACCAGCGCATCTTCCAACCCAAGGGGTAGGTCCAACAAGGCTATTCCGGTTGCAATGGCTGCGGTTCGGGTGGGCGAACGCTACATCGGAGACGGCTATCCCGTCTTCGTGATCGCCGAGATCGGCATCAACCACAACGGCTCACTAGAGCTGGCAAAGCGGCTCATTGATGGGGCAATCTATGCCGGCGCCGATGCCGTCAAGTTCCAAAAGCGCACGCCCGAGCTGTGCGTGCCCCAGGAGCAGTGGTACATCGAGCGCGATACCCCGTGGGGGCGGATGCCCTACATCGAGTACCGGAAGCGCTTGGAGTTCGGGCAAGCTGAGTACGAGGAGATTGACCGCTACTGCCGCGAACGGGGCATCATGTGGTTTGCCTCCTGCTGGGATGAGCCCTCGGTGGACTTCATCGAGCAGTTCGACCCACCGCTCTACAAGGCAGCCTCAGCATCGCTGACCGACCATGCGCTCCTGCGCAAGATGAAGGCGACAGGCAAGCCGCTCATCCTCTCCACGGGCATGTCCACGATGGAGGAGATCGAGGCTGCTGTTGCCGCCGTCGGACGCGAGAACTTGCTGATAGCGCACTCCACTTCGACCTATCCCTGCCCGGTAGAGGAGCTCAATCTCCGCGTTATCCTCACGCTCAAGCAGCGCTTCCCGGATGTGCCCATCGGCTACTCCGGGCATGAGGTGGGGCTGGCGCCGACGTGGGCTGCCGTTGCCCTGGGAGCCTGCTTTGTCGAGCGTCATATTACGCTGGACCGCGCGATGTGGGGCTCGGACCAAGCCGCCTCGGTCGAGGTTGAGGGCTTTGCCCGCCTGGTGCGCAACATCCGTGACATCGAAGCCGCTCTGGGGGACGGCATCAAGCGCGTCTACCCCAGCGAGCTTCCGGCACGCGACCGACTGCGCCGAGTGCGGTAGCTACGGCACCAATACCAGCCAGCGTTGTACAACTCCCGCGGTGCTGTGCAGCTGCGCTACCCACAGCCCAGACGGGAAGCGCTCCAGCGAGAGCTCATTCCAGCCAGGGAAGACCCTCCAAGCGGCAACGCGCTGCCCAATGGGCGTATAGAGCACAAGCTCTCCGGAGGCTGTTGCCCAAAGGCACCACTGTGGCGTCGAAAGCAGCACTGCCGCTGTGCTGCCTGCATCCGATGGTGGGAGCGCAACACCGGAGGGGGAGGGAAACTGGAACAGCCCTGCTTCGGTGGCAAGGTAGAGCGTGCCCGTTGGACCGTACACCATGCGCCAGACACGGCGCAGCACCACACGCTCGCTTGCCCATGGAATCGCCCCATCGTGAACCTCCCAGGTGCGCCCACCATCGGGGGAGCGGCGGACAATCCCCGAACCCGGTACCAGCGGACGCCCGAGCGTGTCCTCGTAGAGCGTGAAGCCGCCGACGAAGAGCTCCAATCTGCCCTGTAGCCGCCGCGCAGCCACTGCCCAGAGGCTGGTGTCGCGGAAAGCGAGGAGCTCCCAGCTCCGACCTCCGTCGGTGGTGCGGTAGAGCCCCCCGTTGGGGATGCCGCCAACGGCGGTGTCGAAGAGGAAGGTCACCGCCAGGAAGCCCAGTTGAGCGGAATCGGCAACGAAGGTGAGGTCGGGAATCTCGGACTCCTGCGGGAATCCCGGCAGCCGCAGCCGGGCAAGGGGATACCAGCTTGTTCCCCAATCGGCGGAAGCAAAGAGCGCTCCATCGCAGCGCGCCAGGATGAGTAGTGCGCTATCGGCACGCACCGCCATAGCGCAGTTGGGGATAGCTTCTGGAGCTGCCGGCGCAAGGGTATCCCAGTGGCGCCCGCCGTCGGTGCTGCGGTACAGACGGGGAGCGGTCCACCCTGGACCGATGAACTCGGTGAGCACGATGGTGTCGGGATGTTGGGGATGAGCAACGATCGAGGCACCGCTGGGCAGCAGGAAGGCGTGCTCGGGCACCAGGACATCCTCCCAGGAGGCACCGCCATCGGAGGAGCGGACCAATTTGCCAAAGCCGGAGCCACCGACCAGCAGTGTTGCCGTGTCGCGCGGGTGCAGAAAGATGTCCAAGAACTGCGCCGCCCCACCGGGGAAGTCGATGACGAGCGTGTCCCAGGTGATGCCGCCATCGTAGGAGCGGTACAGCATCCGCCCCAGTCCGCCGGCGTAGAGCGTGCGGGGATTGAGCGGGTTGACCGCTACATCGAACACCGGCACCGGCAGCAGCCGTGCCCATTGAGTCTCTTGAGCTGTGAGGAGCACTGCCGCGCTGAGGAATAGGTACAGTCGCCACATCTGGCATGCTTCGGTTGTGTGCGGCAAAAATAGAAGCTGCTGCCAACAGGTGCCGTGCGTGCCGGGTGTACACGAAGGGTGCGGGATATTCGTTTTCGGTCACCCGAAATCTCTTGCCACGCAATGCAAAAGGCGAAGCGCTACCTGAAGGCACTCTACCACTTCGCCGAGCAGGGCAGAGCTGCCACGACAACGGCGCTGGCGGCGCACCTGCGGGTGGCTCCGGCAGCGGTGACGGAGATGCTGCAGCGCTTGGACCGAATGGGCTTGGTGCGGCATCGCCCGTATCGGGGAGCGGAGCTGACTCCGGAGGGCTACCGGATGGCGCTGGAGTTGGTGCGCCACCATCGGCTTTTGGAGCTGTTCCTGCACGTGTGCTTGGGGTATCCCCTGGAGCAGGTGCATGCCGAGGCGGAGCGGCTCGAGGGCGTAATCTCCGAGGAGTTCGAGGAGCGGATTGCGGCGCTGTTGGGGGAGCCACGCTACGATCCACACGGTGACCCAATTCCGACGCGCGAGGGGCAGCTCCCGCCGCTATCGGCGCTTCCGCTGATGCAATTTCCGGAGAGGCGCTCCGGAATCGTGCGCCGGATCGCCGATCGCGATGCGCAGCAAGTTGCCCTCTTGGCGCAGCGCCGAATTCTGCCAGGGCAGCGCTGCCATCTCTACCGGCGGACGGCGCGCGGCTACCTCTTAGGGGTGGGGCGCCAGCGCTGGCTGCTGCAGGAGGAGTTCGGTGATGTGGTCTTTCTGGAGCCCATCCCATGAGCAGGGGCTGGGGTGTTGCTGCGCTACTGTGCTGGCTGGGTGCCGGGCTGGTCGCTACCTGGGGTGCTGAGATCGTCGTCACCACGAGCATCCTCGCCGATGGGGTGCACAACATCGTCGGGCAGCGCCTGCAGGTGGTCGCACTCATGGGCGCCGGGGTTGACCCACACCTGTACAAGCCGACGGTACGGGATGTGCGCCGGCTTGAGCAGGCGCGGGTCATCATTGCCAACGGACTGAAGCTGGAGGGCAAGATGGAGCAGGCACTGCGCCGGATGGCACGCCGAACCCCTGTCATCTTCGCTGCAGAGCTGATTCCGCCGCAGAGGCTGCGTGAGGTCGCACCGGGAGAGTACGACCCGCACGTGTGGTTGGACCCACAGCTCTGGGCAGAGGTACTGCGCCGCCTTGCGGATACGCTGGGGCAGCTCTTCCCGCTTTGGCGTGAGGAGTTCCAAGCCCGGGCGCAGCGCTACGCGATGCAGCTCCAGGAATTGGATGGCTGGATTCAGCAGCAGCTCGAGCGCATCCCTCCACCGCAGCGGACGCTCATCACGGTACATGAGGCGTTCGGCTACTTCGGGCGCCGCTATGGAGTGCGGACCCTTGCGCTGCAAGGGGTCTCCAGTGCCAGCGAATTCGGACTTGCCCGGGTGCTACAGTTGGCGGAGCTCGTTCACACCCGAGGCATCGCAACGCTGTTTGCCGAGAGCTCAACCCCGGTCCGTGCCCTGGAAGGGGTTGCTACAGCGGTGCGGTGGCGCGGAGGTCGAGTGCGGATTGCCGGTCCACTCTACACCGATGCCCTTGGCAAGCCAGGAAGTCCAGAGGGGAGCTACCTGGGGATGATGCGCACGAACGTGGAGCGAATCGTTCACGGTCTTCTGCCGCAGCCATGATTGCCATCGAATGCCGAGATGTGACGGTGCAGTACGGGCATCGAGTTGCTCTCTGGGGCGTGACGTGCCAGCTCCCGGCAGGGCGGTTGATTGCCATCGTCGGACCCAACGGAGCCGGGAAATCCACCCTGCTGCGGGCGATGGTCGGACTGGTGCGCTTGAGCCGGGGAGAGATCCGCCTCTTTGGGCAAGCACCGGAGAAGGTTCGGCGGCGTGTGAGCTATATGCCGCAGCGCGAGACGGTGGATTGGGACTTCCCGCTGACGGTCTTCGATGTTGTGCTCATGGGCTGCTACGGGGAGCTACGGCTTGGAGCACGCCCTCGGCGCGAGCACTACGAGCGGGCGCAGAGAGCGCTGGAGTTGGTCGGAATGGAGCACCATGCGCAGCGGCTGCTCTCGGAGCTCTCCGGTGGGCAGCAGCAGCGGGTCTTTCTGGCGCGAGCGCTTGCACAACAGGCGGAGCTCTACCTCATGGACGAGCCCTTGGCGGGGGTGGATGCGGCAACGGAGCAGGTCGTGCTACACGTGCTTGAGGAGTTGCGCCGTCAGGGCAAGACCGTTGTGGTGGTGCACCATGACCTGAGCACAATTGCAGAGCGCTTCGACTGGGTGGTGCTGCTGAATTTGCGGCTGGTTGCGTGCGGGGCAGTGCCGGAGGTGCTCACGATGGCGAACCTGCACGGCGCCTATGGCGGACGTTTGCAGATGCTCAGCGATGTAGCACAGGTACTCGAACAGCGGCGACAGCGGTTGCGGCACGGATGAGCTGGTTGGAGACCCTGTCGCACCCACTTGTGCTGATTGCCCTGGGCGGGAATGCGCTCATCGCAGCGGTATTAGCGTTGGTGGGCTGCCTGGTGGTGCTGCGCCGGGAAGCCTTTGTGGGGGATGTTCTGGGGCATTCTGTGCTGCCGGGCATTGCGCTTGCGTTTGTGCTGGTGCAATCGGAGCAGCCGGGGGTGATCCTCGCCGGGGCGCTTGGTGCTGCTGCGGCGGCGATGCTGCTGTTGGCGGCGCTGCGAGCTGAACCGCGTCTGCGCGAGGATGCCCGGTTAGGGGTGGTGCTGTCGCTCTTCTTCGGGGTGGGCATTGTGCTCTTGACGGTGCTTCAGCGGCACGGGATAGCGCACTCGGGGAGCCTCTGGCGCTTCCTCTTCGGGCAGGCTGCCGGGATCACTCCGGCGGAGTTGGGCATGGCGGCGGCGATTGGAGCGGTGGTGGTTGCCGCAATCGTGCTGTTTTGGAGGGAGCTGCAGGTGATGAGCTTCGATGCGGAGTTTGCCCAGCTTGTGGGATTGCCCATCGGTTGGCTGGAGTTGCTCTATCGGGCGCTGGTGCTCATGGCGGTGGTTGTAGGGGTCTACAGCGTGGGGGCGGTGTTGGTTTCGGCGATGCTGATTCTGCCGGCGATAGCGGCGCGAGCATTGGTGCGGAGGTTGCCCAGCATGCTCCTCGGTGCTGCTGTGTTGGCAGCGATGTCTGCTGCACTTGGGGTGGGGCTTTCGGGGCTGGTTGCGGGCGTTCCGACCGGACCCACCATCGTGCTGGTGATGGGCGCGGTGACGGCATTGGTGATGCTGGCAGGAGCTCGCCAGAGCGTATTGATGCGGGTACTGCAGCGTGGGCGCTTGGTGTGGCAGCAGCGGCAGGAGGATGTGCTCAAACTGCTGTACAAGCGGCTCGAAAGCAGCGGGCAGCCGGAATGGAGTGGTGGGGAGCTGCTCCGAACCCTTCTATCGTGGCGCTGGAGTGCGGTGCTGGTTGCCCTGTGGCTGGCTCTGCAAGGGAAGTTGCGCTATCGGGCTCGGCGCTGGGAGCTGAGTCCCAACGGAGTTCGGCAGGCACGGCAGATCGTGCGACGCCATCGCCTCTGGGAGCTGTATCTGGAGCGCTACGTGGGGCTTCCGCCGGAGCAGCTCCACAACGATGCTGAGATGCTGGAGCACCTACTGCCTCCGGAGATGACGGCGGAATTAGAGCGCTTGCTGGGCTATCCGACGCACGATCCGCACGGGCGTCCAATCCCGCCAGAGGACTGATGGACGTTGTCTGGACACTAGCGACGGCGGTCACGTTAGCGCTGGCGTGTGCGCTGTTGGGGAGCTTCCTCGCGCTGCGCCGAACGCTCCTGTTGGGGGATGCCCTCTCGCATGCGGTGCTGCCCGGAGTTGTGCTGGCGTTCCTGTGGAGCGGCTCCCGGGAGCTCCTTCCCATGCTGCTGGGGGCTGGGGCTGCTGCACTGATGGCAACGCTGCTGCTGGAGCTGCTGCAGTGGCGCTTCCGGGTGCATCCCGATGCAGCCCTTGGGGCGGTGTTGGCAACCTTCTTCGCTGCTGGAATCTTCCTGCTGTCGCGCTTTGCCGGGCAGGTGGACCTGGACGCAGAGTGCGTGCTCTACGGCGAGCTTGCCTACGTGCCGCTGGAATTGGTCTCCGTCATGGGCGTGGAAGCCCCACGGGGATTGTGGACAAGCGCTGTGCTGCTGGCTGGAGTGGGGCTCTTCGTGTGGCTGGCGTACAAGGAGCTTGCGCTGGTGAGCTTCGACCCCACTTTTGCCGCCTCCATTGGGCGTTCGCCGCGGAGGTGGTCGCTGGCACTGATGGGATTGACGGCAGCGGTGACGGTGGTGGCGCTGGAGTTGGTCGGTGCTATCCTGGTGGTGGCGCTGCTGGTGGGACCCGCTGCAGGCGCCCGATTGCTCACGCGGCGGCTGCCGCAGATGCTGCTTGTATCGGCACTGCTGGCGCTGAGCTCGGTTGGAGTAGGCTACGGACTGGCGTGGGCATTCGATGGAGCGCTTGCGGGCTGGATTGCCGTCGTTGCCGGCGGGCACGTAGTGGTACTCGTACTGCTGCGGCGCTTACGGAAGGCGCCAGCGTCGGCGCAGGAGCCATTCGCTGCTGAGCAGGGCGATGACCACGCTCAGCAGCCACGGTGAATGCCAGAGGGCGATCTCGCGCCGCTGGGTGAACACCTGCGGGCGCAGTGCCGGCAAGCGCTTCAGGAGCTCGGGGAGCTCTTGAATTGTGCTCGCCGTGAGGAGGGCACCACCGCTGCGTTCGGCAAGGGCGCGCAGCAGGGCTGCATCAGCATGGAGTTGGCGGTACTCCAGCTCATGGGTGCCTACGGTGACGGTTCCTCGGTCGCTCCCCAGGCGCTCGCCCTGTAGCGTCGCCGTGCCTTGGAAGGCGTAGTACCCCGGTGGGAGCTGGACCTGTGCACGGTACGTTCCGCCACCCAAGGGCTCCAGCAGGAGCTCCTGGCGGGTTTCCCCGCTGCTCAGCAGGAGTTGGACCGTTGCCGCATCCACCGCTGCTCCGGTGGGGTCCACAACGGTTGCCCAGAACTCCACGGGTTCGCCGGCGGTGTAGAAGGGCTTGCCAGGACGGATGCGAACCAGGCGCTGTTGTGGGGAGAGCAGCAGCCATTGGAGCAGATTGCGGGCAAAGTGCGCCAACACATCCGGTGGCGAGGGGCTCTGCTGCGGGAGCGCCGCAAAGCCCAGGAGCTTCCACCGGTGGATGCCGTAGCCCAGGAGCGCAAGGCTGCGCAGTGGCGGGAGGTCGTACACCAACAGCATTGGCTCGGCTCCGGGGCTGGAGAGCGCCAGGACTTGTGCCTCCGGCTTAGGTTGCACGCTCCAGTCCATGCGGAACAGCGGAGGCTGCTGCTCCCATGCCGCTGCCGGAAGCTCGCTGCCAACGAGGGGATGGCTGCGCCCGAATGGGGTGGGGAGCAACTGCGCCGTCTGCTCGCTCTGGCGCACCAGGCGGAGAGTCATCGGGAGCACGCCCTCCAATCGGCGGAGCTTGCCGTAGTCGAGCAGTGGACCGGCAATCCAGGCGATGGGCATTCCCTGGCGGGCGCGTTCGGCAAGGCGCTCAAGGAGCGGCTCCGGAGTTGAGCGTATGGGGAAGTCCAGCAGAATTGCTGCATCGGCTGTCCGCAGGAGGGCTTCCGATGGGACGCCTTCGTAGAACTCCTCGCCCTGCTTGTGCACGAAGGTGGAGATAGCAATGCCGGGGATGCGCTCCAGCTCCTGGCGGAGGAATGCCAGGTCGGGCGAGGGCGAGCCGGCAAAGAGCAGGATCCGGCGCTGTGCCCGGAGGACCTCGACGAAGCGCGTGGCGCTGTTGTTGCGCGTGTTGAGCTCCTCCGGTTGCGGTGCGATGCGGATGCTCAGCCGTACAAGCCCTTCGCGCTCGGGGGTGTATTCGAAGCGGAGTGTGTACTCGGACTGTTCCGGGCGGAGCTGGAGCTGCTGCTGGGCAAGGCGGCGGGAGTTCTCCCACAGCTCGACCGTGACGCTGCGCTCGGGCATATTGCTTGCGCGAATCGTGGCATAGAGCGGAGCGGTGCTGCCCAGCAGGAGCTGCTCATTGCTCAGCAGTGAGTGCACGGCAAGGTCCGCCACCGGAGTTGTATCCCCGACCAGCACCGCAATGATGGGCTTGCCGAACGTAGCCACCTCCTGGAGCGGAGAGCCACCAGCAGTTGGGACCCCGTCGCTGAGGAGGAGGACGGCGCCGATGGGCGTGGTGCGGGATTCTGCAGCCACCCAGCGGAGGGCGTAGGCGATATCGGTTGCGCCGCCATCGAGCCGGAGCGAATCCGGATGCCATTGGTTCAGGGGATGGACCGTTGCATCGAACCGTGCCACAAGGGCATTGGGCGCCGTCAGCACGGGCTCCAGTTGTGCAAGCAGCCTCCGGTAGTGCGGGGCGCGCTCGCCGGAGGCATCACGCAGCGCCATCGAGGCGGAGTTGTCCAGTAGGATGGCAAGGCGAGGGGCTTGTTCGGTGCTGCTCACAAGGCTCATCAGTGGTTGCCAGAGCGCCAGCAGGAGCGCCACAAGGGCGAGGAAGCGGAGGCTTCCCAGCAGCAGGCGCCGGCGTTCTTCGAGCGCCGGGCGTGTGCGTGCGTATGCCCACAGCGCCAGAGCAGCAGCAATCGCAATGCTCAGCAAGGCAAACCACCACGGGAGGGCAAAGCTCAAGTGCAATTCGCGCATCGGATGTGCCGGAGGTTCCACACCATCGCAGCGCCAGCGTTCGCGCCATGTTCGCTAATTTTGCGCCCGTAGACGAACAAGCGTCGGGGTGTAGCTCAGCCTGGTAGAGCACTGTGTTCGGGACGCAGGGGCCGGAGGTTCGAATCCTCTCACCCCGACAGGAACGGGCGCCGATGTGGCGCCCGTTTTTTCATGCTTGTGGCGCGGGGGTCTGCAGTTGGCGCAGCCGCTCCGTGCGCTCCTGAAGCTGGAGCTGCTCGATGATGGGGTCGAGCTTGCCCTCGAGCACTTCGCTGAGGGCGAAGTTCTTCGCCTCGCCGCTGAGGCGGTGGTCTGTGACGCGGTTTTGCGGGAAGTTGTAGGTGCGGATCTTCTCCGAACGGTCGCCGCTGCGGACCTGCTGGCGGCGCTGGGCGGCAAGCTGCTCCTGCTGCTGACGGCGCTGGAGTTCGTAGAGGCGAGCCCGTAGGACCTTGAGTGCCTTCTCCCGATTGCGGTGTTGCGAGCGCTCGTCCTGGCATTGCACGACGATGCCAGTGGGCAGGTGCACGATGCGGACAGCGGTCTCAACCTTGTTGACGTTCTGCCCGCCGTGCCCGCTGGCACGGAAGACGTCGATGCGCAGGTCGGATTCCCGCAGCTCGATATCAATCTCCTCTGGCTCGGGCAGTACGGCAACGCTGGCAGCCGAGGTGTGGATGCGCCCGGCGGATTCAGTTACGGGAACGCGCTGGACACGGTGGACGCCGCTTTCGAACTTCATCGTGCCGTAGACGTTTTCGCCGCTGAGCGAGAAGATGATCTCCTTGAAGCCGCCCAGCTCGGTGGGGCTGGCATCGAGCACCTCCAGAGTCCATCCCTTGCGTTCGGCGAAGCGTTCGTAGATGCGGAAGAGGTCGGCGGCAAAGAGTGCGGCTTCCTCCCCACCGGTGCCGGCGCGGATCTCCACGATGCAGTTGCGCTGGTCATCAGGATCGGGTGGAAGCAGTGCCAGGCGCACCTCCGGTTCGAGCGCTTCCAATTCCGCGCGGGTATGTTCGAGCTCCTCGCGCGCAAGCTCACGCAGTTCGGCGTCACTTTCACTTTGGAGGAGCTGCGTCAGCGAGTGCTGCTCCCGACACAAGTGGAGGTAGCGCCGGAGGAGTTCGGCTGCGGCTCGATGGCGCTTGAGCTCGCGCCACAGCTCGGCAGCACGGCGTGGATCGGCGCTGAGTTCGGGCTGCTGAAGCTCTGCCTCCAGTTGTGCGAGGCGCTCCAGAAAAAGCTCGGCGGCGCGCTCCAGCGTGACTTCCATGGTATGGCTGCGTAATTTGCACAGTCCTGTCGAAGCACGGTCTACAAGACGGATGAACTGGGGCGCACGGTGTGGAGTGGTCGTTGCGGCGGCATTCCTTGCGGGATGCCCTTCGGAGAATCCGCTGCTGTTGGAGCCCTCGCGTTCTGCAGATAGCATGCTGGTCTATGCTCTGGCGGCGCTGCCGGATGGAGGTGCGCGCGAATGGCTTGTGGGCGACAGTTTGCGCTTTCAGCTCGCCTCGGGGGAGCGCTCGCAGTGGTGGCTGGGATGGGCGGATTCGCTCAGTGTGCAACTGGAGCGCAGTGGAGAGGTGACCCTGCGGCAGCGCGTTCGCCTGGTGCGCCGGATGGTGCATTGCCTGGTGCTGGCTTCGCTGGGCGGACGGGATACGCTGGAGGTCTTCCTTGCTCCGTTGGGGGCAATTCCGCCGGGATATGCCGGCGTTCGCCTGATCAACGCCGTTGCCGACACCACGCTGCGGTACGAGCTCCGCATTGGGTGCCCGAACTCCCCGCAGCGGGGATCTCCGCTGGCGTTTCTGCAGAAGTCCCCGCCGATGCTGGTGCCAGCAGGGCAGGAGCTGGCACTCTCGGTCCTGGAGTACGGCGCCCGACTCCGCAGCCTTGGAACATGGAGGCTCCTGCCGGCAGGCGGACGGCTGTACACGGTGGTACTGTATGGCACGCCGACCGCGCTTCGGGTGGGAATAGATGAGGGCAGCGCTGCTGCAGGACGGCTCTCTGCGCTGCAGCCCTTGGGAGAGGTCAGGAGTGCGGTGCGCGTGGTCAATCTAAGCCGCTGGGAGCTGCGCGTGCGGAAGCTTCCGGAGGGCATTGGATTGGGGGCAGCGCTCCAGCCCATGTCTGTGGGGGAGTACACGGAGTTCCCGGTCTGCATCGCCGAGGGTGGGGATACGCTGGAGATCCAGCCGAGCGCAGGGGAGCCGATTCGCCTTGTGGCGGCATTGGAGCCGCTGCGCCGCTATAGCCTGGTGGTGATGGATTCAGCAGGGGTGCTCCGTGCCGTCTTGCTGCCGCATCAGAGCACTTTAGGAGCGCAACTGCAGTGCGTGCACGCCGCGGCACAGCTTGGACGGGTTCGGATTACGCTCGGCGCCGTAGGGGCGGGAGCGCTGCAGGTCGGGCGCGTCCTTGCCGAGGAGCTGGGCTATGGGGGAGCGGCTCCGGCAACATCGGTCCCAACGGGGCTGTTGCCGTTGGTGGTCCAAAGCGCTGCGTTGCCCTCGGTAACGCTCAACAGCATGCTCGTGCCCGTTGATGCTGGGTATTCCCTGCTCTGCCTGCTTCCGGCATCGTCGGAGGTGAGGGCAGCGCTGGTGAAGGAATCCGCCGAAGGGCAGCTCATCGAGGAGTTGCCCGAAGGACTTCCGGTGCAGCTGCTGCAGGCGATTCCAGGGGAGCCACTCCAGCTCTCGCTCCAGCCTGTGCTTGAGGGCGTTCCCGTCGCCTACAGGACAACGGTGACAACGGTGCTCCCCCGCGAGGGAGGAGTGCTGCAGCTCGGTGCAGCGCAGTGGTCGGTGCGGGGAGCGGCGGACTCGGTGTACCTCCTCGTGTTGGCGGGAACGGCGCAGCAGCCGGAGCTCTTCTGGACAGCTGCTCCACGCCTGTGGTCCGGGGAGCTGGTAGCGCAGCGCCGATTCCTCAATGCAAGTGATGTGCCCGCGATAGACATCCTCGTGGACACACTCGTGGCGGGCGAGCGTCGGGAGCAACCGCTCATCTCAGGGTTGCAGCGTGGGCAGAGCACGCCCTTCCAGACCATTTCGATGGAGTACCGATTCGGATTGCGCATCCGCTCCGCCGGCGATGGCACACTCCTTGCCCGATTGGATAATGTGCTACTGCCGCTTGGGCGGCGCTACAGCCTTATTTTCGTAGGAAGCCGTGCCGCCGGCTACAGCATGGTCGTGCACCAGGAGCTGTGATACAACCGATGAGAGCCCTCATGCGCTACCTTGTTGCCACTGTGGTGCTTTCGCTGACGGGATTGGCAGCACTTCCGCCGCTTCCCGTGTCCAATGGCATTCCCGTTCGGTTGGATGCCTACAGGCTCCCCAACGGAATGAGCACCGTACCGGTGCAGTTCCTGCTGCACCGCGCGCCGGACCAGTACCTCCCTGGGGTGGTGCTGGTGAAGACCCGACGCGCCTTTGGTCCAATTGTCCAAGAGCAGGGGTTCCGCTCGACGGCATTGCAGAAAGCCTTGGCATCCGTGCAGGTGAGGGCGGTGCGGGCGGTCTTCCCCGAATACGCCTCCCAGCTCCTGCAGTCAGCCGATCCGCTCGGCATTGGCAGGATCTATGAAGTCCGCTATGCTGCTCCAGTGGACCCCTACGACGTGTGCACCTTGCTTCTGGGCAATCCCGACGTGGAGTACGCCGAGCCGGTCTACCGGCGCTTCCCGCTGTATACGCCCAACGATCCGAGATTCCCGAACCAGCAGTTCCTGCAGTGGATTGCGGCGCCAGCAGCTTGGGATATCACCCGTGGAGCGGATACGGTCACCATCGCCATCATTGACACCGGAACGGATTGGGAGCACGAGGACCTGCGGGCGAACATCTGGACCAACCCGCGCGAGATCCCCAACAACGGGGTTGACGACGACGGCAACGGGAAGGTGGACGATGTGCGCGGATGGGACTTCGTCGGGAACGTTACGCTGCAGGAGGCGCTCAATGGGCAGTTCCGTGAGGATAACGACCCCAAGGTGCGCCCCAGTGCCACTGGAGTGCTGGGGCATGGAACGCAGACGGCGGGATGTGCCAGCGCCGTGACGGATAACGCAACGGGAGTTGCCTCCGTAGGATTCCGGTGCAAGCTCATCCCCATCAAGTGCGCTTCCGACAATCCGCAAGCTGCGGGGATCTTCCGCGGCTACGAAGCCATTCTCTACGCTGCTCGCCTGGGCGCCGATGTCATCAACTGTAGCTGGGGAGGTCCCGGCGGCAGCTTGACCGAGTACCAAATCATCCAAGAAGCGATGCGGCTGGGAGCACTGGTTGTTGCCGGCGTGGGGAACAACGGCACCAACATCGATGTGCAGCCCTTCTATCCGGCGTCGTACCCAGGGGTGCTCAGTGTCGGCGGGACCTCCACGGCAATGCAGGTGGCCTCCTGGAGCAACTACGGAGTCACCGTGCAGGTCTACGCCCCGGGGGAGAGCATCTTGACCACATCGCCGGAGAACGGCTACGGTAGCCCCACGGGCACGAGCTTCTCCGGACCGATTGTCGCCGGCACCGTAGCGCTGGTGCGGACGCTGCATCCGGATTGGACCCCGATGCAGCTCCTGCATCAGATTCGCAGCACGGCGGAGAATGTGCTAGCACCCTCGCCCACACAGCGTCCGCTCTATTACGGTCGGCTCAATGCGCAGCGGGCGGTTGCCATCAATCGGCGGCTGGACCAGGGCACTCGGCTCCCCGGCATCGGACTTGCCGATACGGCACTCTTGATTAGCTCCCCCAGCGGAGCAATCGAGAGCTACGACCCGTACACCGTGCAGTTGCGCTTGAAGAACTACCTCGGTCCGGCAACGAATGTCACCGTCCGCCTGGAGAGCGTTGATGGCTATGCGACGGTGACGCCGGCGCAGTCCGCCATTGGGGCGATGGCGCCCGGAGAGACGAAGCCGGTCCAGTTGACCGTACAGCTTCGCCCGAACAACCCTTGGTACGCTGGGACCGTGACCTTCCTGGCGACCGTTGAGGATGCGGCGCAGCAGTACGCGAACTACTTCTACGTGAGCATCCCGCTGCAACTGCCCACGCAGAACGCCTATACACCGGCGTTCGGGGTGCCGAGCTCCTACGTCTTCTACTCGGCGCATGCTCCTGAGCCGCAGCTTCTGTGGGCGGTGGGAACATTGCAGGGGCAGCAGGGGGTCTTCCTGCGGTATCGGGTTGGGCAGAATCCCGTTGCAGGGACGATCGCCTCGGTGCCGGTCTATGCCCTCTACGCCTTCGACGACTTGCGTGCAGTTGCTGGCAGCGCTCCCTCCAATGGACAGGCGGCAGTGCACCTGACGCAAAATGGCGGGACATCCTGGCAGCAGGTGTCGGTTGCTTCGATTACGCCGTTTGTCAACGACATCCACTTCTTCTCCGCGCAGGAGGGCGTTCTCCTGGGCGATCCCATCGGGACAACTTGGGGGATTGCGCGCACAAACAACGGTGGGCAAAGCTGGCAGCGGGTGAGCGGAGTGCCGCCTGCCCTGAGTGGAGAGGCTGGGCTGGTGGGCTCGGTGTGGTGGTGGGGGGATACCTGCTGGTTTGGAACGACGATGGGACGGGTCTTCCGCAGCACTGACCGGGGACAGAGCTGGCAGGTGAGTCAGTTGCCTGGGGTGTCCGGCTACGTTACCCAGGTGGTCTTCCGCAATGGACGCGAGGGGATCGCCATCTACCGCGTGGGGTCGGGGCAGACGGCATCCTACATGGTTGCCCGTTCCACCGACGGCGGGCAGAGCTGGCAGACGAACGTGGCGAACCTCTCCAGCCTGGGGTTCCTACCGGTCTATGGCTATGCGCCGCCGAACTCGTGGGAGATCGTGCTGCTGGGGATCAACGGCGCCGTGTTGGCAACGGCGGATTTGGGGCAGAACTGGCGTCCTGTCCTAACGCTCGAGACCGGAGGCATCATGACCACCGGGGCGGGGGTGCCGGTTGCACCGCGCGCCCGGCTCTGGAACGTCGGCACCGTCGTTGGGTACTTGGACTTCCCCTACGCTCGCACCAACGTACGCAAGGAATTGACCGCCCCGCCTTCGCTGGACTTCGATACCGTCCAGCTTGGGTTCACACGTACGCGCCTGCTGGCACTGCAGAATACCGGGGACACGGCGGTAGTGGTGCAGCAGGTGGAGCTCCAGCCCATAGCGGCGCAGGAGGGCGAGTTCTCGCTGGTCAATCCGCCCACGTTCCCGCAGGTACTGCAGCCGGGAGCAACCCTGACGCTGCGCGTGCGCTTTGAGCCGAAGGATACGGCGGAACGGACGGCGCAGTTGCGCGCTCTCAGCACGGCAACGAATTCGCCAACGGTGGTGCTCCTACGTGGACGAGGAGTTGGACCCAGCGCCATCGCGTCCGGGGATGGACGCGTGGCGGTTCATGCCGTCGTGGAGGATGGCGTGCTGCAGCTTCGGCTGCGGCTTCCGGAGGCGGGGTGGGTGCAGTTGGAGCTGTACAACCTCCTGGGAGAGCGCCTCTTGAGCGAACAGCGCTGGGGAAGCGCAGGGGAGCAACGGTGGACATTTCCAGGGCTGCGCCTGAGTCCTGGAGTGTATCTGTGGCAGTTGCGTTGGGGTGGAGAGTACCGTAGAGGTCAGCTTCTGGTTGCACCATGAGCGCTCCAGAGGAACAGAGAGCGCCTACACAGCAGCGGGAGCAGCCACGCCGCGTTACGACGCTGCGGCTGCGGCAGATGAAGCAGCAAGGGCAGAAGATTGTCTGCCTGACTGCCTACGATGCCCTGATGGCGCGCATCTTCGATGAGGCAGGGGTGGACATCATCCTGGTGGGCGATTCGCTTGGCAACGTGTTCCAGGGGCACGAGACTACCATTCCGGTGACGCTGGAGGAGATGATCTACCACACCAAAGCCGTCGTCCGGGGCGTGCGCCGGGCAATGGTCGTCACCGATATGCCCTTCATGAGCTACCAGGTCTCCGTTGAGGAAGCTTTCCGTAACGCCGGGCGCATTATGAAAGAAGCTGGCGCAGGGGCGGTCAAGCTCGAGGGCGGGGAGCGCGTCGTGGAAGCCGTTGCCCGAATGACCGCTGCTGGTATCCCCGTGATGGGGCATCTGGGGCTGACACCGCAGAGCATTCACCAGTTCGGCTCCTACCGAGTGCGGGGAACGGACCCGAAGGAAGCCGAACAGATCCTGCGCGATGCCAAGCTGCTGGAGGAAGCCGGCGCCTTTGCCATCGTGCTGGAGAAGATCCCTGCGGAACTGGCGCGCAAGGTCACCGAGTCGCTCTCGATCCCCACCATTGGCATCGGGGCAGGCGTCTACTGCGACGGGCAGGTCCTGGTGTATACGGATTTGCTGGGGCTGACGGTAGACTTCCGACCGCGCTTCGTCCGCCAGTATGAGCGGCTCTACGAGCGGATTCTGCAAGCGGTCTCCCAGTTCGCCGATGATGTCCGCGCACAGCGTTTCCCTTCGGAGGAGGAGAGCTACTGAGCTGCTTTTGGCAACGTGGCTGCTGCTGGTGGGCTGCACGAGCACGCCGTTGACCCCTGAGCCGCCGCCGGTGGTCTTTCCCGATAGCGCCGTTAGCTTCCGGCTCCATGTACAGCCCTTCCTGCGGCAAGGGTGTGCTTTTGCCGGATGCCATAGTAGTGCAAGCCGAGCCGGTGGCGTGGCGTTGGAGGAGTATGCACAGTTATGGGAGCGCCCGGGGCTGGTGATCCCTGGGGTGCCCGAGCAGAGCCTCCTGGTGCAGTTGCTGGAGGGGCAGTTGCCGCATCTGCCGGACCTGCGGGCGCGCACGACCGAAAACCAGCGGCGGGGCGTGCGCCGCTGGATTGCCGAAGGGGCACAGAACAATTAGGCGATGCAGACAGTCTTGATGTTCACAAACTCCCGAATCCCAAAGTGCGACAGCTCGCGCCCGTAGCCGGAGTGCTTGATGCCACCGAAGGGAAGCCGTGGGTCGGAGCGCACGTAGGCATTGACAAAGCAGGAACCCGCATGGAGACGGCGCGCAATGCGTTCGCCGCGCTCCCGGTCGCGTGTGAACACCGCCGCTCCCAGCCCGTAGCGCGAGGCATTTGCCAATGCGATGGCTTCGGCTTCATCCCGTGCGGGGACAATGGCTGCAACCGGACCGAAGGTCTCCTCCTCGAATGCTGCCATCCCTGGGCGTACGTCGGTGAGCACCGTCGGAGGGTAAAACCAGCCAGGGAGGTTGGGAACCTGACCGCCGAGTAGCAGTCGGGCACCCTGCTCAAGGCTCTGGACGACCTGCCGGTGGAGCGTGTCGCGCAGATCTTGGCGGGCTAATGGACCGAGGGCAACACCACTTTCGTACGGAGAGCCCATGCGGCACTGCCGGAAGGCTTCGACGAGCGCCTCTTCGAAGGCTTTGCGGATGGGCTCGACCACGATGAAGCGCTTGGCGGCAATGCAACTCTGCCCACTGTTGATGAGACGCGCGGTGACGCAGGTCTCAACGGTGGCTTCCAGCTCGGCATCCTCCAACACGATGTACGGGTCGCTTCCCCCTAATTCCAGGACGCACTTCTTGAGTGCTGCTCCGGCGCGGGAAGCCACTGCCTGACCCGCGCGCGGGCTTCCTGTGAGCGTCACGGCGGCGATAGCAGGGTGCTCAATGAGCGCACCCACACGCTCGGTGTTGACGAAGAGGAGCTGCAGGACCCCATCGGGGAACCCCGCATCGCGGAACAGCCCTTCCAAGGCGAGCGCAGTTGCGGGAACATTGGGGGCATGCTTGAGCACAATCGTATTCCCTGCCATCAGCGCTGCAGCCCCGAAGCGGAACACCTGCCAAAAGGGGAAGTTCCAGGGCATGATGGCCAAGATGCAGCCCAACGGCTCGAATGCAACGTAGCTGCGCTGGAATTCGGTCGGCACAACTTCGGGGCGGAGAAACGCCTCGGCGTTGTCTGCGTAGTAATCACACACCCAGGCGCATTTCTCCACCTCGGCGATCCCCTGTGGGAGGAGCTTGCCCATCTCTTCGGCGAAGAGTTCGGCATACTGCTGTGCCCGCTCTCGCAGGAGTACGGCGAGGCGCCGGAGATAGCTGCTCCGTTCGGCGATGTCCAGCTCTGCCCAGCGCTGCGCGGCTGCCACCGCCTGCTGCAGGCGCTGCTCAACTTCGGCATCGGAGTGCTCCTCATAGCGGCGCAGCAACTGCCCTGTCAGTGGGGACACGCTGGCGAATTCCATCGCTCCACCCAAACCGTGGCACTGGTTCAAAACTACGAACCATGCGCAGGAGTGTGCAGCCTTGTGCGGCGTATGTGGGCAACGCTGTATTTTTGCAGCCGGTGGGAACGGGTGAGGGCGTACAAGCTGTATGCAAACCGTTGTGTCTCACAATGCCCGTGCGGAGGGAGTGATGAAGCTTTCCAGCGCACTTGTTAGCGTTCTGCTCACCACAGTGGGGCTGCTTGCAGGGCAGAAGATTTGGGCACCACCAGTTACCGATGAGGTCCGTCCGGAGCTCCAGCAATGGCACGACCCGCGCAACTGGCGTCCGTATGGGGTTCCGGGCAAGGAGGACGATGTTGTCATCCGCACATGGATCTTTGTCTCCCAGCCAGCCGAGTGCCGGCGGCTGACAATCTCCCGTGCAACGCTGACACTGAAGGCACCGTTGACTGTCTGGCAGGATGCGCTCATTACCAACTTTGCGCTTGTGGATCCGCAGAGTCCGCAAGCACGCTTGCGCGTTCTCGGCACAACCGAGCTCAACGGAACGCTGTTGGTACCGGAGGAGCGGGAATTCGCCGAATGCTATGAGCTGGATGCAGCACGGCTCATTGTCCGCGATCTGGGCGTTGTGCTGCCGCTGCGCGAGGGCAAAGAGTACGCGGGGATCCCGGGCAGCGCCCCGCTGAAGGACTGGCGCAAGGTGCAAATCCCACCTGGGATCGCCACGTTGAGGACATGGGATGGCGGCGCGGGCACAAACAACTGGAATGACGCGGCGAACTGGAACCCCGATGGGGTCCCGATCAACGGGGACAACATCACCATCAACACCAGCGTGAACGTGAATGTGAACCTTGCGGCATCAGTCAATCTCAACGGTGGTGCCAACAATATCGCCACAGCGAACAACACAACGGTGACCCTGACCATGAACCCCAGCGGGAACTACATTCTGCAGTTCTCCGCGGGGGGTGTGACACACAACTACGGCACGGGCACGAACTCTTCGGTAACCTTTACCCACGCAGCAGACAACACCCCAGGGCGCTTCTCCTTCCAGGGCAATCTCGCAACGCACAACTACGGCAACGTGACCTTTGAGGTGCGCGGAGCAGCCTTCGCCGGTGCCGGCGGCAACTACACCTTCGGGGTAAACTCCTCCTACACGTACGGCAACACCACCGTATGGTACCGGCGCAACGGAGACCAATCGGTTGCCTCCTCCTTCCCCGGCGATGGAGCAAACTTCCAGACCTTGCGCTTCAGCGGCTCGGGGACAAAGACACTGGAACCGGGCACCTGCAATGTGAACACCATCGTGCTGGACAATGATAACTTCGCACTCGATACGCAGTTCGACACCGATGGCTTCAACGTTACCAACACGCCCACGACGCAATCCAACAACACCTATATCGTACGCGGCTGGATCGGCACGAACTATGCCGGCTTCGGCACGACGTGGAACGGGACGGTCCGCTTCATCACCTTCAACATCAACCAGAACCTGCCCAGTGGCTACACCTTCAACGGGACGGTAAAGCTGGAGGGCAACAACACGACCAAGAATATGACGGGGGACTTTGCGGCAGCCACCGTTATCGTGGGTACGGGCAGCGATAACGTCATCCTGAACATGGCGGGCTACAAAATCAACCCTGTCAGCGGCTCCAATAGCGTGACGGTCAAATCTGGTGCAACGCTGCGAATCCCCAACGCGCCAGGGGCTTCGCCAGACCTGCCGGGTGTGGGCTTTACGAGCCTGACCCTGGAGCCGAACTCTACGGTCGTCTACAACCGCAATGGCAACCAGAACATCTTCAACACGACCTACTGGAACCTCCAGCTCACCACGGGTGGGACGAAGACCTTTCCGCAGGCAGACGTAACGGTCAAGGGCACACTCACAGTCGGCAGTGGCGCCAAGGGCACAACCCAAGGCACGTACAAGGTGATTTTGGACCGCACCACAGGAGCGACACTTTCGGAAACCGCTACCGGCGATGATGGAAAGCTGTACGGAACGGTGGAAGCTACAGAGACCATAAACACTGCTGGCACAACCTACAGCTTCGGCAATATTGGGCTGAGTATCACTACGGGCAGCAGTACGACAAACTTCCTGGGCACGACGACGGTAACCCGATGGCTGGGTTCCCCCTTTGTTCGGGATTTCTCCAACGTGCTCGGACCTGGCGTTCCTGGGAATGTCTTGCGCGGCTATAAGCTCATCGCCGCAAACCAGGGGAATGTGAGCGGGCACGATATTACGCTCTCGTACAACCCGAACAACTCCGTTGAGCTCAATGGACAAAACGCCACCGCTATGCGGGTCTATCGCTGGGTGGGACACGGCTTTACAGACCTCTTCCCGCGAGCCAGCGATCTGAGCTGGTTCGGCTATGCGATGGGCTCCAGCAGCTCGGTCACGGTCGCGCTGTCAACCTTCCAAGGGACCGGGCAGACCCCGATTGACCCCGCCTACGGGAACATCAATGGGGAGTTCTACTTCTCCAATGGGCGGACGGGCGATTTTGCGCTGCCAGTGCAGTTGGAGTACATGCGCTGCGAGCCATTGCGGGAGGGCATTGTGCTGCGCTGGAGGACGGCATCGGAGGAGCGCAACCGAGGCTTCCTGTTGTGGCGCCAGGAGGGCGACGGTGGAGATGGCAGCTATGAGCTGATTGCCTCCTACGAGACCCATCCAGAGCTTCGCGGAATGGGCTCCAGCCCCGTCGGACGGGAGTACCGCACCGTGGATGATGCCCGTGAGCTGCAGCGCGGACAGCGCTACACCTACGTCCTGGAGAGCGTGGATGAGGATGGGACGCGCCACCTGCTCAAGACTCTCAGCGTTGTGTACGACTATCCCGAAGCTCCGCAGGTCCATATTGCGCCCAGCGTTGGCGAGAGCGGAGATATGCGGCTGCTCCTGCGCCTGCCCACCGAAGCGGTTGCCGACGTAGCAGTCTACGGGCTTGACGGACGTGTGCTGTGGAGCCAGCAGGCAGCGGTATCGGGTGCAGAGGAGAGCCTGCGCCTTCCGTTGACAAGCCTTGTTCCGGGCGCCTACTTCTACAGCGTCGTGTTGCGCACAACCAACGGGGAGCTGCACACGGCGCACGGGCGCTTCCTGATTCTGCGCTGAGAGGGAAGCCGCTGGGTGCTGTAAGCCTGGTGTGCCCCAGGGGGTGTGCAGTAGCATAAGAGCCAAGGACGGAGTGTGCTGCTCATCGCGGCACTGGTGGTGACGCTTGCAGAGCCGGCGCTTCGGGCAGACACGCTCAAGGAACTGCACATCCTTGCGCCGCCCTCCTCCCACGGTAGCCTTGGAGGGGTAATCCAGTGGGATACGCTGCTGACGAAGCAGCAGATTGTGCGCCTTCCATTCAGCGGCTTGAGCGATTGCCTGAGCCGGCTTCCACAGTACCTCCCTGTGCATTTCGGCGAGACCGCCGCGTGGCATCAGTTGCGTTTCGGTGCGATTCCGCCGCGCGGTGTTGCACTGGAGCTGGGGGCGCGTCCCTGGAGTGATCCAGTCGTAGGGCTCATCTCCCCTGAGCTGTATCCGCCGGAGTTCGTGGAGCGCATCGAAGCCGTCTGGGGAAGCAGAGCGGTTGTGCTGGGGTGGAATAGCGCGGGAGCGCTCCTCAACATCGTGCCGGTCCGATGGCGTGCTGGACGCCCGTACAGCCGCCTCTGGTACCTCAACGCGGCGTATGGGACGGGGGGCTCCGATGGGGGCTTGAGCTGGAACTTCCACCCACGGTGGGGGGTGCACCTGGGATACCGCCGAGTGGCTTCCGGGGGGCGTTTCCCAAATGGCTGGGCAAACCTGTGGAACGTCCGCAGCGTGCTCCAGTGGACCCCGACACCGAAGCTCACGGTGACGCTGAGCGAACTCTTTACCTCCTGGAACGGCGGGCTCAATGGCGGGATTGATGTTGCCCGCACGCCGCAATGGTGGGATGAGCTCACCGCGCAGGTGCGCTTCCCTCAGCTCAATGAGCGGCTCTCCCGCCACGACGCGACTGTGGCGATGACATTCCAACAGGATAGTGCAACGACACTGAATGCCCAGCTCTGGGGAGTCCGCGCGTGGTGGGAGCAGCAGCATCGGGAGGAATTCCAGCCACCGGAGGCTGGGACGGTGCTGCCCGCTTCCGGATGGTCTACCCTGCAAATGGGGCTGCGGCTGCGCGGCGAGCATGCAGCGGCGCCTTTTGCGCTGCTGGCGGGGGTGGATCTGCTGTGGGAGCGCATCCCGAAGGAGCTTGCTGAGGGGGGCTGGAAAGGAGCACTCTACGGTCTGCTGCGGTATGCCACGCGGGGTTGGGAGGTCTACGGAGGAATGCGGCTGCTTCGGCATGTGGGGGGAACGGTCGTCGTCGGAGGCGGTGGAGCTCGAATTGCCTTGGGGGAGCATGGGTGGGGCATGCTCGATATGGCGCGGGGTGTGCGGATCGCGGCGCCGTTGGAGCAGGGGATAGCTTCGGAGGAGGTGAGGATGCTGCTGGGACAGGTGCAGTGGGGGCATGGGGGGATATGGCTGGAGGGTGGAGGAGGGATTCAGCGGCTTTTGAATGCCGTTATTGCAAGCTCCGGTACTTCCCTCCAACCCTCCCAAATCCCCAGCAACGCCACAACCGTGCTACTCCTCTGGAGCCGCACTCGATGGAGCGTGCACAACTACAGCGCTGAACTTGCCGTAACGGGAGTACTGCCATTCGAAGGAGCACAGAACCTTGCAGGGAGCCTGAGGAGCTTCCTCACAGTGGAGCGGCGCTGGGAGTTCGGGCAAGCAAGTCAGCTTTGGGTCAGCTTGACCTGGGAGCTGCTCCACCATGCCCGCCCGCTGCAATGGCTGCCGGTCGTGTGGGTTGGGGTCGTTCGGAACGACATGGACCCAGTCTGGCAGCACACAGGGGGAGAGCTTCTGGTGGGTGCACGCCTGGGGCAAGCTTTTGTGCGGCTCTGGTTGCGGAATATCTTGGGGGTTGCCTGGTATCGGGTAGCCTGGTATCCGCAGCCAGGGCGGAGCTTGCTCTTCACGCTCAGTTGGGCGTTCTGGGAGGATTAGCGCCCCAGGAGGCGCTCGTACTCGGTGCCGTGCTTGGGATCCAGCGAGCGCAGCCGCAGTATAAGCTCCGGCGTGGCAACGCCAGAGAGCAGCTCGATGAGTTCGCGGTACTTGGCATTGAAGAGGAATTGCAGCGCAACGCTCGGCTGTGCAAGGCGGGCTTTGAAGGCGCTGAGTTCGGAGAGGAGGGAATCAAGCGTTTGCAGGGCTTCACTGCGGTCGAGGGGCAGGCGCTTAAGCACATCGTTGTGGTAACGCCACAGGAATCTGCGTAGGGGCAGGAACGAGGGGTCGAGAAGCTCGGTGCAGAGGAGCATGCGGGAGAACTCCCCAGGATTGACGAACCGCTCGAATCCCGGAACCCGCTGAGCGGCTGCAAGTTGCCCAATCTGGCATGCGGTCCGATAGTACCCCGTACCGCCGTGTTCGGTGTAGCTGTCGGCAACCAGTCCGATGCCGAGCAGCACGTAGAAGTCAATCAAGCTCAGCAGCGGGTCGTAGCGCAGAGGTTGGTAGCTCAGAAAAGCCCCACGCGAGTAGCTGAAGCTCCACTGGTCATCGGTGAGCTGCAGCACGGGGGAGGGACCGTTCGGGAGCGGAACCGCCATTTGCAGAACAAGGCGCGCGGAGTAGAGGCTGCCCGAACGCCCTGTAAGGATGACCGTCAGCTCGGTGGGGATGGGGAGATGCTCCCACGGTGCATCTCCGAAGCGCTGGGTGGTGAGGTAGAGCTGCAGGTCCTGCTCCAAGGTGGCAACGTCGTAGCGATGCTCCGGAGGAAGGGCGTCCGTGAGCACGCGTACGTTGGCTTGCAGCTCCTGTGCGGACGCAGCAGCACAGGGCAGGAGGAGAGAAAGCAGCAGCAGTGCTATATTTGCCCGCGGTTTCATCACCCGAGTTCGGAGAGGCAATGACAGCTCCAAAAATAGCGGCTTTGGGGATTGTAGCGCTCGGAGCTCTTCCGGCAACGGCGCAGGGGCGGTTGGGAACGACGGCGCTAACTCCGGTACCACTCGAGAATCCGGCGCTTCTGAGGGCTTTCCCCGGCTGGTGGGCATGGGTGGGATACGAGCCCGCCCGCTTTGAGATGCCGGAGCTGCACTGGGTGAAGGGAGGTGTGGGAATCCCAGTGAGCCGAGAGCTTCAAGGCGAGCTCCGCACACAGCTGCGGAGTAGCCGTGCCTTTTCCGAGGGGCTCCTCCGTGCACGAGCTGCCCAGAGGCTGACGGAGCTGTTCACCGCCGGAGGCGAAATTGCCCTTTGGTACTTTGGGGCTCCGCTCGTGCCCACGAGCGCTGCGGTGGAGCTGAGTCTGGGCGTGCACGGGCAGCTCACTTCGGCGGTGTGGGTTCAGGGGATGCTGCAGAACGTCACCCGGCAGCGGCGGGCTACACAGGCGCTCCCGCTACAGAGGATAGAGTTGGGAGTAGGGTGGCAGCAGGAGGGAGAGCTTGCGGCTGAAGTAATCGCTGTTATTGCAAGCTCCAGCACCCACCTCACCACACACCTCACCCTCAACACCACCAAAGCCACCCAACTCCAAGCCACCTTCCGCAGTTCGCCCCTTGCTCTAACCCTTCGCCTCGGAGTTGCCTTCGAGGCGTGGCTGCTGGAGGTTGAAGGCGGCTACACTGTGCCGCTGGGGTGGAGCCAGAGCCTGGCACTCTGCTACTGCTGGTAGGGATGCGGCAAGCGGTACTGCTCGGAGCTGCATGGGCATTGCTCTGGGGGGCAGTGTACGGGCAGACCCTGGAGGAGATGGAGCAGAGCTTGGAGGAGCAGCACGAAGAGGAGACGGTGCTCTCTGTGCTGGAGCTCTTTGAGCGCTATCGCCAAGAGCCGCTGTGCCTGCGCAGAGCGCGGGTTGGAGAGCTTGCTCAGCTTCCGGGAATCTCCCGCGGCATCGCAAGTCGCCTGCTGCAGTTGGTGCGGCAGTATCCCGATACGGCGCTTGCACAGTTGTTGGACTCGCTCTCCTTGAGCCCTGAGCAACGCCAGATTCTGCTGCAAGCCACAACAATGGAGTGCCCGACGCGGGAATCCTCACGCGCGACTGCCCGCGCAGCGGCGAGTCTGCCTCTGGCAAGCTTTGGAGAGATGGGGGGCTTCCTGGGTCCCTTCTTCGCCTCGCGGGGACGGGTTCGGCAGCGCTGGGAATGGCTGGAGTTTGAGGGCGTGTGGGAGCGCGATGCGGGAGAGGCGCTGGGGATGGAGCATCTCAGCCTCTCTCTCATCGGGCAGCCGTGGGAGGGCGTGCGGTGGATTGTGGGTGACTTTCGCTGCCTTGCTGCAACGGGATTGATGCTGGGACCTCCGTTCCGGCTGCGGAGTGCGGGAATGACCGCTCCGGCTCCATGGAGGACTATGCTCAGACCCTGGGCGTCGACGCTGGAGGAGGGCTACTGGCGCGGAGCAGCGCTGCAAGTTGACCTTGGACAGTTGGGGCGGGTATTGGGCTGGGCTGCTGTAACGCCACGCAGCGGACGAGTTGACAGCAACGGAATCGTCCGCTCAATCAAGACCGATGGCATCTTCGCAACGCCGCAGGAGCGGCAGCTCCGCTTTGCATTCCGCGAGTATAATGCCGGAGGTGTCGCGGAGCTGAGGCTTGGGGAGGGGCTTCGATGGGCGGTTGAGGCACTATGGTTGCGCTATTCTCATCCGCTGGAGACGCAGAGCCGACGGGATTTCCGAGGGCAATCGGGGATGCTGCTTGGCTCCGGAATCGCCTGGCATCGAGGTGCTTGGGAGTTCGTTGCCGAAGGGGTCCGGGATGCTCAGGGGCAACTTGCCGGTGTTGCCGCACTTCGCTACAGCACGAAGCGCTGGAGCGCTGCAGTGCAGTTGCGCAGCTTCGCTGAAGAGTTCCGTTCGCCGTACGGAAGCGCCTTCTCCTGGTACTCCGCGCCCAGCAATGAGCAGGGCGTCTACACAGCAGCAACGTGGAGGATGCTCCCAGGCGTTTCAGCCGGCGTGTATGGGGAGCTGTTCTGTTCACTGGCACCACCCTTTGGGATGCCGATTCGGCAGTATGGGGGAAGGGTGGGAGGATGGGTCGAGTGGCGGAAGGCGCAACGGTGGGCGCTGCGCCTGTGGCTGCTCCAGCAGCGCACGTTGGAGGCACGCAGGTGGGAAAGCCAGTGGCAAATCTACGAGCAGGAGCGGACCGCCGCACGGTTGAGTGCTGCCGTGCAGCTCCGCCAGGGATGGCGTCTGCGGGGGCGGATGGAGCTGCTCTGGGGACGGGTTCCGGAGTCGCAGTGGGGAGCCTTGCAGCTCCTGGGCATGGAGGTTGTGCAGGAACGTTGGGGAGGCAGCGCTTGGAGCGGACTCTACCGTACTCCGGGCTCTACCCTGGCGTTTTGGGTCTATGAGGGCGCTACGCAGGAGTTCCCTCGGTTGCACATGCTGTACGGGCGCGGCAGCTACACGGCGCTCTCCGGATGGGTGCGGTTGTGGAAGCTCCGCTGTGAGGCGGCGGCAGCGGTAATTGCCCGAACGGCTCCACCGTTGACGAGTGTCTGGGGACGAAAGCTCCAAGGAGGGCAGTACTGGCTGGTGAGCCTTGCTGTGGAAGTGCGCTACTGACGGGCTTTTCCGTACTTTTGCACCCGTTGCCGGATGCAGTTGCGTGCGCGGGAGCTTGATGGGAGCATGGAGCCTCTTCTCCAATGACATTGCCATTGACCTGGGGACGGCGAACACGCTGATTTGGGCAAAGGGGCGGGGAATCGTACTCAACGAGCCTTCCATCGTTGCCTACGACCGGACGACGCGCCAGTTGGTCGCCATCGGGCATGCTGCCCAGGCAATGGTGGGAAAGACCCATCGGGAGATTCGCACTATTCGACCGCTCAAGGACGGGGTCATTGCCGATTTCGAGATCGCCGAGGCGATGCTGCGTGCCTTCATCCGGCGCGTCTCCAGCGGGTGGTTCCCTCCACGGCGGGTTATCGTGTGCGTGCCCGTTGGAATCACTGAGGTCGAAAAGCGTGCGGTGCGCGATAGTGCCGAGCATGCCGGAGCGCGCGAGGTGTACTTGCTGCCCGAACCAATGGCAGCCGCAATTGGTGTGGGCATCGACGTGCACGAGCCCACCGGCAACATGATTGTAGACATCGGCGGAGGGACAACCGAGATCGCCGTCATTGCGCTGTCGGGAATCGTCGTTGAGGAATCCGTCCGTATCGCCGGGGACGAGATGACCAACGCCATTGTTCAGCACTTCCGCCGGGAGCACAACATGCTCATCGGGGAGCGCACGGCGGAGATGATTAAGTGCCAGGTCGGCTCGGCAGTACCGCTGGAGGAGGAGTACGTCATCGAGGTCCGGGGGCGCAATCTCGTGAGCGGAGTGCCGCAGATGATCCAGGTCTCCTCGGAGGAGATTCGGCAGGCGCTGCAGGAGCCCATCAACGTGATTGTGCAGGCGGTGTTGAGCCTGTTGGAGCGTACCCCACCCGAGCTTGCTGCCGATATCTACGATCGCGGAATCATCCTCACCGGTGGCGGGGCACTGCTGAAGGGATTGGACCAGCGACTGGAGCAGGCAACCGATCTGCCCGTCCACGTTGCCGAAGACCCCTTGACGGCGGTGGTGCGCGGCGGTGGAAAGGTCTTGGAGGAGTTTCCGCGCTACCAATCCGTCCTGCTCAAGCCGCGGCGGCTGTGAGCCTCAGAAGTCGTAGCCCAGCGAGAGGAGGTATACGGGCTTGGAGAAGTTCCCGGCGCCGGCGTATCGCCAGGCAACATCGAGCTTGAGCGGGAAGCCGAAGAGTGCAAGCCGGATTCCTGTCCCAACACTCAGCAGCAGCTCGCCAGAGCCGCTCGACGGCGAAGAGCGACCGGGCTCGGACCACAGTGCTCCGGCGTCCAGGAAGAAGCAGCCCGTCATCGCCTGCAGGATAAGCGGAAGCGGAGAGGTCCACAGCGCCACCAGCAGAGGGAAGCGCAGCTCGGCATTGAGGAGGGCAAAGCGTGAGCCCATACGTTCGGCAACGCCATAGCCGCGCAACGGGGTTACCGCCGTGGCGAAGAGGAAGTCCTCGGGAAGGTCGTAGGGGAGTTGGCGTGTGGGGAAGCTGGGATTGAGCCAGTTCTCGGTGCCCAAGGTAAAGAAGCGCTGGGGGTTGGGACCGAGGCTGGCAGCCCCTGCCAGGCGAAGGGCGAAGCTGCTCCAGCGCCCCAGGCGTATGTAGCGGCGGTAATCCCCTATCAGCGTCACAAAGCCGATGCCGCCAGCGGAGAGCTTGGGAACGAGCTGAATGCCGGCATAGTAGCGGCTACCCCACAAGGGCGAGAAGATGCCCCAGAGGGCGTCGTCGTGCACGTAGCGGGCAGAGGGGATCAGGAGGAAGCGCTGCAGCAGTGGTTCAAACGGCGGCTCGATGTTGTCCAAGTTCTCGCGCGTTGCCCATGCCAGCCCAAGCCCCCACTCCAGTCGGTTGAAGCGGTCGAAGGGATACCACGCGCTGCCCCACAGCCCGTACGTGCGGAAGCGGTACAGGGAGTCGTTGCTGCGGATGACGTAGCCGACTTGGTGGAAGCCGGTGAACTGGTAGTCGATGAGCTCGGGCAGGTAGGCGTAGGAGACCAGGAAGTTGCTGTTCTTCAGGTCCACCATCAGGTTGGCTTCGATGTAGAGCTGGTGGTCGCCCAGCACATCGCTGAAGAGCATCTGCGTGATGCCCTGTAGACCGAAGAAGGTGTTGTACCCGGCGCTGCCCAGGATGAGGTCGGGGGAGAAGCTGATGCGGTAGGGGCGTGGTCCCAGGATGGAGTCTTTGGGAAGCGCCACTGTCGGCGAGAGCGCGGGGGATGGGGAAGGGAGCTCGGTGTTCGGGCGCACCATCTGCTGGTTGTCGAAGGTGAGCTCGAAGGTGGCGTAGGGGCGATAGGTCAGGGAATCCGTTGCCTGGGTAGCCGGGCGGGACTGCGCGGTGAGCGCCTCCTGCTGCAGTTGGCGGAAGGTTGTCAGTGGAAGGAGTGTATCGCTGCGGCGCTGCTGCAAGGGGAAACGGAGCAGGAAGAGATCGTAGCCCCCTTGGAGTTGCACCGCCATTGCCAGGAGCGTGCCATCGCTGCTGAGCGAGATTTGGGTGATGCCGAACAGGGAGTTGGTCAGCGGAGTACTTTGCCCGGTGCGCAGGTCCAGAATGTAGACGTTCCCGATACCGTTGGCATCGGAGACGTAGAGCAGAGAGGTGCCATCGGGCGCTGCTGCCAGAGAGGTCTTGAGAAACTCCGGTGTTCGGGTCAGGCGGCGGAGGCGCCGGCTGGAGAGCTCCAGCTCGTAGATGTCGCTCTGGCGTAGCGGATGGTTCCACATCTGCACGAGCGAATCGGCGCCAAGCTGCAGATGATCCCCGCGGTCGGAGACGAAGTAGATGCGGCTTCCATCGGGCGACCACGCGGGCGAGAGGTCGGAGAAGCGGTCGTTGGTGAGGTTTTCTAACTGGCGCGTCTTCAGGTCGTACAGCCACAAATCCGGGCGCTCCCCACGGGTGGCAACGAAGAGGAGCCGGGAGCCGTCCGGCGAGTACGCTACCGAGGAGATTGCGCGGAACCCCAGACGGAGCGGTGTATACTGGCGAGTGGCAACGTCAATGAGGTAGATGGCGTTCTCGCCTCCGTACTTCGCCGCAACAGCCAGGGTCTTCCCATCCGGACTCCAGGAGATGCCAGGGGTGAGCAGGTTGAGCTCTTCGAAATCGCGCTCGCGTCCACTGCTTGCAAGAAGGCGGGGCGAGGCATCGCGCCGGTCCAGGCGGAGTACGTACAGGGCAAAGGTGCCAGTCCGATCGGAGAGGAAGGCAATCGCGGAGCCATCGGGCGAGAGCGCTGGGGAGGTGTTGTAGTAGTAGTCCTCGCGGCTGCGGTCGGTGAGGCGTTCGGCACTGGAGCGTAGGTCGTCGTAGCGGGCAATGTCGGGCCAGTAGAGCTTCTTCATCTCCCAGGTCCATTCGCGCGAGAAGTCCTCAAGGCTCTGCTTGAAGGTGGCGCGGAAAGCGGCATCGAGGTTCTTGCTCAGTTTGAGGCGCTGGAGCAGCTCGGTGATCTTCTCGCGTCCGTAGCGTCGGGCAATGTACCAGTAGAAGGCTTGCCCGCCCCGGTAGGCAAGGTAGCCATCCAGGGATTCCAAGCCGCGGAGCTGTTCGCTGAGCACAAGGTCGCGCATGAATTGGTCGGTGCGGGTATCGTAGCCGCCCAAGCTTTCGAACTCGCACAGCCCTTCGTTCATCCACAACGGGAGCTCAACGAGTGCGTTCCGCGCGATGGCGTTCTGGAGGGACCCACCGTAGAACATATCGTTGAGCACCGCGTGCACGAGCTCGTGGTGGATGACATGGCGGAAGAGCTCGTAATTGCCCTCAAAGGGCACAACAACCCGATTTTTGAAGAGCTCGGTGACGCCCCCGACCCCCTCCGGCAGGAACTCCCAGACGACGTTGGTCTGCTGGAACTCCACGTGGGAGTTGTACACGATGAGGGAGATGCGCCGGGTCAGCCGATGTCCCAAGGTCTGCTGGATGGACTCCAGCGCACGTTCCCCAACAATAGCGGCGAAGCGCGCCAGGTATTCGCCGTCCTGGGCGAAGTAGACATCCAAATGGCGCGATTGGATGTACTGCCAGCGGAAGCGTTCGTACTGCACTTTGTTCTTCCCGAACTGCGCTGCTGCTGGCAGCACAGCTGCGAGGGCAAACGCCACGATTCCGTATAGCCACATCGCGCGGTTCCTCTCTGGGTCCTGGCGGGCTTAGACGAAGCCTCCAGGGCTTGCGTTTAGCTGCCGCCTTAGGGAAAGGCGCAATTTTGTAAGTTGCGTCCGGGCGTGTGTACTCATGTCGACAGCCTTGAGATGCGCGTGGACGTTGTGATGCCGAAGATGGGGGAGTCGGTGCAGGAGGGGAAGATCATCCGCTGGGTCAAGCGCGTTGGGGAGCGCGTGGAGCAGGACGAGACGCTGCTGGAGATCTCCACCGACAAGGTGGACACGGAGATTCCGGCGCCGGCATCGGGGATACTGGCGGAGATTCTGGCACCCGAAGGCGAGACCGTGCCCGTGGGAACCGTCATCGCCCGAATCGAGGTAGAAGTTGCTGCCGAAGGGGCTGCACCGGCTCCGGAGCCGGAGAAGGCTGTGGAAGCAGCGCCGGCTGCCTCAGTTGAACCTGCAGCACCTTCGGTTCAAGCTCCAACTCCAATACCCTCACCAGCTCCGGCTGCGATGGCTTCTGCGCAGCTACTCGACGTTGTGATGCCGAAGATGGGGGAGTCGGTGCAGGAGGGGAAGATCATCCGCTGGGTCAAGCGCGTTGGGGAGCGCGTGGAGCAGGACGAGACACTGCTGGAGATCTCCACCGACAAGGTGGACACGGAGATTCCGGCGCCGGCATCGGGAGTGTTGGCGGAGATTCTGGCACCCGAAGGCGAGACCGTGCCCGTGGGAACCGTCATCGCCCGAATTGCTGTCACCGAAGGAGCCATCAGCACGGGAGCGCCAACAAGGCAGGAAGTGCTATCGTCGAAGGCTCCCGAGCCATCTGTGACAGCACCACCGTCTCCTGTAACACCACCACCGTCGCCCGTTGCGGCGCCTGCGCCTGCGATTGCGGAGCCGGCGGCATCGGTACAACCGACGCCTGCTCCGCCGGCGCGTTCGGGCAATGGGCATGACGGAGGCGTCGGTGAGCGCATCCCGCGGATGAGCGGGCGCCGATTCTACTCCCCGCTGGTGCGGGCAATTGCTGAAGCCGAGGGGATTTCGCTGCAAGAGCTGGAGCAGATTCCCGGCACAGGGTTGGAAGGGCGGGTCACCAAGCACGATCTGCTGCGCTACCTGGAGCAGCGCCGCGCACGCATTGCCCAGCCCGTCCAGCCACCCACGCCAGCGGAAGCGACCCCCACCGTTGAGGCGCCCACAGCCCCGCCCAGGATCGAGGTCCGTGAGCCTACCCCGCGGGTGGAGGCGGTCCCGACGGCTCCTGCAGGGGCGGAGTTTGAGGTCATCCCGATGGACCACGTCCGCCAGCTTATTGCCGAGCACATGGTGCGCTCAAAGCATACATCGCCGCACGTGACCAGTGTGGACGAGGCGGACGTGACCGGGCTGGTGCGCTTGCGTGAGCGCTACAAGGAGGAGTTCGAACGCCGCGAAGGGGTCAAGCTCACCTACATGCCCTTCTTCATCCGTGCCGCCATCGAGGCGCTGAAAGCCTTCCCGCTGCTCAACGCTAGCGTGGATGGCAAGAACATCATTGTGCACAAGCGCATCAACATCGGGATTGCAACAGCGCTGCCCAACGGGAACCTCATCGTGCCGGTCATCAAGAATGCCGATGCACTCAGCATTACCGGGCTGGCACGCGCTGTGCAAGACCTGGCGCAGCGCGCCCGCACCAAGAAGCTGCTCCCCGATGAGGTGCAGGGCGGGACCTTCTCCATCACCAACTTCGGCACCTTCGGGACATTGCTGGGAACCCCGATTATCAACCAGCCGCAGGTGGCAATCCTGGGCATTGGAGCAATCCAGAAACGCCCCGTCGTTCGGGAGATTGACGGTAGCGATGTCATCGTCGTTCGGCACATGGTCTACCTCTCGCTGAGCTTCGACCATCGGATTATCGATGGGATGCTGGCGGGGCAATTCCTGCAGGTGGTGCGGCAGAGCCTGGAGCGCATGAACGAGCACACGGTCCAGTTGTAGGCATCTGCTTACGCTTTGATGGGAGGAAGTCTGAAAGTGGGGAGCCCGGTGGGAAGCGAGCGTGGGCACGGAGGTTGCGATATTTTGCCACGGTGCTCTTGGGAGGGTGAATCATGCGCACAAGAGTAGCCGCAGTTCTGTTGACCGCCGTCTTGGGCGTCCAGGCGCAGGAGCCGGCGTATTACCGTCCCTTCCGGTTGTATCCAGAGGGGAGGCTGGAGACCAGCTGGCTCTTGGGGATAACCAAGTACGGTGGGGAGTTCTCCAGCCACCGTCTCCATGGGGTCACGGGCGTGCAGTTCCGCTACTTCCTTCCCTTCAGCGCGGAGCTTGCGCTGGGGAGCCGCCTGACCTTTGGGTATTTGGCGTACGACCGCCGGTACAAGTGGCGCTTCGGTCCAGCGTACTACCAGCAGTTCCCGCCGGAGGATTACCCCGGACCGGCGTACCGGCGCACGAAGATCGCAACCTGGGAAGCGCTGCTCTTTGTGAACCTGTTCCCACGGAAGGAGCTCAACCCGTACTTCTTCGCTGGTGTGGGAGTGCTCTCCTTCCAGCCCCAGGACATCATGGAGGATAAGGTCAACGAACGTGGGCGCCGGGTCCACTACCCCAATTTCACCGAAGGGGATGAGTTCAACGTCCACCCAGTCGCCGGGCTCGGCATAGACTACTACCTGAGCCGCCGCCTCTCGGTAGGGCTACAACTCACCGCCCACGCCGTGACAACGGACATGCTCGATGGGTTTGCGCTGCCCGTCATCTCTGACCGCGGGGATACGCTCCCCTCGCACAACGACGGCTATGGGGAGCTTGCCCTCAAGCTCTCCTACTACCTGTTCGAGGAGCGGGACCATGACGGCGATGGGCTGACCAACGAGGAGGAGGAACGCCTGAGCACGAATCCCTACAATCCCGATACCGACGCAGATGGACTGAGCGATTTCGAAGAGGTGCGTCGCTACTACACAAATCCCCTACTGGCGGACACCGACGGGGATGGACTCACCGATGGGGCAGAGGTATTCACCTACTTCACCGACCCTACACGCTGGGACACCGACGGGGATGGGCTCAGCGATGGGGAAGAAGTGCGCTACTACGGAACGAACCCGCTGCGGCGGGATTCCGACGGGGATGGGCTGAGCGATTGGGAGGAGATCCGGCTTGGAACCAATCCCATGCTTGCCGATACCGATGGCGACGGTATCCCGGATGGAGCCGACCTGTGTCCTCGGATTGCGGGCAGCCGCACCAACCACGGCTGTCCGGATGGCTACCCCACGACAGCATTGGCAGCAGCAGGGTTGGGACCGGATTCCCCACCGTTGCGCGATACACTTGCCGTTACCGTCCACGACACAGTGGTGATTCGCGAGATTGTCCGTGATACCGTGGTGGTAACGCAGTTGGTGCAGCAGCCCGCCATCGGGACGCCGGTCGTGATACCGGGGGTGTTCTTCGAGTTCAACCAAGCAACGCTGCTGCCCGAGGCGGAAGCATTGCTGGAGCAGGTTGCCCGCTGGTTGCTGCAAAATCCGCAGGTTCGGGTCGAGGTGCGGGGGCACACGGATTCGGTGGGAACAGATGAGCAGAACCTACGCCTGTCGCAACAGCGTGCGGAAGCGGTGCGGAGATACCTCATTGCCCAAGGCGTGGCACCGGAGCGGATCGTCGCCATTGGGCTGGGGCGCCGCGAGCCAATCGACACAAACGACACTCCCCGAGGGCGCGCGCGGAATCGCCGGGTTGAGCTGATCTTCCGCCAGTGAGCCGCGGAATGCGCTCTGCCACAGCGGGCTTTTCGCTCCATCCCCACACAGCGGATATACGGCTTCAGGTCTGGGCTCCGACGCTGCAGGAGCTGTTCTGCGTCGCTGCTCAAGGATTGGCAGAAGTGCTCGTTCCGGAGGGCTGCCGGCGTCCGGCGGCACCGTTGCGGCGATGGTATCGCTTCGCCGTCCATTCACCCGACGAAACCGCCTTGCTTGTGGACTTCCTCTCGATGGTGCTCCTGGCAAGCTACCTCCGCCGAGCCCTCTTCTGCCGCGTTCGCTTTTTGGAGTTTACGCCGACATCTTTGCAGGCGCGCCTGATGGGGTACTCCGTGGAGGGATTCCAGCAGGATGTTAAAGCCGTAACGTATCACGAGGCGCAGATTCGTCTTTCTGAACAAGGGTACGAAGCATGGCTGGTCTTGGACGTGTAGATGGTGCGCAAGGAGCAGCTTCGACGGCTCTCTGAGGTCGTCTGGGAGATTCCCCGCGAGACCCGAGCCGACATGCGCGTACCGGCACGGGTCTACGCAACGGAGGAGCTACTGGAGCAGATTCTGCAAGACCGCTCCATCGAGCAGCTCCTGAACGTGGCAACGCTGCCGGGAATTCAGCAGGCTGCCCTCGTTATGCCCGATGTGCACGAGGGCTACGGCTTCCCAATTGGAGGCATTGCGGCGATGGATCTGGAAGAGGGGGTCATTTCGCCCGGCGGCATCGGGTACGATATCAACTGCGGGGTACGGCTGCTGGTCTCGGAGCTGAATTTCTCCGAGGTGGAACCGCGCCTGGAGCAGCTCGCCAAGGAGCTCTACCGTGCAGTCCCATCCGGTGTTGGCAAGGGTGGCCAGTTGAAGCTCTCCATCCGCGAGCTGGACCGCGTGCTGGAGTACGGCGTTCAATGGGCATTGGGGGAAGGGTATGCCGAAGAGGCGGACCTGGAGTACATCGAGTCCCGAGGACGACTGCTCGACGCGGACGCCGATGCGGTATCGCGCGAGGCAAAGGAGCGCGGCAGAGACCAGCTCGGTACGATGGGCGCCGGCAACCACTTCGTGGAGGTGGACATTGTGGACAAGATCTTCGACGAAGGCATCGCCGAGGTTCTGGGGCTGTTCCCCAAGCAGGTGGTGGTCTTGATCCACACGGGCTCGCGCGGCTTGGGGCATCAGGTGGCAACCGATTACATCCGCACGATGCTTTCGGCACTGCCACGCTATGGGATTCGCCTTCCGGACCGTGAGCTGGCATGCGCGCCGATAAACTCTCCAGAGGGCAAGCGCTACTTTGCGGCGATGTGCGCTGCGGCGAATTTCGCCTGGACAAATCGCCAGCTCATTACGTGGGAGATTCGGCAGGCGTGGCGTGAGGTTTTTGGAGCTGCGGGTGGGCGGTTGCGGGTGCTCTATGATGTCGCCCACAACATTGCCAAGCTCGAGCAGCACACCATTGACGGCACTGTACGCCGAGTGTTGGTGCACCGCAAAGGGGCTACGCGGGCGTTCCCACCGGAGCATCCGGAGACGCCGGCACCATACCGGCGGGTGGGGCAACCGGTGCTGATTCCCGGCAGCATGGGGACGGCTTCCTACGTCCTGGTTGGGCTGCCAGGGAGCATGGAGCAGACCTTCGGGTCTACGTGCCACGGAGCGGGACGCCGCATGTCCCGCCATGCCGCAAAGCGCCAAGTGGAGGCTGAGGCGCTCAAGCGCGAGCTCCGAAGCCGTGGGATCGTGGTACAGGCAGGCTCTGTGCGCGGATTGGTCGAAGAGGCTCCGGTGGCGTACAAGGATGTCGAGAGCGTCGTAGATGTCGTCCACCGCGCCGGAATTGCCCGCAAGGTGGTGCGGCTGCGCCCAATCGCTGTGGTCAAGGGCTAAGAGGTTACTTCATCTTGACGCCGAGCTCGCGCAGCATTGCTACGTAGCCTTTGCGGTCGAGCGTCTTGAGCGCCTTTGCAGTGAGCTTGAGCCGCACCCACCGTCCCAGTTCGGGCACCCAGACCCGCTTCCACTGCAGGTTAGGCAGGAACTTGCGGTTGGAGCGGTTATTGGCATGCGAGACTTTGTGCCCGAACATCGGACCCACGCCCGTCAACTGACAACGCTTTGCCATCGCCCAACGGATACGGCAAAAGGGAACAGAACCAACAGGCAAAATTACGCCGTCCGGCGGCATAGCAGCGCGCGGGAGTTTGTAATTTGCGCTCTGGCTGTGTCCAGCGTTCCAAGGCACGGAGATGTGGGGATACATCGCGCAGCGGATTGGCTTGTTTGTGCCGACGCTGCTCTTCATTACGCTGCTGTCGTTTGCGCTGAGTCGGCTGGCGCCAGGGGATCCAGCCGCGCTCAAGGTCGGCGTCGGCGCCGAAGGGGGGATCGCCGGGCGGACAGGGCTCAACGAACGCACACTGGAGCTCTTGCGCAAGCAGTGGCACTTGGACAAGCCGCTCTGGCAGCAGTACCTACTGTGGCTGCGCGACCTGGTGACGTTGGAGTTCGGGCGCTCCTTCCAGGACAATCGCCCTGTGCTGGAGAAGATTGCTGAGCGGCTCCCGATCACCTTGGCGATGAACCTGTTTGCCGTGCTGATTGCCTACGGGATTGCGATTCCGCTGGGAGTCTATTCGGCAACGCATTCGGGAACAGCACTGGACCGCTTCCTCACCTTCCTGCTCTTTGCGCTGTACTCGCTGCCGAGCTTCTGGGTGGCGATGCTGGCGGTGACCTTCCTGTGCAACCCTGAATATCTGGCGCTGTTTCCGACCGGCGGTATCCGCTCTATCTTCCACTCGGAGCAGTGGTCGCTGTGGCAGCGGATTGTGGACTACGCCTGGCATCTTACGCTACCGATGCTGGTGTACACGTACGCAAGCTTTGCCTTCATCTCCCGTCAGATGCGAAGCGCCTTGCTGGAGGTGCTACGCCAGGATTACATCCGCACCGCCTACGCCAAGGGGTTGCCCGGGAGGGTGGTGATTTGGAAGCATGCTGTGCGGAATTCGCTCATCCCGATTGTCACGCTGCTGGCGGGGATTCTGCCCTCGCTCATCGGCGGGAGCGTGATTGTGGAGACCATCTTCAGTATTCCGGGGATGGGGGAGCTGTCGTTCCGCGCCCTGGTTGCTCGGGATTATCCCGTCATCATGGCGGTGTTTACGCTTTCGGCGGTGTTGACGCTGGTGGGCATTCTGCTGGCGGATATCCTGTACGCGGTGGTGGATCCACGGATTAGCTTTGCACGACGGGCACAATGACGAACACGTCAGAAGCCGTGCAGGGGACGGTGCCGCAGCTTGAGGAGAAGGGGGAATCCTACGGGCGGATGGTCTGGCGCCAGTTCCGCCGAAATCCCCTGGGGATGGCATCGCTGGGCTTTGTGCTTGTGCTACTGCTTGTTGCACTCCTGGCGGATTTCCTTGCCAACGATAAGCCGATTGTAGCGCGCTACCAGGGGCGCTGGCTCTTCCCGGTTTTGCAGGAGTACGCCGTTGGGCTGGGGCTTGCCTCCTGGGGCGAGCTGGGACGGGTGGATTGGAAGCAGTTGCCCTACGAATGGGTGCTCTGGCCGCCGGTGCCATACCGTCCGGAGACGACGGATCCAAATCTCCAGAGCCTGCGCGAGCGAGCACCATCGAAGCGCCATTTGCTGGGGACGGATGAGATTGGGCGCGACGTACTGGCGGGCATCCTCCATGGCACACGCTATGCGCTCTCGATTGGGTTCGTGGCGATGGGGATTGCGCTCGCTATCGGGATTGTGTTGGGAGCGCTGGCGGGCTACTACGGTGGGGTGGTGGATATCGTGATCTCACGGCTCATCGAGCTGGTACTGACGTTGCCGACCTTCTTCCTCATCATCACCGTGGTCGCGCTGGTGCAGGAGGGGAGCATCTGGCTGGTGATGGCGATGATTGGCTTGACGGGATGGACCAGCATTGCCCGCTTTGTGCGCGGGGAGGTACTGCGCGTACGCGCGATGGAGTACGTCACGGCAGCTCAGGCCTTGGGGTATTCGACCGGGCGGATTGTGTTCCGCCACGTATTGCCGAATGCATTGGCTCCGGTACTGGTAGCAGCAGCCTTTGGAATTGCCAACGCCGTGCTCATTGAGTCTGCGCTGAGCTTCCTGGGCTTTGGAGTCCCACCGACGGTGGTAACCTGGGGCTCGATGCTGGCGAAGGCGCGGGGAAGTATCGCCTCCTGGTGGCTGGTGGTGTTTCCAGGGGCGATGATCTTCCTCACCGTCGCTGCCTACAACTTGATCGGAGATGCCCTACGCGATGCGCTGGATCCGCGGCTGCGTGTGTAGGGGAGGGTGGTTTTGCGTGTTGTTGTTATTTTGCCGTTATTGCACTTTGCCCACCCCAAACCAACAAACCACCCAAAGCCTCAACCACAACCACCCACTCAGCACTTGGCATCTCCAAAGCAACCACAGCTACGAGCTCAAAAGGGCGGACACCCTCACGCTCGCCCTGAGCTATACTGGCACAATACTTCGCACGAGCACGCCAGCAGTGCGCGAAGAGCTACTCGGAGAGCTTGCTATCCTCTCGAACCCAAGCATGTGGCGGTGGGGAGGAATACAGCGCTGGAGCTACTTCCACGACCGATATGCCCCCTCGAGGGCGCGGCTGCTGCGTTGGCAGGGCTTCCTTACCGCCGGGCAAAGGGCAGAGCAGTTCTGGTGGAAAAGCGGGCTTGGGGCAGAGTACCTTCTGCAGCGTCCCAACGCTGAGCCCGGTATCGCTGCCTTCGTCCACGCTGCGCTCTCAGGCGCTCCTCTCGCTGGCGAACTGCAGAGCGAAGGAACCCTGTACACAACAGAGCGCCGCACCTACCGGCTACAGGCAGAGCTTGCCTGGAAGGAATCCATTGCCGGATTCCAGCTCCGCGGGCAGTATGCACGGGGATCGCAGGACTTTCCGGCGGCTTTTCAACCAGAGCGGCTGGAACGGCGGCATGAGGAGCGCTTTGCCATTAGTGCAGCGCTGCAGGAGCAGCTTGCAGCGGCTGTACAGATGCTTTTCGACGGTGAACTGCTCAGCATGACCACACGGGCTTTCCCGCTGGACGGCACGCTGCCGCCACTTCGGCGTAGCCGACTTCAAGGAGGGCTCAATACCGTCGCGCGGGTAGAGCTCGCGGGCAGCGTGTTTACCTTCGGCACCTTGTTACAGCTTACCGAGGAGCAGAACCGACTGGAGAGCGCCCTGGACTCGCCCGAACTCGCGCAACGCCGACTTCAGGAGGAGCAGCGCAACTACAGTACCCTCTGGCTGCAGCTTTCCTTGGGTTCGGTGCATCGGCTGGGTTCAGGGGACACACTCACCTGGCGTGCAGAGCTGAGCAACCAGCGCTACGACACCCCCAGCCGGCTCAACACAGATGACCGCGATGAGCAGCACATTGCCGGGCAACTCCGCTATATCCGGCGGCTCTCCTTAGCAAGCGTTGCCACAGCAGAGTTGGGCGTTCGGCGCCAACACCTGGTCTTCCTCTCTGCCAACCGCAGCGCCTGGAACCACCAGCTCTACACGCTCTGGCTCCGGTGGGCGGTGCGGTGGGACCAGGGGCGGCTGCGATGGTCCCCGCAATGGGAGCTGTTGAGCACGTACACGGTCCGGGACTACCCATTCACACGCCAGCTCCAGGACCTCAGTATCCGGCAGTGGAGCTACAGCGATAGCATCGCAGTGCGCCTGCATCCGGAATGGCTGCTCGAACTCCAGCTGCTCTACCGCTACAGAACCGTCGGACAGCTCCAGTGGAGCATCTTTGCAGAGTTCCTGCAAGCGCAGATGCAGGAGCACAGCATGAGAGCGCTTGCCGTCTGGGAGACAGCAACCCAAGCATGGGCAGCCGGAGTGCAGCTCAGCCATCTCGGCGGCACGCAGTTCGGACAGCCCCTACGCCAACACAGCATTGGTCCATACTTCCAGCTTCGCCTGGCCAACTTCGGGCGGGGGAGGCTCATCGGCAGAGGTTGGTACGAGTGGCGCTGGATAGACGGTAAAGCCGTGGGGCGCTTCCCGATGCTCCAGCTTGAGCTGACTCAGCCCTAAAGCCCAGGGATGGTGCGCTCCTCGTACTTGAACTCGCGCAGCGGGGAGGCTTTCGGGGCAAAGCGCAGGTAATAGCCTCGGAACAGCCCGAGCGGATACCACTGGAAGCGCAGCTCCCAGCAGTGGAGATCGCGCGACACCTCGACAATTGGTGCCAGGAGCTCCCGCGTTCGCAGGTCTATACTTCCGCTCAGGCGGAAGTTCCAGTACCTGCCGAGCTGGAATTGCCCATCGAGTGCAAGCGCCGCATTCTGCGTTCGCTGCCCGCGCAGCGGCTCATCCATCGAGAGTGACAGTGTGGCACCCAGACGCCAGCCCAGGCGAATCGAGAGGGGGAGGTCGGAGCTATCGGCAAACCAATCCTGCTGTGACGGCGCTGCAGCAACAGAGTCGGCTCGACTGCCTGTGCCCAACCGAAGCTCACCGGAGGCAGCCATCCCCGCTTGGAGCGCTACCCAGGTGAAGCGCAACGGGAAGCGCCCCCGCTCGAAGAGGAAGCGATTGACGCGCCGCTGCACAGGGACGCCGTCCTGCAGCACCACATCCTCATCGTACAACGTTCCCCGCGCCCGCAGTTGGAGCTGCACGCTGGTGAGGCTGGGGAAGAGCACCTCAAGGTTGAGATCGCTCCACCGCAGCGAATCCTGGAGCGGTAGGTAGCTGCCGTACAGGTTGACCCGGAGGAGCTGTATCGGCTCTGGCAGCGGCGCCGTGGGGTCGGCAGGCTTCGGTTTGGCTTCAAAGCCGTTGAGAATGCGGTAGTCCAGCGTTACGCTGCGGCGCTGTGGAGCAAAGCCTCCGCCATCGAGCGCAAAGCGGCTGTAGCTCTCTTGGCGTCCCGTCCGGGGATCGCGAACGGTGCCGTAGAACTGCGGGAAGGCGGGAGTATAGGTGAGCGAGATGCCCGGCTCGAGCACATGGCGAAAGGCTTGCATGCCCAGGAGCGGAAGCATGGCGACGCCGTACAGCCGCGTTGACAGCTCCATCCCGAAGCTGTAGGCGTACTCGCGGAAGAAGCCAGCTTGCGTGCGCGCAACCGAATCCAAGCGCTCAAGCCGCCGGAAATACCACCGCTCGCGGTACTGCAGCCGAGGAATCAGGCTGAAGTAGCCCAACCGCGGTAACAGACGCAGCTCCGGATTGTGTTCGACGAAGCTCTGGTGGGTGTAGCCGCTCGCATCCCGTCGGTAGCTCCAGTTCACACGCGCACGGTAGCCCAGGCTGGTGTTCCGCACCCAATCGGGCAGCCCATAGGCGAAGCGCAACGGAGTCCACTGCGGAAATACCAGCGAGAGATTGGGCAGCGAGCCACTGCGCGCACCTGTACTGAGGCTCTGCTCCTGGCGCCCTGAGAGCGAAAGCGATGCCCCGCTCTCGAACACGTACTCCAGCGCAACCGTCGAGGTAATCTGCTCCAAGAGGCGCTCCCGAAGGTCGGTGGAGACGTTGCGGAAGTAATCCGGCGAGCTCAAGGTCACGTCCGCTGTGAAGCGCAACTGCGGCGTCAGGCGCTGTTGGTGACGCCATGCAGCGTTCCACTGGCGTTGGAAGGGGGAATCCAGGTTTGGGCGAGTCCATCCCAGGCTCGCGCTCAGGGAGCCTTCGACCCAGTCCCGAAGGGCATAGCGCGCAAGGCTATGGAAGACCACCCCCTGGCGTGTACGGAGAGTGGTGCGCAGTTGCACATCCCAGTAGTCGCTTGCGGCAAAGAAGTAGCCGAGGTCCTGGAGCACCAATTCGCCTCCAGCGCCGAAGAAGAAGGAGGGCGCCAGGATACCAGATTGCCGCCCTCCGCGGTTGGGGAAGAATAGCCCAAAGGGGAATGCCAGCAGCGGGACATCGGCAACGTAGAGGATGAGCGGGTCGGCAAAGACCCGGTCTCCCGGCAGCAGCTTCATACGCGGGGAGCAGAAGTAGAAGTGCGGGTGCGGGGCATCGCACGTCGTGTAGCAGCCGTACTGTACGTAGAAGACACCGGGCTCCACCTGCTTGATGCGCTCGCCGCGGTAGAAGCCCTCGCCCACCTGTGTTCGGACTGCAGTGACAAGCCCCCGACGGGTGCGGAAGCTGTAGCGCAGGTGCTCACCGGTGTACTCCTGAGCCCCATCTTGGAACACCGGCGCCCCGACCAGCTCTCCGGAGGAATTCCGATAGCCGCTTGCGCGGAGCTCTTCCTGCTCCAGCCATAGCTCGATACGCTCGGCAGTGAGCTGCTGCTGCCGATGCCGGAGCCGCGCCTGCCCGAAGAGGATGAGAACCCCACGGAGCGCATCGAACTCCATGCTATCGCGCGCGCTGAAGATTACCAGGGAATCAACGCCTGCACTGGCTCCCTGGCGTTCGGGGGCGACGGCACCCTGGGGAGCACCGTCCTGCGCTGCTGTGGGCACTTCACGCCGGGGCTCTGCCAGAGGCTCGGACAACGGCACACTTGGAGCAGGGCGCAGGGTATCGGGAGCAGCCCGCTTCGGGGCGGTCCGGACATCCACCTGTGCCAGCGCCACTGCCGAGGGCAGCAGCAGGAGAAGGAGCTTACTCCAGCACCAAGCGCGGCGCATTCTCCGGCAGCGGGAAGGAGAGCGGCATCCCCAGGCTGGGCTGCCGTGTAAAGTCTTGCAACTCGATGCTGATATCGCCCTGTGGGCTCTGTACAAGGATCCGTTGCGCCACCGGCGGAGACGCCCTTCGGTGCTCGCGGAGGAACACCCGCACGGGAGCTGCATCGGTGGTGGGGAGTTCGGCATAGTGGAGTGCTCCGCTCTCTGGGTCTACGGCGAGCACAACCCCAGAGGAATCGCGCACCACCAGCAATCGGTGCTGAGCATCCCAACCGGTCTGGAGGGCAGCAAGTCGTGGAAGCTCCTGCCGCAGCAGCGCCAGCAGCAGGGGATAGGGGAGGGTCAACGGAAGCAGTTGCGAGAGCACAGCCGTCGGCGAGCGCCCTTCGAGCACAACGTTGCGCCAGATGTCGTAGAAGACAAAGCGCTCCGGCCGTGCATACAGCATCCCCACGGGCATGCCCAGAGGTCCATACAGCTCCAGGCGCAGGGAATCCTGCCCCGCTACCACTGCGCGGAAGCTCACCCCAAAGGCAAGCTGCGAGGAACGGACACTGCCACGGAGCTGCACCACCGATGCCTCTGCGCTGGAATCGCGCTCCCGCTGCTCCAGCAGCCGTTGCCAGCTGCTGCGGTCGTCCTTGTTCAAGCCGGGACGAGCTGCACCCCAGAGTGTAACGAGCAGGAAACAGCACAGTGCCGTGCTTCGCATTGGGCTTCGCCCACAGTGTTAGCGGTTTTCACGATTTTTGTCGCGCCTTATTGCGCCCCGTCAGCCAAGGGAACTACTCCAAGTGGCGGATGCGTTGATAGGCACGCGTGGAGATGTCCCAGCAACCGCATCCTGGACAATGGTCTACGTCACCCGGCGCGTGAGCTTCTGCGCCGCTCACCGCCTTTACAATCCCAACTGGTCGGAGGAGCGCAACTACGCTGTCTTCGACAAATGCAGCAATCCCAACGGACACGGGCACAACTACGTGCTGGAGGTCACCGTTGCCGGGCAGCCCGACCCGGAGACTGGCTACGTCATCGACCTCAAGGAGCTGGCACGGCTCATCGAGCAGGAGATCCTCTCCAAGGTGGACCACCGCCACCTGAACTACGACGTGGACTTCCTCCAGG
>JAUQPR010000005.1 GCA_030550275.1 Bacteroidota bacterium
ACATGGTGCACCCCACGCCCCAGGTAGAACACCGCCCGCCGCGGCTGACTCACCGGCGCGTCCAGCTCAAACTTCAACGACTTCTGCGCCCCACCATCAAAGATGATGTAGCCAGAGAAGTTGGCGTCCTTCGGGTCGCGCGTCACGTAGTAGACCGCGTTGGGATTGGCAGGCGTAGAGGATTGCGCCATCAGGATCCCAATCCCCCCACCGCTCTTGAGGCGGATGGTGACGCTGCCGCGCTGCAGCGCCCGCTGCCCGTACGCGCGCCACGTCACTGTGTTCTGCGCATTCACGCCGACAATCTTCCCGCTCAGCTCGATCGCCGGAAGCCCTGAGTTCAGGTCTCCGACCTCGTAGTAGGCATCGGTGAGCTCGAAGACCACCGGTCCCCCAACCCCACGCTCGTAGAGCGCGTTGACTGCATCCTGGATCGTGTTGAAGTTGCGCGGGCTGCCGGCAAAGAGCGTCCCTACCGTGTACGTTCCCGAGAGCGGTCCCTGGACCGTGAACTCCGTGCAGGTCGAGTTATTCGCCGCAAGCTGGTCGCGCGGATCGGTCACGTAGATGCATGCCCGATATGTGCCCTGTTGCTGCGGCACGAAGAAGCGGAACCCAATGCTCATCGTCGTGTTGATGGGGATGTCCGGAATGGTCGTATCCGCAACGTATACATCCACCTGCGGCGGTGGCGACAGGCGCGTGATCACCATCCGCACCTGCACGTTGGTGACATCCCCGATACCGTTGTTCGTAAACGCCCCAACCGGGCTGAAGGGACGTCCAGCGTACAGCGTCGCAGCCGAAGAGGGATAGACTACCGCCGTGGCTTCCACCTCGAAGTCGTAGGCAATCTCGAAGGTGTAATCGCCCACCTGCGGTGCACAGTTGTTCGCCGGTTGGTTATCGGTTGCATTGAGCAGGATGCCGCACATCTGCACCTTGTAGATTCCCGGCTGCGTCGTCTGGGTAAAGCGCCGGAAGGTGATGCTCACCTTCTCCGTGCTGGGCAATGTTCCAGTCCAATCAACTGTGTCAGCGTAGACCAGTTGATTGTCCGATGCCCGCCGAATCTGCGCAATCGCGCGGAACGCCGTAATCGGGTTCAATCCCACGTTCTGGAACTGTGCCGCCACGGGAATGGAGACCCCCATCGGGTACTTTGCCCGCCGCGGAGGAGCATTGCTCTGTGGGTCCAAAATCTCCACCAGCGCCAAATCGTTGGGGAAGGCGACAATGAAGTCCTTGATCCACTCCTGCGTGTACCCCGGCATCGAGTAGGAGGCAATAAGCCGGTAGGCGCCGCCTACGGCATTGGTCAAGTCCAGCGCTCCGCCCGTTCCGGCGTACGGACCCTTCGCACTCCCCATTGTGTAGGTGTACGTGCCGCTTGCGGAGTACGAGAGGTTGATGATCGTGTCGTTGGGGTTCCCACCCTCGGTGGCGATGTAGACTGGATTCTGCGAGGGGAGCGGACCCACGATCTTATACGTCAACGCGATGTTCCCGCTTGCCCGATAGGTCAGCGAGGGCTTGGGATGCTGGGCATCCTGTCCAGCATAGATCTCCCCTGCCCGCAGAATCCGGCGCGGATCTACGTCATCGGGGAAGGAGGCGATGATTCCGGTCAGCACCCCAAAACGGAACACCGGACGCCACGTGTACCCCGCATACCCTGTGAACAGGTTCACGCAGTAATCAGCCCCATCTGAGACAAAATACGCATGCGGGTAGTAGTACACCGGATTGACGGTCGTGCCCCAGTACTGCGGGAAGTTATAAGTCCAGCCCGTTCGGTAGTTGCAGATCTCGATAAGCAGGTTCGAGCTTCCGTCCCACGTGAAGGGAACCGAGAAGGTGTGGATGTTCCAGGCATTCTGCTGCGGGACGAAGTTGTCTACGTCGTAGACCAGGGTGAAGGTCGAACGGTCGTTGTCCAACTGGGTAATCTGCGTTGCCGTCGTGTGCTTAATCCAGATCCGGTAGCGGCGCGGTGGCGGGGCGATACCTGCATAGTAGGCACCCACCTGCACACCGAGCGCAACGATCTGCCCTCCCGGCATCCCCGCTGCCTGGAGCTCGGACGCGCGGATGAGGTACTGGCTGCGCCCGGTCCACCAGAAGTCGTGGTAGGGGTTGGCGTAATCGTACTGGTACCACGCCTGTGTACTGCCGGGTCCGCCGGTGACATCGTACCAGGTCTGCGCCCGGCTCTCCAGTACGCCCACCAGGGTCAGAAGGCATGCAAGCAGTGCGACTCGAACCGGTGCCATGAGTCCCTCACTGGCTGAGTGGAACTACCACCAGATGCCGCGGATACGGCACGCGCAAATATACGCACTCACTGCCGACAGAGAAGGCGCCGACTGCGTCCGACGCACCTCTGTTGTGGCATCTGACCACGCAAGCCTCGGAAAGGTTCCCGCATCCGCACATCCTGTCGGGATACGGCACCGCCGTGCTCCCGACGGCTGCGGGAACATCGGTTGCTCCGCCCGAGCGCACAGCAATGTGCTCCGGCAACGCTCGATGCTTGCAGTGCCTCTGTCTTCACGGCAGGGCAGGTTCCAAAGCGCCACTACGGTTCGGCATGTACAATGACCAGCTCCATAGGCGCACTACCAGGCACCCCTGCCGAATTCCACCCTGACCGGCTCCAGCCGAACGCTGTTGCGGGGGAACCACACAAGCCATCCCGGCCCGGTATAGACAGCCGGGGCGGTCGGCTTCTTGAATGCCCGTCTAACGCCCAATGCAGGGACAACCACAGGGGGTACAGATCCGCGCTGCAAGGGCAACCACAGGGGGTTGCCCCTACGTAGCGGGGGCGTGGCACTGTACCTACAAGAGTTGCAAATCCACACCGCAAGGGCAACCACGGGTGCCCCTACGTGGGGGCTTTTTTGTAGCTTTGCATAAAACCTGTTCCACCCTGAAGTTCGAAGTGCACCATGGCGCGCGTACTGCGGTGGTTCGGAGCGCTCCTGCTCGGCACGGCTGTGGGCTTTGCTGGAAAGGTGCCGCCTGCCGAATGGATTCTGAACAACTCTGCCCAGGGGCGGGAGTTCTGGATTGCCATCCCTCCAAATGAGGTGGATGGCTACGCAGGGCAGCTCCTGGAGTTCTACGTGACCTCCAGCTACAACACCGAGGTCACGCTCTACAGCGCCCTGGACGGACGCACGATCACCAAGCCCGTGCGGGCAATGGAGATCACCACCTTCTCCCTGCTCACCGGCGACCTCGCCTGGAGCTATGAGGTCCGCGAAAGCGAGGTCGTCACCCAAAAGGGTATCCGGCTGAGCGCACCGCATCCCATCTCCGTGTACGTGCTCAACGGGAAGCAGTATACCTCAGACGGCTACCTGGCGCTGCCGGTCAACGTCTGGGGCACGGAGTACATGCACCTCTCGTACTACGATTACGAGGACTTCGGGCAGAAGCGCGGCAACGGCTTCGTCGTCATCGCTGCTGAAGACCAGACCGTAGTGCGCATTCAGCTCTACGGGCGTGGGTACGGGCAGACCGTGGGCGGACGCCGAATCGGGCAATCCATTGAGGTCGTGCTCAACCGTGGGCAAACCTACATGGTGCGCGGCACGGGTGATGCCCCCTTGGCACAGAACGACTTCAGCGGTACCCGCATCGTCAGCAACAAACCCATCGGGCTCATCTCCTTCCACATGCGCACCCCGATTCCCTCCTCTGCCGGCATCACCAGCCGCGACCACCTGGTGGAGATGCTCCCGCCCATCTCCGCGTGGGGGAAGCGCTACGTGACCATCGAATACCAGCGCAAAGCACGCAAAGGCGACTTCTTCCGCCTCCTCGCCTCGCAGCCCAACACCAGCTTCACCGTCCGATGGTACCGCAATGGGCAACTCAGGGGCTCCTTCTCCGGTCGCCTGCAGAATCCCGGTGACTTCTGGGAGTACAACCAGACAACCGACTACGGCGACTCCTCCATCTACGGGCAATCCATTTGGGAAGCTAACAAGCCCGTGCTGCTCATGCACTACTCCTACTCGGCAGCCTGGGATGGAAATGTGAACTTCGACCCCTTCATGATTGTCGTCACCCCGGTGGAGCAGTACATCCGCTCGACCGTCTTCCAGACCCCCGCAAGCAAGGCGTTTGCGACGAACTACTTCAACCTCATCGCGATCGGGGACACCAACGACCCCAGCCAGCAGAAGCTGCGGAGCATCAAAGTGGATGGACAGCCCGTATGGGTGCGCAATCCGGAGTTTCTGGGGCAGCGCATCCCGGGCACAAACCTCTACTGGGTGGTGCTGCGGATGCAGCCGGGTCCGCACAAGATTATCGGGGAGACCCCCTTTGGCGGCTACATCTACGGCTTCAGCCAGTGGGACTCGTACGGCTGGCCGGCGGCGATGGCGATCAACAAAATTGACGAGCTCGATACGCTACCGCCAGAACTGCGCAAACGGGTCGACTGCGGCGATTGGGAGATCGAGGCAACCGAGCTCCGCAACGGCAAACCCGAGGACAACCCGCGCCAGGTTGACCAGGGCATCGCCCAGATCGAGCTGCTGGAGGGCAGCTACAACTACCGTCTGCGCTTCATCACCGCCGAGGAGCTCAAGCCCTACCCCAAGGTGGAGCGCTTTGTGTTCCGGCTGGAGGTCATTGACAAGCGCTCTTCGGCGTTCGCCCGGATTGGAGTGCTCGACCGCGCCGGGAACCTCACCATTGACAGCGTCTGGTACAATGCCGACAGCCTCATCGTCCGCCCTGCCGATCCGGTGGACTTCGGCGCCGTGCGGTTGGGGCAATCGCGTACACTCCCCATCCAGCTCCTCAACGCAAGGGACTCCGCCGCTGCGCTGCGGGAGATCCGCTTGCAGGTGGGACGTGACTTCGTGCTCCTGGAGGGCGCAATCCCGCCGAACCCTGCCACCGAGCTTGCGGGCAAAGCCACCTACGCCCTTCAGGTACGCTACACGCCCTCCCGAGAGCATCCCGCCGGGGAGTTCGACCGGGACACGCTCATCGTGCGCACTGCCTGCGCCGAATTCCGCTACGAGCTACGCGGGCGCGGCATCCAGCCGCACATCTGGGTGGAGGATTGGGATGCCGGCACCATCCCCGTCAACACCAGCACGTGCAAGGACGCAGGGCTGCTGATTACCAACCCCGGCACCGATACACTCCACATCAGCGCAATTGAGGGCGTGACCGAGCCCTTCCAGCTCAATCTCATCGAGCCTCCACTGCCGATCCAGATCCCGCCAGGGGCGCGTGTGCTGCTGCGCTTGCCCTGCTACGCCCCCACAGCCGTGGGAGAGCACCAAATCGCCGTCACCTTCCGCTGCGATGCCCCGCCGGAGGACAAAAATGTGTCCATCTGGCGCGGGCGCGCAACCGTGCCGGGTCCCTACATCACCTCCTACGACTGGGGCGAGCGCCGAGTTGGCACACGCCAGGATGCGCTGCTCTACATCCGGAATGCCGGAGCCGCTCCGGCGCTGCTGACCGAGGTCCGCCTGCGCGGATTGGCACCGGCAGGGACCTTTGCCATCCTGAGCATCGAGCCGCAGCCCGGACCGGGCACCCCGGTTCGCGTGGAGCCGCAGGAGCGCTCCGAGGTCAAGGTGCGGGTGCAGTACATCCCGCCGACCGAGGAGGTGCACCTGGATAGCGTCGAAGCCCTCTTCAGCGATGGCACGGTCGTGGTGGGAAGCGTCCGCGGCATCGGCATCCTGCCCAAGATTGAGGTGGCGATCGACACCTTCCCCTGCATCCTGATCGGGCAGCATCAGGATGGAATCGTGAGCATCCACAATCCCAGTTCCAGCGCCGAGCTCTTCATCGAGCGGATTGATTGGGCAGCCGGAAGCGACCCGGACTTCCGCTGGGTTACCCCACCACCGAGCAATCTCCGGCTGGAACGTGGGCAAACCCTGCAGCTCCCCTTCCGCTTCGCACCGCAGCAGACCGGTCTCCGCCAGGCAACGGTGCTCATCCGGAGCGATGCCGCGCCCGGACCCGACCCCAACCCGATTGTGGAGACACGCGTGCGCACCACCGGTAGCGGCTGCGTCAACGACATCCAGGTCACGAACCTGGACTTCGGCGCCGTGCTCACCTGCGACGAGCCCATCGGGAGCTTCCAGGTCATCAACCCGAACGACGCCGAAATCACCGTCGAAGGGCTGGAGCTGGTCGGCGGAGATGTGGATGCCTTCGAGCTGCTCTCCCCAACTCCGGCGGACTTCCCTGTGCAGATTCCCGCCGGAGAGCGGCTCACCGTGCAGGTGCGCTTCCTGCCGAAGGAGCCGCGGCAGTACAGCGCCACCGTAGCGGTTCGCAACCGCATCCGTCTGGAGCTGACGGCGCAGCTTCGCGGCGAAGGCTACCGAGTTCCCACGGCATACCGGGTGCTTCCTGAGCGCCTCTTCGGCGAACCCGGACAGCGCTTCGATGCGAGCATCCAGGCAGAAAGCCCGCGCTGGGCAACCGCCGATGTGCGCACACTCCAGGCACGGCTCACCTACAACGGCAGCCTGCTGCAGTACGTCGAGGGCTCCATCCGCCCCGGCAGCCTGCTGGATGCCACCTGGCAAGTCAATGCCCAAGAGGTACCCGGTCCCAACGGCACAAGCCAGTTGCTCATCTCCGCCAGTGGGCAGACCCCCATTGGACGGGATGGGGAGCTGTTCCGCTTCCAGCTCCAGAGCTTCCTGGGGGTGGTGCTGCGGAGCGACCTCCAACTGGAGGTGGACATCGGGCAGCGCGCCGCATGCGTGGATATTGCCACGACGCCGGCAACTGCCGAGGTGGGCGGCTGCTTCGTCAACGGTCGGCTGATTCGGCTGAGCCCGGCGGGCTACTTCCTGCAGGAGATTCGCCCCAACCCCGTCGCAGCCGAGCAGTTGGAGCTGGTCTACGGTGTCGGGATGGACGGCTGGACACGGGTGGAGCTCTTCACGGCGATGGGAACGCGCGTGGCAACGCTTGTGGAGGGAATTCTGCCCGCTGGAACCTACCGGCAGGAGGTGAACATAGCGGAGCTGCCAGCGGGTAGCTACATTGTGCGCATCATCTCGGGTCCGTTCTCGGCAACCCAGCGCTTCGTGCGGCTGCGATAGCGGTCATGGCGCTACCTCCTGGTGTGCCGGCTCCCGCTTCGGGACCGGCACATCGTTTTTTCGAGCGCAGGTGAGCCGCTTCCCGTAAGTTTGCGTGCACAACGGTATGTGTGCCGAGCAGGCGGTGCAGAGACACCCGATGCGGGAGTTTGCTTCAGCGTATACGCCAACGCCGGTGGAGCGCCGATGGTATTCGGCATGGCTGGATGCCGAGCTCTTCCGGGCGCGTCCCTTCTCCGGGCGCCCGCCCTACAGCATCCTGATGCCTCCGCCGAATGTAACGGGGATGCTGCATTTCGGGCACGTGCTCAACATCACGCTGCAGGACATCTACATCCGCTGGCATCGCATGCTGGGCTACGAGGTGTGCTGGTTCCCCGGCATTGACCACGCCGGCATCGCCACCCAGGTCAAGGTCGAACAGCAGCTTGCCGCCGAGGGCTTGAGCCGGCAAGCACTCGGGCGCGATGCCTTCCTCCAGCGGGTCTGGCAATGGAAGGAGCGCTACGGCGGCATCATCCTGGAGCAGATGCGCGCCCTGGGGATCTCCTGCGATTGGAGCCGCACGCTCTTCACCATGGATGAGAGTGCCTCCAATGCTGTCCGCGAGGTCTTCATCCGCCTCTACGACGAAGGGCTCATCTACCGGGGAAAGCGCATCATCAATTGGTCCCCGGCACTGCAATCGGCGCTCTCCGACGAGGAGGTCGTCTACCGCCCCGTCACCGAACGGCTCTACGTGCTGCGGTATGAGCTGGAGGACGGCTCGGGATTCCTCCCCGTTGCAACGGTGCGTCCGGAGACGATCTTTGCCGACGTGGCGGTGGCAGTCCATCCCGAGGACGAGCGCTATCGCCACCTGCTGGGGCGCCGAGTCCGAGTTCCGTTGACGGAGCGCTGGGTGCCGGTCATCGCCGACACAGCGGTCGATCCGGAGTTCGGCACCGGCGTGCTCAAGGTCACTCCGGCGCACGATGCCCAGGACTTCGAAATCGGGCAGCGCCATGGATTGCCCATCCTGGTGTGCCTGACCCCGGAGGGTCGGCTCAACGAGCTGGCGGAAGAATTCGCCGGTCTGGAGCGCTTCCATGCCCGACGCGTGGTGGTCGAACGGCTGCGCGAGCTGGGCTTGCTCGAATCCGAACAGGAGTACACCCACAACGTGGGCTTCTCCGAGCGCAGCGGGGAACCGGTCGAGCCCTACATCAGCGACCAGTGGTTCGTCCGCATGAAGCCGCTGGCGGAGCCCGCGCTGGAAGCCGTGCTGGACGGGCGCATCCGCTTCCACCCGGAGCACTGGGTCAAGACCTACGAGCACTGGATGCGCAATGTGCGCGATTGGTGCATTTCGCGCCAGCTCTGGTGGGGACATCGCATTCCGGTCTACTACGCCCCCGACGGACGCTACACGGCGGCGCGCTCGGAAGCCGAAGCCCGGCAGCGGCTGGGGCTGCCCGAGGACGTACCGCTTGAACAGGACCCCGACGTGCTGGACACGTGGTTCTCCTCCTGGCTCTGGCCGCTGACGACGATGCGCTGGCTTGCCGACGGAGTCACCGAGGACACCCCGGAGCTGCGCTTCTTCCTGCCGACGAATCTGCTGGTGACGGCGCCGGAGATCATCTTCTTCTGGGTCGCCCGCATGATTATGGCGACGCTGAAGTTCCGCGGCACCATCCCCTTCCGCGACGTCTACTTCACCAGCGTCATCCGCGACGAGCGCGGGCGCAAGCTCTCGAAATCCCTGGGGAACTCCCCCGATCCGCTCCCCATCATCGAGCGCTACGGCGCCGATGCCGTCCGCTTCACGATGATCTACCTCTCGCCACTGGGGCAGGACGTACGGCTGCGCATCGAGGAGCGCACGCAGGATATCCCCTCGATGGAGATCGGGCGCAACTTTGCCAACAAGCTCTGGAACGCCGGACGGCTCCTCTGGCTCAAATCCCGTCAGCACGGGTGCGCCGAACAGCCCCCGGCAGAGACGGAGCTGGAGCTGCCCGAACGCTGGATCCGCTCCCGCTTCGCCGCAACGGTTGAGGCAACCACGGACGCGCTGCGGAGCTACCGCGTGACCGACTACGCCAAGCTGCTGTACGACTTCGTGTGGAGCGACTTCTGCGACTGGTACCTGGAGAGCTTCAAGCTCTCGCTGGCGCGCGCGGATGTACAGCGGCAGCAGCAGCTGTGCTGCTTTGCCCTGCAGCTCTACGATGGCATCCTGCGGCTGCTGCATCCGGTGATGCCCTTCATCACCGAGGAGCTCTGGCATCTCCTGTGGGAGCGCTCCGAAACCGAGTTCCTCACGACGGCAGCCGCCGCCGAGGCTCCGCCCTCCTGGCGCATGCCACAGGCGGAGGAGCAGTTTGCGCTCGTGCAGGCGCTGGTGGAGGAGATTCGGCGGCTCCGTTCACTGGTGGGGCTGCCTCCGCAGCAGCGCGCCCAGGTATGGCTGCGTTGCCCGGAACCGGCACTCTACCCACTGCTGGAGGAGTACCGCTGGCTCATTGATGCCCTGGGCGGGTGCGAAAGCCAGCTTGTGCGGGACCACCAGCAGCCCGTCCGTGCCCTCAGCGGCGTGGTGCGTGGCATCGAAGTGCTGCTCCACGTCGCCCAGGAGCTCGATCTCAGCGCCGAACTCCAGCGGCTGGAGCAGGAGATCGCCCGTCTGGAGCGACTACTCCAGGGCACACGCGCCAAGCTCTCCAACGAGAACTTCCTGCGCAATGCCCCTGCCGAAGTCGTCGAACGGGAGCGGCAGAAGGAGCACAACTTCCAGCAATCGCTCGATGCCCTGCGCCAGCGGCTCTCGGCGCTGCGTCGGTTGACCGACCGCGAGCCCGACCATGCGTGAGGTCTTCATCGTTGAGCCTGTACGCACCCCCATCGGCAAATACGGCGGGGCGCTGAGCCTGGTGCGCCCGGATGACCTGGCAGCGCTGGTCATTGCCGAAGTAGTCAAGCGCACGAACATCCCGCCGGACGCGGTGGACGAGGTCGTCCTGGGCTGCGCCAACCAAGCCGGGGAGGACAACCGCAATGTTGCCCGCATGGCGCTCCTGCTGGCAGGGCTGCCGGAGACGGTCCCCGGCGTCACGGTCAACCGGCTGTGCGCCTCCGGATTGGAAGCCGTCATCGCCGGAGTGCGGGCAATCCGCTGCGGGGAAGCCGAGCTGGTCATCGCCGGTGGGGTGGAATCCATGTCCCGTGCCCCGTACGTGCTGGCAAAGAACGTCACCGGTCGCGCCCAGTACGGAAACCTCATCGCGTACGACACGGCACTGGGCTGGCGTTTTCCCAATCCACGCCTGGAGCAGCTCTTCCCGCTGGAATCCATGGGCGAGACGGCGGAGAACCTCGCCGAACTCTACCGCATCTCGCGCCAGGAGCAGGATGAGTTCGCCCTGCGCTCGCACCAACGCGCCGTTGCAGCCCAGGATGCCTGCATCTTTGCCGAGGAGCTTGTGCCCGTTCCGGTGGAGCTCGGCAAGGGCGAGACCCGCATCGTGGAGCGCGACGAAGGTCCCCGCCGCGACACCTCCCTGGAGAAGCTCTCCGCGCTGCCACCGGCATTCCGCAAAGGGGGAACGGTGACGGCGGGCAACTCCTCCAGCCTCAATGACGGCGCCGCGGCGATGCTCCTGGCAAGCGAGGAGGCGATAAAGCGCTACAACCTGCGTCCTCTGGCACGCTATGTTGCCTCTGCCGCTGCTGGAGTCAACCCGCGCATTATGGGGATCGGACCCGTCCCCGCCACCCGCAAAGCACTCCAGCGTGCGGGGCTGCGGCTGGAGCAGATTGACCTGGTGGAGCTCAACGAAGCCTTTGCAGCACAGGTGCTGGCGTGCCTGCGCGAACTCCCCATCGAGCCCGAACGGCTCAACATCTACGGCGGTGCAATCGCCCTGGGGCACCCACTGGGCATGAGCGGTGCACGGTTGGTCGGAACCCTTGCGCGCGCACTCCACCGCCGCAATGCCCGCTACGGACTTGCCACGCTCTGCATCGGCGTCGGGCAAGGACTGGCAATGATTATCGAACGTTGCTGAAGCCTCGCCACAACCGCTTCGCCTGCTACACTCCAGAATCAAGCCCGCAGAGCACTGCCTCGGGCAGTGTGACCACGTGTGACGTGCCCGCATTCCCTCACCACTGCCCAACAGCGGCATCCAGCGCCGTTTTCCTGAAGGTGTGATCCTGGATGCGCACAGTGTGACTGTATGCTCACACTCGACCTACCGCAGCAGCGAACGACAAGGGAGCCCGAGAGTCTATTTTCGCGGTAGGTAAAACAAACACCTCAAAAACCCATGAAACAATATCGTAAGTCCTGGAAGGGGCTCTACATTGCCGACAAGCGTGGGATTGTCGACTTCCGCAGCATGCGTGACAGGGACGGCTCCATTGTGCGGCTGGCGATCACCCAAAAGCCGGGTCCAAAGGGTGGGCACACCGTCGCCATTGGGCGCTACCGTCCGAGCAGTCGTAGGGGCAGCCGCTAAAGCTGCGGTTCACTGCTGCGGAAGTATGGCAGCAGGGCGTGGGTGGAGCTCCACCCACTCCAGCTCGCGCGCCGCGATGGTCGACGGGAAGATTGCACGGGCTTCTGCCACAAGCGCGTCGACCGTTCGGTAGCGGGCGCTGAAGTGGAGTAGCACGAGCATGCCGACCTCAGCCTGTGCTGCAAGCTGGGCTGCCTCCTCCGCCGTGGAGTGCATCGTCTCGAGCGCAAGCTCGGCATGCTCGCGCCCGAAGGTGGCTTCGTAGAGCAGCACCTGCGCTCCCCGTGCCAGCTCTACCGCCGCGTCGCACGGGCGCGTATCGCCACAGTAGACCAAGCTCGGTGGGATGCGGTGCACGATGCAGTCCTCCAGCCGTACGACTTTGCCATCGGGCAGTCTCACCTGCCCTTCGCGCTTGAGCTGCCCCACCAGCGGTCCCGGGGTGATGCCGTAGGCGGCAAGGCGGGCGGGATCGAGCCGCACGGCAAGCCGCTGCTCCACCCGGTAGCCGAAGCAGGGCACGCTGTGCTGGAGCGGGGCGCAGTCGAGCAGCAACTCCGGCGTCTCCACTACGCCTCCGGCGAAGCCCTCCGGCAGCTCCCGGAACTCCAGCGGGAAGGCAAGCTCGGTGTAGATGCGCCGTAAGGTGTCCTCCACCAGCTCCCGTAGCCCCTGCGGACCGATGAGCAGCAGCGGGCGCCTGCGACGGTCCGAATGCATACTGGTCAGCAGCGGCACCAGCCCCAGCACGTGGTCCCCATGGAGGTGGGTGATGGCGATGAGATCGATCCGGTTGCGCGAGACCCCCAGCCGCAGCAGTTGCCGTTGCGTCCCTTCACCGCAATCCAGAAGCAGCAGGGCTCCCTCGACCCGCACCAGCACCGCCGCGGGGTGCCGGGAGAGTATCGGCGCTCCCCCGGCACCGCTGCCCAGAACGCAGTAGCGCATCATCGGGCGACGGCAGTCTTGCGCACTTCGCGGACAACGGTGACCTTGACCTGCCCGGGATACTGCATCTCGGCTTCGATGCGGGCAGCAAGTTCGCGGGCAAGCTCTTCGGCACGCCGGTCGTCAATCCGCTCCGGCTCTACAATCACGCGGATCTCGCGCCCGGCTTGCATTGCGTAGGTCTTCGCCACCCCTTCAAAGCTCTGCGCCAGTGCCTCCAGTTGCTCCAGCCGACGCACGTAGCTCTCCAGCGTTTCGCGACGTGCACCGGGGCGGGCACCGCTGATAGCATCGGCTGCCTGCACCAGCGCCGCAATGGGGCTCTCCATGGGGATGTCCTCGTGGTGCGCCCCAATAGCGTTGCACACGATGGGATGCTCGTTGTACTTCTTGGCAAGCTCATAGCCCAGCAGGGCATGCGGAGCATCGGAGTTCTGGTCAACACATTTGCCGATATCGTGCAGCAGTCCGGCTCGCTTTGCCAACCGCGCATCCAATCGGAGCTCCGCTGCCATGATGCCGGCAAGGTGCGCCACCTCGATGGAGTGCGCCAGCAGGTTCTGCCCGTAGCTGGAGCGGTACTTCATCTTGCCCACGTAGCGCAGCAGCGCTGGGTGGAGATTGTGGATGCCCAGCTCCGCAGCAGCCTCCTGCCCAATGAGGAGAAGCTGCTCCTCCAGCTCGCGTCGGGTCTTCTCGACCACCTCTTCGATGCGCGCTGGGTGAATGCGTCCATCGGCAACGAGCCGCTCCAGCGCGATGCGGGCAACCTCGCGACGGAAGGGATCGAAGCCGGAGATGACCACCGCTTCCGGCGTGTCGTCGATGATGAGGTCCACGCCTGTTGCGGCTTCAAAGGCACGGATGTTGCGCCCCTCGCGCCCGATGATGCGCCCCTTCATCTCCTCTGAGGGGAGCTGCACGACCGAGACGGTGGTCTCCACCGAATGGTCGGCAGCGGTGCGTTGAATTGCTTGCACGATGATGTTGCGCGCCTCGCGCTCGGCGGTCAGGCGGGCTTCCTCGCGAATCTGGCGGATGAGCTGGGCAGCTTCGTTGCGGGCTTCGTCGAGCAACTGCTCCATGAGGAGCTGTTTCGCCTGGTCGCGCCCGATTCCGGCAATCGCCTCCAGGCGGCGGATCTGCTCCTGCACCAGCTCCTGGGCTTGGGCAAGGCGCTGTTCGAGCTCCTGCTGCCGCTGGGCAAGCTGCTGCTCCAGCTCGTGGAACTGCTTCTCCTTGCGCGTCACCAGCTCCAGCTTCTGCTGCAGTGCCTCTTCACGCGATTTGAGCTCGCGTTCGAGCACCTGCAGGCGGTTGCGCTTGGTTGCCAACTCCTGCTCGACCTGCTGGCGCTGCCGCTGCCATTCCTCCTTGAGCTCGAGCAGCTTCTCCTTCTTGAGCGCCTTCGCCTCGCGTTCGGCGTCTTCGAGTACGCGGCGAGCCTGGCGTTCGGCTTCGGAGATCTTCTCAGCAGCCAAGCGTCTTCCGGCGAAATAGGCGATGGCAAACCCCGCCAGCAGCCCCACGAGGCTGAGTCCGACGATCATGAGCACGCTCATTCTCCTCTCCTCTGCGGTACAACATGCCTTCGGTGGAGCTGGAGCGGAAAACAAAGCAGCGCCGTTCCCGCCAAGCAGGTGTCAGGGGGAGCGGAACTGGATCGCGTCACGGTGGGTGATAGCCTGCCTACTTCTTGCTTCCTTCTGCGGCGCCCTCAGGCGGGAAGGCCTGCAATCCATAGGCAGAGCCTATCTCCCTTTTGGCTTGTGTGTTTGCAGTTCGCTCGCCGCTGACCACCGACAACGAGCCGGGATACGGCGCTGCTGTGAGCGTCGTCCGTTGTCAAAGATTCTCCGGACGCTCCACACCCACTCCGAGGGCGGAGAGCTGCTCCTCTACGTAGGCGACCATTCTGTCGAGCGATTCTCGCACGTAGTGGAGATCGACTTCGGCTTGCCGCCGCAGCCGATGGTATTGCTCAGCCAGGTTCAGTGCAACCAAAATCGCCATCGTCGCCGTTGATTGTTCAGGCACTTGCCCTTGCAAGAGCTTCCACTGCTGCTCCACCTCCTGGGCGGAGCGGAGCACCTGCTCTTCGTCCTCTCCTCGGAGCACATACTCACGTCCGGCAATGGTCACGCGGATCGGACGCTCCATTCCGCTCCCACTCTCGCTGTCGCTTGGTGCAAAATTACGCCTTTTGACCGTGGGCGGTGTCGCCGAGGAGCTGCTCGACTCGCTGGAGCAGGTGCTCGAGCCGCTGCCGGAACTGCCGTTGCTCCTCTGGGGCAAAGAGCGCGACCGGCTGCGGTGGACGTCCGGCAAGCTGCTGCACGAGGTTCTCCAACTGCCCCACCAGCTCATACAGGGAGGGCAGCTCGGAGAAGTTCTCCAGCAGGCGAAGGAGCTGGCGTTGGAGCATCTGTACCTCCTGCTCCAGCTGCTGGATACGCTCGCGCGCCTGCACAAGCTGCTGCTCTAACTGCTCGACATGCTCCCGAGCGATGCCCTGCCGGAGCTGCTCCCGCAGCTGGGCATTCTCCTGCTGCAGCCGGAGAATCTGCTCGGAGTACTGCTGCAAGCTCTCCCCTTGAGCGCGTACAATCTGGCGCAGCTCCTCGAGCTCCTGCCCCTGAGGGCTTGCCAGGGCAAGCTGCTCTCGGCACCGCTCCAGCTCCTTTTGGTGGTGGTACAGCTCCGCATTGCGGCGCGCCAGCTCCTGCTGCGCCAGCTCGTATTCGGTTCGAAGCTGCCGCAACTGCTCCAGCTCCTGCTGCGCTGCCTGGAGCGCTGCCTGCGCAGAGGCAAGCTGCTCCTCCAGTTGTGCGCTCCACGCGGTCTGCTCCTCCAGCGTACGGTGGAGCTGCTCGCACTCCTGTTGGAGCGAATCCCGCTGCGATTGTAGTTGGGCAAGCTCCTTGCGCAATTGCCCGCGCTCGCGCTCCAGCTCCTGCCAGCGGCGCTGCAGCTCGTGTGCATGCTCTGCCAGGCGGCGCAGCCGTTGCCCAAGCCGCAGGACCGCTGCCTGCAGCTCCGCTCTGGGTTGAAGCTCGCGCGGACTCTCCTGTTCCATTGCTACCGGCGCAGACGTGCCCCGGTGTGTTGTTCGACTTCGGCAATGATGCGCTGCAGAATCGGCTCCAACTCCTCCTCGCGCAATGTCCGCTGCCGCGACCGAAAGCGCAGGCTAAAGGCAACGCTCCGTTTGCCCTCGCCCAGCGCCGGAGATGTAAACACATCGAAGAGCACCACCTCTTCGAGCCATTCGCCGCCATTCTGCTCGATGAGCTGCTGGAGCCGCACCACTGGCACACTCGCATCCACCACAAAGGCAAGGTCACGCCGAATCGCTGGGAACTCCGGTACTGGCTCATACCGACCGGCTGGGTGCCGGCATGCCTGCAACGCAGGAAGGCTAAGCTCGGCAACAAATGCGGGCTGTTCGACCTCTAAGCGGCGCAACCAACTGGGGCGCAGCTCCCCCAGCCACCCCAAACGGCGCTCCCCCGCATAGAGCTCCACCGCCGCTGGGGTCACCACGGCAGGGCGCGAGCGCATCGGCTCCCAGCGAACTCCGGCAACGCGCAGCGCCTCCAGGAGCTGCTCTACGATCCCGCGCAGGTCGTAGAGATCCACCTCCCGCTGCGGCAGCCCCCACTGCAGTGGCACAGCCGCTCCGCTGAGCAGAATTCCAACCCGCTGCTCCTCCTCATACGGCAGCGCATCCACAGGCGCAGCACGGCGGGAAAACACCTTGCCAATCTCAAAGATGCGCACCGTGCGCTCCCCCACACGGACATTGTGCGCCAGGACCCTTGCCAGCGCAGGCACCAGCGACGGGCGCAGCACTGAGTACTCCTGCGAGAGCGGATTGACCAGCTCCACCGGATGCTCCGTCCAGATGCGCGCCGACTCCGGATCGCTCAGCACAACGGTGAAGACCTGCTGCAGCCCCCAATGGCTCAGCATTTGGATTACCTCCGACACCAGCGGCGAAGGCGCCAGCTCCGGTGGCAACGGCTGCAGCTCCAATGGCAACAGGGCTGAGGATGCCGCCGGAATGCGCTCGTACCCATAGAGCCGCGCAATCTCCTCGACCAAGTCGATCTCCTCGTGCAAGTCGTTCCGATAGGGCGGCGGGATGACGTTGCAGTCCTCCTCCGTGCGGGAGACCACCGTGCACGAGAGGCGCTGCAATGTCTGCTCGATCTGCTCGCGCGGGAGCGTAATGCCCAGAATCCTTCCCACCCGTTCATAGCGCAGCCGCACAATTCTGGAGTTGCTCTGCCGAAGGTCGGCAACAGCGGGACGGGAAACCACACCGTTGCTCAACTTCGCCAGGAGCGTCGCCGCGCGCTCCAGTGCGCGGAGCACGCCGGTGGGATCGACTCCACGCTGGAAGCGATAGGCTGCCTCCGTCTCCAGACCATGGCGGCGAGCCGTTCGCCGGATGTGGACTGGAGAGAAGAGCGCCGATTCGATCAGTACGCGGCGCGTGTGCGCAGTGACGGCGCTATCGGCGCCTCCGAGCACTCCGGCAAGCGCCAAGGGCTTTTCCGCATCGGCGATAAGCAGATCCTGTGGATGCAGCTCCCGCTCCTGCCCATCCAGCCCGCAGAAGCGCTCCCCCGAATGTGCCCACCGCACGTGGATCTGCTGTCCGGCGATGGTATCGGCATCGAAGGCATGCAGGGGCTGCCCCTGCTCCAGCATCACGTAGTTCATCACATCCACCGCCAGCGAATGCGGCTGCAGCCCCAGCCGCAGCAGCCGGAGCTGCATCCACAGCGGGGAGGCCACCGCCACCGCTCCCTCAACCTGGCGGCAGGTGTAGTAGGGACAGCCCTCGGGCGCCTCCAGGGCGATCTGCGCTGGCAGTGCCTCGGTCTCCTCCACTGGCTCCGGTTGCGGTAGCCTGACCGGAATCCCTCCGTACGCAGCCAACTCCCGGGCAATCCCCAAGTGGCTCAGGCAGTCTCCACGGTTGGGGGTGATCGCTACGTCGTAGAGTACATCCTCCAGCTCCGGTAGATATGCTGCCAACGGCGCCCCAATGGGTGCGTCCTCGGGCAGCACCCATATCGCTTCGGCGGCACCAATCCCGAGTTCGCGCTGACTGCAGAGCATCCCCTCGGAGCGCACCCCGGCGATGAGCCTCGGCTCGATACGCTGCTGCAGCCCTGGGACGTATGCCCCGGGTCGTGCAACCACAACACGCTGCCCCTCAGCAATGGCGGATGTGCCCACAACGACGGTCAACTCCTCCCCACCGCTGCTGATCCGGCACACGCGCAACCGCTCACTCTGGGGATGCACCTCCACCGCGCGGACATACCCGATCTGGATACCGGCATAGGCTCCGCGGAGATCCTCGATGGCTTCTACCTCCAGCCCCAGCCGGTTGAGCACTTCGGCAACCTCTTCCGCAGCCCAAGGGAGCTCGGCAAACTCCTGCAACCAACGGTAGGAGACCCTCATCGCGGACGCCGTGCTACTCCGTCTGGCGGCGAATTTAGGGATTTTCCTATCGCCGCCACTCGCTCCCTGCGCTGTCCTTGCTGCATAGCTGTAGTAGCGTAAATTTGCATTCCCAACACATGCCACCGTAGCTCAGTGGTAGAGCGGCTGATTTGTAATCAGCGGGTCGGGGGTTCAAATCCCTCCGGTGGCTCTGCGGAGGCGCTGCAGCGGGGGCGGAAAAGTCACTTGGTCACAATATCAAAGCGGTCGTTTCGTATTTTCACACCGAAAAACATGCCGTACGGTACCGCCGTAACGGCAGAGTGGAGCAATGGTAAACCAATGAAGAGGGGAGCACACGATGCCACGGAAAGCAGCAAAAGCGCAGAATCGCAAGCCCGCCCGCGGAAGACCTTCGCTGTTCCAGAACAGGCGATTGCTGAGCGTGACGCTGGAGCAGAGCGACTACGAGAGCCTTCTGCAGCTTGCCCGCGGAGTAGGAATGGGAGCCTCCACATACGTCCGCATGCTCATCAAGAGGGCAATCCAGGAGCTCCCGCAGCAATCCAGCCAGTGAATTGACCATCCCTTCGATGTACGAGCTCCGCTTGCGTGCGGGGCACGACAGTCGTGTCCGCAGCGGTCACCTCTGGGTCTTCAGCAACGAGGTCTCCGAGCTGCCTCGGACCATCCCCCCAGGGGCGCTCGTGCGCGTGCGTACGGCGCGGGGTGAAAGTGTTGGCACCGGAATCTACAACCCCCACAGCCTCATCTGCGTTCGCCTGCTCGGGGGAGAGGTCGAGGAGCTCAACCTCGAATTCTTCTGCGAGCGGCTGCGCCGCGCGCTGGAGCTGCGCCAGCGGCTCTGCCCCGGGGAGGCGATGTACCGCCTGGTGCACGGCGAAGCCGACCTGCTGCCCGGACTGGTTGTGGACCGATACGGAGAATACCTGGCGCTGCAGACCTTCTCCATCGGCATGGAGCAGCGCCTGGAGCTCATCGTAGAGGCGCTGCGCACGGTGCTGCCCGAGACGAAGGGGATTGTGGAGAAGAACCTCTCCCGGCTGCGCGAACTGGAGGGCTTGCCGCAGCGCCAGCGAGTGCTCTTCGGCACTATCCCCCAATGGCTTCCGGTGGAGGAGTTCGGTATCCGGCTGGAGCTGTCGCTGCTGGAGGGACAGAAGACCGGGGCATACCTGGACCAGCGCTACCATCACGTCATTGCCGGACGTTGGGCGCGGGGATTGCGCGTGTTGGATTGCTTCACCCATCAGGGCGGCTTCGCCCTCCACGCGGCAGCAAATGGAGCGCGCGAGGTGCTCGGCGTGGATAGCTCCGCCTTCGCTATCGAATGTGCCCGGCGCAATGCTCAGCTCAATGGGCTGTCGCAGCTTCAGTTCGTCGAAGCCGAGGTCTTCGAGTTCCTGCGCCAGCAGCGGCAGGAGAACGCGCGCTGGGACATGATCATCCTGGACCCGCCAGCATTTGCCAAAAGCCGCCGCCATGTCCCCGCTGCAAAGCGCGGCTACGCCGAGCTGAATCGCCTGGCAATGGAGTTGCTCCCCGAGGGCGGCTTCCTGGTCACCAGTAGCTGCTCCCACCACGTCTTCGAAGCCGTCTTCCTGGAGGTACTCCACGGGGAGGCAGCCGCTCTGGGACGCCAGCTGCAACTGCTGTACCGAGGCACCCAGCCTCCGGACCACCCCATCCTGCTGAGCATGCCGGAGACACAGTACCTGAAGTTCTTCATCTTCCAGGTGCTGTAGCCGCTGCCGCAATTGGCACGCCAATTCGCTATACATTTTGCCCCGGAGGGTGCCATGCGTGTGCGGACCTACATCGCCGAAAGCATCCAGGAAGCGCTCCGCTCCATGCGGCGCGAACTGGGTGAGGACGCCATCATCCTTTCCACACGCACCGTCCGCGCAGCGGAGAAACCAGATCACGAGCTCATCGAGATCATCGCCACTGCCGCCCCCGCGCACTCAAGCTCACCCGCCGTAGGCGAGGAGCTGCCCATGGCATCACAGCTCCAGCAGGAGCTGGCAGCGCTCCGCAGCGCCGTACACGAGCTCTCCCTCCAACTGCGCTTCGGGCAGGTTCGCTCGCTTCCGCAATGGCAGCTCCTCTGGGAGCTTGCTGAACGGGAGGGCTTCTCCGAGAGCTTCCTCCTGCGCCACAGTGCGGGGCTGGACCCGTCCCTCCCACTGCCGGAGCTGCAGCAGCAACTCCGGCATTCCCTCCTGCAACACCTCCGCTACGTTCCGCTACCGGAACCCAGCCACCATCCGCTCCGCATCGTGCTCACGGGACTCCCCGGCGCGGGCGTTACCACGAGCCTGCTGAAACTGGCGCTGTTCTATGCCCTTGAGCGCGGCTATCCCGTGCAGATCGTCTCCGCTGCAACCGATACGCTCGGCGCCCTCGAACAGCTCCAACTCTTCAGCTCGGTCACCGATATCCCGGTTGCCGAAGTGCATACGGCACGGGAGCTGCAGCGTCTGCTCGGCAGCATCCCGCCGATTCCGCAGGTGGTCTTGGTCGAGCTCCCTACGGGGAATCCTCTGCACGGGCAGCTCCAGCAGTTGTGGCAGAGCTACAAGAGCGCAGCTCAGCCGGATGCGACCTACGCAGTGATGAGCGCAACGGAATCCTCCGCCAACGCTTCCGCATTCGTGCAGGCGTGGCGGGAGCTGGGCAGCGATGCCCTGGTACTCACCAAACTGGACCTCGCCGTAGGAATTGGCGCTGTGGTGGAGGTCTTGAGTACCACCGCCCTCCCCATTGTTGCGTTGGGGATTGGACCGCGCATTCCGGAGGATTTCGCGGCAGCAAGCCCAGGAGCACTGGAGCAGTTTATTCTTCGAGGTCAGCAGCGATGAGACCTCCGCTGAGCATCGCCTTCGGGAGCGGTCGCGCCGGCGTAGGCAAAAGCACGCTTGTAGCCAACCTCGCCGTTGCTCTTCAGCGCCAGGGGTACCGCTGTCTGCTGTGGGATGCCAACATCTCGGCACCAACGCTGCATACGCTCTTCGGGGTGGACCCGCTCCTGCGCGCTGCCGATGCCTACTTCGGTCGCGTACAGCCGGAAGAGGTCCCGCTGGAGCTGCGCCCGGGGCTATGGCTGTTTGCCGAGCGCGCAACTTCATCGCCGGAAGCAGAGCAGCTCTTGGCGCGGCATTTCCAGAAGCTGTTGCAGCGGATTGCCCAACGCCTGCGCCCAGACGTTGTTCTGCTGGATCTCCCAGCCGGCTGGTCCGAGCTGGTCTACCTGGGCTGCTCCACGGCGGCGATGAACTGCCTGGTGCTGGGAGATGATATCGGCTCGGTCCTGGACGCTTACGGCTTTCTCAAAGCGCTCTCGGCACAGCCGGAAGCTCTCACGGTGCAGCTCATTGTCACCAACGTCGTGGACTCCTCCGATGCAGCCGAGATTGCGCAAAAGCTCAACACCGTTGCCGCGCGCTTTCTCGGACGGCGTTTTCCGCTCCTGGGAGAGGTGCCGTACGACCCGGCACACCGGGCAGCCCTCCTGCAACAGCGTCCGTTGGTTGAGCATCTGCCCACGGCGCCAGCGGCACAGGCATATCAGCGGCTTGCGATGGCGTTGATCCAAGCTCTGCAGCGCACCCATGCCCCGAGGGCGTCCCAAACAGCGTAGCAGCACCATCGGTTTCGTGCTCAATGTCGGCGTGCTTGCCGGCTGCGTTGCACTGATTATCTTTGCTGTGCAGCCAGAGCTTGCGCTGGAGGCAGCACTGGTGCGCGCGTTTCTCGTCTTCGTGGTCAGTGTGCTGGTGACAACCTTCGTCATCGGAGCCCTGCAGATGCTTCGCCGTGCCCGCCAGAGCTCTGGCACAGAGGACCGTGTTGGTGAACCGCTGTAAGGACAGCCATGCGGGGTCAGCAACTCTCACCCGAAGCGCTGCAAGAGACGTGGGAGCAGTATTGGCGCGAGCGCTCCGACGAGGCGCGCCGCCGCTTGCTCCTGCACTACCTCTGGCTTGTCCGCTACGCCGTGCAAAGCCTGGACCTGCCCGACCATAGCGTGCTGAGCGAAGAGGATCTGCTCCACACGGGCGTGCTGGGGCTCAACGAAGCCATTGAGCGGTTCGACCCGACCCGGGGCACAAAGTTTGAAACCTACGCCCTCCCGCGAATTCGCGGGGCTATGCTCGATGAGCTGCGCAAACTGGACTGGATGACCCGCTCCGCACGGCAGAAGCTGCATACCTACCATCGCGCTGCCGAGCTACTGCGCCAACAAAAGGGTGATGAGGTCTCCAGCGAAGAGGTGCGCCACTTCCTGGGGCTCTCCGAGCAGGAGTACCGCTCCTACCTGCAGGTGCTCTCCGAAGCGTACGCGACGCTCCCGAGCGAACCGTTCGGCGAGGAGGAGGAAGAGGCACACCCTGATCCACTGGAAACCGTGCCCGATCCCCATGCGCTCGATCCCAGCGAGGAGGTACACCGGCGCCAGCTCCTGGAGTTCATCCAGGAGTACCTGGCAAAGCTGCCCGAACGCAAGCGCCTGGTGATGGTGCTCTACTACTACGAAGGGCTGACCTTCCGCGAGATCGGGCAACTGCTCAACGTCACCGAAAGCCGCGTCTGCCAAATCCACGCCCAAGTGCTCGAAGAGATTCGCACCCAACTGCGCATCCACCACCATGCTTGAGCCCTCGCTGCAGCAGCGCCTCCGCCGGGTGGAATCCCTCCCCACTATTCCGCCGATTCTCCTCCAGGTACTGCACCTGCTGGAGAATCCGGAGGTTAGCGCCAGTGCTCTCGCCGACCTCATCGAGCGCGACCAGGCGCTGACGGCACGGCTGCTGCGCATCGCCAACTCGCCCCTCTATGGCTTCCCGCGCAAGGTAACCACAATTCGGCTGGCGATCGCCCTCTTGGGGAACGATACTCTCCGCGAGCTCCTCATGGGCACCGTTGCGTACGACTTCGTCCGCTTGGGACCCAACCACGAGCAGCTGCGCGAGGAGCTGTGGAGGTATTCGCTCTACTGCGCCGTTGCATGCCGCTGGCTGGCGCGCCGGCTGGGGTATCGCCCCCTTGGGGAAGCCTTTGTTGCCGGACTGCTGCACGACATTGGGGTTCTGCTTGCGGCAGCGTATCTGCCCGAGGAGTTCGCTGCCATCTTCCGCTACCAAGCCCGCCACCGCATAGCCTACTGCGAAGCTGAGCTTGCCGTGTTGGGCACAACCCATGCCGAGCTGGGTTTCTGGCTTGCCGAACGCTGGGGATTGCCGGAGGTGCTCGCCATTGTGATGCGCGATCACCACATGCCCGACCCTCCCCCATACCCCAGCTCCCTCCCTCCGCACTCCCCGTTGGCGCAGTTGAACCAGCCATTGACCGCGCTTGCTGCCTGTGCTGAATATTTGGCGCACCACGCAGGGCTGCGTGCCTGGAGCGGCGAGGAGCAGCTCCATTCGCCGCTGTACTTCCCCACCGCCTTGCGGCAGCACCTTGTGGCACACGGCGTGCTATATGAATCGGGGGAACCCGAACCCGCCATCCTGGAGGAGCTCCACGCGGAATACCTCCAGTTGGCGAACATCCCGTGGTAGCGCTGCCGCGCTGTACGCACAGCAGCAAAGACAGCAGCAATGGCGCGATACGCCCTGTGCTCTCTCCTGATCGCCGTAGCCCTTGCAGAGGCTGCGCCGACGTTGGAGCGGTACGAGCGCGATAGCCTGGGACGCCTCCTCCTCTACTGCTCACAGCCTCCGACGGGGTGGAGCTCAGAGCTCTCTGCAGACAAACGGCGTGTGATCCTACGCCTCTCCGGCACACAGCTTTCGCCACAGGCGACCCAGCGCTCATGGCAATCGGGTCTGCTGCGCGAGGTCTACCCCCGCCGACATGGGGACAGTGTATGGGTGTACGTCCTCTTTGCCCAGCCCGTCGGATACAGCCTTGTATGGCTGCCTTACTCAAGCGCTTTCCTGCTGACCCCGGTGCAATGGGACCGGCTCACACCGGCGGAAGACCTCTACCACAGCGCTCTCCTGGCACTGGAGGTTGGAGCGGAAGCCCTTGCCGATAGCCTCCTCTCCGAAGCCGCACATGGCGGTCATCCCGACGCAGCTGCTTTGGTGGGCATCCGCACATTGCAACGGGGCATGCCGCTGACGGCATTGCAATGGCTGCGTGCTGGCTTCATACGTGGGAGCCGGCTGCCGGACCTCTACGCTGCAACCGCTCTGCTTGCCCTCTCCGCTGGGCAGGGTGTGCTCGCCCAATGGGCAGCCCGCTACTTCACCGCTCTGTCGGCTCGCCCTCTTCCACCTGTGCCGAGCTTCCCTCCGGATAGCCTTGCAGCCGTGCTGGAACAGACACTTGCCGCACCGCTTCTGGATACCACAGTAGCTCCACCGCTGGCAGTGCCACCGGTGGACACTATCCCAACCGCACGAGCGGACTCGGCGTCTTCAGCCGTGAAGAACGCACGAAGCTCCTCCGGCACTCTCCCGCAATGGCTCCTGGTGTGGGCACCAATTGCCTTTGGGCTGGGCACAATTGGGCTTATTGCCCTGCTCCTGCGCAAGCTCTGGCAGAGGAGTCGGGCTCCGAGCTCGCCCACATCTTCGCCGCCGCCCGCTGCCGAGTTCGCCGCACATGTCCAGGCAGCCCTGCGCCGCTATCGGGAAGCCGAAGAGAGAACACCACCTTCGGAGCCGGCTCCTGTGGCAACGGCGTCGGAATCGGCTCCCTCCGCTCCAGAACCCACCCCATCTCTTGCAGACCCTGCAGCCGTCCTTGAAGAGACACGGCGAACGGCACAGCTCAGCACCGAGCTGCGCCAGCTCTGGAGGCACCGCATAGGGCAGCGGCAGCACTACGTGCGCTCGGTCCTGCAGCAGCTTACTCCCGAACACCTCCCGGAATCGGAGCAGGAGCGCGCACAACTGGCGCGGCGCCTCTCCATTGCTCCACAAGCGCTGGAGCTCCATCTCCGGTTGCGCGAACGCTCTGCTGCCGAATCCGCCCGGTGCATCCAAGGCTCTCCATCGTTCGTCTCCACCCCCAACGGAGCATCACATCCGGAAGGGGCAGCATGAAGCAATGGGGACGTGTGTGGATTGTGCTCTTGGCAACGCTTGGACCGCTGTGGGCACGGGAGCAGCCGGCGCTGCGCTGGCAGGAGCCGGGAGCGCTTGTGCTCCAAGCCGAGCGCCGCACGGTTGCGGATTCGCTCCCGCGCGAGCATCGCATTCAGGGGATTCGGGAAGCCAACGGGGAGCACTTTCTCATCGTTGAGCTTGCCTCCGAGCAGCGCCGACTGGAGATCGCCGTATACAACCTGCTGGGCAAGCGCGTGGCGACGGTCTACCAGGGGAAGGCTTCTCCGGGGGTGCACGAGTATCCGATCCCGAGCGCCGGGCTCCCCAATGGCGTCTATATCTGCGTCGTGCAGGGCGATGGATTCCGGCTGGCACAGAAGTTCGTGGTGGCTCACTGAAGTAGTCCTGCTCCTGGGGTGGCTGACAGCAGTCCAGGCGCAGCCGCTCATGCCGGCCACGGCAGGAGCATCCCTGCAACGCCCAGTTGGAGCTCGCCCCATTGGGCTGGGGGGCACGTACGTTGCCATCGCGAACGAACCCAGCGGCATCTTTGCCAATCCTGCGCCGATAGCCTGGTTGCCTCCACAGGCGCAGCTGAGCGCAACGGTGAGTGCACTGGGGCTGGGGCGGACCTCTGCTGCTCTGGCGTACGCTCAGGCAGTCAGCCCCGGTATCGGCATCGGTGTCGGGGTGCTCCGCTTCGGCGCCGGAGAGCTCCGGCTTCGTACCGCTGAGGGAATCCCCGCCGGAACGGCAACGGCACAGGATGTTGCACTCACCCTCTGCGGCGCCCTCGGCTGGGAGTTCCTCTCCACAGGGCTTGCCGCAAAGTACCTCTGGAGCGGGCTTTCCGGGACGGATATCAGCGCCAGCGGCTTTGCTTTCGACTTGGGAGCCAGCGCCCGTGTGGCGGAGCTCCTCTCCCTGGGCGTTGCGGTGCGCAACCTGGGAGGGCGGCTGCACTGGGCATCGGGCTGGGAGAATCTCCCCTACACCGTGCACGTGGGGATTGCAACGGAGTTCAATTTCGGCGTCCCTGAGCGCGCCGAACGCTCTCCGGTCACCGGCGAGCTATCCCCGCAGCGGCTGATATCGGCAGAGTACGTGCTGCTGGGCATTGAACTGCAGTACGTCCAAGGGGCTGCGCGCCCGATGCTGCTGCTGGGCATCGAAGCGGTACCGATTGCCGGGCTTGCCGTGCGCGCCGGTACCAGCCTGTTTGCCGATTCCGAAGGGCATGCCCGCTGGCTGCCCGGGCATCACAGCGCAGCGGGCATCTCCGTGCAACTCCCTCCGCTGGAAGCAGTACCACTGCGCCTCCAGCTCGACTACAGCCTCAGCGCCGAACCCACCAGCCCCTCCCGCATTGCCCATACAGCGAGTCTGACCGCCTCCATTGCTCGATGAAGCAGTACGGCTTTGCCACGCGAGCGATCCACGTTGGGCAGGAAGCGGACCCGCTCACCGGAGCGGTTGTGCCGCCGCTGTACATGACCTCCACCTACGCGCAGGAGGCTCCTGGGGTGCACAAGGGCTACGAGTACTCGCGCACCGACAACCCCACCCGGCGCGCCTGGGAGCGCAACATCGCAGCCCTGGAGGAGGGCACCGACGCAATCGCCTTCTCCAGCGGGATGGCGGCAATCGATAGCGTGGTGCGCCTGCTCCAACCGGGTGAGCACATCGTCGCGTGCGCTGACCTCTACGGCGGGACGGTGCGCCTGTTCGAGCGCGTCTGGAAAGCCTACGGTATCGGCGTCAGCTATGCCGAGGAGAGCACGCCCGATGCCATCGCTGCCGAATTCACTCCACAGACGCGGATGCTGTACCTGGAGAGCCCCACCAACCCGCTGCTCCAGATCGCCGACATCGCGCAGCTCTCCGCCCTTGCCCACGCCCGCAATGCGTGGGTGGTGGTAGACAACACCTTCGCTACCCCATATGCCCAGACTCCGCTGACGCTGGGGGCAGACCTTGTGGTGCATTCCACGACGAAGTACCTTGCAGGGCACTCCGACCTCATTGGGGGTGTTATCGTCGTGCGCCATGCCGAGCTTGCCGAACGGCTGCGCTTTCTTCAAAACGCCGTCGGTGCCATCCCCAGCCCTTTCGACTGCTGGCTATGCCTGCGCTCGGTCAAGACGCTGGCGCTGCGGATGCAGCAGCACGAGCGCAACGCGCTGGCAGTCGCCCAGCTCCTGGCACAGCACCCCCGGGTCGTTCGGGTCCACTATCCCGGGCTTGCCACCCATCCGCAGCACGAGCTGGCGCGACGGCAGATGCGCAACTTCGGTGGGGTCCTTTCGGTAGAGTTTCCCAGCGAGCAGCATGCACGCGCCTTCCTGCAAGCGCTGCGGCTTTTCACGCTGGCGGAATCTCTCGGCGGTGTGGAGTCCCTGGCGTGCCATCCGGCGACGATGACCCACGCCAGCGTGCCACGGGAGCGCCGTCTGCGGCTGGGCATCACCGATGGGTTGGTCCGGCTCTCGTGCGGAATCGAGGAGACGGAGGACCTCCTTGCCGATATCGAGCAGGCTCTGGCAGCCGTAGAGCGCCTCTAACGCTTACGCTTCTTTGGAGTCCGGCGCGGATTGGACTGCTGCGGGTTGAGCCGGCGTGCCAGGCTCGGCGGAAGGCGTTCGGCTTGCTCCTCGGCAAGGGCTTGCGCTTCGCGGAGACGGCGCATGAGCCAGCCCTCCTTCCGCGGTTGCCGCTTGAGGTCCTCCAGGGTGAGCTTCTGCTTGCGCCAGCGAGTCAGGTAGAGCTGGTGCACAATCCCCAGCAGGTTGAACGTGAAGTAGTACAGGTTCAGCCCCGCGGGGAAGGCGGAGAAGAGCAGCGTCAGAAGCACCGGAAAGACGTAGGTCATCCAGCGTTGGCGCGGGTCCGTCACCGTGAGGCGCTGCTGCACAAAGAGCGCTGCGCCCATCAGGAGCGCCAGCCCGGAGATGTAGTTGACCCCCAGGAGCGGGATCCGGAACGGAAGCGTCACCAGGCGGTCCGGCACTGAAAGGTCCGTAATCCACAGCACAAAGGGGGTTTGGCGCAGCTCGATGGAGTAGTTCAGCACCGCCCAGAGGGCGTACAGGATGGGGATCTGCAGCAGCATCGGCAGGCAACCGCTCATGGGGTTGATGCCGTACTCCTGGTAGAGCCGGAATAGCTCCCGCTGCTGCGCTTGGAGGTCGTCTCTGTAGCGTTCGCGAATCTTCTGGAGCTCTGGTGCCAGGAGCTGCATCCGCTGCGCCGAGCGCAGTTGCGGCAGTATCAGCGGGTGCAGCAGCAGCTTCATCAGCAGCGCAAAGACAATGATGGCGATGCCGTAGTTGGGAATGAGCCAGTGGATCGCCTTGAGCACCGGCAGCATGAAGTACTCGCCGATGGGGCGCACCAGCCAGCGGAGCCCGAACTCCACCATCGACTCCAGCCCGTACTGGCGCACCACATCGTAGGCAAGCGGTCCGACGTAGAGCTGCACTACATGTTCCTGCCTGCCCCCGCGGTAGGGCAGCCGAAGCGCCACTTCGTAGCGCTCCACCACGCCGTGATTCGGCGCCGGGAAGCGCTGCCCACGCGCGTAGACCGTCAGCTCGCTTGGGCGCGGCACAGGGATGAGCGCTGCAGCGAAGTACTTTACCTTCAGCCCCGCAAAGTCAATCTGCCCCGTTGCCTGCGTCTCCACGCTCTGACCGACCTCATGCGCATCGAGCTCTTCGAGCTCTCCGGCAAGGGAGATGAGCGCCCGTGCACTGTTGGACTCATCCACGCTGTTGTACTCCTGGTACTTGAGCCCACCGCTCCAGACCAGCTCCAGCCGGCGCTGGGCAACGAGATTCTCCACATTCGAGAGCACCACACCGGTCAGCACATCGTAGCGGTCGCCGTAGAAGCGGTACCAGCGTTCCACAAAGCGCACGGAATCCAGCCTGTAGCGCGCCCGTACCTCGAGCGAATCTCCAGCGGGGATGGTGTAGAGCGTATCGGTGGGGAGGTTGAATTCGAAGTGCCACCGGCGTGTATTCACGCGCCGCCCCTGGAAGTCGTAGAACTCCAGCGCCAAGGGGCGCTCGCCGGAAGGGATGAGCTGTACCGGCGTTCCGTTCCACGCCTTGTACTGGCGCAGCTCCCACCGGGCAAGGGTCCCGCCAGCGGAGCTGAGCCAGATCATCGCCCGCTGCGTCTGGACGCGGAGGAACACCTCCGGCGGCTGCGCTGCCGTATCGGCTGGCTGAAGCGCCGGTGGGGCCGTTGCCGGGGCAGCACTTGTCCGGAGCGTATCCGTAGGCTGCGGGGATGGAGCGTAGCGGATGGACATGTACAGGGTCCACACCGTCGTCAGTAGCGCAATCAGCACAATGCCCAGGAGCGCGCGGCGGTCCATAGGTTGCTCAGCTTATGGCACAGGATCGATGCCGCCAGGGTGCCAGGGATGACAGCGCAGGAGCCGTCGCAGCGCAAGCGCTCCACCTTTGAGCACGCCATAGCGCCGGAGTGCCTGTTCGGCATACTCGGAGCAGGAGGGATAGAAGCGGCACGCCCCGGGCAGCAGCGGCGAAACCAGCAGCCGGTACAGCCGAATCACTCCGATGAGGAGCGCACGCATGAGCCCGAGACCGCTTGTTGCAGAACCTCTTGCACCACCGGCAGCACGTCGTGCAGTCGAATGCGGGCGGGATGCTCCGGTGCATTCCCCCGCCAAACCAACGCAACCGCCCGAAGCGGGAGCTGGAGGGCGAATCGGGGAAGGAGCTGACGGAGCGCTTCCCGCAGCAGCCGCCGAATCCGGCTCCGGACGACAGCCTTCTTGACTCGCCGCCGCGGGACGCTCACCACATACCCCACACTGCCGGGCGGCGCTCCAGCATCGGCAACCTGTACAACGAGCAACAGCATGGGATGGACAACCCGCAACCCCGTTGTCCACAGCTCCTGAATTGCCTTCCGCTCCTTGAGTGGGCGCAGTACCACTTACGGTCGCTCGTCGCTCACCGTGAGCTTGTGCCGCCCTTTGGCTCGGCGCCGTGCAAGTACCTTCCGTCCACTCTTGCTCTTCATCCGCGCCCGAAATCCATGCTTGCGGCGCCGCTTCGTGCGGCTGGGCTGATACGTCAAGCGCATGAGCCGTCCTCCGACTACACCGACGCAGCATGCAAAGATAGGGCTTCCGGCTGAGCTTGGAAGGCGGCTCCACCGCTCTGGTGGTCACAGGGTTTTTGCTAATTTTGCGTCCAGATGGGCCGGTAGCTCAGTTGGGAGAGCGCCAGAATCGCACTCTGGAGGTCGGGAGTTCGAATCTCCTCCGGTCCACCCGTTGGCGTTGCCCCGTGGTGTAACTGGCAACACGCCTGACTCTGGATCAGGAGAGTCCAGGTTCGAGTCCTGGCGGGGCAGCAACCCACTTCCCCGAAAGGATGCCCACAAAGAGCGCGGCTGATCCCCTCAGCATCCCCTCCGCAGCGCGATGGCAGCTATGGGCATGGCGGCTGGCACTGACGACGGTGCTGTACAACTTCGCCGAAGGCGCAGTAGCGTTGTGGCTGGGGCACGCCTCCGATAGCTTGGGGCTGGTGAGCTTTGGCATTGAAGGTGTGGCGGAATCCCTCTCGGGCATCGTAGTGCTGTGGCGCTTTGCACCGAGTTTGCGTCCGCACACCGCCGAACGGGGACTGGAGCGGGAGCGCCGAGCCGTTCTGCTCATTGGGCTGAGCTTCCTGGTGCTGGCGGCGGTCATTGCGATGGAGTCGCTTGGACAGCTGCTGGGCAGGGCAGCAGTGCACCTGCACGGTGGCAGCTTCGTCCTGGCGGCTGCCTCCGTCGTCGTCAAGCCCGCTCTCTTCGCCTTCAAACGGCGGGTTGGGCAGCAGCTTGGCAGCCGCGCCGTCCTTGCCGATGCCGCCCAAACACTTGCCTGCGCGGCGCTCTCGGCAGCCCTGCTCCTGAGCTTACTGCTGCAGCAGCTCTGGGGAATCCACCAAGCGGACGCGCTGCTGGCACTGCTGATCTCGGCAGTGCTTGTGCGCGAAGGGCTCCACACACTGCGCCATCGCCACATCTTGTGCTGTTGAACACCTGCGGTATGCACGATGCTCCTGCTGCTCCTTGCAGTGCTCTTGCTCGGCTGCGCTCGGAACGGGCAGGAGGGGCAATTACGCCCCGCTGCCGGCGATCGCTTCTACGGGGGAATCTACCGCGTCAACGAGGTCGGAGAGGTCCGCTCGCTGGACCCTGTGCAGATCAACGACGTGAGCTCCGCACACGTTGCCGAACAGATCTACGACAAGCTCCTGACGCTGGACGATTCCCTGCGGCTGCAGCCGGAGCTGGCCGAGCGTTGGGAGGTCTCCCCCGATGGACTCGTCTACCGCTACTACCTACGGCGTGGAGTCCTCTTCCACGACAACCCGTGCTTCCCACAGGGCAAGGGGCGCGAGCTGACTGCCGAAGACGTCAAGTATTCGCTGACACGCGCTTGCGACTTCCGCACCGGCACGCTCGGCTACAGCTACTTCCGCGGCAAGGTTCGCGGTGCCGATGAGTACTACGCCGCCACACGCGAGGCTGCCCGCACCGGAGGCGAACCCGCCGTGCGTGAAGTCTCCGGATTCGTAGTGCGCGACCGGTACACCTTCGAAATCCACCTCCTGCGCCCCTTTGCGCCGTTTGAGTACTACGTCTCGCTGGTCACCTTCGCAATCGTGCCGCGTGAAGCCGTTGAGTACTACGGTGCGGACTTCTTCCGCAATCCCGTCGGCTCGGGTCCATTTATCTTCGTCTCCTGGACGCCGGACCGCCAGCTTGTGCTGCGGCGCAATCCCAACTACTGGCAGCGCGACGAATACGGCAACGCCTTGCCCTACCTGGAAGGCATCCGCTTCAGCTTCATCAAGGACGAGAAGTCGCAGCTTCTGCAGTTCCGCCAGGGCAACCTTGAGGAGTGCTTCCGGATTCCGGCGGAATTCTTCCCGCAGATTGTAGATGAGCGCAAGCAACTGCGCGGAGAGTGGCAGCGCTTCCGGCTCCTGCGCACGATGGCGCTCTCGACACAGTACTACGGGATGCTCGTGACCGATTCGCTCTTCCGCAACCGGCTCGTCCGCCAAGCCTTTGCTTACGCCATCGACCGGGAACGCATCGTGCGGTATGTGCTCAAAGGGCAGGCTGCTGAGCCCGGGCACTACGGTCTCGTCCCTCCATCCATGCCGGACTATCCAGCGCGCTCCATCCGGGGCTACCGCTTCGATCCGCAGCGGGCGCGCCAACTGCTTGCCCAGGCTGGCTATCCCGATGGCAAGGGCTTCCCCACCGTCACGCTCCAGCTCAACGCAGGCGGCGGACGCAACCTCCAAGTTGCCGAAGCCGTCCAAGCCATGCTACGCGAGCACCTGGGCATCGAAGTGCAACTGCGCCAGGTGGAATTCGCACAACATCTGCAGAGCATTGATGCCGGGCGCGTTCCGTTCTTCCGCTTAGGCTGGGTGGCAGACTATCCCGACCCGGAGAACTTCCTCAACCTGCTCTACGGCAAGCTGGTGCCGGACGATCCCAACGAGATCAGCCCAATCAACTCCACCCGGTACCGCAATCCGGCGGTGGATTCGCTACTGGAGCTTGCACTGGCAACGCGCGACCGTGCACGCCGCATGGAGCTCTACGCCCGCGCCGAACAGCTCGCCATCGAGGATGCCCCAATGCTCATCCTCTTCTACGACGAGGACTACCGCCTGCTCCAGCCCTATGTTGCCGGCTACCGCAACAACGCTATGGACCGCCGGATGTACAAGTACGTCTGGCTGCAACCCCACTGAGTTTCCGCCGGCTATGTCGGCGCGATTTTGTTTATTGCGTTCCCGACAGTGCGCCAAGCTGGGGAGAGGAGGGCGCTCTTTGACAATCGGGCTGCTGGTAGCCGCCGCACTCATTGGCTGCCAGGGAAGTCGAGAGCCTGACCCACGCCACAGCTTCATCTACAACGAACCCGAGGGCATCACAACGCTCGATCCGGCGCACATGAGCTACGTTGCCGCCATCTGGGTCGGCACGCAGCTCTACAACGGATTGGTCGAGCTGGATACAGCCCTGCGCGTTGTGCCCTGCCTGGCACGGGCATGGGAGGTGGATTCCACGGGAACGCGCTGGCGCTTCCATCTGCGCACGGACGTGTACTTCCACGATAACCCCTGCTTTGGGGCATCGCCGCGCCGGCTGCGCGCGGAGGATGTCAAGTTCTCCTTCGAGCGGCTCTGTGATGCCCGAACCCGCTCGCCCGGGCTGTGGGTCTTCTGGGGAAAGCTCCGCGGAGCAAAGGAGTTCCACGCTGCCACCCGCCAGGGGCGCTCTCCGGCAGGGGGAATCCCCGGCATTCGGGTGCTCAACGATAGCACGGTCGAACTGGAGCTGGAGCGCCCGTTTGCCCCATTCCTGGCGCTGCTCACGCTGCCCTACTGCTGGATCGTCCCGCGCGAGGCAGTCGAGCACTACGGAGAGGACTTCTTCCGCAACCCGGTCGGCACCGGTCCCTTCCAGCTTGCCGAATGGCGCGCGGACGTCCGATTGGTGCTGCGGAGGAACCCGCGCTACTTCAAGCGCGACCCCCAGGGACGCCGGCTGCCCTACCTGGAGCACGTCGTTGTGCGCTTCCTGCGCGATCCCAAAACCGCCTTCTGGGAGTTCCAGCGTGGGCGACTGGACATGCTCACCGGCCTTGACCCCGCTGTGCTCCCGCAGGTGCTAACACCCGAGGGAACGCTGCAACCGGCGTTCCGCCACTACCAGTTGCTGCGCGCCCCCGCCCATGCGATCGAGTACTACGGCATTCAACTGGACACGACCACCGAGGGCGGGCGCAATTCCCCGCTGGCTCGCTCCCGATTGCTGCGGCAAGCGCTCAACTGGGCAATCGATCGGGAGCGCATCATCCGCCATGTCCTCCACGGGCTGGCAACGCCGGCGTACTACGGGGTCCTTCCGCCGGGATTCCCAGGCTTCTCCGAGCAGACGCGGGGATACGGCTACGACCCCGAGCGTGCCCGCCGTCTCCTGGCTGCAGCTGGCTTCCCCAACGGACGCGGATTGCCCCCGCTGGTCCTGCAATTGGGGGCAAACCCGCGAACGCTCTCCGTTGCCGAGGCAGTCCAGCAACAGCTCGCCGAGCTGGGAATTCGAGTCGAGCTGCGCCAGGTCAGCTTCCCACAACACCTCTCGATGGTGCGCGAAGGGCGCTGCATGCTCTGGCGCACCAACTGGATCGCCGATTACCCCGACCCGGAGAACTTCCTGGCGCTCTTCTACTCCGCCTACGCTGCCCCGGGCGGACCCAATACAACGCGCATCCGCTCAAGTGCGCTGGATTCGCTCTACGAGCGCGCCCTTGCCGAGCCTTCCCAACACCGCCGCTTTGAGCTGTACCGCCGTATGGAGGCGCTGGTGCTGCAGGAAGCCCCGTGGGTCTTCCTGTACTATCCCCACGTGATTCGCCTGCTCCAGCCATCGGTTCAGGGGATGCACGTAGACGGGAGCGACCGGCTTGTGCTGGAGCACGTCCGCAAGTGATCCTGCAGTTTGTCCAACTTTGAGGGAGGGTGGAGCATGAAGACCATCATCCGCATTCTGTGCGTGGCTGTTGCCTTCGTCGCCGTTGACATGTGGAAAGCCCCTGCAGCCTTCGCCGTGCAGCAACTCAAAAAGATCACGCACCTGACCAAGAAGGCAAAGAAGAAGGTCACCCGGCGAACCTCTGTGCGGGCTGAGCGCCTTCGGCATGAGGCATTGGAGCTGCTGCGAACGAACTCTCCGACGCTGTGGACGCTGATGGTCTCGGATACCGTTGCCGTTGCCCCAGGGGAACCCGTAGCGGAGCTGGAGGGCGAAGACCCGGAGGAGCTCGCGCGCGAAGATGACCTGCCCGTAGACATCGAGAGCTTCCGTCAACTGTGGTTGGCGTACATGGAGGGCACGGCACCGGATGAGCTCACCGCCGCAGGGCTGAATAAGCGCCATCTGGCGGAGCTCATTCTGGAATGGTTAGGGACGCCGTACCGCTTCGGTGGGGAGAACCCCAATGGGATTGACTGCTCGGGCTTTGTCCGCCAAATCTTTGCCGAAGTCGGCGGCATTCTGCTGCCTCGAACCGCCGCGCAGCAGTACATGCTGGGTACACCGGTAGAGCGGGACCAGCTCCAATTCGGAGACCTGGTCTTCTTCCACACCCGTCGCCATGCCTGGGTCTCCCACGTGGGAATCTACTTGGGCGATGGGCTCTTTGCCCATGCCAGCTCCCGCGGTGGGGTGACGATCTCCTCGTTGCAGAGCACCTATTACAACCGGCGCTACATCGGCGCTCGGCGGCTGACGGCGCGCGACCTTGAACGGCTGGCAACAACGTCACTGGCGCCGGCACCTGCGGAATAGTCCGATGCCTTCAGCACAGGAAGCCACGACCGTCTAATTTTGCAGCCGCCTGAGCCGTCTGCTGGAATTGCTGGGAAGGAGATGCGTGCGTTGGTCTTGCGCGAAGACAGCTTCGGAATCGAAGAGGTGGAGCTTCCTCAACCGCAGCCCGGAGAGGCGCGGGTCAGGCTCCTGGCAGCTGCGCTCAACCGGCGCGATGAATGGATTCGGCAAGGCAAGTACGCCCGCATCCGCTACCCAGCAATTCTGGGCTCGGACGGCTGCGGCGTCGTTGACGCCGTTGGCTCTCCAGACCACGCCGCCTGGCTCCACAAAACCGTCATCATCAACCCCAGCCTGGGTTGGGGGGATAACCCCCGAGCTCAAGCGCTGACCTACGAGATCCTGGGCATGCCCCGCCCGGGAACGCTTGCCGAGTACGTCGTCGTCCCTGTGGACCGGCTCCACGAAAAGCCGGCGCATCTCTCCGCCGAAGCTGCTGCAGCACTCCCGTTGGCGGGGTTGACCGCGTACCGCGCCCTCTTCACCCAGGGAGCCCTCCAGGCGGGGCAGAAGGTGCTCATCACCGGCATCGGCGGGGGCGTTGCTGTCATTGCGCTGCAATTTGCCGTTGCTGCGGGAGCCAACGTCTTTGTCACCTCCGGCAGCGATGAAAAGCTCCAGCGCGCCCAGCACCTGGGCGCCCTCGGCGGGGTAAACTACCGCCACCCCAACTGGGACCGGCTCCTGCGCGAGCTCGCCGATGGAGAGTTCGACTTGGTGCTCGATAGCGCCGGCGGTGAGCCCTTCAACACCTTGCTGACGCTGACCAAACCCGGTGGGACCCTCGTCTGCTACGGCGCGACTTTGGGACCGGTGCCCGAGTTCCATCTGGCGCGAGTCTTCTGGCGCCAACTACGCATCATCGGCAGCACAATGGGAACAGACGAGGAGTTCCGCGCCATGCTCGAATTCGTCTCGCACCACCGCATCGTCCCCCTCATTGACTCGGTGGTGCCCTTCTCGGAGGTGCTGAGCGCTTTCGAGCGGCTGCGCTCCGAAGCGCACATGGGCAAAATCGTCGTACGCTTCGCCTGAGCCCACCTACGGGGTGAGATCCTCCGGAGCCACCGCACAAGAGAGCCGCCGGAGCAGCTCGGCATACCACTGCATCTGTGCACGCTGCTGGGCAATGCGCCGCTCCAGCTCTGCCCGATGCTGACGGACCCACTCGGGGTCATCCAGCGGCAGGGAGAAGGGCTCCTGGGCAAGCGTGCGCCGCAGCCGCTGCTGTTCAACCCGAACCTGCGCCTCCAATCGGGCAAGCTCGCGCTGCCAGTACTGGAGCGGGTCGAGCTCGCACACAGGGGATTCCCCCACTGGCTCCTCGCAGAGCACCCGCACCAATCGGCGAAGTTGCTCCACATTGCGCTCCCTGTACGCCTGCTGCACAAGGAGCCAATAGCGGCGATACTCCTCGGTCTCCTCGCCGGTGCTATCCGGATGGAGCCGTTTGACCAGCAACCGGTACAGGCGCGCAAGCTCCTCTTCGGCTGGCTCGACCGGGGCTGTGCGCTCGCTCCTGGGACGCAGGCGTGCAAACTCGTGCTCCACGGTCTGCTCAATCAAGCGCATCGCCTTTGCCGTGAGCGGCTCTCCACGCTGGAGCTTGACCAGGAGCAATTCCAGGCGCCGCCGCAGTTGTGCCGTCTGCCAGGCAAGCCACTCCAGCTCCTGCTCCAGCGCGTGGAAGTGCTGCTCGTAGAGCCGCTGCCGCCGGGTGTATTCCTCGGTGTGCAGCAGTAACCACTGCTGCGTCAACTGGCGCAGCAACTGCCGCAGCTCCGCACAGCGCTGCTGGAGCTGCTGGAGCCGTGGATCGGGCTGCAAGGCGTGCGACAGCTCCATCAGGGCACGTAGCTGAAGGGAACAGAGAGCAGCCGACTCGGCGTGCAGCACACCAGCACGTACCAGCCCGCTGCCGCATGGAGCGCGGTGCACCACTGATACGTTCCCGCCCGCAGCCATTGCACACCGCTGTGCCAGAGACGCTCGCCAGTTACCGAAAACAGCTCCAGCTCGTACGCGCCATCCTCCCCGGCGCGGAGCTGCACACACAGTTGCGGGGCATTCCACTGCAGGCTCACCTCCGAGGGCTCCCCGCGGAGGAGTACGTGTCCGCTATCCCCGCACGTGTGCACGAGGAGCTCTCCGGGGATGAGCTCGGCGCGGAAGGCTTCCGTTCCCTCCACCACGCACTGGAGCGGCTCCAGCGCAGCTCGCTGTGGATGCCCATCCAGGAGCAGCAGCGGGAGAGAGAGCCGTCCCGGCACGCTGAGCGGGAGCTGGAGCGTATCCCAGCGGTGCAGTGCCGGACGTGGCTGCCCCGATTCCAGCCGTGCGCACAACCACGCCGGCAAGCGTATGGTGAGCCTGCTGCTGAATTGGCGCTCCTGCAACGGTGGAATCCACTCCACATCCTCGGTGCCGATCTCCAGCACTCGCTGCTCACCGGCCCGCCCTTCGAGTTCGGCAACGCGCAGCCGTAGCGGGTACTTCAGCACCACGCGCAGCGTCTCCTCCTGCGCTGCTCCGCTGCTCCACAGCCGCAGAGCGGAATCGCGCCCGACCGAAGCAATCCAGCGTCCATCGGGGGAGTAATCCGCCGAAAGCACCGCTCCACCGTGCCACAATGGTGTCCCCAGCGGTGTTCCCGAAGGAGTCCACTGCCGGAGCGTGCTATCCAAGGCAGCCGAGAGCAGGCGCCGCCCCCACGGCAACGCCCGCACCGAACGCACATGGAAGCGATGCCCGAGCGCACGCGCTCGCTCCCGCCCGTTGTACACATCCCATATCCGGACCGTGCCATCCACTCCGCCCGACAGCAGAAGCCCCTCCTCCGTGCCGAAGGCAACGGACCACACCACCCGGTTCCCCAGCGAATCCCCATGGCGTCCGAACCGCAGCGGGGCGCCCTGCTCCCGCCAGCGCCAGACGTAGATGTTGCCATCATTGCCGCCGGCAGCGAGCAGCTCCCCATCGAGCGAGAAGGCAACGCTGTACCAGGAGCTCACCTGCGGGACGGCAAAGCGGGCAATTGGCTGCAATTGCGCCAGCTCCCACACGCACAGAGCTGAATCATCCGCTGCCGTGGCAAGGAGCGTTCCCGTAGGATGGGCTGCGATATCGCGAATCACGCCTCGGTGAACCCCGGCACCGAAGAAGCGGCGCACCTTGCTCACCCGGTCGTAGAGCAGCAGCAGCGAATCCACCGAGACCACCACCTGCGTGCTATCCCGCAGGAACGCCGCCGAAAGGAGCGCGGGCGTCCCAATCACCAGCACATCGGATGCCTCCAGCTCCGGCACAGTCCAGAGCTTGACTATGCCGTCCTCAGCGGTGGTGACGAGGTAGCGCCCCTCCGGAGAGAAGCGCACGCAGCGGATTGGAGCGGTGTGCGCCCTCCGGCGTTCGGCAACCAGAGCGCTGGAGGTTGCCGATTCCAAATGCAGCCGTAGAAGCAGCGCGACCGTATCCAGTACGGGCACATCCCAGCGGTAGGAGGGCGCTTCCAGGTCGCGCTGCAGCAGGGTCCAGCTCCTGCCCGTATCGAGCGAATACGACAGTGTTGCCACAGCCCCCGGGGCTGCATTCCACTGCAGCAGGAGCGGGCGTCGCATCAGCACCGTGTCCCCTGCGCGCGGTGCAATCCATAGCTGCGCCGCCGCCGGCAGCGCTGCCAGCAGCGCTACTGCGGCGCTCACCCCTTCATGCATCGGTCGCATGGCGGGCAATCGCCTTACTGAGACCAATCTCCACCGCTGCGCACAGCAGGGCAATCACCAGGAAGAGCTGCCACAGCTCCGTTGCCGAGCTCACCTGCTGCGGCAGCCGCACGAGCTCTCCGGCATCTTCGATCACGGCGAACTGCTCGGATGCCGACACGATCGGCGCTGCCCAGCGGCGCAGCTCCGAAGGCGCTGCAGGCACAGCTTCCAGCTCGCTCTGGGGCACATTCACCGCCACCGCTGCAACAGGCGTTCCATCGGGCGCGAACACGCCGTAGACCCCAGGCTCCTGCAATCGCCCCAGCCACAGGTGTGTCCCCGTTGCCGTCGTACGGGTCTGGCGCGGCACTTCCCCACCTGCGGGCTCCCGCAGCCGGAGCTCCGGACCGAAGTAGCCCGGAAGCGTCAGCTCCAGCTCCTGCCCCGCCTCCGCCGAGAGCGTGGGCAGCGCACGCGTTCCCAAGTACAGCACGGCGCGCACCAGGAAGGTCGGGAAAAACCCGCTGTAGGGAAGCTCGCCCCACTGCGGCAGTGGTGCCACGCCGCACACGAGCATACGCCCTTTGCCCAGTGCATGCTCCACCACAAGAGGACCGGCGTTGCTCTCCACGATCGGCGCAGACGCTGGGATGACGAGCTGCCGCACCAATGCCGGCGTTTCGGGAAGCGCTGCCGCCTCCGTTTCCCCACGGAAGACCCCGCGGAAGATGGGATGCTGCTTGTCCACCCGAGCCAATGTCACCGCCTGCGGTGCTGTAAACTGGCGCAGTGCTGCTCCGGCAATCCCCACACTTGCCAGCCACTGCGGCAGTGCCTGTAGCGTTGCACCATCTGCGGCAAAGAGCAGCAAGCGCCCTCCTGCACGCACGTACGCTGCCAACTGCTCCAATTGCTGCGCCGTCAGTGCCGAGCTTGCAGCAACCACCACAGCCGCGCCGGCGAGGCTCCCGGCGGAGACACTCCCGGCCGGAAGTACGCGGAGCCGCAGTGGCGAGCTCTGCACCGGCAACGCCTGCAGCGCCGTTTGGAGGAAGGGCAGTGCCTCCGCATCGGCGATGAGCGCTACTTCGATGGGCTGCGGTACGATGACGGCGCTGTAGCGCTCGTTCCCGAACTCGGTGGCATCCCCCTCGACGGTAACGCGGATGGGGAGCAGCCCTGACTGCGGCAATGGAGCGCTCAGCAGTACTGTCTGCACCTTTCCAGCCCCCAGCAGGAGGCTCTGCTGCGCCACCCGCTCCTGCCCCAGGAAGAGGCTCACCACAACAGCAGCATCGCGCTCGCCGAGGTTGCGAAGGCGCGCGTAGACAACAACCGGCTGCCCTGCGGCATGGAGCTGGCTGACAAGCGCAACGGAATCGAGCACCACCTCTCCTGCAGCAGGCTGCTGCGCGGAGCCCACCGGAACGAAGAAGAGCTGCGTGCGCGCATCCAGGCGCAGCTCCGCAGGGAGCTGCGCTCCCAACTGCGTGCGGTGGAAGTCGCTCACCACGTACACCTGGCGATGCCAATGCCGGGCTTGCCCCAGCAGCCCAATGGCACGGCGGAGCACAACGCTCAGCGGTGCCGTCGTTGCCGTCGGCTGCATTCGCTGGAGCTGCTCCAGTACGGCACCGTGGTTTGCCGCCCACTCCGGGAGCACGGTATCGGAGACCACCGGCAGCAGGAGCACCTCATCATCGGCGTACAGGGAACGCAGCAGCTCCACTGCAGCGCGGCGTGCTGCTGCGAAGCGCTCCCCCAGCGCCATGCTGGCAGAGTTGTCCAGCACAAGGAGCACGCTCACTGGCGCCCGCTGCTGCAAGCCCGGCAGCTTCGCCGGCAGCACCGGTCGGGCAAACGCCAGCACCACCGCGGCGATGAGCAGCATTCGCACCGCCAGGAGCAGCAACTGCTGGAGCCGGAACCGGCGAATCGTGCTCCGCTCCAGTTGCTTGAGGAAGCGCAGCGTGCTGAACTCCTGCTGGCGCAACCGACGCAGATTCAGCAGATGCAGCAACAGCGGGATAAGCGCCGCCACCAGCCCCAGCAACACCACGGGGTTGAGGAAATTCATGCCGTTCGCTGCGAGCTTGCCCAGGGCAACGGACGAGTTCCCTCGCTGCGCAGTGCCTCAGAAGGGCACGTCGCTGTCGTACGGCGGCGGTGGAGGTTCGGGGTAGTGCAGTGCCAAGTTCTCAAAGCGTGCCCAATCGCGCAAGTACGCCAAGCGCACCTCACCGACGGGTCCATTGCGCTGCTTGCCGATGATGATCTCGGCTGTGCCCTCCGTCGGCGTCCCATCGTCGTAGGTGGTGATGCCATACATCTCCGGGCGATGCACGAAGATGACCACATCGGCATCCTGTTCGAGCGAGCCCGATTCGCGGAGGTCAGAGAGCATCGGGCGCTTGTCCGCACGCGACTCAACGGCACGGTTCAGCTGCGCCAGGGCGACCACCGGGATGCCGAGCTCCTTTGCCATCATCTTCAGCGAGCGGGAGATGATGGCGACCTCGCGCTCGCGGCTCTCCGCCTTTGGTGGAGCAATGAGCTGGAGGTAGTCCACGATGATCAGCTCCACCCCGTGCTCCGAGCGCAACCGGCGGGATTTCGCCCGCAGCTCCACCAGCGACAGCATCGGCGTATCGTCAATGAAGATGGGCGCCTCCGCCAGCCGCCCCGTTGCCTGGACCAAGCGCGGCAGGAGCTCCGGCGAGAGCTTCCCCGTTCGCAACCGATGGGAATCCACCTGCGCCTCGGCTGCCAGCAGACGCAGCACAAGCTGCAGTGCCGACATCTCCAGCGAGAAGATCGCCACCGGAATGCGGTACTCCACCGCCGCATTGCGGGCAATCGAGAGCGCCAGCGCCGTCTTCCCCATCGAAGGACGCCCGGCAATGACGATGAAGTCCGACCGCTGCAGCCCACCGGTGAGCTCATCCAGCCGGATGTAGCCAGTGGGGATCCCCGTCAGCCCTGTGCGCTCCTTGCGCTCGAGCAGGCTTGCCACGTGCTCAAATGCCGTACGCGCCAGTGTGCGCATCGAGCGGGCACCCTGGCGTAGCCGCTTCTCAGCGATCTCGAAGATGGCGCTCTCCGCACGGTCCAGCTCCTCGAGCGCATCCGTGCTCTCGTCGTAACAAGCGTAGATGATCTCGGCAGCCGTGCGGATAAGGCTGCGCTTGAGGTAGTGCTCCAGCACAATCCGCGCATAGTGCTCTACCGCAGCAACTGAGGGCACCCGCAGCGTCAGCTCGGTCAGATATGCCGTTCCGCCGACCTGCTCCAAGACGCCCTGCCGGCGCAGCTCCTCGGCAACGGTGAGCAGGTCCACGGTGACGCCACGCTCGAACAGCGCCACGATTGCTTGGAAGAGCACACGATGCGCCTCACGGTAGAAGCAATCCGCCTCTAACAGCTCGATGGCTTTGACTACCGCAGCGCGGTCCTGGAGCATCGCGCCCAGGACCGCCATCTCTGCATCAAGCGAATGTGGAGGAACCCGCTCGCTGATGCGCTCCAGCGGAATAACCTCCGCCACACGGCGGCGCCCGCCGCGCAGCATCGTCTCCAGCGGATAGCTGTGTTCGGCTTCTCCCCCGGGGAACATGGCAGCAGCTCCGCGTACGAGGGACATCTCTTGGAGCGTGAAAATAGCGAACCGCCGGCGAGCAGCACACATACGCCAAAGTCGCTACTTTCGCACTGCAAACTGTTCAACAGTCTCCGCACGGCAATGCAGTACAACGTTGGGACCGTCGATCGGTGGGTTCGCCTGATTGCAGGCGCACTGCTCTTCGTCTTGGGCGGGTGGAGCTGGGGAGGATGGCAAGGGCATACCGGCGGTATCATCGCGCTCGTGGTAGGGGTGGTTCTGATTGCCACAGCGCTCCTGCGGTGGTGCCCGATGTATTCGCTCCTGCGGATCACGACCGCCCGGGAACAGGCGCGCTCGTAGCCTGATACGCTACACCACTGGGGATGCTTCGGCGCTGGGCTGCCCCGGCAACGGCGGTGGGGCTGAGCCTGGGGTTTGCACTTGTGTGGCTGCGCGTGGTATACCTGCAGGTCGTGCAAGCCGAGCAGTACCGCCAGCAGCTCCAGCGGCAAGCCTTTGCACGGGTGCTCCTGTTGCCAGAGCGCGGGACTATCCTGGACTGCCGGGGCGAACCACTGGCACTGAGCGTTAAAGCCCCTTCGTACGCGGTGGACCCACAGCAGCTCCGCTGTGCGGAGTGCCTCTGCCGAGCAGCCCACGCCCTGGGTCTGGATTCGGCAACCTGCCTGCAGCGCATCCGCAGTGCCCGGGGACGCTTCCTGTGGCTGCTCCGCAGCGTCTGGGAGCGCCCCACTACAGCGCTGGATACGCTCTCCGACCCCGGACTCATCCGGCTGCAGGAGCTCCACCGAGTCTACCCCTACGGCGAGCTGACGCTTCCGCTCCTGGGCAGCGTCAACATTGACCAGGTGGGCATCTCCGGAGTGGAGCTCTCCTACGATTCGCTCCTGCGCATGCCACCGGTGGAGACCCTCATGCGGCGTGATGCTCGGGGGCAATTGATTCCAGTGCCCCAATCGGCTGCCCATTCACCGCCGCAGCCGCCGATGCTGCGCACAACGCTGGATATCGAGCTGCAGCAGCTTATCGCCTACGAGCTGCAGCGAGGGCTTGAACGCTTCCGCGCCCGCTCTGGTGTTGCCATAGCACTGGAGGTCCGTAGCGGAGCGATCCGAGCCGCCGTTGCTCTCCCCACACCCGCCCGCGGGAGCGCGACGCTTCCAGTGGTGGGCGAGGTGTACGAACCCGGCTCGGTGCTCAAACCCTTCATCGCCGCTGCGGCACTGGACCAAGGGCTACTTCGCCCCGAAGACACGCTCGATGCCCGCAACGGGGAGTGGAGCATCCTGGGACAGCTCATCCGCGACGAGTACTCCCTGGGGCGGACGACGCTTCGCCGTGCCTTTGCGCTCTCCAGCAATATCGTCTTCGCCGAGCTTGCCTACCGGCTTCCTCGGCGCGTGCTCTACCGGTACGTTCGGGACTTCGGCTTTGGGCTTCCCACGGGCGTGGACCTGCCCGGCGAGGTCAACGGGATTGTCCCCACTCCGGAACGGATGGAGCCCACCACGCCGCTGTTTTGGGGCTTCGGCTATGGGCTTGCCGTGACGCCCCTACAGCTTGCCTGCGCGTACGCGGCAATTGGCAATGGAGGCGTGCTCGTGCGCCCGCGTATTGCCGACGCCCTGATTGCCCCCGATGGCACCGTGCTCAAGGAGTTCCCCACCGAGCGGGTCCGGCAGGTCATCACGGAGCGGACGGCACGGCAGCTGCTATCCCTGCTGCGCAGCGTCGTAGAGGAGGGCACCGGGCGGGCAGCGGCACTGCCGCAGCTCCCGATCGCCGGCAAAACCGGTACGGCACGGCAACTGGTCGAGGGGCATTACAGTCCGCAAGCGCATACCGCCTCGTTTGTGGCGCTCCTGCCAGCGCATTCTCCGCGGCTGGTCCTGTTGGTGATGCTGCAGCAGCCACAGGAAGCGGTCTACGGCGGGCAAACCGCCGCCCCTATCGTGCGGCGCGTCCTCCTGCGAATGCTTGCCAATACTCGGCTCCGCTCGTATATTGCAGATGCAGCGCTGACACAGCACCCCTCCGTGCATGTTCCACAGCGTACGCAGAGCAATGACACACGAGCCCCCGACACCGACCCCCGCCCCCGAACCGGGCGAGCAGCCGCAACGCTCCTGGGTGGAGGGCTTCCGCGATATCATGGTGGCTCCAACCGAGCTGGCATCCACCCTGGGGCAGCATGTGGGGAAGGTCTTTGTTGCAGCGCTTCTGCTGCTGACCGTTACCTCGGCTGCGGTCAACTGGCTGCACAGCCGCAGTCCCGCACTCCGCGCGCAGCTGGAGGAGCTCACCCTGCAGCAACTGGAGCGCTACTTTGCCAAAAACCCGCAGCTTTCGTCGGAGGAGCGCCAGCGGATCCGCGAGACCGTTCCAGAGGGGCTGCGCTTCTCGCTGGCGCGGAGCCTGCTCGGGGGGCTTTTCACCAACGTCATCTCGCTTCTGGCTGTGCTGGGATTGCTCTGGCTGCTGCAGCTTCCCTTTGCGGGGAACCTCCAGCGGGTTCGCTTCGCTGTGCTGGCAGCGGCACTGGGATATAGCTGCTTGCCCGGCGCCCTTGGGGAGCTGCTCAACGCCGCCGTGCAGGTACTCGGGGGCTCTCTGCAATTCCAGCTCAGCCCAGCGGCGTTCGTTTCGCCCTTCGAGCACCCGATTGTGTTCTCCGTGCTGAGTCGCCTCCACGTCGGCACGGTGGCTCAGTATGCGCTCTTGGGCATTGTACTTGCCGACGCTGCATCCCTGCGCTCGCGCCTTGCCGGAGTAGCCTGGAGCTTTACGGCTCTGGGAATATGGCTGGGCGCGATTGCTACCTTGGGACGCTTGATGGCGTAGCCGAGATTTGCTATTTTGCGCTCTGCAGGGGTTGTCCAACACCGTGAGATGTGCCGTGGCTGCACCGTACGTGTTGGTCGTGGACGATAACCACATCGCCATCAAAATGCTGCGCCGATACCTGGAGCGGCAAGGCTATGAGGTCGGCGAGGCACACGACGGCATAGAGTGCCTGGAGCAGGTCGCCCAGCGTCTGCCCGATGCTATCGTGCTGGATGTGATGATGCCGAACTTGGATGGCTACGCAACCGTCCAGCAGTTGCGCAGCAATCCCCAGACGGCGCACGTTCCCGTGGTCATCGTCACGGCGCTCAACGATGTGTCGAACCAGCTCCGCGCCATCGAAGCCGGCGCCGATGACTTCCTGGGCAAGCCCGTGGAGGAACGGCTGCTCATCGCCAAGGTGAAGCTGCTGGTGACCATCAGCCGTCTCCGCAAAGCGGTAGCAGCGCTGCAGCAGTACATCCGCAATCTGTCCAACGGAACAGCTCAGCTTCCCTCCGACCTCCAGCAGCTATGGCACGAGCTTGGTATCGAGGAGCTCTCCTCATAGGCGCGGTGGTGCTGACCGGCTGCGGTACCGTCCGGCAGGTAACGGAAACGCTCGTCGGCGTGGAGCGCCTGCGATTTCGCCTGGCGGGGGTATCGGAGTTCCGCTTGGCGGGAATTGCGCTTGCTCAGAAGGCATCGCCGCGGGATTTCTCCCCGATGGAGTTGGCGCAACTGCTCCAGTACCAGCAGCGCCGCTCGCTGCCGGTGGAGCTCCTGCTGCAGGTGGCAGCGTACAACCCGAACGATGGACGCGCGGGACGGCGCCGCCTCCCCGTCACGCTGACCGGGCTGGAGTGGAAGCTCCTGATCGATGAAACCCCGACGGTCTCCGGCGATTTGGGCGCCCCTGTGGAGCTCCCCGGCGGTGGGGACACTGTGCTCATCCCTCTGCGCGTCAAGCTGGACCTGTACGAGTTCTTCGCCCAGCGCTCGTGGAACGAGCTCATAGAGCTGGCACTTGCCATCGGGGGTGCTCGCGGGAGCTGCGCGCGGCTGATGCTGCAGGCGCGCCCACGCGTTCTCACCCCTCTCGGCGAGCTCCACTCCCCGGGCTACATCACGATTGTGGACAAGGAGTTCCGCTCCAGCCTGCGATGAACGAGCTACTGTGGCTCGCGGGAGCGGTTGCCCTTGTGGCGGGCGCCGCACTCAATCTCTGGCGTGGGGCACTGGAGCACGACCCCTGGCTGCTGCTGACCGAGGTTGCACCCGAGGAATCCCACCTCTACTGGACCGGGCTGAGCCTGTGGGAAGCGCTCGCCGATGCCATCGTTGTGCTTGCTGCCGTTGGTTTGGGTTCCGCACTCCCACCCAGCATCATGCTGCTGATGGTTGCAGCCGCACTTGCAGTGCTGGTGCTGCTCAAGCCGACGCTGCGGGCGTTGGGCATGCGCTACGCCCCCACGGTGTTTGAACTCTCCCGCCGCTTCCTCAAGCTGCTGCGCTGGGGCGGTCAGCTCTGGGGAGCATTGGGGCGCGGCACGACAGCACAGCAGCACGAAGAGCTTGCCCGCCGCGAGCTGACAACCGTTGTGGAGACAGCTCATCAAGAGGGAGCGCTCGACCCGGAGGAGTACCGCCTGGTAAGCAACCTGATGCGCCTGCGCAACATCCGCGTCTCCGACGTCATGACTCCACGCACAGTGCTGGCGAGCTGCCCGGCGGACATCTCCGTGCGCGATGCGCTCCGGATGCCGGAGCTGCGCATCTTCTCCCGCATTCCAGTCTGGGAGGGCGAGCCCGACACCATCATCGGCTACGTGCTGACCAAGGACCTGCTCTGGGCAGCGCTCGAAGGAGCATCCGAGCTCCCCGTGCGCCAATTCCTGCGCGAGGTGCACTTCCTGCCGGAGACGCTCGAACTGGACCGCGCCTTGGGGGCATTCCTGCAGCGGCGCCAACACCTCTTCGTCGTCGTGGACGAGTACGGTGGGGTGGAGGGCGTACTGACGCTGGAGGACCTCATCGAGACCCTGCTGGGGGTGGAGATCGTGGACGAAGCGGACCAGATTGCCGACCTGCGCGAGCTGGCACAGCAGCTCCGTCAGCAGCGCCTGGAGCGTCTGCGTTCGACACTGCCCCCACCGGTTCGCCCGTGAGCGCTGCCCCTGCACGGGGTTGTGTATTTTTGCCCAGCTTTCCGGTTGCACTGCCGAGAGCGCATTCATGCAGCGTCGCGATGCCGTCCGCTACATCGTTGCCCGTACGGGGCTGCCCGCCCGCACAGTTCGCGCGGTAATGGAGGCGTTCCTGAGCTTCATCATGGAGCAGCTTGCTGCGGGCAACCGTGTGGACCTGCGTGGCTTCGGTGCCTTCATGGTCCGATGGCGCCGTCCCCGTATGGCGCGCAATCCCCGCACAGGGGAACCGGTTCCGCTGGGCGACCGGAAGGTGCCCTTCTTCAAGCCCTCGCCGAAGTTTCTCCGCCTGTTCAAATCGCAATGACGCGCCCGTGGATGCCCACCCTTGCCATCCTCGGCGCTGTAGCAGCATTGACGGCGAGTTCGTGGCTGGTGCGTGAGTGGTCACTGCGCTCCGAGACAGCCTCCGCCGCCATCCCCGCCGAACAACGGCAACGCGTCGAACAGCTCCAACGGGAGCTGGAGCGCAATCCCGAAAATGCCCAAGCACTGCTGGAGCTTGCCAACCTCTACTACGACCTTTCGCGCTTCGCCGATGCCGTGCCGCTCTACCGGCGCTACCTGGAGCGCGACCCCGGTAACGCCGAAGTCCGTATTGACTACGCCTACAGCCTCTTCGCCAGCGGGCAGGAGGACGCCGGCATCGCCGAGCTGTATCGCGTGCTGGAGCGCTTTCTAGACCACCCCATCGCCCTCTACAACCTGGGCATCCTCTATGCCCAGCGGGGGGAACTGGAGCGCGCCCGCCAACCTTTGAGCGAACTGATTCGTCTCCATCCCTCGCTGCCGATTGCCCAACGGGCTCGGCAAGCCCTGCAGATGCTGGATTCCCTATCCCGTTCCACAACCGCGCAGTAGACCCATGCCCTGTGGACGCAAGCGCAAGCGCTACAAGATGAACCGGCACAAGCTCAAGAAGCGGCGCCGGAAGAACCGCCACAAGAAGAAGAAGCGGTAGCCCCACCCAGCAGGCTCCGGCACGATGTGGCGCAAAATCGACATCCACGCCCATATTGTGCCCAAAGATTGGCCTGACCTGCACGCCCGCTACGGCTACGGCGACTTCCTCCGTATCGAACACTACGCCCCCGGGCGTGCCCGCATGGTGCGCCGTGACGGCACGGTCTTCCGCGAGCTCTCGGAGAATGCCTGGAATCCCGAACGCATCCTGGAGGACATGGAGCGCCACGGCGTTGATGCTATGGTGCTCTCGCCCGTTCCGGTGCTCTTCTACTACTGGGCTCGGGCACGCGACGGCTGGGAGTGGTCGCGCTTCCTCAATGACCATCTCGCCGAGGTCGTTGCGCGCTTTCCGGGGCGCTTCCTGGCGCTGGGGACGGTGCCACTACAGGACCCCGAACTGGCATGCCAGGAGCTGGAGCGCTGCATCCGCGAGCTGGGCTTCCCCGGGGTCGAGATCGGCACCAACGTCGCCGGGCTCGAACTCGACGATCCCCGCTTTGCGCCCTTCTTCGCAACTGCGGAAGCGCTCGGCGCGGCAATCTTCGTGCATCCCTGGAATATGCTCGGGCGCGAACGGCTACAGCGCTACTTCCTGGAATGGCTCGTGGGCATGCCGGCGGAGACGACCCTGGCCATCTGCACCTTCATCTTCGGTGGGCTTTTCGACCGCTTCCCGCGGCTGCGTGTGCTCTTTGCTCACGGTGGCGGCTCCTTTGCCTTCACCCTGGGCAGGATCTCGCGCGGCTACACTGCACGCCCGGACCTGTGCAACGTCAACAACGTTGCCGACCCTCGGCGCTACATCGGGCGCTTCTGGGTGGATGCGATCACGCACGACCCAGACGCCCTGCGCTACCTGCTGCAGGTCTTCGGTCCTGAGCGCGTCATCTACGGCACGGACTACCCATTCCCCTTGGGCGACCTCGAGCACGGGCGCATGCTGGAGAGCTTAGAGCTTGCGCCGGAGACCAGAGAACTCATCCTCGCCCACAACGCCATGGAGTTCCTGGGTCTGACGGCTGACCTCCGCACCACCGATGCCCTCCACCGCACGGCTTCCTGAGGAGCTGACCGAAGAATACGCCCGGACACTGGACCAGGCGGATGAACTGGCGCCCTTCCGCGAGCGCTTTGCCATTCCGCAGCGCAACGGCACTCCAGTGGTCTACCTCTGCGGGCACTCGCTGGGCTTGATGCCCAAGGATGCTCCGGCTGCGATTGCGCAAGAGCTGGATGCTTGGGCACGGCTGGGCGTCGAAGGGCACTTCCATGCCCCTCGACCATGGTTCTCCTACCACCGCGAGGTGAGCGCGGCGCTGGCAGAACTGCTCGGCGCCCTGCCGCACGAGGTCGTGGCGATGAACTCGCTCACGGTCAATCTGCACCTGCTGCTGGCAAGCTTCTACCAACCGCGCGGGCAGCGCCGCAAAATCCTCCTGGAGCACTTTCCCTTCCCTTCAGACCTCTACGTGGCACAGACCCATGTGCGCTGGCACGGGCTCGATCCGCAGGACGTGCTGGAGCTGCTCGCGCCGCGCCCCGGCGAAGCCACCCTCCGCACCGAGGATACCTGCCGGCGCATCGAAGAGCTGGGCGAGGAGCTGGCGCTGGTCTTCATGAGCGGCGTCCACTACTACACGGGGCAGCGCTTCGATGTGGAGGCAATTACTGCTGCAGCGCATCGCGCTGGGGCTTTGGCGGGCTTTGACCTGGCACATGCAATCGGGAACGTAGAGCTCCGGCTCCACGACTGGGAGGTGGACTTCGCTGCGTGGTGCTCGTACAAGTACCTGAACTCGGGTCCGGGCGGCGTCGGCGGCATCTTCGTGCATGAGCGGCACGGGCTCGATCCCGGGCGCTTCCGCCTGGGCGGATGGTGGGGTACACCGGAATCCGTGCGCTTCCAGCTCCTGGAGGAGTTCTCCCCAGCACCGGGCGCGGAGGGCTGGCAGCTCAGCAACGCACCAATTCTGCCGCTGGCGGTCCATCGTGTTGCGCTGCGCCTCTTCCAGGAAGCCGGACCCGAACGGCTCTACCGGAAACGGGAGCGCCTGACCGCCTACGCCCAGCGGTGGATCGACTACGTCCGCTCACGCCTGCCAGCAGCTCCGCTGCGTGTGATTACGCCACCTCCACCGGAGCGCGGCGCACAGCTCTCGCTCCTGGTCGAACGCGACGGAGGCAAGCTCTACAGCGCACTGCAGGAGGCAAACATCGTGGTGGATTGGCGCGAACCGAATGTGATTCGACTTGCGCCGGTGCCGCTCTACAACTCCTTTGCCGACCTCTACCGCTTCGGACAGGCGCTGCTCCAGGCAGCCCACGTGCTCTGGGGATAGCCTCACTCCGCCCACGGCAAACGGTACCGCTCCAGAAAGCGCTGCACAATCGGCTCGGGCGAGGAGAGCAGCTCCTGCGGTGAACCATCGAAGACGATTCGCCCCTCCTCCAGCAGCGCCACCCGCTGCGCTACGCGGAAGACGGAGACCAGATCGTGCGTAATCACCACCGAGGTCACGCGCAGCCGCTGCGCAAGCTCGGCGATGAGCTGGTCAATCTGCTCCGAGGTCACCGGGTCTATGCCGCTGGTGGGCTCGTCGTAGAAGAGGTATTCCGGTGCGCCGACGAGCGCCCGGGCGATGCCGACCCGTTTGCGCATCCCTCCGGAGAGCGCCGAGGGGTACTTCGAGCACAACTGCTCATACTCGCGGCGGAAGAGCTCCGTGTGCTGCTCCTCCAGCGGAGGCAGCAGCCCAACAGCGCTCAAGGCGCGGCGTGCTTCGGCGTGGAGCAGCTCGCGGTCGCGCACGTCGTGCTCGTAGAGCGGGAGGACGACGTTTTCGAAGACGGTCAGCGAATCAAACAGCGCCGCCCCTTGGAAGACGTACCCGAAGCGGCGCCGGAGCGCAAACCACTGCGCTCGCGTGAAGTGCGTTACCTCCTGCCCGTCGATGAGGATGCTGCCCGAATCCGGACGCAACAGCCCCACGATATGCTTGAGCAGCACAGTCTTGCCCGAGCCCGAACGCCCGATGATGTAGGTCGTCTGCCCCTGGGGAATCTGCAGTGAGACCTCGCGCAGCACCACATGGCTGCCGAAGCGCTTGCTCAGGGCGCGGACCTCGATCATGAGCCTGCGGCAACGCGAAGCCGTTGGAGTTGCTCCAGCCTGGCTGCCGGGATTGCCGCAATGAGCGTTCGCGTGTACTCGTGGCGCGGGTTGGCGTACAGCTCATCGGCATCGCCCAGCTCTACAATGCGCCCCTGCTGCATGACGGCGATGCGGTCGCTGATGAACTTGACCACGCTCCAATCGTGCGTGATGAACAGGTAGGTCAACCCGAACTCCTGGCGCAGCTCCACCAGCAGGTTGAGCACCTGGGCTTGGACGGAGACATCCAGCGCAGAGACCGGCTCATCGCAGACGATGAAGCGCGGCTGCACCGCGAGCGCGCGGGCAATCCCAATGCGCTGGCGCTGCCCACCGGAGAACTCATGCGGGTAGTGCCAGAAGTGGCGCCGCTCCAACCCCACACGGTCCAGCAGCCAGAAGACATACTCCCGACGCTGCCGCTCATTGTCGAAGATGCCGTGCACGCGCAGCACCTCCATGAGTGCGCTGCCGACGGAGAGGCGCGGATTGAGCGACGCGTAGGGGTCCTGGAAGATGATCTGCATCTGGCGCCGCAACGCCTTGAGCTGCGCCCCAGAGAGCGCCCGCACATCCTGCCCATCGAAGAGCACGCGCCCGCCGGTGGGCTCAATCAAGCGCAGAATTGCTCGCCCGGTTGTGGTCTTCCCCGAACCGGATTCCCCCACCAGCCCCAGCGTCTCCCCTTGCCGGATCTCAAAGGAGACGCCGTCAACCGCACGGACGTAGCCGCGAATTCGCCCCAACACACCACGCCGAATGGGGAAGTGCACCTGCAGGTCCTCCACCTGGAGCAGCACTGGGCTCTGGCGCAACTGCTCGCGCCGTTGCTGCTGCTCCTGCGGCGTCACGGTCAACTGCTCAATGTACTCGTGCACGCTCACGCGCAGCCGCTCTCGGATAGTGCCATCGGGCAGCTCCTCCATGAAATCACGCACCGTCGGCAGCCGACGCAGCCGGCGGTCCAACCGCGGACGGCACGCCAAAAGCCCCTTGGTGTACGGATGCTGGGGCTGTGCAAAGAGCTGCTCTACCGGACCGTACTCGACAATGCGCCCGCGGTACATGACGGCGACCTCGTCGGCAATCTCTGCAATCACGCCCAAGTCGTGCGTGATGAAGATGAGCGCCATCTGATGCGCCCGCTGCAACTGGCGCATGAGCTGGAGGATGGTCGCCTGCACCGTGACATCGAGCGCGGTGGTGGGCTCATCGGCGATGAGGATGTCCGGATTGCAGCTCATCGCCATGGCAATCATGACGCGCTGCTTCTGCCCGCCGGAGAGCTGGTGCGGATACCGGTCGAGCATGCCCTCCGGATCGGGAAGCCCAACCTCGCGGAACAGCTCGATGGTGCGCTCCCGGGCTTGCTCGCGCGTCATCCTCCGATGCAGCATCAGCGCCTCCATGACCTGATCCCCGCAGCGGAAGACGGGGTTGAGCGAGGTCATCGGCTCCTGGAAGATCATCGCGATGCGGTTGCCGCGGTAGTGGCGCATCTCGCGCTCCGGCAGCGCAAGCAGATTCACCACCGTGCCGTCGCTATGGTGAAAGAGGATCTCGCCCTGCACAATCCGCCCCGGCGGGGAGGGCACCAGCCGCATGATGGAGAGCGCCGTAACGGACTTCCCCGAGCCGGACTCGCCCACAATGCCCAGCACACGCCCCCGCTGCAGTCGAAAGCTCACCCCGTCCACGGCGCGGACGTGATACTGCTCGGTGCGAAACTCCGTGACCAGCTCCCGAACTTCCAACACCAGCGACATCAGCGCTCCTTGCTGCCGAGTGCAAAGTTATGGAGCCTGCATGCTGCTACTTGACCGCTGCACAGGACGCAAGCGGAAGGTAGCGCGATGTGGGGAATTGCCGACGGAGCTGCTCGAACACCTGCGCTGCAGCAGCGCTGCGCCCCTGGGCGCAGAGGACATGCCCGTAGCGGAGCAGCGCACGCTCGCGGAGCGCGGGAGCGATTGGCTGCTCCAGCAGGCGCTCATAGCCTTGTTGGGCGTCGCGGAGCTCCCCTTGTGCGGCAGCCAGTTCAGCGTGCAGAAACTGCGCCTCCGCTCGGATGGAATCGCTTACCCCCGCCACCCGCTGCAGCCGCCCAAGGTACTCCCGTGCACGGGGATAGTTTGCCGCTTGCAGCGCTCGGGAGGCCAGTTCGAGCAGCTCGGCAGCGGATTCAGCTCCCTGCCGACTTCGCTCCACCACCGTATCGGCAAAGCGCATCGGGGAACGGGCTTCCGGCTCCCGTGCCCGCTCCACAAACAGCCCTGGGCGTACCGGTGCAATGTGTACGGTTGCACATCCGCACAGCAGCAGCCACGCCACTGTGCTCCAGCCCTTCATCGGAAGTAGTACATCAGCCCGAACTGCGGCATTGGGAGAATCTGGACGTCATCCCCGTTGGTGTACGCGGTGACTGCCAGCTCCGCACCCAGCGCCAGCATCTCCACCGGGAAGGTCTCAAAGCCCAGCCCCAGCCCAAAGCGCACAGGCCAGATCGGCTCGGGCTTCTCATCCGTCGTGTGCGAATAGTACCCCAAGCCCGCCAGGAGATAGGTGCGGTAGGAGGGCGAAATCCCCAAGCGGTACTGCAGCTCGCCTCCCAGGCACCAGAAGCTCATCTTCTGCAGCTTGAGGATGCCGAAGTTGAGTTCCCCACCCCACCGCTCCGGTGTTGAAAGGCGGAAGCTTAGCCCAATGCCGCTGAGCCACCCCAACTGCGCACCGGCGCCGTAGTAGACCGCCTGCTGGAAGGGATGGCTCCACACGCGCGGAGCAGCTGGCTGCTCCTGCGGTGTCTCCAAGCGTTCGCGCGGAATCTGCGCCCACAGGCTCACAGCACACGCTGCGATTGCCGTGAGGAGCTTGAGTGTCCGCATGGGTTTCCTCGCTATTGGTTCGACTGAGCCCCCTCTGCCGCGTGCGGCTTCCACCACGTGATATCCACGATGTTCTCGCCGCCATCGGCACCGATGATAGCACCGTTGATCCAATCGGCTTCTGGGCGCACCAACAGGGAGATGATGCGCGCGACGTCCTCCGGCGTCGTCAGCCGATGGTATGGATTGCGGGCGATGGCATTTTCGATGAGGATGTCGTTGCCCGGGATGCGGCGCAGGGCGGGGGTATCGGTCACCCCAGCCCGGATAGCGTTGGCAGTGATGCCATAGGGTGCAAGCTCCAGCGCAAGCTGCCGAACGTAGGACTCCAGTGCAGCCTTTGCCGCCGAAACCGCCCCGTACATTGGGATGACGCGCTCGCTGCCCGCGCTGGTCATCGCCAGAATTCGACCGCCGCGCCCCATCAGCCGCTCCCGCACAAGGTCCTGCGTCCAGTACACCAGGCTGTTTGCCATCACGTCCAGGGTCATCTCCAGCCGCTTCTGCGTGACCACCTCCTGCGGCGGCTCAGCAACGAAGGGGAGCAACGTTCCAAAGGCGAGCGAGTGCAGCAGCACCCGGACTGTGGAGCCGGGATACTCGGCGAACTCCTCTTTGAGCGCCGCAATGACCTCCTGACGGCATTGCGGATCGGCAGCGTTGCGGTTGAAGAAGAGCACCCGCACATTGTACGACCTGAGCTGCTGCTTGAGCTCCTCCACCTGCGGCAGCGTCGCTGCTCGGTCCAGATGCACCCCCACGATGTGGTAGCCCTGCTGCGCTAACTGCAGCGCCGTTGCCTTCCCAAAGCCGCTGGAGGCACCCAAGATCACCGCGTAGAGCCGTTGCCCATCCATACAGCACCCTCGGCAGACGCAACAACTCGAAGCGGTGCAAAGTTATGAAGTGCTCAAGCAACGCCCGCCGGAGGGCACAGTTCGTGTGCTAATTTTGTGCCTTTGGTCCATCCGAGCCATGCCCGGCAATGGCACAGCGTGCGATTGTGTTGCGTGGGGTCCGCACCCACAACCTGAAGAACATCTCGCTGGAGCTGCCACACAAGCGGCTCATCGTGCTCACCGGTCCGAGTGGCTCCGGGAAGTCCTCCCTGGCGCTGGATACGCTCTACGCCGAAGGGCAACGGCGCTTTGTGGAATCGCTTTCGGCCTATGCCCGCCAATTCCTCGAGCGTATGCCCAAGCCCGATGTGGACAGCATCAGCGGGCTTCCACCGGCAATTGCTCTGGAGCAGCGCCCTCCCAAGCGCAATCCCCGCTCCACAGTGGCGACGCTGACGGAGCTGTACGACTACTTCCGCCTGCTCTACGGTCGCATTGGCAAGACGTACTGCCGGCAGTGTAATCAGCTGGTCCGGCGCTCCTCACCGGAGCGGTTTGCCCAGGAGCTGTGGGAGCTGCCTGAAGGGGAGCGCCTGCTCATTGGCTTCCCGATGCCGGAGACGCCTCCGTCGTGGCAGGAGCGGCTCTCGACACTGCAGGCGCAGGGCTTCTTCCGCTTGCTCCATCGCCCCACGGGTACGCTTGTGCAGCTCCCCGAGGAGTCCCCAGCACCGACTCCCGCCGAGGAGTGGATGGTGCTCGTGGACCGAATGGTGCTGCACCACGATGAGGAGACCCGCTCCCGGCTGGTGGATTCGCTCGAACAAGCCTTCCGTGCAGGCTCCGGGCGCGTGCTTGTGCGCCGAGCCACCGGCGAGGAGCTGCGTGCCAGCAGCCGCTACGAATGCCCCGATTGCCTCATCGAGTACGTGGAGCCGGAACCGCGCCTGTTCTCCTTCAACAGCCCCTTGGGAGCATGTCCAGTGTGCCAGGGCTTCGGGCGCACCATCGGCATCGACCCCGACCTGGTCATCCCCGACAAGCGGCGCTCCCTGCGCGATGGGGCAATCCATCCCTTTCGGACCCCGCAGGGCGCGCGCCTGTTGAAGCAACTGCTGGAGATTGCCCCGCGCTACGGCATCCCCACCGACGTTCCCGTAGCGCAGCTCTCTCAGGAGCACTGGCGCATCATCTGGGAGGGCGCCGATGGCTACATCGGGCTGCGCCGCTTCTTTGCGATGCTGGAGGAGAATAGCCACAAGGTGCAGGCGCGCGTCTTCCTGAGCCGCTACCGCGCCTACACGCAATGCCCTGCCTGCCAAGGCTCGCGGGTGCGCACCTCCGCCCGCCGTGTTGCCGTCGGCGGTCTCTTCTTCGATGCACTCCTGCGGATGAGCCTTGCCGAAGCGCTGGAGTGGTTTGAACAGCTCCAGCTTCCGCCGCACGAATACGAGATCGTTGCCACAGTGCTGGAGGAGATCCGGCGCCGCCTACGGCTGCTGGTGGATATCGGGCTGGGCTACCTTACGCTGGACCGGCTCTCGCACACGCTCTCCGGCGGCGAAGCCCAGCGCATCCAGCTTGCAACGGCGCTGAGCTCGGCACTGGTCGGGACGCTCTACGTGCTGGATGAGCCCAGCATCGGGCTCCATGCGCGCGATACCGAACGGCTGCTGACCATCCTGCGCCGACTGCGCGATTTGGGCAATACGATCGTGGTGGTCGAGCATGACCCCGACCTCATCCGCGCTGCCGATTGGGTGGTGGAGCTGGGACCAGGCTCGGGCGAGCACGGTGGATACGTTGTCTTCGCCGGCACGGTCGAGCAGCTCCTGCGCTCGAACACGTTGACCGGGGAGTACCTCTCCGGCAGGCGCCGGATTGAGCTCCCCAAGCGTGCCCGCCGCAGCACGGCTCGGCTGCGCATCCGCAAGCCCACCGCGCACAACCTCAAGGGTGAGGATGTGGAGTTCCCGCTCGGCTGCATGACCGTCATCACCGGTGTATCGGGCTCGGGCAAGAGCACACTGCTCTACGACGTGCTCTACGGCAATCTGCGCCGGCTCAAAGGGCTGCCGGTGGAATCCGTCGGCGCCGTCGCCGGCATCGAGGGAGCCGATGCCATCGATTCCGTCGTGCTCATCGACCAATCTCCGCCGGGGCGCTCGCTGCGCTCGACTCCGGCAACCTATACCAAGGCGTTCGACCCCATCCGCGAACTCTTCGCCAGCACTGAATACGCCCAGCGCAAGGGCTGGACGCCGGCGTACTTCTCCTTCAACCTCCCCGGCGGACGGTGCGAGGTCTGCCAGGGCGAGGGCACCATCTGGGTGGAGATGCAGTTCCTCTCCGATCTGCCGCTGGAGTGCGAGGCTTGCCGCGGCACGCGCTACAAAGCCGAAGTCCTGCAGGCACGCTACCGCGGCAAGAGCATCGTGGATGTGCTCGCCATGACGGTGGACCAGGCGATGGAGTTCTTCGCCGATTCGCCCAAGGTCCTCGAGCGGCTGCGCCCACTGCAGCAGGTGGGGCTGGGCTACCTCCGGTTGGGGCACCCCACAACGATGCTCTCCGGCGGCGAGGCACAGCGGCTCAAGCTGGCAGCCTACCTGCACGAGCCCTCCGCCGGGCATACGCTCTTCCTGCTGGACGAACCCACCACGGGTCTGCATCTGCACGACGTTGCCAAACTGCTGGAAGCCCTCCGTCAGTTGCTGGAGCAAGGGCACACCGTTGTGCTCATCGAGCACCATCTCCACGTCATCGCCGCAGCGGATTGGATCGTGGACCTGGGTCCGGAGGGTGGAGATGCCGGCGGGCACATCGTGGTCATGGGAACGCCGGAGCAGGTCGCGCGCCACCCGACCTCCTACACCGGGCAAGCGCTGCGCCGCTTCTTTGCCGAATCCGCCAAGCACACCGATGCCGAACTGGCTGCCTAAGCTCGCACCGCGCCATCTCCTGCGCTGGGCGCTGAGCCTGGCACTCCTTGTGGCTTCCTTCTGGGTGGCGTTCCGGCTGACGGATTGGACCGAACTCTGGGCAACGCTCCGTCGGGCAGACTACGGCTGGCTCCCTCTGTGCATTGCGCTGATGCTGCTCTCGCACCTGCTGCGGGCGTGGCGATGGCGCGAGCTCCTGCGCCCGGTTACTGACCGCCCTCCGCGGCTGTGGCATGCCTTCTCAGCACTCATGATCGGCTATGCGGTCAACATGCTGCTTCCGCGCGCTGGGGAGTTGGTGCGCCCCTATGTGCTCAGCCGGCGGGAACGGCTGCCGATGGCAACGGCGCTTTCGAGCGTCATCGTGGAGCGTACGCTCGATAGCCTCACGTTGCTCCTGCTGGTGGGCATTGGATTGCCGCTCTTCGCCGACGTTCTGCAGCAGACGCTGGAACGGTTGCAACTGGAGCCGGCAGCGGCGCTTCCGCTCCTGGTCGGGCTGCTCGCCGTACTCCTTGCCCTGATGAGCCTGCCCCGATGGGCACCCGGACTACTGGCTCGGCTGGGGCAGCATGCCCCCCGAGCTGCCGAACGCCTCCGCCGGCTTGCCCGCGAGCTCTACGCCGGCGCTGCCCCGCTGCGTTCACCACGGCTGCTCTGGCGCATAGGCGTGCAGACCGCCCTGCTGTGGGTGTGCTACCTGCTGCCGCTGTACGGGCTCTTCTGGGTCTTCCGACTGGAGCTGACCCTCTGGGATGCGGCGCTTGTCCTGCTGGTCTCCGCGGTCGCAATCGCTGTTGCCCCGACGCCCTCGGCTGCGGGCATCTACCACGTTGCCGTCCAGGTGGTGCTCATGGAGGCGTTTGCACTGCCGGCAGCGCAGGCGCTGGGCTACGCGCTGGTGGCACATGCGACAAATACGCTGGTGCAACTCGCGGTCGGAGCCCTGTGCTGGCTGTGGGAGCACGCCGTGCCGCCGTAATTCGTCTGCGTGCGCAGCAGACGACCCCGTACACCATGCAGCAGCCAACACTGGAAGCGGTCAAGCGGGTGGACCCGCTGCGCGAGCGCTTTCACGTGAGCGAGATCTTCTACTCCATCCAGGGCGAGGGCACGCGCGCAGGGATGCCGTGCGTCTTCGTCCGATTGCAGGGCTGCAAGCTCCGCTGCTCCTGGTGCGATACGCCCTATGCCCTGGACCACCGGCGTGGCGGCACCTGGATGAGCGGGGAGGAGCTCCTCGAGCAGGTTCGCCGCTACGGCTGCCGCTTCGTGGAGTTCACCGGTGGCGAGCCACTGGAGCAGTGGGGAAGCTTCGAGCTCATGCGCCTCCTCTGCGATGAGGGCTACCTCGTTGCCGTCGAAACTGGCGGGCACGTGGATATCGAGCCTCTCGATCCGCGCATCATCTGCATCCTGGATGTCAAGTGCCCCGCATCGCGCATGACGCCGCTCAACCGCTACCGCAACCTGGAGCTCCTGCGCCCACACGACGAGGTCAAGTTCGTCATCGCAGACCGTACCGACTACGAATGGGCATGGGGGATAGCCAAGCAGTATAGGCTCCCCGAACGGGTCGCTGCTGTGCTCTTCTCCCCCGCCTTCGGACTGCTGGAGCCGAAGACGCTGGCGGAATGGATTCTGCAGGACCGGCTGCCCGTTCGGCTGCAGTTGCAGTTGCACAAGTACATCTGGGACCCATCGCAGCGTGGCGTATGAGCCGCAGCTACCTCATCCCCGTCGGCGATGTGCTCGTAGACCCAACCGCTTGGCAGACCCCCTTCGCCTGCGATCTTGAGCGCTGCCGGGGCGCCTGCTGCACTGTGCCGGGTGCCGATGGCGCCCCACTGCTCCCGGAGGAGGTTCCCCTGCTGGAGGCGCTTGCGCCGCAGCTCCTTCCGATGCTGCCATCGCCGGCACAGGAGCTCATCCAGCAGATGGGCGCAACGGTACAGACCGAGCGTGGCGCCTTCACGCGCTGTGTTGGTGAGGGCGCATGCGTGTTTGTCTTCTGGGAGGAGGGCATTGCCCGCTGCGCCATCGAGCGCGCTTGGGAGCAGGGCGCAAGCCCACTGCGCAAGCCGCTCTCCTGCCATCTCTTCCCGCTGCGGCTCCACCGGAGCGCGCACGGCACGGTGCTGCGCTTTGAGCCCTTCTCCGAGTGCGCTCCTGCGTACGCCCACGGTCGCCGCCTGGGATGCACGGCAACGGAGATGGTGCACGAAGCGCTTGCCCGCGCCTTCGGCGCCGAATGGTACGAGCAGCTTCAGCACACAATTGCCCGCCAGTTGTGCCCATGAGGTGGCTTCGGCTCCCGCTGCGGATCCGGCTGACGCTCTGGTACGGCAGCATCGTGGGGATAACACTGCTGGGCTTTGCCGCCTTCTGGTACTGGAGTGTCCGCCGAGAGCTGCTCCAGGAGCTGGACTACTCGATGGAGCAGGTCGCCAGCTCAATCCACCTGCTGCTGGAGCGGGAACGCCCGCATCTGCGGCGGCTTCATCAGCATTCGGTGCGCCACGTGGAACGCCAGCGCCTGGGCTCGGAGCTCCTGGAGCGCCCCCTGCGCTCCTTCGTCGGACCACTGCCCGCCGACACTCTGCCGGGGAGCGAATCGCCGGTCTGGAGCGCCATCTACCAGCACATTCTGCTCAACCCGCGCAGCTACTTCCTGCAGATTGCCACCCCCGACGGGCAGCTCCTGTGGCGCTCGGCAAATCTGCAGCCCGACACACTCCCCGTGCTGCCCGATACGGTCTGGGGCATCGTGCGCGGCGGTGAACAGCTCGTGCGCGGTCGCCCGACTCGCTTGCTGCTCTACCGCACCAGCACAGCCCAAATTGGCGTTGCCTACAGCATGGAGGAGATCACCGCCGTGCTCACTCGGCTGATGCAAACCCTGTTGTGGGGCATCCCCGTGGTGCTGCTGCTCTCGATGCTGGGTGGCTGGATGCTGGCGCGCGCAGCACTGCGACCGGTGGAGGATATCCGCCGCACCGCCGAGCGCATCACCGCGCACAATCTCAGCCAGCGCCTGCCCATCCCGCCGACCGAGGACGAGCTGGCAAATCTCAGCCGCACCCTCAACCAGATGATCGAGCGGCTGGAGCGCTCCTTCCACCAGATTCGCCAGTTCAGCGCCGATGTCTCCCACGAGCTGCGCACCCCACTGACCATCCTCATGGGCGAGCTGGAGCTGGCGCTCCGCTCACGCCAAACCCCCGAACAGTACGAAGCCGTGCTCTCCAGCGCCCTGGAGGAGGTCATGCGGCTCCACCGCATCGTGGAGCTGCTGCTGGAACTGGCTCGCGCCGAAAGCGGACAGCTCCGGCTGGAACGCACTCCGCTGGACCTTGCCGCCCTTGCCCGCGAAGCCGTCCAAGACATGGAGCCCCTGGCAAACGAGAGGGGCATCCAATTGTGCTACGAGGGCGTCGAGCACGCTGCCTTTACCGGTGACCCCATCCGCTTGCGCCAACTGCTGCTCAACCTGCTCAGCAACGCCCTCAAGTACACGCCCAGCGGCGGAGTGGTCCGAGTCCGCCTCCGGCACCATCCACCGGAGGGGTTGGTCCTGGAGGTTACCGATACGGGCATCGGGATCCCACCGGAGGAGCTCCCGCACATCTTCGAGCGCTTCTACCGCGTGGACAAATCCCGTACCCGCTCCGATGGTACCGATGGGCTCGGGCTGGGATTGTCCATCGTGCGCTGGATTGTCGAAGCCCACGGGGGCTCGATCCAGGTCGAGAGTCAGCCCGGGCACGGGAGCTGCTTCCGTGTGCTCCTCCCCACCGAGCAGCAATGAAGCGGCGTCGAACTGCCCCAAGGCTTGCCGCCGTGTGGCACTTCTTGCAGGCGCTGCACCAGCGCTTTGCGCGAGAGCACCTCTTCTTGCTCTCCGCCGGCATCGCCTTCAACATGCTGCTGTGCGTTGTGCCGATAGGGCTGCTCATCCTGTGGGGGATCGCACTGCTGCTGCCGGCGGATTTGGTGGAGACCGCCTTCCAGTCTGTGCTCCTGCACCTGGTTGCTCCCTCGGCGCAGCTGGAGCGTCTGCTGCAGGGAGTTTTGCGCGAACTCCGCATCGCCTTTGCCCATAGCTCGATTGCTGGCGTCATCGGTGCGGTGGGATTGCTATGGTCTGCTTCGGCGCTGCTGCAATCCCTGCGCACAGGGCTGGATGCCGTCTTTGGACGCGATAGCACCAGCACGGGATGGCTGCTCCATCGGCTGCGCGATGCCGCGCTCACGGTTGCACTGCTGCTGGTGAGCCTACTGCTGGGAGCATTGACCATTGGCTGGAGCATCCTCACCGCGTTTGGCACTGAGCTGCTGCCGGAGCCTTGGCATTCGCCCCTGCAGCGGACGCTGGGCTTGGCAATTACACTGGTTGTGGAGTTCGCGCTGTTCCTGTTCCTCTTCAGCGCTGTTCCATCGCGTCCGCCGGCGCTGCGGGTGCGTCTGGTGGCAAGCCTTGCCGCAGTTGTCCTCTTGGAGCTTGCCCGCGTTGGTTTCCTCTACTACCTGCAGCATGCCCCGCTGCTGGGCTACATCTACGGCAGCTACATTGGGCTGGCAGCGCTGGGGCTGTGGACCTACTACGCGAGCTTCCTGCTGCTGCTCTCGGCAACAGTTGCACACGAGCTCTTCCGGTTCCGCACCCATGGCGCATAGCCTGCAGCGCGTGGGCATCGGTACGCTGCTGCTCTGCGGCATCGGAGCCGTGCTGCTGGGGATTGGGGTGCTGCTGCTGGACATCGCGCCAGGGCTGCGGTGGCTGCTGCTACTCCTGGTGGGGATGCTCTGGACGGGGCTGTGCCTGTGGCACTGGCGAAGGCGCGTGCGCGCCTACATCGAGCAGTGGCTCCCCGGAGTGCTGGAGCGGCTCGGGCGCGTCTCCGGTGGTGCGCTGGCGGTGCGCTTCTCGGAGGCGGAGTTCCCAAAGGAGCTGCGCGCCTTGGCAGCGGAGCTCAACCGGCTCATCGGTGCTGTCGAGACACAGCTCAGCCGCGTCCGCACACTCGAACGCTCCCACACGGAGCTGCTCGGCACCCTTGCCCATGAGCTGCGCAATCCGCTGTTCCTGCTGCGCGGCTCTGTGGAAACAGCGCTCGACAGCAGCGACCCCGCCCAGCGAGAGCACCTACTGCAGAAATCCCTGCAGCACATCGCCCGAATGGAGCGGCTGCTGGAGCAGCTGCTCGAGCTATCGCGCTTGGAATCCGGCACCCTCCCGCTCCGATGGCGCAGCATCCGGTTGGCGCCGCTGTGCACCGAGCTCTGCAACCACTTCAGCCTCCTGGCTGCCCAGCACGAGGTCACCCTGCACGTAGAGGTGCCCGAAGAGCTGGAGGTGCTTGCCGACCGCGACCGGCTGGAACAGGCGCTGGCGAACCTGCTGGAGAACGCCATCAAGTACAATCGCCCCGGCGGGCAGGTCTGGCTGCGCGCCCAGCCGCAGGAGCAGTACGTCCTCATCAGCGTGGAGGATACCGGTATCGGCATCCCGCCGGAGCACCAGGAACGCGTCTTTGAGCGCTTCTACCGGGTGCGCGAACGCCCCGTTCAGGGGAGCGGGCTGGGATTGGCGATTGTGCGCCACATCCTGCAGGCGCACGGAGCGCGCTACGAGCTGCAGAGCCAGCCGGGCGTGGGCACCATCGTCCGCTTCTGGCTGCGCCGCTGAGGGAGTGCTCCAGCCGCGCCGCGTAAGTTTGCATGCCGTACAACTGCCCATTCGCGTATGACCTCTGCCGTTGCCTCGCATCGCCGCGCCCTTGGCATCCTGTTCCTGGCGGTGTTAACCAATCTCATCGGCTTCGGCATCATCATCCCGCTGCTGCCCTTCTATGGGCAAGCCATGGGGGCGTCGGAGCTACAGATTGGGCTGCTGTTCGCCTCCTTCTCGGTTGCGCAGCTCCTGAGCTCGCCCGTGTGGGGGACGCTTTCGGACCGGTACGGGCGCAAACCCTTCCTGTTGCTGGGATTGCTGGGCGCGGCTGCCGGATTTGTCATCATGGCGCTGGCACCATCGCTGGAATGGCTCTTCATCGCCCGCCTTGTGGACGGCGCCTGCGGCGGGATGATCGCCACCGTGCGGGCATACCTGTCGGATGTGCTCGAGGAGCGGGAGCGCGCACGGGGATTTGGATTCATCGGGGCAGCCTTCGGCATCGGCTTCATCGCTGGTCCGGCATTGGGGTCGCTCCTGGTTCAGTGGAACCTGAAAGCCCCGGCATGGGCTGCTGCGGCGCTGAGTATGTTGGCAGCGGCAGTGGTGCTGCTGTGGCTGCCCGAACCCTCGCAGCATCGCCCACTCCAGCGGGGAATCCTCGTCCGGCGCTTTGCAGAGCTGTGGGGATTGCCCGCCCTGCGTCCGCTGCTACTGTTCGACCTGCTCTACTGGAGCTGCCAGGCGGTCTACCAGACCGGCTTTGCGCTCTTCCTGCATCGGCGCTTTGGCGCGAGCGAAGCACAGGTCGGCGCGCTGCTGGCAGTTGCCGGAGGCATCGGAGTGTTGACACAGCTTGTGCTGGTTGGACGCGTGACACGGCGTTGGGGCGAAACGCGCACCCTTGTGGTCGGCACACTCCTGGCAGCCCTCGGGTTGGGCGCGGCAGCGCTCGTTCCGACAATCCCGCTGTTTGTGCTCTGCCTGGTACCGGCGGCGGTCGGTGCCGGGCTTGCTTCCCCCGCCCTGCTGAGCCTGCTGAGCCGCACCACGCCACAACCTTTGCAGGGGAGCCTGCAGGGCGTGACGACCTCGCTGGAGAGCTTCGCCCGCATCGTCGGTCCCATCTGGGGCAACGGGCTGTTGCAGTTCGGGCTCTCACTGCCCTTCCTTTCTGCAGCTGCTGTGCTGCTTGGAGTAAGCGTTGCTGCTGGTCAGTACCACGAGCGCTATGCACTGGCTCCCGATGCAACCGCGCAGAGCCCTGCTGAGCGTGTGGGATAAACGCGGCATCACCGAGTTCGCTGCCGCCCTGGCGGAATTGGGCGTGGAACTCATCGCTTCGGAGGGCACCGGCGCCACCCTGCGTGCAGCGGGCATCCCCGTGCGCTCCCTCGGCGAACTTTTGGGAGCGACAGAGCTGCTCGACGGACGGGTCAAGACGCTCCATCCCCTGCTGCATGCAGCAATCCTGGCGCGGCGTGACCGCCCGGAGCATCTGCAGCAGCTTGAGCAGCTTGGCATCGCTCCAATCGAGCTCGTCGTGGTGAACTTCTACCCCTTCCAGGCAATGGAGCGCTCCGGAGCTGCCCTGCCGGAGCTGCTGGAGTTCATCGACATCGGTGGTCCGGCGCTGGTGCGCGCTGCTGCCAAAAACTACCCATGGGTGGCGGTGGTGACCTCCCCGAGGCAGTACGAGGAGGTCATCGCCGAGCTGCGGCAGCACGGCTCCCTCTCGGAGGAGCTGCGCCGGCGCTACGCTGCCGAGGCGTTCGCCCTCACCGCCGCGTACGACGCTGCAATTGCCCGTGCGCTCAGCACCGAGCCCTTCCCACCGCAGTGGAGCGTGAGCCTGCCGCAGGTCCAGCGTCTGCGGTACGGAGAGAATCCCCACCAGCAGGGCTGCCTCTACGGTGATGCCTTCGGCGAACTCTTCGAGCAGCTCCACGGCAAGGAGCTCTCGTACAACAACGTGCTCGACCTGGACGCGGCTGTTCGCCTAATCCGCGACTTCCCCGAGCCGACAGTTGCCATCCTCAAGCACACCACGCCCTGCGGGGTTGGCAGCGCTCCCGCGCTTGAGCACGCCTGGGAGAAAGCCCTTGCAACCGATCCAGTCTCGGCATTCGGCGGCATCGTTGTCACCAACAGAGCCGTCACGCGCGCGCTGGCGGAGCGGCTCTCGGAGCTCTTCCTGGAGATCATCGTTGCCCCGGAGTTTGCCGAGGATGCCTTGGAGGTGCTGCAGCGCAAGCGGAATCTGCGTCTGCTGCGCTACCGTGCCGAGCTCCTGGCGCGGGCAGATGCGCTGGAGTTCCGCAGCATCCTGGGCGGAGCATTGGTGCAGAGCCCGGATATCGCCGTACTGCCTCCGGAGGGCTGGCAGGTGGTCACGCACCGGGCTCCAACGGAGCAGGAAGCCGCTGCACTGGAGTTCGCCTGGCGCGTTGTCAAGCACGCAAAGTCGAACGCTGTGGTGTTTGCCGCGCCCGACCGCACCTTAGCCATCGGTTGCGGGCAGCCCTCGCGCGTGGATGCCGTGCGCGTTGCCATCCGCAAAGCCGCCGATGTGGGCATCTCGCTGGAGGGGTCGGTGATCGCCTCCGACGCCTTCTTCCCCTTTCCCGATGCGCTCCAGGAAGCCATCCATGCCGGTATCACTGCTGCAGTCCAGCCCGGCGGCTCCGTGCGCGATGCCCTGGTCATCGAGGCTGCCAATGCCGCCGGCATCGCCATGGTCTTCACCGGCATGCGCCACTTCCGGCATTGAAGCAGGGCTCTTCGCCGCGCACTCCAAGCACACTCGGGCGTTTGCCCAAGCCCGACCCGAGGGGCAGATTGTGCAGCAGCTCGGCACACAGATCCCCTGGCACCACCACGCTCGCCTCACCCAGAGTCTGCCCGCCGAGCTGCAGGGAAGCTGCCGAGTATTGAGGAGCTCAAAAGAGAACCCGCGCGATAGCACCCCAAGAGGCAGTACCGCCGCCCAAGGCTTGCCTGACATTCCCTGCGACGCGCGTAAATTAGCACGCCGAGCGCTCGATGTGCTTTCTCTGCTATACTTGGGCGAAAGTGGAGAGGAGGTGCTATGGCGAAGAGGGCGCAACCCACAACCTCGTCCGCCACGTTGGGCTTCGAATCCCAGCTCTGGGCTGCCGCCAATGCCCTGCGCGGTTCCATGGACGCGGCGGAGTACAAGCACGTCGTCCTGGGGCTCATCTTCCTGAAGTACATCTCCGACGCCTTCGAGGAGCATTACGGTTACTTTTTGGCAACCATGGAGGAATGAAGCATGCCCATTCCTGATTACCAATCGCTCATGTTGCCTCTCCTTGAGCTGTTGGAGGACGGCAAGGAACACCGGCTACGCGACGTGATATCTGCACTGGAGCAGCAGTTTGGCTTGACCGAGGAGGAGCGCAAAGCTCTCCTTCCAAGCGGGCAGCAGCCTATTTTTCATAACCGGGTAGGATGGGCAAGGACATACCTCAAGAATGCTGGGCTCTTGGAGGCACCGCAGCGAGGTTGGATACGAATCAGCGGGCGAGGCTTGGAGGTACTTAAGCAAAAACCAGAGCGGATTGACGTGAATTTCCTTATGCAGTTTGAGGAGTTCAGGACCTTTCGATTCTCGCGACAGCGGACGCCAGCCGAGTCCAATGCAGCAGATATCGAAACCCCCGAGGAGCTTCTGGCAAGCGCGTATGACATGCACAAGCGAAGCGTCCTATCCGAGCTACTCGAACTGGTCAAGAAAGCCTCTCCTGAGTTCTTCGAGCGCCTGGTTGTAGAGCTGTTGGTCAAAATGGGGTACGGTGGTTCATACAAAGAAGCTGCGCAAGCTGTCGGCCGGAGCGGAGATGAAGGTGTAGACGGAGTTATTAAGGAAGACCGGCTCGGGCTCGATGTGATCTATCTCCAAGCAAAACGCTGGGAAGGACCTGTTGGTAGACCTGAACTGCAAAAGTTCGCTGGAGCACTCCAGGGGCTCCGTGCCGGCAAAGGAGTATTCCTCACTACCTCAAGCTTCACAAGAGATGCGATCGACTATGCAGACCGACTCGGAATCAAAATCGTGCTCATTGACGGACAGCGCCTGGCTGAACTCATGTTCGAATACGGCGTCGGGGTATCGACTGTATCTACGTACGCTGTCAAAAAGGTCGACCATGACTTTTTCCTTGAAGAGTGACGTCATGTCCTCCAACCAGTCCGGCGTAGGCGAAATCCGCAAGAACATCATCGAAGCCGACCTGGTGGACCGCGCCATGGAGGCGGTGGAGCGGGACAACCCCTCCCTCAAGGGCGTCCTCCCCAAGGACTACGCGCGTCCGGCGCTCGACAAGACCCGTCTCGGCCAGCTCATAGACCTGATCAGCAACATCAAAGTCGGCGATGAGGAAAGCCGCTACAGCACCCTGCTCGACCCATGCGAAGGTAGCACGCTGGAGGCAGACCATGCTTGACATCCAAACTCTGGAAACCTGGCTCTGGGATGCTGCCTGTGCCATTCGCGGGCCGGTAGACGCCCCGAAGTTCAAGGACTACATCCTTCCCCTGGTCTTCCTCAAGCGCCTGTCCGACGTCTTCGAGGACGAGATCACGCACCTGGGCCTGGAGTTCGGAGGACGGGAGCAGGCCGAGAAGCTGGTCGAGCGCGACCACAGACTGGTTCGCTTCTACATCCCCCCGGAAGCGCGTTGGGAGGCGATCCGCCGCGTCACCACAGGCCTTGGACAGTACCTCACCGACGCGGTGCGGGCAGTGGCGCGGGAGAACCCCCGACTTCAGGGAGTGATCGACGTCGTTGACTTCAACGCCACAGCCGCCGGGCAGCGGATTCTTGCCGATGAGCCGCTTGCTGCCCTCGTCCAGGTTCTGAGCCGCCACCGGCTTGGATTGCACGACGTGGAGCCAGACATCTTCGGTCGGGCCTACGAGTACCTCCTGCGCAAGTTCGCCGAAGATCAGGGGCAGAGCGCGGGCGAGTTCTACACGCCCCGCGAGGTGGCGATTCTCATGGCCCGTATCCTGGAGCCGAAGCCGGGCATGGAGGTTTACGATCCCTGTTGTGGATCTGGTGGCCTTCTCATCAAGTGCCACCTCCGGCTTCTGGAAACCCATGGCGAGCGCCACAACGGTCGCCTGCAGCTCCCCAAACACGTGGCACCTCTCCGTCTCTTCGGCCAGGAGATCAACCCTGCCACCTTCGCCATCGCCCGGATGAATGCATTCATCCACGACATGGAGGCCGACATCCGGCTTGGCGACACGATGCGCCATCCGGCTTTCACTAATGCCGAGGGTGGGCTACGTCAGTTCGATCTGGTGGTAGCCAATCCCATGTGGAACCAGAATTTTCCAATCAGTACCTACGAGCACGACCCCTACGACCGCTTTCGCTTTGGGACTCCACCATCCTCCAGTGCCGACTGGGGATGGCTCCAGCACATGCTCGCCTCGCTCAGAGACGGTGGGCGGATGGCGGTGGTCCTCGACACCGGGGCGGTGAGCCGGGGGAGCGGCAACCAGGGGTCCAACCGCGAGCGCGACATTCGTCGCGCCTTTGTGGACGCTGATCTCATCGAGGCTGTCGTCCTTCTGCCCGAAAACCTCTTCTACAACACCACGGCCCCCGGCATCATCCTGGTAGTCAACCGGGCCAAGCGTCGGCCGGGAGAGATCCTGCTGATCAATGCGAGCAAGCTCTTCGCCAAGGGACGCCCCAAGAACTACCTAGCGGAGGAGCACATCGAGCGGATCGCGGCCGCCTATCATGAGTGGAACGCCGAGGACGGGCTTTCGGCAATTATAATGAAGGAGGAGGCGGCGAGGAACGACTACAACCTCTCTCCGAGCCGCTACGTTGCCAGCAACGACAAGGAGGAAGTCCTGCCGCTGGAGGAAGCCATGGTGCTGCTGCGGGAAGCGGAAGAGGAGCGCGTCCAGGCGGACCGGGAGTTGACACAGGTCCTCCGCACGCTGGGGTTGGGGGATTCCGTGCCGAGGGTTGACCCGCGCGAACGCGAGGAGGTCGACGAAAGAGAAACCTGCGCTGGATAGAGGGCTGTAAGCGATGAGTCCGCAAGTTTCATCTGGAGGAGCAGCCGCCGCCGGCGGTATGGATTTCCAGCACCGCGTTGCAGCCTGGGTAGCCGTCCACGTTCTCGCCGAAAAGGCTGCAACCCCTCCGTGGGACCTCCCCGCAGCCACGGTTCTTGAGTGGTTCCAATGTGAGACCGGCCATCCCGTTGACGATCTCCTCGTGAGAACCTCGGGCAGCGGGCTCGTTTTCTCTCAGGTCAAGCGCCGGCTCAGCCTCTCGTCGGATGCAGCTTCGGATCTCGCATCCGCCCTCGATCAGTTTGTCCGCCAATTCATCACGTGTCACAACAAGAGCGGTGGATCACGCCCTACGGATCGCCCCCTTGATCCCGCAAGAGATCGGCTAGTGCTAATCACATCTTCCGTTAGCTCTGAGCCAATCCGGGGTCACTTCGCGACCGTCCTCCGTCGGGCACGAAACCTGACCCCGGGTCAGGCCCTCGACGAAGCTGCCACCAACGACGAGGAGCGCAGGGCGTTTTCGGTAGTCCGGGAGCATATCCGCAGATCGTGGCAGGCGATCCTCAACGCCGAGCCGTCGGAGGCGGAGCTTCGCCAACTGCTTTCCCTGATCCGGATTCATGTTCTCGACGTTGAAGCCGAGGGGCCAAGCGAGCGGGAGGCGAAGCACGTGCTCCGCTCCGCAGTTCTGCGCGATCCCGACCAAGCGGACCAGGCATGGACCACACTAGTCACTTTGTGCGCGGGCTACGCGGCGCAGCGTTCCGGTGCCGATCGCGCTATTCTACAACGCGAACTCCTCAACGCGGGATGTGACCTCAAGGTCCCACGCAGTTACGAAGAAGACATTGAAAAACTTCGGAAGCATTCTTACCAGATTTTGTCTGCCCTCGGCCATCTTGCCCAAATCCGAGTAGGCTCAACGACGATCAGAATTCGTCGGGCGTGCACCGAAGCGCTGCGCCAGGCGGCTGAGGAGGGATCAATCCTCGTCACTGGTGAACCAGGTGCCGGGAAATCAGGGGCTCTCCACGACTTCGTCGAGGCGCTTCGTGACGGTGGCAGGGATTGTGTCCTCCTCGCCGTCGATCGGCTGGCCGCCCAGAGTCTCGGCCAGCTTCGGGAAGAGCTCGGCCTGGAGCACGAATTACCTGAAGTTTTTGAAAACTGGCCCGGCCTGCAACCGGCGTTCCTTGTAATCGACGCGCTGGATGCCGCTCGCGCGGATCCCGCGGCCGCAATGGTCCGTGATCTCATCCGCCAAGTGGTGGAAAGGAACGGGCGCTGGCGGGTGGTGGCCTCCATCCGCAAGTTTGATCTCCGTTATGGACCAGACATCCAGCAACTGTTTGCCGGAAATCCGCCGACGCAGTTTGCAGACGCTGAGTTCCAGCGGGTTCGACACCTGAATGTTCCGCGGTTTTCCGACGACGAACTCAGCCGGATTGGCTCGGAGTCTCCGCCGCTACAACGGCTCATTACCAACGCCCCTGCAGAACTCCGGGACCTCCTCCGCGTGCCGTTCAATCTCCGCTTGGTGGCGGAGCTACTCGGCGGAGGCGTCAGCCCGGACGAACTTACACCGGTAAAAACCCAGCTCGAGCTGCTGGATCGCTACTGGCGGCATCGCGTGGTGGGCTTCGATGGCCAAGGAGACGGGCGCGAGGCGATCTTGCGCGAGGTGTGCGAACGAATGGTGGAATCCCGTGTGCTCCGCGCAGACCGCGCCGCTGTCGCGCGCCCGGAGACGAGCGCCCTGCTCAACGATCTCCTCAGTACGCAGGTCCTTATCGAGTGGCAGGCGTCACCGGACGCGCAACCTGACCGGTACACCCTCGCTTTCTCGCACCATGTTCTTTTCGACTATGCGGTGGCGCGCCTTCTATTTCGAGGCGATCCCGAAAACGTCATGCACCGCCTTTCCGAAGACCCTGAGCTCGTGATATTCGTTCGCCCCAGTTTGGTTCTTCACTTCCGACACCTCTGGGACTCAAGTCCAGATCGTCACCCATTCTGGGAGTTGACCTTTCGGGTCATTGCTGACTCTGAGATTCCCGAAGTTGGGAAACTTATCGGCCCAGCTGTGGCTGCCGAGCTGGCTCGTTCCACTCGAGACCTAGAACCCGTCTGCGCAGCCCTTGAGCATGAGGATGAGGAAAAGCACGGGCCTGCAGATGGCGCCATTCGCCACCTGGTCGGGGCTCTACTAGCTGGGATGGGGGGCAAGACTCTTGCAGGTCCCAATGCCGGTCCGTGGTGCGAACTGCTGGAACGCGTCAGCCGGAGGCTCCGGCCATCGGTCGCTTACACCGTTCGAGCCCTGCTCGCAACCATGTGTGACCACCCTGAGAGCTTTACCCCCGAGCAGCGGACCGCCGCCGGACATACAGCGCGACGGCTTCTGGAGTTTGCATGGTCTCACGTGCCTAGGGATTCTTGGCTGGTGGTCCATGCGCTCCAGTGCGTTTGCCGAACGTTCGAGAGCGACCCCGCGGCATCTAGCCTGCTTATTCGCCGTTGTCTGGAGCCTGTGCACATTTCGGAGTTCGGCTTTGAAGAGATTCCTTGGCTGGCCCGAGAAGTTATACGGCTCATTAAGCTCGATCCGACATTAGTGGCGAGCATCTATTGCGCCGCCTTTGGCCACCAAGAGGAATCACAGGAGCCGACCCCCATCGGAGGCAGCCGCATCTTCCCTCTGGTTTCGAACCGCCGCCAGCACTATGAGAGCGCATTGTACCAGCTGGCCGAGTCCTTCCCCGCATTCCTGGAAACGGCGCCAGAAGAGGCGACACGCACTCTTGTGCGTGTTCTGGAATCGTATGTCGGCCAAAGGCATTCTCAGCCCTTCCGTGAGACGGAGCAGGCGGTCTTCGACTTCCGTGATCAGCAAGCACGTCTGCTCGAAGATTACAGCTCCGTCTGGGACGAGGGAGATACCTACCGCGAAGAAGAGCCCATCAAGATGCTAGATGCCTTCCAGAACTTCCTGGAAGGACTAGCAACCGAAAAAGACAGCAAAAGCACGCTCCGTGCTTTGATCGGGATTTTCGTCTCGGAAAACCAGCTCGCTGTTGCCTGGCGGCGGCTTCTTCTTGCGGGGGCCCGTTTTCCTGAAACCCTAGGCTTGGAGATATTGCCGCTCGCCTGGGCGGTTCCGATTCTTACGTGCCATGACACCACTGTGCCGGCTGGTGATTACCTCAAGGCAGTATTCCCGATCCTGCGAGGCAATCAGCGTCGGAAGATCGAACGGGCTATTTTGGGCATCCCTGACGCGATGCCGGCAGATCGGCGCGAGGAGGCCGAACAAGTTCGGGACCGGCTTCTCGGATGCCTGCCCCTCGCCGCCATCGTTACCGACGAGGCGCACCAGAAATTAGCAGAGCTTCAAGCCCATAACGCTGTCCCACCTAATCAACCACCCGTGGGCTTAGAAGAGGAGTGGTTCGGCACTTACGGGGAGGAGGACTATCTCGAGGATCAAGGGGTCCCGGTCGAAGCCGAGGGAAACCGAAGGATCCGCGAGCTGGAGCGGCCGGTCAAGGAGTTCGCTGACCGGCATCTCAACTCCACCCCTACCTTGGAAGAAGCCCACTCCGTGCTTCCGGCCCTGCGTGCCCTTTACGACGCTCTGGGTCGCGCCAACGCGGACGACGTACACCCAAAGCAAAAGGACTATGCCTGGGGAATCCTCGCGCAGGGATGTGCGCGTATCGCAAGAGCCGAGGGTCTCTCCGGTGGCGAGGAGCCCGGCACGTTCATAATGGCCGTTCTCCTCGAGGCGTGCCGCCACCATGAGCCGGTCCATGACCCTCAGTACGATGCCCAGTTCGACGAACATCCTTCATGGGGAAGCCCAGCAGCCAGGATCGACGCGGCCCAAGGGCTGATCATTCTGGCGAGTCACCAAGACTGCGCCACGCCATATGTCCTCAAAGCGATAGAAGCGCTAAGCGACGACCCAGTTCCAGCTGTGCGCTATCAGATCGCTGCTCGCTTAGATGCCCTTTACCGGACGGCCCACGAGCTGATGTGGTCCATCATCGAGCGGCTGGCTCGTAAAGAGGCAAGCCGTGGAGTCCTTCAGGGACTGCTTGTCGGTCCCCTCAGCCGGCTAGTCGGCGCAGAACCCGATCGCGTGGCCAATGTTACGAAGGCCATCTTCGAGCGGATCAGCGCCGGTCCTGGCGCGAACCGGGTCCGCGAGTTCGGCATGAGTATCCTCGCGGATCTCTACATCTGGCGCGATCATCCGCTATCCCGCGACGTAGTCCACGAGATCGTCTCGAATCCCGCCGGCTATCCCGCAGAGGCGGGTCACGTCTTGGGGCAACTTCGCAACCCCATCACCCACGGCCCAACGGACCCCTCCGATCCCGAGGCTGACGCGATTCGCAGGCGGGCGCTGGAACTGCTCGAGCGTCTACTCCGCTCGTCACGAGACGGCCTCAAGGAGCTTGAAGGCCGTCATGCTGGGGTCGGCTTCGGCAAGTGGCCCCAGGCCGATCAGGAAACAGCTCAGTCGCTGATGCGTCTCATCGATGCCATCGGAAGGGAAGTCTATTTCGCCTCGGGAGCGTACGACGCCAAGAGCCAGGGGCAAGCACACGGCGTGCGTGAAGTCAGTCCTCAGTCCAAGCGGTTCTACCAGGAAGCCGGTGCGATCCTCGACGAGCTCACGGACGCACCCCTTCCCAGTGTCGCGCACCACCTGGTGGAGACCCTGGAGCACTTCATCCCCGTGGATCCCCGCGGTGTCTTCCTTCGCATCCACCGTGTGGTTTCAGCCGGGCAACAGGCAGGCTATCAGTACGAATCCATGGCCGCTGAGCTCATCGTCCGACTCGTCGAGCGCTACCTGGCTGAGTACCGGACGCTACTTCAGCAGGACGTCGCCTGTCGCAGGGCTCTGATCGAAGTACTGGATGTGTTCGTCAAGGCCGGCTGGCCGAGCGCGCGAAGGCTTGCGTATCGCCTGGAGGAGATTTTCCGGTAATGGTAGCGAAGGTGCAACATGCTTCAGAATGAAACGACCCTCCCCGACGGCTTCCAGATGACCGAACTCGGCCCCCTGCCGAAAGAGTGGCGGGTGGTGAGGTTGGGGGAGGCGGTAAAACTAACTAAAGGCCGCAAGCCAGATGAATTGATACCCAAATACCAATTCGGAGCTTTGCCATATTTAACGGCAGATTATTTTCGCAATCGCCTACCTACAGAGTGGGTTCCAGCTCAATACTTGTCAAAGTTGCCTCTTTGCTCAAAAGAAGACGTAGTGCTTATCTGGGACGGCTCAAAAGCAGGGCAAGTTTTTATTGGCCTTGAAGGAGTCCTTGCATCCACAATGGTCCGAATTGATCCCGAAAAGCAGATAGAACGCCACTATCTTTACTACTTCCTGCTAACACAGTTTGATTTGCTCAACAGCAAAACTACCGGTACCACCATTCCACATGTCAATAAAGAAGTGTTCCGCAATTTGCCCATCCCCCTCCCCCCGCTCCCCGAGCAGCGCGCCATTGCCCACGTGTTACGGACGGTGCAGCGGGCGAAGGAAGCGACGGAGGGCGTCATCGCCGCGCTCAAGGAATTGAAGAAGAGCCTGATGCAGCACCTGTTCACCTACGGCCCCGTCCCCGTTGGGGCGAAAAATTTTTCACCCCAACGGGAGAGCGAAATCGGCCCCATCCCCGCCCACTGGCGGGTGGTGAAGTTTGATCAGGCTATTACTCGTGCGACTCGCGTACCCAAAGTGAAGCAATCAGATTATCAACCCATCGGATTAGTGCCTATTATTGACCAAGGACAATCCTTCATTGCTGGTTACACCGATAAATCACCCTATAAAGACAATCTCCCAGTAATCGTATTTGGCGATCACACCCGCGTTCTTAAGTTCGTGGATTTTCCCTTTGTAGCAGGAGCAGATGGAACGCAAGTTCTTATTCCGAACAGTACGCTATTTGACCCATTGTTTGTCTATTACGCTCTTTCAACTATTGACATTCCCAGTCGCGGCTATAATCGCCACTTCAGTTTGCTTCGCGAGAGTAGCCTCCCCCTTCCCCCGCTTGACGAGCAACGTGAAATTGCCCGCATGTTGCAGGCGGTGGATGCCAAAATCGCCGCCGAGGAGAGGCGCCGCGCTGCGCTTGAAGAACTTTTCAAGACTCTTTTGCATCAGCTCATGACCGGAAAGGTCCGCGTCAAGGGCTTCCACCTTCCCGAGTTGGAGTAGACGCCATGAGCATCGGCGCCGAACGGACCGCGGTGCAGAACCCATTCCTCCGCTACGCCGTGGAGGTGGGCTGGACCTACCTGCCTCCGGAGGAGGCGACGCGACTTCGCCGGGGGGAGACAGGCCTGGTGCTGCACGAGGTCCTCGTCCGCCAGCTTCAGGCATTGAACCCGGGCGTGGTGGACCACCAGCGGGCCGAGGACATCGCGGGGCGTCTGGTGCGCGTTCGTCCCAGCATCGAGGGGAATCTGGAGGCCTGGGAGTTCCTCAAGGGGTTGAAGACGGTCTTCATTCCGGAAGAGAGACGGGAGCGTAACGTCCGCCTGATAGACCCCGTACGTGTCGAGGCGAACTCGTTCCACGTGACGGACGAGCTTCCTTTTCAGAGCGGCACCCGGCGTATCCGGCTGGACCTTGTCTTCTTCGTGAATGGGATTCCGGTGATCGTGGTGGAGACGAAAGCTTCGAGGCACCTGGATGGAATGACCCGGGCACTCGAGCAGATCCGCCGTTATCACGCCGAAGGCCCCGAACTCATGGCGGTGGCGCAGCTCTACGCCCTCACGCACCTGGTTCAGTTCCTCTACGCCGCCACCTGGAGCCTTTCGCCCAAGGATCTCCTCAACTGGAGGGACGAGCAGGCGGGTGACTTCGAGACTTTGGTGAAGACCTTCATCGCTCCGTCCCGCGTACTGCGGGTGCTCACGGAGTTCGTCCTGTTCGTGCGGCGCGATGGCGAGCTCTCCAAGGTGGTGCTGCGTCCCCACCAGATGCGGGCCGTTGAGCGCGTGCTCGCGCGAGCGCGGGACCCACACAAGCGTCGGGCACTTGTCTGGCACACCCAGGGCTCCGGGAAGACCTACACGATGATCACCGTCGCCCGGCGCCTGATTCAGGACCCGGCATTCGGAAACCCCACGGTCCTCATGCTCGTGGACCGCAACGAACTGGAGCAGCAGCTCTTCACCAACCTCGAGGCGGTTGGTCTCGGGCATGTCGAGGTGGCGCAGAGTAAGAGGCACCTTCAGGACCTCCTTCGCTCAGACCGTCGGGGGATCATCGTCTCCACCATCCACAAGTTCGAGGGGATCCCGGCCAACATCTGCACGCGCACGAACGTCTTCGTGCTGGTGGACGAAGCACACCGCTCCACGGGCGGCGATCTGGGCAACTACCTCATGGGTGCGCTACCTAATGCGACCTACATCGGCTTCACCGGTACCCCGATAGACCGAACCGCCTACGGCAAAGGGACGTTCAAGGTCTTCGGCGTGGACGACCCGCCTCACGGATATCTCGACCGCTACTCCATCCGCGAGTCCATCGCCGACGGTACCACGGTACCGCTGCACTATGCGCTCGCCCCCAACGAGCTCCTGGTGGACCGCGACACCCTCGACCGAGAATTCTTGGCTCTGACCGAACTCGAGGGAGTGAGTGACATCGAGGACATCAACCGCGCCCTCGAACATGCGGTCACCCTTAGGAACATGCTCAAGTCGCCGGAGCGCATGCGGCGAGTCGCGGAGTTCGTGGCGCGCCATTTTCGGGAAAAGATCGAGCCGATGGGCTACAAGGCCTTCCTGGTCGCAGTCGACCGAGAGGCCTGTTGCCGCTACAAGGCTCTGTTGGACGAGTATCTCCCCCCGGACTACTCGAGGGTGGTGATCAGCCCGGCCGCCAACGACCCTCCCGAACTTCGCGCCTATCATCTGAGCGAGGACGAGGAGCGACGCATCCGCGAGGCCTTCCGCAAACCGGACGAGCTTCCGAAGATTCTCATCGTGACCGAAAAGCTCTTGACCGGGTTCGACGCGCCGATCCTCTACTGCATGTATCTGGACAAGCCCATGCGCGATCATGTGCTGCTGCAGGCGATCGCGCGAGTCAATCGGCCGTACGAGGACGAGACCGGTCGGCGCAAGCCCTCAGGCTTTGTCCTCGATTTCGTGGGCATCTTTGAAAACCTGGAGCGCGCCCTGGCCTTCGATTCTCAGGACATTCAGGGGGTAGTGGAGGGCCTGGACGTCCTGAAGGAGCGGTTTCGGCAGCTTATGGAACAAGGGCGCCGCGACTACCTCGGCATCGTGGCAGGGCTTTCAGGTGACAAGGCGGTGGAAGCTGTCTTGGAGTACTTCCGTGACCCGGACGGGCGTGACAAGTTCTACCGTTACTTTCGAGAGCTCGAGGAAGTCTACGAGATCCTCTCGCCCGATGAATTCCTTCGACCGTTCCTCGATGACTACCGTGCCTTGAGCGAGATGTACCAGGTCCTGCGCTCCAGCTATGAGGCCCGCCCCATCGCCAGCCTGGATTTCCTCAAGAAGACCGCTCGCCTTGTCCAGGAGCACACACATGGGTCCATGGTTCGGGAGCCACCGGCGATTTACGGGATCGACGTAGAGACGCTCGGTCGCTTGGCGCAGGACGACGCGCCGGATGCGGTCAAAGTATTCAACTTGCTCAAGGCGATTCGGCAGATTGTAGAGGCGCAGGCTTCAGAGCAGCCCTATCTGATCTCCATTGGGGAGCGGGCGGAAGCCATTGTGCAGGCTTTTCAAGAGCGACAGATCACCACAGAGGAAACGCTCCGGCAGCTCGTGGACGGACCGGTGCAAGAATTGCAGGAAGCGGAGTCTGCCCGAGCCAGCATGGACCTCTCGGCAGAAGCCTTCACGATCTTCTGGCTGCTCAGCCGCGAAGGAGTTCAGGAAAGCGAGGCGGTTGCCCGTCAGATTGCAGACGTACTGGACCGATTCCCACACTGGCACACGAGCGAGCAGCACGAACGCGAGGTGAGGAGGGAAATCTACAAGGCGCTCCTGCCGACCGGCGTCGCGGACCCGGTGTCTGTTGCTGACCGGCTACTGCAGGTCCTCCGCGAGTCGCACCGATGAAACCGATGAAGAAGCGAAAGGATCGACTCAGCTGGGCGCCCCTTGAAGACATCGTCCCGGTGGAGGTCTTCAAGGCGGAGGTGCGTGCCTGGGCCGAGCGCATTGGCGTCCAGCCGCGTGAGATTCACGTTCGGCCGATGAAGCGAAAATGGGCGAGCTGCTCCTCGAACGGCCGCCTGACGTTCGATCTTGACCTTTTGCGCCAGCCCTCGAAGGTTCGGGCAGAGGTCATCATTCACGAGCTGCTCCATTTGAAGCTTCCGAACCATGGCCGCCTGTTCCGCGCCCTTTTGAAGGCCTACAAAGCACAGCAATTGGAGAGCGATTAGGAAACATCCGGCGATCCGCGACGACGTGGCCTTCTTCCAAGCGGTGCGAGCAGCCCTGACAAAGCGAGCACCGGCAGAGGAGCGGCCGGAGGAGGAGCTGGACCACGCCATCCGGCAGATCATCTCGCGAGCTCTCACGCCGGAAGGTGTCATCGACCTCTTCTCCGCCGCAGGCTTGAAGAAGCCGGACATCTCCATCCTCTCCGATGAGTTCCTGGCCGAGGTCCGGGGCATGCCGCAGAAGAACCTGGCCGTGGAGCTCCTGCGGAAACTCCTGGAGGGCGAGATCAAGGTGCGCCGTCGGAAGAACGTGGTGCAGGCGCGGTCGTTCGCGGAGATGCTGGAGCAGGCCATCCGCCGCTACCAGAACCGGGCGGTGGAGGCAGTGCAGGTCATCGAGGAGCTCATTGCCCTAGCCAAGGAGATGCGCGAGGCGGACCGGAGAGGCGAACAACTTGGCCTTTCCGAAGAAGAACTTGCTTTCTACGACGCCCTGGAAACCAACGACAGCGCCGTAAAGGTCCTGGGCGAGCCGACCCTAAAGCGAATTGCGCGGGAGCTGGTGGAGACGGTGCGGCGGAACGTGACCATCGACTGGGCCGAACGGGAGAACGTGCGGGCGCACCTGCGGCGCCTCGTGAAGCGGGTGCTGCGGAAGTACGGCTACCCGCCCGACAAACAGGAGAAGGCCACCCAGACCGTCATGGAGCAGGCAGAAGTGCTTTCTGTGGAGTGGGCAATGGCATGAGAGGGGCCTCGAACAACGGCGTGCAGCGGACGGCGTCTCGCCGCCGCTGAACTGGAGCGTTCGCTACCCCGGATACTTCCACGCAGTCAAAGGTACAGAACCAGATCGCGCCGGTGATCCATGTTGTCAAGCATTGCTTGCTGTTCTGCGCCTGAACTCAATCTGGCTGTACAGAATCGGCAGGACGGTAAAGCCTATCGGTCTCCTCCAGCTCGGAAGGAGACAGCTTGAAGAACCTTCTTCTTTCCCACCTTACAGCTCGACTTCGCGTGGGGGAGCAAGCCTGCAAGTCACATCGGACTTTTGCTTGACAGTCGCAGAGCCGTTTTTTAAATTTGCAATGTAGGGGTGTGCAGTACATACTTGACCCCGACGGCAAGGGGGTTCAAAGCCCAGTCGACGCCTTGTGAACTAGAGGCGTGCCTGACGGCAGTCGGGACTACGCGCCGAAGTGTAGGTCACGTAGGCGGACTTCAGATGGCAACCAGATTACACAACAACCATCTGAGGAGCAAAGATGATGGAAACAAAGATGATGGAAACAAAAAGTTGACAACTCACCCGCCAGCGCATGTTATGCCGACAACTTGCGGTATAAGCGTGTTAGGTGGAAACCATACAATAGTTCGGCGTCATCAATTGCTTCCAAGGGGTTCCCATGAGCTACGAATTGTCCCCTATGCTTCCCCCAAAGCGACCGTCTGTACTCGTCACGGTGCTCAGATGGGTTGCGGTGTTACCAGCTGCTATTGGTGCCTGGATAGTAGTTCAACTCTTAGTTATCTTGGCGAACGCAGCGGTTATACCTCGATGATCGGATTGGTGGTTGGAGTTAATCAATAGTGCCGCGTCCTCTTATGCTTTTGTGTACGCCGACGCAGCTACTGCCCCAAACACAACTTCATCGTAGGAATTGTCGTTGCTATTCTCTACGGCATATTCATGGTCGTCATCATCACTGCGGGTTTCTTTATCGAAACGTCCGTCCCGCTCTGGCGGCTTGTACTCTCGGGCGTTATCAGTCTAGTCGCGACCATCGCTGCCGTCGTAAAATTGCGCGAAGAATACTGACGGGTGCGACGCCGAACAAATCGTTGGACGCGAGCGGCGGGAGCGCTTCTCGCAACTAGCTTGGTGCGGCGAAGGATGCTTTGATTCCCGCCGCCGCGTCAACTCAATCGTTAGGCGGCTATGAGGATCGCGCGATGAACGTAAAGGACACGCTGGCCGGGCTCGGTGGCCTCCTCATCATGGGAGCCTTCCTCGTCGTCGGCATCGCAATCGCCGGTGTCTTTATCTTCGGTGCGGCTTGGGCGAGTACGAAGCTACTGCCGTGGTTCTCCGTTCTGACACGGGTGGCCTTCGGCATCGTTGTCTTCATCCTTTTGCCCCTTGCGATTCCGAAAGCGACTCGCGGATTCTCAAGCGTGGCGCTTTTCGTCGCGTCCTACGTGTTCGGCGCAACGCTCTGGATGAAGGGCCTCTTGTTGACGCTCGCAATCTGGGGCGTGGGCGCTGTCTTCATCGGTCTCTTCCTCGCGGGCGTCGGCGTAGTACCGATCGCGATGCTGGCGACCCTGATCAAGGGCATGTGGGGCCAGCTCGTCGAACTCGTGCTGCTCGCGATCATGACCTTCGGCAGCCGGATCGGCGCCATGGCCCTTGCGGAAAGCCTAGAAGGCTGAGGCATGCGGCGAATCTGGGTTCCACAACTCCTTGCCAGCTTGATGCTGCTCTGGGCCCTCAACCCGGAGAACCCGTATGGGTACTACATTCTGCTTCGCTGGGTCTGCTGCGGCGTCTTCGCCTACCTGGCTTTCAAGGCACTTGATCAGGGGCATCAGGGCTGGGTCTGGGTTCTGGGAATCACGGCCGCCGTGTACAACCCGATCTTTAGAGTGCACCTCACGAGGGAGATCTGGTCTGTTGTCAATGTCGTCACGATAGGAATCGCGGTGGCGTCAGTCTTCGCCATCAAGTTCAAGGACGAGAAGCACGACACCGCCTAACAACCGGTTGCAGCGGACGGCGTCTCGCCGCCACTGAGCTGGAGCGTTCGCTACCCCGGATACTTCCACGCAGTCAAAGGTACAGAACCAGATCGCGCCGGTGATCCATGTTGTCAAGCATTGCTTGCTGTTCTGCGCCTGAACTCAATCTGGCTGTACAGAATCGGCAGGACGGTAAAGCCTATCGGTCTCCTCCAGCTCGGAAGGAGACAGCTTGAAGAACCTTCTTCTTTCCCACCTTACAGCTCGACTTCGCGTGGGGGAGCAAGCCTGCAAGTCACATCGGACTTTTGCTTGACAGTCGCAGAGCCGTTTTTTAAATTTGCAATGTAGGGGTGTGCGGTACATACTTGACCCCGACGGCAAGGGTGTTCAAAGTCCAATCGCCGCCTGGTCAACTAAGCGCCTGCCTGACGGCAGTCGGGCCTACGCGCCGAAGTGTAGGTCACGTAGGCGGACTTTAGATGGCAACCAGATTACATAACAACCATCTGACTGAAGAGCAAAGATGATGGAAACAAAGATGATGGAAACAAAAAGTTGACAACTCACCCGCCAGCGCATGTTATGCCGGCGGAAAGCGGCAGAGGCGCGTTAGGTGGAAACCAGATAGACTATAGTTATGCGCCGTAGCCACAAGTCCGAATCGGCGATGGTCATAGTTCTTATGATGGAGAAAAGCGCTCGGCGAATTGTTCCTCTTCTCCTGATTCAGTTTCTCCTCGCCACTGAAACCAGAGCCCAATCTATCGCCGACATAGCAGAGCGCGTCGGGAAATCAGTAACGATGATCGTTACTTACGATGCGACCGGTTCGGTCATAGGACAAGGGAGCGGCGTGTTTATAAACAAAAACGGACTTGTGCTTACCAATGCCCATGTGCTTGAAGATGCATACTCCGCCGAAGTTATCTCCGACCTTGGAACTTTTGACAGAATCACGATTGTCTTTCGTGACCCAACGCGTGATCTAGCCTTGATTCAACTGAAAACTAATCAAGCCAGTCCGATAAGTTTTGCCAGCGATCCTAACTTCAGGCCGGGGGATCGAGTTGTCGCAATCGGCAACCCATTAGGTCTTGAGAAAACCGTGTCCGATGGTTTGATAAGCGGCATCCGTTTGACAAATGATGGAGTCGAACTCATTCAAACTACCGTCCCAATTTCGCCGGGCAGTAGTGAGGGAGTTCTGCTAAACACATCGGGCGAACTAATCGGAATAACCTCCTCCACGCTTAAAGCTGGGCAGAACATCAACTTTGCGATTAGCCTCAGGACAATCTTAGATTTCTTATCTGATTACAAGAATCAGCTTGCTACAGCAACGCCAGAACAACTAAAGCCCGCGCGGGAAAGTGTTTGGTACCGCGTTCTCTTAAAATGGGTCGGCACTATCATCCTATTCCTTATTGCAATAATCTTCAGCGGTACGTTCTACTACATAATCCCGCTTCTAATCTTAGTTTGCTACATAGTTTACTGGTGTCTTCGTGGCTTGTGGCTGCTCCTAACTTACCCCATTAGAAAGGCTAAAGAATACAGGGCCGCTAGGTACAAGCGACTCGCGGACAAATCATAGGTCATATGTTGCAGCGCTGGGTTGCGTACCACATTCAACCCAGCGGAGCGTCGTCAGTCAACCGCGCAGAACTCCCCATCGGCTTCGTCTCGGGATGCCTTAGTCAAGGGGTGTATCGCCATGCCAACCATTTACGATAACATCGAGTCAAAACTGCTCGAAGGGCTCCGCAGCGTTCTGCCCGAAGCGGTTGCCTGCTCCTTCTGCGTCGGCTACCTGAACCTGCGCGGGTGGGCTCAATTAGCCGACGCCATCGAACATCTCCAGGGCGGGGATGAAGCTCACGCCTGCCGTGTGCTTGTGGGGATGCATCGCCCGCCCGAAGAGGAGATGAGGCTGCTGTATCGGGCAAGCCGTAAGCCCTCCACTCTGGATGGACCCACGCGCAGCCTGCTTCGGCGGCGCATCATCGAGAGCTTCAAACACCAACTCGAATTCGGCGTGCCCTCCAATGAGGCAGAACGCGCGCTTCAGCGCTTAGCCGAACAGCTCCGAGCGCGCAAGGTGCTTATCAAGGCGTTTCTCCGCTATCCCTTGCACGCCAAACTGTATTTGGTCAAGCGCCCGGACCCTATCACGCCGCTTGTCGGCTTTGTCGGCAGCAGCAACCTCACCTTAGCAGGGCTTTCCCAACAAGGCGAACTCAACGTAGATGTCGTCGAGCAGGACGCTGCACACAAGCTCCAGCAGTGGTTCGATGAGCGCTGGAACGATCCCTTAGCTATCGACCTGACCGAGGAGCTTGCACAGCTGATTGAGAACAGTTGGGCACGGAAGGAGCTCATCCGCCCCTACCTGATCTACCTCAAAATCGCCTACCACCTCTCAGAGGATGCGCGCCAGGGTGAACGCGAGTTCAAGGTGCCGGCGATCTTCCGCGATGTGCTCCTGGATTTCCAAAAAGCCGCCGTATCGCTGGCGGCGCGCAAGCTTCACCGCCACGGCGGTGTGCTGCTCGGCGACGTCGTAGGGCTTGGGAAAACCCTGATGGCGACAGCCATCGCCCGAATCATGCAGGAGGATAACGGCGACGACACCTTGGTCATCTGTCCACCGAAGCTCGTGCCAATGTGGGAGCGCCACCTGCAAGAGTACAAAATCGTTGGGCATGTGCTCTCGCTTGGACGCGTCATCGAAGAGCTCCCCAACCTGCCACGCTACCGGCTGGTCATCATTGACGAGAGCCACAACCTGCGCAATCGCGAAGCCAAACGCTACAAAGCCATCCGCGACTACATCGAGCGCAACGAATCCCGCGTCATCCTGCTCACGGCAACGCCGTACAACAAGCAGTACACCGACATCAGCAACCAGCTTCGCCTCTTCCTCGACGAGGACCAGGACCTGCATTTCCGCCCCGAACGCTACTTCCAGTGGCTGAAGCAGGAGCGCGGTGAGACGGAAAACGATTTTACCGCCCGCTTCCAGACCTCCCCGCATAGCCTGCGAGCCTTTGAACAAAGCCCCTTCCCTGAAGATTGGCAGGACCTGATGCGCCTGTTCCTGGTGCGCCGCACGCGCCGCTTTATCATCCAGCACTACGCCAAATTCGACGAGGAGCGAAGGCGCTACTACGTCTGGCTCAACGGGCAACCGCAGTACTTCCCCCTACGCCAGCCTAAACGCGTGGAGTTCCCCATCGACGAGTCAAACCCAAACGACCAATACGCCCGGCTCTTCCGCGACGAAGTCGTGGAGGTCATCGAAAACTTAGAGCTCCCACGCTACGGCTTGGCGAACTATCTCATCCCAAACGCAGAACAAAACGCCTCCAGCGAGGAGAAGCGCATCCTGGGCAACCTCAGCCGCGCGGGCAAGCGCTTGATCGGTTTCTGCCGCACGAACCTCTTCAAGCGCCTGGAGTCGAGCGGATATAGCTTCCTGCTCTCCGTCGAGCGCCACATCGTGCGCAACCTCGTCACCTTGTACGCCCTCGAAAATGGCTTGCCCATTCCTATCGGCACGCAAGACGCTGCCATGCTCGATACCGCCGTCAATGACGCCGATGAAGAGTTCGTGGATACAACCGATGCCGAAAACTCTGCAGAGCAAGCCGAAGCGCTCGAAGCTGCCCCAACTGGAAAAGGTGACTGGAACGATTACGCAAAGCGCGCCGAGAGACTCTACGATTTGTACCGCACGCAATACCACGACCGCTTCCACTGGCTCCATCCCAGATTCTTCCGCCCCGAACTGAAGGAAGCGCTCCGCTCCGACGCAGAGGCGCTGCTCCGCGTCCTGGAGCGCGCAGGCGAGTGGAATCCCACCTCAGACGCCAAACTACAAGCGCTCTACGAGCTCGTAGCCCAGCGCCATCGGAACGAGAAGGTGCTCATCTTCACCCAGTTTGCCGATACCGCGCTGTACCTCCACGAGCAGCTTCGCGCCAGAGGTGTTGAAGACATCGCTGTCGTGACGAACCAAAAGGGCGACCCCGAAGAGCTGGCTCGCCGCTTCAGCCCCTCCACAAACGGCGGTCTGCGCCCGGGAGAGACTGAGCTTCGGGTGCTCATCGCCACCGACGTGCTCGCCGAGGGACAGAATCTGCAGGATGCCCACATCGTGGTCAACTACGACCTGCCCTGGGCGATCGTACGGCTCATCCAGCGCGCCGGGCGTGTAGACCGCATCGGTCAAAAGCACGACACCATTCTGGTCTACTCGTTCCTGCCCGCCGAAGGTGTCGAGCGTATCATCCGCCTGCGCCAGCGGCTCACCTATCGGCTCCAGCAAAATCAGGAGGTCATTGGCACGGATGAGTCCTTCTTCGGCGAAGAAGCCGCCGCACGCCTGCGCGACCTGTATACGGAGAAAGCCGGTACGCTCGACGAGGAGGGCGCCGACGAAGACATTGACCTGGCAAGCCTTGCCCTGCAAGTCTGGAACAGCGCCTCCACGGAGGACCAAAAAGCAGCCCTTGAGCTCCCACCGATTGTCTCGGCGACGCGCGCCCTCTCGGAGACAGAGGTGGGCGCTCACAATCCGCCGGGCGTTGTTACCTATCTGCGCTATCCCGATGGCACCGATGCCCTCATCCGCGTGGACGAACAGGGCAACCTCGTGTCGCAGTCGCTCTCAGCCATCTTCCGCACCATCGCCTGCTCGCCGGACACACCCGCACTGGAGCGGGCGGAAAACCACCATGAGCTGGTGGCACGCTGTGTCCAAATCGCCACCCAAGAGCAGGAAACGTCGGGTGGTCAACTCGGCAGCCTCCGCAGCGTGCGACGCAAACTCTGGGAGCGCTTGAACCAGTACCGCCAATCCCTACAAGCGCACCCGAGGCACGGCACGCCGTACCCCGATCCCCAGCACCCGAAAGGGCACGGCATGCCGTGCCCCGATGCTCTGCAACAGCTCGATGCTGTGCTTAACCTTCTCTGGCACTACCCACTCAAAAGCTCCGCTCAAGAAGCCATCAGCCGACAGATGCGCCTGGGAATCTCGGACAGCGATCTTCTCAATCTCGTCGCCCGCCGTGCAGAAGAGGGCAGTCTCTGTGAAGTACCTAAGGAGGAAACAAGCGAACCTCCCGAGCCACAAATCATCTGCTCGCTTGGATTGGTCAAACCCGGAGAGAAGCCATGACCCTCCTGGAGCGCATCCGCCAATGGTTGGAAGATTTCGGACAGTCCCGGGACCTTACCCTCATGACAAAGCTGTTCTGTGAGGACCTCGGGTGGGGAGAGCCGCGCGGCTTCACGCAACGGAGATTACAATTGCCCTCGCCCCTCTCCTGCGAGGTACAAGCAGTGCCCGTAGCGCAGATGAGCGGTCTGCCGGTCTATTGCGTGGAGTGGCCGCAGGAGAGACTGCCGGGGGTTACTGCCCGCCGCGCCGTGCAAAAAGCGCTCGCTCCAATGAGTGCTGAGCATCTGGTTTGTTATGTGACGCAAGACGGCCGTCAGCTTGCCTTCACCTGGGCTCGTAAACGCCTGGATGGAAAGATTGAACTGCGCACCCTCCCCTACGAGGTCGGCTCCCCTGCCCGCACCACCATCGAACGGCTGGCGAAAATGGCGTTCAGTCTCGATGAACTCGGCCCGACCGGCCAGCCCTCCATCACCGCCGTCACCGACAAGCTCAACCGCGCCTTTGACGTCGAGGCAGTTACCAAACAATTTTTTGCCGATTACCGACGGGTCTTCAACGATCTTGAAAAGCGATTGCTCGCTCAGCTTCGAGCCGAGCAGCGGTGCCCGGATGCCCAGCGGTGGGCGCACGACTACGCACTGCAACTCTTGAACCGCCTGATGTTCCTCTACTTCATCCAGCGCAAAGGCTGGCTCGGCGGGAATCCCCACTTCCTCCGCCACCTCTGGGAAAGCTACAAACGCTCGGGGCAGCCCCGTGACTCCTTCTTCAGCCAGTGGCTGCGGGTGCTCTTCTTTGAAGCCTTCAACAACAAGTTCCATGGCGGGCATCGCTACTTCCCCGAAGACATTCGCCGGGTGCTCCAACTTGCGCCCTTCCTCAATGGTGGTCTCTTTCGCGAGAACCAGCTCGACACAGCGTATGCGGTGAATCCGCCCGACGAGTTCTTCGAACAGCTCTTCGACCGCTTCAACGGCAGCGCACCAGGCTTCCTCGAACGCTACAACTTCACGATTGCGGAGTCCACGCCCTTTGATGTGGAGGTCGCTGTAGATCCGGAGATGCTCGGCAAGGTCTACGAGAGCCTGGTCAACATCACCTCTGAGGGATTGACGGAAGAGGATGAGAGATTGACGGAAGAGGATGAGGGATCGACGGAAGAGGACCTGCGTAGGAGAGCCGGCATCTTCTACACCCCACGGGTGGAAATCGACCTGATGTGCCGCCTGGCGCTGGTGGATGCGCTCAGCAACCGGCTGGGCGCCGAATTCCGCCCACTGCTCTACGACGTCGTCTTCGCCACCGACCCCGACGAAAAAGAGAGCGCCGATGCAGCCCTGACCGCACACAACCTCTGGTCCCGCTTCAACGATGCCTTGCGCTCGCTCACCATCTGCGACCCCGCCTGCGGCTCCGGCTCCTTCCTTGTGGGCATGCTCCTGGTGCTGGACGACCTGCAGGCGCGTGCCAACCAGCAGCTCGGTATCGAAGAGACGCCCTACGAGCGCCGCCGACGCATCATCGGCAACCAGCTCTACGGCGTGGATGTGATGGATTGGGCAGTGCATGTCGCCGAACTCCGCCTGTGGCTGCAGCTTATAGTAGAGACCGAAATCCACCCCGCAGAGCTTCAGCTTCGCCCGCTGCTTCCCAACCTCTCCTTCAAGGTGCGCCAGGGCGATAGCCTGGTCCAGGAGATCGCCGGTATCAACCTCGGTCTGCACCGACAGCACCTGGAGATCCCTGCGCAGCTCAAAGGCAAGCTCACACAGCTCAAAGGCAAAAAGCTGCGCTTCTACCAGGGCGGAGAGCACATCACCGAAGCCGCCCTCAAGCACGAAGAGCTCCAGCTCTTCCGCGAAATCCTCCAGCACAAAATCCATTCCCTGCAAAACGAGATTGCCATGCTGAACCGGCAAATAGCCCATCTCGGCTCCCAAACCGAACTGCCCGGCATGGCAACCGCCCCGAACAGCCGAACACCAAGGGCAAGGGAAGCTGAGTTGCACGCCAAGCTCGAAGAAAAGCAGGATGACCTTGCCCGCTTCCAGGATGCCCTCAACGCCCTGAAAACCGTGCAGGACGTCCCCTTCGTCTGGGACATCGCATTCGTCGAAATCTTCGAGGGCGATTCCGGCGGCTTCGATATCGTCATCGGCAACCCGCCGTACGTGCGCCAGGAGAAGATCGCCCCGCCGCTTGAGCGCGAAGAGGACTACACGCCCGACGAGTGGCGTCGGCGCAAAGCCGCCTACAAGGAGAAGCTCCAGCACTCCGTCGCCGCCGCCTGGCCCAGGTTCTTCCAATACAAGCCCGGCTCAGACACCTTCCGCAAGCCCGATGGCAAAAGCGACCTCTACATCTACTTCTACTTTCACGCCCTCTCGCTCCTCAACCCGCAGGGGAGCTTCTGCTTCATCACCTCCAACTCCTGGCTGGATGTGGGCTACGGCGCCGAGCTGCAGGAGTTCCTGCTCAGGCACAGCCACGTCAAGCTGGTGCTGGACAACGAGGTGAAACGCTCCTTTGCCCGGGCGGATGTGAACACGGTGATCGTGCTCCTGGCTCCGCCCGATGACCGGCGCGAAGACGGACTCAGCAAAACCGCCCGCTTCGTGATGTTCAAGAAGCCCTTCGAAGAGCTTGCCCGCGCCGAGCTCTTCAAAGCCATCGAAGCCGTCACCGAGCGCCAGAGCACCCCAGATTACCGTATCACTGCCCGCCTCCAGCGCGAACTTTTGGAGGAAGGGCTGGAAAGCGGCGCCGACGACGTAGGGGCAATCCCCCGTGGTTGCCCTCAACCCCCCGTGGTTGCCCAACCAACCCCGCGCGGCCGCGCACAATCAGGGAAGGCACAGGGACCTGCCCCTACGGGAAAATCGCACGGACCGCTCATCAAGACCGCCCGCTACATCGGCAACAAGTGGGGCGGCAAATACCTGCGCGCCCCGGACATCTTCTTCACGATTTTGGAGAAGGGCAAGGGGAAACTGGTGCGCCTGGGCGACATCGCCGAGGTGCGCTTCGGCATCAAGACCGGCGCCAACGACTTCTTCTACCTGGAGCCCACGGGCAAACCCGCTCCTGCGGGCTACCTGCACGTGCGCAACGGCGCCGGCTGGGAGGGCGAGATCGAGGAGGAGTTCCTGAAGCCGGTCATCAAAAGCCCGCGCGAGTGCCGCTCGATCCTCATCAAGCCCGAAGACCTGCGCTACAAAATCTTCATGTGCCACCGCGACAAATCCGAGCTGAAAGACACCGCCGCGCTGGAATACATCCGCTGGGGCGAAGCCCGGGGCTACCACCAACGCCCAAGCTGTCGGGGAAGGCGAAGGTGGTGGGATGTGGGGGTGAGGGAGTTTGGAAAAGTGGTTTGGCCAATGATCCACAACGACCGTCCAGCGGTTTTCTGGAATGGCTGCGGGGTTGCAGTGGACCACAACCTTTTTGAGATTGTCGGCGACCATCCTCTCCAGCTTTGGGCTTCCCTTGCCTCATCGCCACAAATCGTTTTCCGCGAACTTTACGGGCGCTCAAATCTTGGCGAGGGTGCTTTGAAGACGGAGGGCATAGATATCCGCAAGTTTGAGGTAATTCGCCCCGAGGTGATGCGCTCATTCGGTATTGAACGTCTGGAAGCAGCCTTTGAGCAAATGAGCAAACGACTCATTCAGCCGCTTGAAATCGAAATCCACCAACCCGACCGTCGGGCGCTGGACGAGGTGGTGTTTGACGTGTTAGGGTTGACGGCGGGCGAGCGCGAGGCGGTCTATGAGGCGGTGGTAAACCTGGTGCGCGCACGGCTGGAGAAGGCACAGAGCGTGTGATCTGTTAAGGGCACGGCATGCCGTGCCCTAACAGCATGCCGTGCCCTAACAACACGCCGTGCCCCAACAGCACGCCGTGCACCAACAGCACGCCGCGCCCTACCAGCACCCGTGCCCTAACAACACACCGTGCCCTACGGCACACTCCTCGACTCGGTGTCCTGTAGAAAGGCTCTGCTGAACACCGACTGACTTGACCTGCAAGCACCCGACCGCCGGGCGCTGGACGAGGTGGTGTTTGACGTGTTGGGGTTGACGCCGGGCGAGCGCGAGGCGGTCTATGAGGCGGTGGTAAACCTGGTGCGCGCGCGGCTGGAGAAGGCACAGAGCGTGTGATCTGCCACAATGTTAGGGCACGGCATGCCGTGCCCTAACAAACAACATGCCGTGCTTCCCGTCGTCGACGAAATCCAGCAGCCCGACCGTCGGGCGCTGGACGAGGTGGTGTTCGACGTGCTGGGGCTAACAGCAGGCGAGCGGGAGGCGGTCTATGAGGCGGTGGTGGAGCTGGTGCGGGCTCGGCTGGAGAAGGCAAGGAGCGTGTAAGTCCATGTCAAGGAGGTACAAATGCGAGTCATACTGATATGCGATGAAGCACCAGAGCTATCGGCGCGATCTCTGACGGAGTTCATCTTTGACCTGACAATGCTGTATGACAAGTTGGTAATTTTCTCTCAAAATGCGTCCGATCCAATTCTTTATTCACGGAAGTTCTATCGCCGTTGGCGGAGGCTTGAGCGAGGGTTGGAGCTTAAAATTGCACGACTATCTAAGGAATCTCCACTCCAAATTGAACTCATCATTGGAGCTGCTGCCGGACTTATTGGAGCAGCTAAGCTCTTTGTTGAAATGCTTCGTCTCTTAGCTGAGTTGCCTTTAGAGATAGAGAAAAGGCGACTTGATGTAATCGAGCGAAAGATCACCTTGCTTGAAAGAATCGGTGCTCTAAAACAGGCTAATCCGGAAATAGGTTCGATTGTAGAGCGGGATCTTCAGCGACTACTAGGCAACGAGATCAAGATTCGTCATGTAGAAGAGAAACCAAACTAACGAGCAAGCTCGAGGCGGTCTATGAAGCGGTGGTCAACGTGGTGCGCACGGCTGGAGAGGGCACGGAGCGTGTGATAGACTACAAAGCGATGGCAGAGTTTGCGCACGCGAACGGTGAGGAGCGTGTGAGCGATCCGGATGATTGTGATCTATTCACGAAACCAAGTGCCCATACGCCCATACGGTTGACTCAGGAAAGATGGGAGCATATCCTGAGACGGCATCCTGAGATGGCGAACCAGAAGGACCGTGTCTTGGAGACCCTCAGCGACCCCGACCTCATCCAGCAAGGGGACCTGGGCACGCTTTTAGCCATCCGATTGTATGCCCAATCGCCTCTGACGCGAAAGCACCTCGTGGTTGTCTACAAAGAGCTCAACGGGACCGACGGGTTCGTGTTGACGGCTTACTACACCTCTGTGCCATCCAAAAGGAGGGAAATCGTATGGAAGCGCTCAAGATCTTAGAGGGCAAGCCTCGGCTCGACTGGGAATACGATGAGGAAGCGGATGTGCTCTACATCTCGGTGGGGAAGCCCCGACCGGCGGTGGGAGTGGACATCGGCGAAGGGGTTATCGTCCGCTGGGACGAGAAGAGGAAGGAGATAGTCGGGCTGACGATCATCGGGTTGCGGGCGCGCCTGACCGAAGGCATCACTCCTCAGCAATGAGCTTATCGCTGGACAAGTCCTGATAGCCAATCGTTACGCCTTGGACGAGGCGGTGTTCGATGTGCTGGGGCTAACAGCAGGCGAGCGCGAGGCGGTCTACGAGGCGGTCGTTCATTTGGTGCGCGCGCGGCTGGAGAAGGCACAGAGCGTGTGATCTGTTAAGGGCACGGCATGCCGTGCCCTAACAGCATGCCGTGCCCTAACAACACGCCGTGCCCCAACAGCACGCCGTGCACCAACAGCACGCCGCGCCCTACCAGCACACCGTGCCCTACGGCACACTCCTCGACTCGGTGTCCTGTAGAAAGGCTCTGCTGAACACCGACAGACTTGACCTGCAAGCAGCCGACCGCCGGGCGTTGGACGAGGTGGTGTTCGACGTGCTGGGGCTAACAGCGGGCGAGCGCGAGGCGGTCTATGAGGCGGTGGTAAACCTGGTGCGCGCGCGGCTGGAGAAGGCACAGAGCGTGTGATCTGCCACAATGTTAGGGCACGGCATGCCGTGCCCTAACAACATGCCGTGCTTCCCGTCGTCGACGAAATCCAGCAGCCCGACCGGCGGGCGTTGGACGAGGTGGTGTTCGACGTGCTGGGGCTGACAGCAGGCGAGCGCGAGGCGGTCTACGAGGCGGTCGTTCATTTGGTGCGCGCGCGGCTGGAGAAGGCACAGAGCGTGTGATCTGTTAATCTGTTAAGGGCACGGCATGCCATGCCCTAACAACACGCCGTGCACCATATGGTTGAACAACCCCGAAATTGGCAACATGCCCTACGATCCTGAGAAGCACCACCGCCGCTCCATTCGCCTGAAGGGGTACGATTACACCCGAGCGGGGGCGTATTTTATCACGATTGTCACACAGAACCGCGTATGTCTGTTCGGCGCGGTGGTGGAGGGGAGGATGCGATTGAATCCGTTGGGACAAATCGTGCAGGAATGTTGGTTGGCAATTCCAGACCATTTTCCCCATGCCCTGTTGGATGAATTCGTGATAATGCCCAACCACCTGCACGGGATTATCGTATTACAGGAGATGGAAAACTCTGTGGAGGTACGGCACGCCGTGCCCCGACGGCGACGAGAAGAATTCGGCAAACCCGTCCCGGGTTCCATTCCTACGATCGTCCGTTCATTCAAATCCGCTGCCACCAAGCACATCAACGAATACCGCGGCACCCCCGGCGCGCCGGTCTGGCAACGCAACTACTACGAACACATCATCCGCAACGACCGCTCCCTGCACTGCATCCGCGAATACATCGCGACCAATCCCCTACGCTGGCACCTGGACCGCAACATCCATCCCACCGGCACCGATCCAATGAATGCAGAATGGTTTGGGTGACAAAACCACCGGTGCGGGATTATCCCAGCAATGATGGGGGCGCAATAGTGGGAGCACAATGTGCTGGGGACACAATGCGGGGGCACAAGGTGGGCACAATGTAGGGGCACAATCAATTTGTGGAGGCATAATCAATTTGTGGGGGCACAATCAATCTGTGGGGGCACAATCAATCTGTGGGGGCACAATCAATCTGTGGGGGCACGGCATGCCGTGCCCCCACAATTGCTGCCATCTATTGCTGCCATCTGCTGCCATTCCATGCTATCTCATGCCCTGCCCCTGCCATCTCATGCTACTGCTGCCATCTGCTGCCACCCATGCCATCCCATGCTCTGCCCTCAAATTTCTGCCCCCAAATTCAGGAAACCCACACGATGGTGGGAGCACAGTGGTGGAGGCACAATCGAGGGCATAATGTGGGAGCACAATGTGGACACACTGTGGGGATACAATGGTGAGGTACAATGTGGAGGCACAATGTGGGCACAATGTGGGCACAATGTGGGCACAATGTGGGGGCACAATGTGGGGGCACAAGATGGGCACAATGTAGGGGCACAATGTGGCAGCAACAGTGGCAGCACAATGTAGGGGCACAATCAATTTGTGGAGGCATAATCAATTTGTGGGGGCACGGCATGCCGTGCCCCCACCATGCTACCATCCCACCATACTACCACCATGCCACTATGCCCCCACCATGCTGCCATGCCATGACCCGACCACATGCCCTGCCCCCACAACCATGCTACCATACCACCACCATGCCACTATGTCCCCACAACCATGCCACCATGCTGCCATGCCCCCACCATGCTACCATGCCATGACCTTACCCCCATGCCTTGCCCTTACCATGCCATAAACCGACCACATGCCCTGCCCCTACCATGCCATCCCCTACCATCCCATGCCCCTACTGTGCTCCCCTTTCGGAGCTACTCCCAGCGGTAGCGCTCCAGGCGGAAGGTCTCGCCCAGATAGAGGCGGCGCACCTCGGGATTTTCGGCAACCTCCTCTGCCGTACCGGTGCAGAAGATCTCGCCGTCGATGAGGATGTAGGCGCGGTCCGTGATGGAGAGCGTCTCGTGCACGTTGTGGTCAGTGATGAGCACACCGATATTGCGCTCCTTGAGCCGGCGCACCAACCGCATGATGTCCTCCACCGCCAGCGGGTCAATGCCGGCAAAGGGTTCATCCAGCAGGACGAACTTGGGGTCGGCTGCCAGCGTGCGGGCGATCTCGCAGCGGCGGCGCTCGCCTCCGGAGAGCATGTAGCCCTTGCGGGTCCGGATGTGTGCGATACCGAACTCCTCCAAGAGCTGCTCCAGGCGTTGCTGCTGTTCGCGGCGCGGAAACCCACGGAATTGCAGCACAGCGCGGATGTTCTCCTCTACGGTCAACCCTCGGAAGACCGAGGGCTCCTGCGGGAGGTAGCCAATCCCTAAGCGGGCACGGCGGTACATTGGCATGTGCGTAATCTCCTGCCCATCGAGGAAGATGCGCCCCCCATCGGCTGGAATCATCCCCACGAGCATGTAGAACGTGGTGGTCTTGCCTGCACCGTTGGGTCCCAGCAGCCCAACGACCTCGCCCTGCTGCAGGAAGAGCGAAACATTGCGCACCACGGCTCGGCGGCGGTAGATTTTGAGCAGATTCTCGCAGGAAAGCCGTGCCGACTGCATCAGCCTCGCGCGCCGACAAGGAGTTCGAGTGTATGGGGCGTATTGCCCCGCAGCACCTTCAGCCGAAGGCGCTGTCCGACGTAGACATCGGCAAGGAGCAACTGCGCATCCTTGAGCGAATTGACGGGCACACCATCGATCTCGACGATGATATCCCCGGGCTTCAATCCCGCACGGTCCGCCGGCGAGCCGCGCCGCACGCTCACCACCAATGCTCCGCGGATCCCCTGCCCCAGCTCGTAGCGCTCCGGCTCATCCAGCCGGAACCCCAGCTCCGAGGGGCGCTCGATACGCCCTTCGGCATGCAAGCGCTCAATGATGCGCTTGACTCGGTTGATGGGGATGGCAAATCCAATGCCGATGCTGCCCGCCCCTTGCCAGCTCTGCGCCGTGGAGATGATTGCAGCGTTGACTCCGATAACCTCCCCCAACGCATTCACCAACGGTCCGCCGGAATTGCCGGAGCTGATTGCGGCATCGGTCTGGATCATCCCTCGGTAGACCCGCCCCTCCTGTTGGAAGTTCACTCCGACGTTGCTCACCACGCCGACCGTCACGGTGGGCTTGGCGTTGATATCGAACAAGCCGAACGGGTTACCGAAGGCGATCACCCATTCGCCCACGATGACCGAATCGGAGTTGCCCAGCCGCAGGTAGGGGAAGCCGCCGGCACGCTTGCCCTGAATCTTGAGCAGTGCAACGTCGCTGACGTAATCGGCGCCGACCAGCTCCGCCTCGTAATGTTCGCCTCCGACCAAGGTCACGGTGATGCGCGTCGGGCGCTCCCCGATGACGTGCTGGTTCGTGACCACGTAGCCCTCCGGGGAGATGAGGAAGCCCGACCCCAGGTTGCGCAGCGCATAGCGGCGGCGATACTCGCGCGGCTCGCCAAAGAAGAAGCGGAAGATGGGGTCGTCGAAGAACCAGGAGCTCCACGGGTCGCGGTAGACCACCTCGCGCTCGTCCACCACTGTGATGGCAACGACGGCAGGGCTGCATAGCTCAACCGCGCGCGTGATCGCATTGGTGCGCGAGGCGGTCACAACCGCGCTCAGGAGCTTCCGCAGGGTGTCGGGGACGGTCCCCGCGCTCTCTTCGTAGAGCTGCCCTCTGCCGCTTCCTGAGCAGGTAAGCCCAATTCCCAGAATCCCAAGCACAAGCGCTGCACTCCACCGTTGCATCCGCCTCATCTTCGCAGTCGGGTGCACTGTCCTGTGCCCTATGACGAATGGAGGGCGTGAGAATTCGTTGCCGAGCCGTAATTTGCAAACGCCAATCGGTAGGCGGAACGCTGCTTTTCCACCAGCGGTACAACTGCCGGCATGTACTCCCAAAGAGGTGTTTGAGCACCATGGCACACCAGTTGCGCTTCTGGCATGCCCTGCTACTGCTGACAGGTGGTGCAGTGGCGCTGGCGCAATCCCCGCAGCAGCCGGTGCAGCTTCGCGGCAATGCAAGCATCACCGCTGAGCTATACACCAACTCTGGCGCCTTGCCGGAGCAGCGCTACCGACCCCGATACACTGTGCGTGCATTTGCCAACCCGCAGCTTGTGCTCTTCGGCACAGTGACAATCCCGCTGGAACTGAGCTGGAGCAGCTCCATTGGTGGGATCCGCTCGCCCTTTGCCGGAATGCTGCAGCCCTTCAACCAGTTCGGGCTGAGTCCGCAACTGACCCCATGGCTGCGGCTGCACGGGGGCTACTTCTCGCTGCAGCTCTCTGAGCTGACCTTTGGGGAGCTGCGCCCCCTGGGCGGTGGGATAGAGCTTTCGCCAGGTCCGCTGCGCTTGGCAGCGCTCTACGGCGTGGTGCAGCATCCGCGCGCTGCCGATAGCAGCATCGGATTTGCCGGGGCGTACCGGCGCTGGGTCTACGGGGGAAGCCTCGGGTACGAAGCCGAATCCGGCGCCAGCATTCGCCTGAGCTTCGTCCGCCTGACGGACGATACCGCCAGCATCCGGCTCCATCAGCTCCTGCACGATACCCTCACCGGACGCACCGATACCGTGCGAACCCCCGCGCTGGACAATGCCGTCGCGGCGCTCTCCTTCCAGATCCCCGCCGGCAGTGTGCGATTCAGCGGCGAGCTCGCCCTCAGCGGCTACACCTCCAACCGCTTCTCTCCAGAGAAGTCTACGGAGCTTCCGCGTTGGCTCTTCCCGGTGCACTACTCCTCCAACCTCGACGGCGCAGCAAAGGCACAGCTGAGCATCACTCCTTCGCCCTCCTTCACGCTCGCCCTCAGCGGACAGTGGATCGGTCCGGGCTTCTACACCCTGGGCTACCCACAGCTTTACAACGACGTCATGGAGGTAACGGTCTCCCCGGCGTTGAGCCTTGTCAACAATACGCTCGCCCTACGCTTCTCTGCCGGACTTCGGCTGAACAATCTCCGCTCCACCCGATTGGCAACCACGCGGCGCCTCCTTGCTGCCGCAGGAGCAAGCTGGAATCCCACCGAACAATTCGGCGTAGACGTGCAGTACAGCAACTTCGGCACCCGCATGGAGCACAGCAATGATACGCTGCGCGTACAGAACACCTTCCAAAGCTTCACCCTGGCACCGCGACTGCTCCTGCGCAGCGGCACCACCTCCCACCTCCTGAGCCTGACCTACTCCTTCTCTGATGCCGACGACCGCAACCCCTTCACACGCGATGCCACCCGGCAGCAAACCCACAGCGCCGCGGCATTGCATACGGTCTCCTTCCCCTCGACGCTGAGCCTCTCCTCGGCGCTGAACTTCTCGCGCTCCAATGCTCCCACCGTGCGCACAGAGCTGTGGTCGCTTTCAGAGACCGTCAGCTACAGCTTCATCCCCGGCAAGCTTTCGGGTTCGGCAGGGGCAACGCTCACGCAGATGCGCACGTCGGGCGCCCAGCTCGACAGCCGCACAACGCAACTCGGGCTGCGCACGAGCCTCTCCTACCGGCTGCAGCAGTGGGGTACGCTGAGCTGGACCTCATTTGTGAACCGGTATAGCCGCCAGCTGCAGGGTTCGACAGAGTTCCACACCAGCTTGAACTACAGCGTCGGGCTGTAGCGCGTGCTTTGTAATTTCGGCGCGCACAGCCGAGCCCTTAACGGGATGAATGCTCGCTTTGCGTGGTTCCTCATAAGCGCTGCCGCGAGCGCATGGGCACAGCCGCTCCAAGTTTGGCTGGATGCGGCGCAGTTCTGGCACAATCGCCAAGTGCCACGCTGGGAGCTCTACTACTCCTTCCCCGACACCACCGTCCGCCTGCGCCACACCGATAGCGGCGATGTGGGCGAGCTGTACTTCGGGGTCCAGATCGATAGCGCCGGGCGCCCAGTCGCCTTCCGCGAGTGGATCGTCCCCGTGCTGCGCACCGCTCCCCGTGGCGATACAGCACGGGAGCTCATCGGGCAGCAGCACTTCCTGCTGCCTCCGGGTAACTACGCCGTACGGATTCTCATCCAAGACGTCGCCGATAGCTCCCGACGAGCACAGGCGCGGTTTGCGCTCTCCGTGCGCCCGTTCGACAGCACCCGACTGGAGCTGAGCGATATCCAACTGGCAAGCCTCATCCGGTACCACCTGACACCGGAGGCTGCCCCCGAATCTCCCTTCCGCAAAGGCGCCTACACGATCATCCCCAACCCCTCGGTAGAGTACCGAGGGAGCGACCCCGTGCTGCGGCTCTACGTGGAGCTCTACAACGCCCGGCGGCGCACGCCCGAAGGTGGAACGCTGCGCTACGAGCTCCTGGACGCCTCCGGAACGCGCCTCTGGGAGCTGGAGCGCCCCTACCGCCCCGTTGCCGATGCGCTGGCGGATGTGCTGGAGCTGCCCATCAATGTGATCTCGAGCGGAGTCTACTTCATCCGCGTTCAGGCTCGCACCTCCGCCGATAGCGCCAGCGCGCAGAAGCGCTTCTACGTCCTTAACCCCGAACTCCCGCCACAACCGCCGGCAGCCCACACCCCTGAGGACAGCCTCTTCGAGGCAAGCGAATTCGCTACCTACTCCCCCAGCCGGGTTGCCCAAGAGCTGGAGCTACTGGAGCTGCTCGCCTCCCCTCAGGAGCTTGAACTCGCACGCTCTCTGACCGAGCTTCGGGCACGGCAGCGCTTCCTGTTCCGCTTCTGGTCCGCGCGCGACCCCAATCCCGCCACCCCCGAAAACGAAGCCCTCCAAGACTTCCGCGCACGCCTTGAGTACGCCAACACCTACTTCGCCTCCGCACGGTGGCGCACGGGCTGGCGCTCGGACCGAGGGCGTGTGCTGCTCAAGTACGGCTACCCAACCCAGCGCGAAACCATCACCGCAACGCCGGACCAGCGCAGCTACGAGGTCTGGTTCTACGCCGGACTGCGCGGGGGTGCCTACTTCTACTTTGTGGACCTGACCGGCTTCCAGGACTACACCCTGGTCCACTCCACCGTCCCTGGCGAACCCTATGCCCCGGATTGGCAAACGCGCTACCTCCCCCTTGGTCCCTCCGGCAGATAAACCCGAGCGTCCTGTGTGCCGTCATTTGGCAGGGAAGGCGTAACTTTGCGTTGCAAAGTTTGTTCCACTCTCTCGGTCTCTCCGATGCGCTCGCTTTGGCTCGCACTCGGGATGCTCGTTCCGGCAATGGCTGCAGCGCAGACGCTCACACTGCAGCTCCAGGCTCCCTACAGCGCGGTGTACTCCTTCACAGCCTCCAGCGAATTGGTGCAGGACATAAGCGGCATGGGAGCCATGACGGTCAACACCAGCGTTGAAAGCCAGCTCCGCCTGGAGTCCGCCCAGAACGCCCGCGACACGCTGACCGTAACCTGGCACATGGAGGGAACGAAGGTGTCGGTGCGAATACCGACCGTTGGGATGGACACTGCAATGCAGCTTGCCCCGATAGCAGCGCGGCTCACGCTGCTGCGCAATGGAACCGTCGTGCACCAACAATGGCTCGACACCAGCGGTCTTGCTGGTGGGGAGATGTTCGGTCAGGGAGGGATACTCGGCGTGCGGGGCACCTCCCACCCGTGGAAGATCGAGTTCCCCGCAAAGCCCATCACGGTTGGCGAATCCTGGGAGATCGCGCACACCGATACTCTCGACCCCTCCGGCAGGGGTTCTTCGGTGCGTAGTGCCAAAGCCACCTATCGGCTGGAAGCGCTCGTGGATACCCTGGGAACCCGCTGCGCCCGCATTCGCTCCACCACGCAGTTCGAGTTCTCCGTTCAACAGCAGACCCAGTACGGCACGGTGAGCCTGACGGTGAGCGTGCAGGGGACCGGAACCGCCCGGGGCGTGGCGTATGTGGAGGTCAAGAGTGGCTTTTTGGTTGCGCGGCAGGAGGATTCGGAGACCCAAATGGAGATGGCGTTCAGCGGTCAGATAGAGACAGTGGGCTCGATGCAGCAATCTCTGCAGTACCGCCTTGTGCGGCTGCAGTGATGAGGGTTGGGATGCTCGCGCTGCTTGTGCCGTTTGCCTGGACGCAGTGGGCGCTCGGCACGGACAGCACCTGCTTTGCCTACCGATTCCGCGCAGGGGATACGCTGCTGTACCGCATCGAAGCGCAGGACAGCATCGTGCTTCAGAACCGTCCGCCTCTGGTACGGCATCGGTACGAGACGCTGCGCCTGGTGTGCGATTCGGTTGACTCCGCCGCCGGGCGCTTCTGGCTCCGGCTGACCCCGGTGGAGTTCCTGGCGCGCGAGCGTCAAGATACGCTGGAGGCACTGCGTCCGCATTCGCCATGCTTGCAGCGCACGGTGGTGCTGTGCATGGACAGCCTGGGAGGGCGCCATTCCGTGCAGGCGCCAGCAGAGCCGCTCGTCTGCCCCGGTGGGGCATTCCAACTGCCGCTGATGGCACCGCTGGAGCCCGAGTGTAAACGGATCTACGAATCCTGGCTGGTGCAGGATACAGTGGAGCTGGTGGAGAACGCCTCGCCGGCACCGGTGTTGGTCCGCACCGTCTTGGCACGGGCATTTCCAGAGCAGGACACGCTGGGCTACCGCTGCCGCGTGCTGCAATTCGTTGCGACGGGTTCAGCCTTTTACAGCGATGGCGCGCGGCTCAGCAGCCAGGCGATCGTGAACTCCTTTGCCCGACTGCATATCGCCGAAGAGGGCTTCCCCGTTGCGGGCTTCATCACACACGAGCTGAAGTTGCAGCTCTGGCTCGGTGGAGAGCCGCTCCCCGGAGTGCACTACTGCAACGTCTTCTACCGGCTTGCCGAGCGGCGCACGCCGCAGGTGACGGCTCCAAGCTCAGGACCGGAGCTGAAGCGCCCCGCACGGCGCCCTCGGCGCAGATGAGCCCAGCGCCGTGCACCTCCCATGGAGGGCATGCGGGGGTGCGTGAAAAGCGCTCTGCTGAACGTCTCAAGGCGCGGACGTGGAACGCTTTCGGGAGGATGCCATGAGCCGTGTGCTCGCACTGCTTGCGCTCATCGGCGCTGCGACCGCACAGGCGCAGTATCCAGGGGCTGCCCTGCGGCTGCGGGATTGCATCCGCATGGCATTGGAGCGGCACCCGGAGATGGCACTGGCACGAGCGCAGCTTTCTGCGGCGGCAGCGGACCTGACCGCCGCTTTCGGCAGCTACCTCCCCTCGATCACCTTCTCCGCCGGCTATTCCCGCCAGCTCAACGTCGAAGGTGGGCGCACCATCAACGTCGGAGGGCAGATCATCCGCCTGCCGGCGGTGGACCCGAACTCCTACAGCATGAGCCTGATCGGCACGTACACGCTCTTTGATGGCTTCGTGCGCGAGGGTGTCTTCCAGCAACGCCGCGCCGCTGTAGACGCTGCCGAAGCCGGGTTGGAATTCACACGCCAGCAGCTCGTTGCACAGGTGGTGCAGCACTACATCGAGGCGCTCAAAGCCGAGCGGATCGTTGCGGTGCGGCAGCGCTTCTACGAGCTGGCACAGCAGGAGCTGGAACGTGCACGCGCACAGGTGGAGCTCGGGCGAATGGCGCCGACGCTGCTGCCCACGCAGGAGAGCGAGCTTGCCAACCGCGAGGTCGCACTGCTACAGGCACGGCAGGAGCGCGACCTTGCCCGTCTGCGCTTGGCTTTGCTCATCGGGGCAGAGCCTGGTCAGGAGCTGCGCCTTGCCGACCCGGAGATTGCAGATTCCATCCCCGAAGCCGAGCTCGTGGCGCTCCGGCAGCAGGTGAGCACCCCTGAGCTGCTGGTGCAGAAGGCGCTTGCGCAGCGAACGGACTTGGCAGCGGCGCAGCGCCGCCTTCGCGCTGCCGAAGCGCTCCTGAGCGTTGCCCGTGGGAGCTCCCTTCCGACCATCACCGCCAGCGGTGGCTGGAGCTGGGCAAATTCGGCTCTGCGCGATTTCTCCCAACTGGGGCGCTCCTTCATCGGGGTGCAGCTCAGCCTGCCCATCTTCGACAACTTCCGCGCGCACTCCCAGTTGGAGAACGCCCGTCTGCAGCAGGTCCAGGCGGCTGCGCAGGTGGAGCGGCTGCGGCAGCAGATCATCACCGAGGTACGCACCACCGCGCTCAAGCTGGAGGCGCTCGCAGCGCAATTGCTCGCTGCGCAACGGGCAGTGCGCGCCGCCGAAACCGCCTTTGCTGCCGCCCGCGAGCGTGCCCAGCTGGGCATGCTCACCCCAATAGAGCGGCTCACCGCCGAAGCCCAATTGCTTTCGGCTCACACCACAGCCGTTCAGCTTGCGTACGAGTTCCAGGCAACACGCATGCAACTGCGCTTTGCGCTGGGTGAACTGCAGGATGTCGGTCAATAGCCCTCCCTTGCGATGGCACAGCCGAAGAAGCGTCGTCGGTGGCTCTTTGCGCTCATCCTCGTGGCAGTGGTAGCAGTTGTGCTCGCCGTCGTCTTCGGAAGCAGCTCCTCTGAAGCCGTTGTGGTAACAGTGGAGCGCGTTGCGCGGCGCACGATTACGCAGACGGTGAGCGCAACGGGCGTGCTTCGCCCGGAGACGGAGGTCAAGCTCAGCTCGGAGACCAGCGGCGAGATCATCGCCGTCCTGGTCAAAGAGGGGGACACTGTACGGCGTGGACAGCTCCTTGTGCGGATTCGCCCCGATATCGCGCAGACGCAGTTGGAGCAGTTCGCCGCCGCTGCTGAAGCCGCCAAACTCTCCGCCGAGGTTGCCAAAGCCGAACTGGAGCGCACCCGCTCGGAGCTGCAGCGTGTCAGCGAGCTCTATGCCCGGAACTTCCTCTCGCGCCAGGAGCTGGAGCAGGCGCAAACCCTCTACCAGCAGGCGCTGGGACGCTACCAAGCTGCGCTTGCCGAGCGCGACCGCGCCCAAGCGGCGCTGCGGCAGGCACAACTGCAGGTCTCCCGCACCGCTATCTACGCCCCCATCGACGGGATCGTCACCTCGCTTTCGGTCGCCGTCGGGGAGAAGGTGGTCGGCACCATGCAGATGCAGGGGACCGAGCTGCTGCGCATCGCCGATCTGCGGCGTATGCTGGCGGTGGTGGAGGTCAACGAAAACGACGTCACCCTGCTACACGTTGGGGACTCCGCCACCGTGACTGTGGATGCGATACCCCGGCGTAGCTTCCGCGCAGTGGTGACCGAGATCTCGCACTCCCCCAAGCGCGCCAAAGCCGAAGCATTCGGCGCTGCTGCTGCGCCGGAGGAGGTAGTCAACTTCGAGGTGAAGCTGCTGCTGTTGGACAGCGACCCTCGGCTGCGCCCTGGGATGAGCTGCTATGCGGAGATCCGCACCGAAACGCGCCACAACGTACTCGCCGTTCCCATCCAAGCTGTGACCGTCCGCGCTGAGGAGCGCGATACGCTCGGCAACGCCCGCAAGGAGCCGCCGACAATCGTGTTCGTGCACGAGAACGGGCGTGCCCGGCGCGTTGAGGTCGAAACCGGCATTAGCGACCGCGACTACATCGAGATCCGCAAGGGCTTGCGCGAAGGGCAGGAGGTCATCAGCGGTAGCTTCCATGCCATCACGCAGGTGCTCAAAGACGGCATGCCCGTGCAGGTCCGCTCCTCCGGCTCGGCACAACGCAAGTAGAGGGGACAATGCAGCCGCTCATCGTGCTGGAGAACGTCACGAAGGTCTACCGCACCGAAGGCGAGGAGGTGCACGCGCTGCGGGGCATCTCGCTTGTGGTGCAGCCGAATGAATACGTCGCCATCATGGGTCCGTCGGGGTCGGGCAAGTCCACCCTCATGCACATCCTGGGATGCCTGGATACACCAACCTCCGGGCGCTATCTGCTCAACGGACGCGACGTCAGCCAACTGGACGACGACGAGCTTGCCTACATCCGCAACAGGCAGATCGGCTTTGTGTTCCAGACCTTCAACCTGCTGCCTCGGGCAACGGCGCTCAAGAACGTGGAGTTGCCGCTCATCTATGCTGGGGTGCCGGCAGCCGAGCGGCGCGAGCGCGCCCGCCGAGCATTGGAAGCCGTAGGGCTGGGCGACCGGCTCCACCACCGTCCCAACGAGCTCTCCGGCGGGCAGCGCCAGCGCGTGGCTATTGCCCGCGCCCTGGTGGTCAATCCCGCGCTCATCCTGGCAGATGAGCCAACGGGGAACCTGGACAGCGCCTCCGGAGCCGAGATCATGCGCCTCTTTACCCAGCTTTGGCAGTTGGGCAACACCATCATCCTCGTCACGCACGAGGACTACATCGCGCGCTACGCGCGGCGCATCATCCGAATTCGGGACGGGCGAATCGAATCCGATACCCCCAACCCCGAACCGGTGCATCTGGAGCAGCTCCCAAGCATGCCATGACACGAACAGAGCTCTCGGAAGCCATCGCAATTGCCCTTGACGCCCTGCGGGCAAACCCGCTGCGCTCGGTGTTGGCAACGCTGGGTATCACCATTGGGGTAAGCTTCGTGGCGCTGATGGGCTGGTTCCTGGCAGGGCTGGATTCCTCGCTGCAGCACACCATCAACATGCTCGGCGAGGACATGCTGTACGTGGACAAGTGGGATTGGAGCGGGCGCACCTCGTGGGTAGAGGTCAGCAACCGCAAGCCCATCAGCTACCGCCAAGCGCAGGAGCTTGCCGACGCCGTGAGAACTGCCCAGTATGCCATGCCCATGGGGCAGACCCGCGCACAGCTCAGCGTGGGCAGCCGGAAAGCCGAATCCATCCCCGTCGCCGGCGTACCGCACGACTACGGCAATACCCCTGCTGGTGCCGTTACCAGGGGACGCTTCTTCACCGAGATGGAGGGGCGCTCGGGTGCTCCCGTTGCCGTTCTGGGTCCGGTCATTGCCAAGCAGCTCTTCCCCGACGAGGATCCGGTTGGCAAGGAGATTCGCATCGCCGGGCAGCGCTTTACGGTCATCGGGGTGGTACGGCAGCGGGGCACGCTGCTGTCGGACTTCGCCGACCGGTTGGTGCTTATCCCCTTGGAGCGCTTCCTCCGGCTCTTCGGCAGCGGGCAACGCTCCTTCATCACCGTGCTCAAAGCCGGCTCGCTGGAGCGGCTCGATGATGTCCGCGAGGAAGCCCGCTTGCTCATGCGCAAGATCCGCCGACTGCGCCCGGAGCAGCCCGATGACTTCACCATCAACGAGACCCGCTCGCTGGAGCAATCCATCGCCGTGCTCCGGCAGAGCGTCTGGGGAGTGGGGCTGAGCATGTCGGCGCTCTCCTTCCTGGTGGGCATCATTGGCATCGTCAACATCACCTTCGTCTCCGTGGTGGAGCGGACCCAAGAGATTGGCATCCGCAAAGCTGTCGGGGCTCGGCGCCGGGCAATCGCCCTGCAGTTCCTCGCCGAATCGGTCGTACTCTGCACCGCCGGAGCGGTACTGGCGCTGCTGTTCTGCACAGGGCTGGTGTTGCTGGTGCGGCTACTGATTCCAGCGGCGGAGTTCCTCACGCCCTACATCCCGCCGCAGCACATTGCGGTGGCGCTACTCGTGGCGTTCACTGCGGGAATTCTGGCGGGATGGGCACCGGCACTGCGTGCCGCCCGACTGCACCCGGTCGAAGCGCTGCGCTACGAGTAAGCCGATACGGCAACGGTGGGGAATTCCGCGGGGAAGGAGTCACACCAGGTCCGAATGACGCCGCCTCCGAGCACCTCCTCGTCTCGGTACAGCACAACGGACTGCCCTGGAGTGATTGCCCGCCGAGGCTCGGCAAAACGCACCCACAGCACCCCCTCGGCATCCTGCCATGCAAGGGCAGGGGCGCCCTCGTCCTTGTAGCGGATCCGCGCCACGCACTCGATACCCTCCGGCGGCAGCTCCGGCAGGGCAATCAGATTGACCTGCTGCGCGCTCAATCCCCAGTGGTAGAGCTGCTCCTGCGGACCAACGATGAGCATGTTCTCCTCCGGCACGATATCGAGCACGTAGAGCGGCTCCGGTGCCGAAATGCCCAGTCCACGCCGCTGCCCGATGGTGTAGAGCGGATAGCCCTCATGCCGTCCAAGGACCTGCCCATCGCGCACGATTGGACCTCCTCGGAGCGCTTCCATCGTCTCGGGCACAGCTCGGCGCAGGAAGCTGGCGTAGTCGTTATCGGGCACAAAGCACAGCTCGAAGCTCTCCCCCTTGCGCGCCACCGGCAATCCAAAGCGTTCGGCAAGCTGCCGAACCTCCTCCTTGGTGAGCTCCCCCAGCGGGAACAGCGTGCGCGCCAGGAAGGGCTGGGGCAGCATCCAGAGCGCATAGGACTGGTCCTTGCGCTGGTCCCGTCCGCGCAGCAGGCGCCAGCGAGCCCTCTGCTCGTCGTAGGCGAGCCGAGCGTAGTGCCCGGTGGCGATGTACTCAGCTCCCAGCGCATCAGCCTTGCGCAGGAGCTCTCCCCACTTGATGAGCCAGTTGCAGCGCACGCACGGATTCGGCGTGCGCCCGCTCAGGTACTCGGCCACGAAGTAGTCGATGACCTGCTCGCGGAAGGGCTGCGTGAAATCCACCACCAGGTGCACAATCCCCAACTGCTGGCACACCCGGCGGGCATCGTTGATGCCCTCCAGGGAGCAGCAACTGGACTCCCGCGCTGCGTTGCCGCCCACCTCCTCGTAGTTGTAGGTCTTGATGGTCACGCCGATGACCTCGTACCCCTGCTCGCACAGCAGCGCGGCGGCAACGGCGGAGTCCACTCCACCGGACATTCCCACCAACACACGGCGCTTGTGGCGCTTGGACATAGTTTGTTGCTGGACGTGTAATTTGCCACCGCAGTAGACGAAGCAGTTAGAGCGCCAGTTGACCGGCGGGATGGAGCTGCTGCGGCGATGGGTTGTGGCGCGGCTACGACGCCGCATTCGCGAGCTCTTCCGGCATCTCTACCTGCGCCAGGTTGAGCACCTGCAGCCCTGGCAGCAGCAGCGCGCCACCATGCCGCTCGTGCTGTACTGCTCCCACAACGGCTGGAGCGACGTCGCGCTTGCGATTGTGCTCTCCTACGGTCCCCTCCAGTTGCCCAGCCTCTTCCTGGTGACGCCGCACCAATTGGAGCGCTTCTCCATCCTTCGCTACTGCCGCGCGGTAGCTCTGCAGTGGAATTCCACCGAAGAGTTCGAGCTGCAGCTCCCGGCGTTGCTCCAGCGCATCCGCCCCGGCTCCGTCCTGTGGGTGTTCGCCACAGGGGAGTACCTCTCCGCCGGAGCAACCGAAGCCCTGCTGGGGTGCGCACAGCTTGTACAGCGGCTCAAGCATCCGGTCGCGATGGCGCCCGTTGCATGGCACTACCGGCTGCTGCAGGAGGAGCCCGCCTGCTACATATGGTTCGGCACACCCGAGCGGTTCAAACCACCGGACGGCGCCCTTGGACCGCTCGTCCAGCACTGCAGCCGCCGTCTCCAGGAGCTCTACCAGCGGCAGCAACTGGAGCTCTACACCGCTCCGCCCTCGGGGGCATACCAGCGCTATCGGCTATAGGCTGCGGCTGGGGGAAGGCGCAAGAGCTGCACAATGAGCGAATCCTCCAGCGCTTTTGCATGGCGGACATTCCCCGTGCTGAGCACGGCGAAGGCGAGCAGCTCGCCGAACTCCGTCATGGCGTACCCGGCAAGTCCGCTGGCGTTGCGCAGTGTTCCCGTCTTTGCCCAGACCCGTCCGACGGCTTCGGTTGTGCGGAAGCGCTTCTCAAGCGTTCCATCCACTCCGGCAACCGGAAGGCTGCTCCAGAAGGCGCCGCCGTAGGGTTTGCGCCATACCTGTTCCAGGAGGCAGACCAGCTCCCGGGCGCTGATGCGGTTGTTGCGCGAAAGCCCCGAGCCATCCCGGAAGCGGCATTCGCTACAGGCGATCGCCCACTGCCAGAGTTGCTGATGGAGGTACCGCCGTGCCCGCTCCGCCTGCGCCGTACCGGGAACGGCTGCCCGCGCTCCGATGAGCTTGAAGAGGTGTTCGGCAACGAAGTTATCGCTGCGCTTGTTGACCAGCAGGAGCAGCTCCTGCAGCGGACGGTTCAGCACCGCGAGCTCAACAACTCCGGCAGGAGCCCTTCCCGTTGCAAAGCCCCCATGCACCTGAATACCGCCCGCACGTAGCCGCTCCCAAAACGTTGCCGCGGTGGCGAATTCGGGATTCTCCACCATCACCTCCGCCGAGAAGGTGCTCCCCGGCGGGATGCGCCCCGAAAGCAGAATCTGCTGCACCCCCGAGGGCAACACGCGAGTGCTCACATGCACGCCATGACGCTGCCTGCTGCGAGCCAAGCTCAGCCGGACTACCAACTGGAACGCCGGCGAAAGCGGCACCGTCTGCGCCGTCATCTTGCCCCTGTTCGCCTGCACCAGCACGCGCACTCGGTTCCGATTGAAGCCCAGCGCTGTAATCGGGGGGAGCGGTTCCACCACCTCGGCATCGCCGCTGTAGTGTGGGCGCCACCGCTCGCCATCGAAGAGGGAACCATCGGCGATGACGGAACCGATGATGCGCACAACCCCGCGCTGCCGGAGCTGCGCAACGAGCTCCTCCAAATCCTCCAGCCGCAGCAGTGGGTCGCCTCCGCCGATGAGGTAGAGGTTCCCGCGCAGCTCCCCATCGGGCAGCAGGACCCCATCGGTGCACACCCGCGTGCGCAGCATTGCAGTATCGCCGAGCAACTCCAGCGCCGCCGCACTCCAGAAGAGCTTGAGCGTGGATGCCGGAATGAGCGGCTCATCTGCCCGCTCGGTGATGTACCACTGCTGATGCGTCAGCGAGTATACCGCAAAGCCGACCCGCGCCGAACGCCCCAGCACCGCAAGATGGGCGCGCAGCTCTGGGGCAAGCTCCCGCGCATGGAGCACCGATAGCAGCAGTACCGCCGGCACAAGGCTCTGCGCAATCCGATGCATCCGCACCTGCTGTGTTCGATCCCACATCTCTATTCGCGGCGGAGCAGCCCCAGCCAAACCCGAGCGTGGCGCAGCGGCTCTCCCGGCAGCATCCCCAGGCTCATCTGCAAGGCTCCCGCAGCCGTTGGAAATTGCCCGGTGATGCCGTACCCGAACAGCCCGCGCACCTGCGGACGCCCAATATAGCCGCCTTCAGCAAAGAGACCGACGTACTGCCCCACCCCGAAGGTCCAGCGGAGCTCTGCCCCACCCCAGAGCGCCTGCGACGTCCAGAACTGCGCCTCCATGTACGCGCGCAGCGTCCCCGACCCACCGACGCGGTAGAACTGCGTCGGTTCAGCAGGACCGAACAGCGTGCGCACATGGGCATGGAGCCGCAGCACGAGCATGTGCCCCAAGGGGCGATACTGCTCGGCATCCAGCTCGACCGCGTGCAGGAGACGCAGTTGGGCGGAATCGGTACGGACCCGCTGCCATGCTTGGCGCAGCGCTACTCCAAGGGCATAGCCGCGCTCTGGCGTCCCTTGCGGCTGGAGCCGCTCCACGGAGGCTCTGGTGAGCAGCTCCACTGCCGAGCTTGCGGCGTAGCCCGTTGCTCCCGCAGCCGGAAGGATCTCGCGCCATCCCAGAGCGAATTCGCCCGTTGCGCCCTGGAGGTAGGCGCGCGCACCAAGCTGCCAGAGCGTCTCCGTGTAGCTGGAATCCTGCTGGCGAAGCCGATATCCCAAGCGCAGTCCCAGCCACGGCGGGACGGGCTCCTCGTACGCTGCCGAGAGCTCCTGCAAGCGCTGCGCCGCACGGTACCAGGAAAGCTCCACGGCTCGTCCCGTTCCCAACAGGTTCTGCAGCGCAGCCCGCAGCATCCCATTCCAGCCGCTGCGCTGGTCGTATCCCACTGCGCCGTCGAGCGCAGCGCTGGGCTGCTCGCGCACCTGCAGCCACATTGCCCATCGCCCGTCGGGGAGCTGCTGCACCCGAGGCGGTGCCGCAAGCTCCAGCCAGCCCAGGCGCTGCAGCCGAGCGGCTACGGCAGCCACATTCTGCCAAGAGAGCACCATCCCCGGCACCGCTCCGCCCCAGCGCTGGAGGAACTCCGGACGCGTATGCTGGTTGCCCTCAACGATGAGCGTATCCAGGCGGGCGGGAGCGCCTGCGTCGAGAGCTACCTCCAACACCGCTCCCTGCGCCGACCTCCGCGCCTGCAGGAGTTCGGCGTACGCACCGGGGTAGCCTACCTCCTCCAAGACCGCCAAGAGCGTATCCAAGAGCGCCGAAACGGCATCCCAGGACAGCACCATGCCCCGCACCGAGCGAGCAGCCCTGTGCAGCGCCGCCGCAGCCTCCTCCGGAAGCGGCTCCCGTGAACGGATTTCAAGGCTGTCCAAGCGCACCGCCTCGCCCGCGTGCAATTGGTAGCGCACGGCTCCGGCGTCCTCCTGCACCTGTACCCGGGCAAACCAGTACCCGCGCGCGTGTGCCCAGCGGAGAAGCTGTAGGCTATCGTGGGCACGGCATCGCCAGAACTGGAGGCTGTCATACTCCCGCCCCGCCTCCAGGCACAGCGGCGGAGGCGGCTCTGCAAGCTCCATTTCAAGCTCCACGCGCACGATGGTGCGATGCTGCCCCGTGCACAGCGTTGTCCCAAGCAACATCGCTCCGACCATGCGCCACACCGCAGCCATTGCCCTCCAATGCTGAGCTGCTCCCTGCGTCTACAGTTGCCGGGCTGCGGATTGGAACGCGGAGCACGCCTGTTCTATTGCCTTACGGTGCGATGCTGCGCATCGGCATTGTGTGCTATCCGACCTACGGCGGCAGTGGCGTCGTTGCCACCGAGCTGGGGAAAGCTCTGGCGCGGCGCGGCTACCAGGTCCACTTCATCACCTACGCACTGCCCTGGCGGCTGGAAGCAGTCCAGGACAGCAACATCTTCTTCCACGAGGTCGAGCTGCCCAACTACCCGCTCTTCGAGTTCCAGCTCTACTCGCTAGCGTTGGCAGGCAAGCTCGTGGACGTCGCTCGCTATGAAGGGCTCGACCTCATCCACGCTCACTACGCCATCCCGCACGCCGTCAGCGGCTTCCTGGCAAAGCAGATTCTCTGGGAGCACCACGGCATCTCCGTGCCGGTCATCACCACGCTGCACGGCACCGATATCACGCTCGTGGGACTGGAGCCCAGCTTCGCTCCCTTGGTGCGCTTCTCCCTTGAGCATTCCGATGCTGTCACGGCGGTGTCGAAGTTCCTGGTGGAGAAGACCCGCCACCAGTTCCAGGTCAACTGCCCCATCGAGCACATCCCGAACTTTGTGGACACCCATGCCTTTGCGCCCACCGATGCCCGCACGCTTCGGGCACAATTCGCCCCCAATGGGGAGGCAGTGCTGCTCCACGTCTCCAACTTCCGTCCCCTCAAACGCGCTCCCGACACGGTCCGCATCCTGGCGGAGGTGGTGCAGGTGATGCCGGCAAAGCTGTTGCTGGTAGGAGATGGTCCCGAGCGGAGCGAGACCGAGCGGCTTGCCCGCGAGCTCGGCGTTGCCGAGCACGTGCGCTGCCTTGGGAAGCAACCCGTCACAGCGGAGCTGCTCTCGGCAGCCGACGTCTTCCTTCTGCCGAGCCAATCGGAGAGCTTCGGGCTGGCAGCCCTGGAGGCGATGAGCTGCGGCGTGCCCGTTGTTGCCACCTCGGTCGGGGGCATCCCAGAGGTCGTGCTTCACGGCGAAACCGGTTTCCTGGCAGAGCTGGGCGATACGGAGCGGATGGCGCGCTACTGCCTGGAACTGCTCACCAACCGGCGCAAATGGGAGCATTTCAGCCGCCGAGCCCGTCAGCGCGCTCTGGAGTTCGATCTCGCCCGCATCCTGCCGCGCTACGAGCAGCTCTACCAGAGTGTGCTGGAGCAGCGCGCGCTGAACGTTCGCTCACTGTGAACGCGCCAACTGCCGGAGCTGCTCCAACTGCTGCTGCAATCCCTCCAGGGCTTCCGGGTCGAAGAGCTGGAGCTGCGGCTCCTGCTCCAACTGCTCCAACGGGGGCAGCTCCTGTAGGCTTTGCAATCCGAACGCCTGCAAAAACAGCGGGGTGGTCCCGTACAGCGGTGGCTTGCCCGGCGCCGCGGCGGTCCCCACGATCTGGAGCAGCCCACGCTCCAGGAGTGAATGCACCACCTCAGCGGACTGCACGCCGCGGATGGCGTCGATCTCGGCGCGCGTGATCGGCTGCCGATACGCCACGATTGCCAGCACCTCCAGTGCCGCCTGGGAGAAGCGCCGGCGTGCCCGTTCGGGGAATGCCCGTTGGAGCCACTCGCTCGCCTCCTCCGTCGCCGCGAATTGGTAACCTCCAGCGCTCTCCACGACCCGGTACGGGCGACCGCTCCGTTCCAGCTCCTCATTGAGCCGAGCGATCAGTCCGGGGAGCTCCTCGGCATTCACCGCCCCTGGCGGCAGCTCCAGAGCTCGGCACAGCGCTTGCACCAGCTCCCCGGGGGCAATAGGCTCCGGGGCAGCGAACACCAGCACCTCCACGGCGCGCAGCAGCACCTGTTCATCCAAGGGGAACATCTGCGACCTCCACGGCTGCACGACGAGCAATGCGCACTTCGGCAAAGGGTTCCGTCTGCTCCACCGTTGCGCCTCCCATGCGCACCAGCTCCAGCATTGCAAGGAACAGTCCGACCTGCTCCCGTCGCGGGCGCCCATGGAGCAGGAGGTCAAAGTGCAGCACCGAACGGCGACGCAGCTCCTGTTGGAGCAGCTCCATTGCTTCGGTCAGTTCCAGCTCCGGCTCCCGCTCCGGCAGCGGCACAGCCCGCTCCTGCCCCATGCGGGCACGGATTCGGCGCAGTGCTCCGAGGAGCTCCTCTGCGCTCCCCTGCCCAAGGGGTGCTACCGTGCTCCGCAGCAGCTCTGCGCGGCGGTAGAAGCGCAACGGCTGCGACCGTGCCCGCAGTGCCAGGAACGCCGCCGCATAGCGGATGCGTCGGTACTGCTGCAGGCGCTCCAGGAGCAGCTGTGCATCGTCGGGCTCGGAGGATTCCATGACCTCCCCCCCGGTCGAAGGGCGGCGCAGCAGGAAGCGCAGCTTGAGCAGCATCAACTGCGCAGCGACGACGAAGAATTCGCCCGCCAGCTCCAAATCGAGCGATTCCATCAAGCGCACGTATTCCAGGAAATCCTCCACCAGGCGGGCAATCGAGAGCTCAGCAATAGGCAGCTCCTCCCGCTGCACGAAGAAGAGCAGCAGCTCCAGCGGTCCCTCAAACTCCGGCAACCGCACCGTGTACGAGCTGCGCAGCATCCGCCTGCTCCTCCTGGCAATACACTCGCGGCACCCGGCTCCCGATAGCGGTCAGGACCTCGTACGGGATGCTCTCTGCCCAACAGGCGAGCTCCTCCGCCCAGATGCTCTCCTGCCCCTGCTGCCCCAGCAGCACGACCTCCTCGCCGGGCTGGACCGGGGCATCTCCGACGTCCACGAGCAGCTCGTCCATGCAGATAGCCCCCACGATGGGGAAGCGGCGTCCACCGATGAGGCATTCTGCACGACCGCTCAAGCGCCGGGTGTAGCCATCGGCATAGCCGACCGGTACGGTTGCAATCGTCGTATCGCGCTGCGCCCGATAGAGCCGGTGGTAGCTGACACTCTCTCCGGCAGCGATTCTGCGCACCTCCACCACCCGGCTACGCCACTGCAGCGCAGGATGCACTGGAAGGCGCTCGCCTCCTTGCCAGGGCTGATAGCCGTAGAGCACGATCCCCGGGCGCACCAAGGTGAAGCGGCTCTCCGGAAAGCGAACCAGTGCGGCAGAATTCGCCGCATGCACGAACGGGAAGCGCATTCCCGCCGCCTCCAACTGCTCCAGCACAGCGCGGAACTGCCGAAGCTGCTCCCAGAGGAAGGCGGGGTCGGCTTCATCTGCGGTGGCAAAGTGCGTGGCAATCCCCACCGGCTGCAAGCCCTCCTGCTCAAACAGCCACCGCGCAAAGTCGAGCACCTGGTGCGGGGCTATGCCCTCCCGATGCATCCCCGTATCCACCATGATGTGGACGGGGACCACCGCGCCCCGACGGCGCGCTTCGGCGGCGAACTGCTCCATGACCGCACGAGAGCTTGCCAGGGCGTGCACGCCAAATGCACAGAAAAGCGCTGCCTCCTCAGCTTGGGGTGGGGTCAGCACCAGAATCGGCAGCGGATTCCCCGCCTGCCGCAATTGGATTGCCTCCTCCACGAACGCCACCCCCAGCATCGCCGCCCCCTCTTGGCGGAAGATTTCGGCACACTCGACAAGCCCATGACCGTACGCATTTGCCTTGACGACCGCCAGGACTGACGCCGGCGCCACCAAACGCCGGACGACCCGAAAGTTATGCCGCAATTGGTCAAGGTCCACCGTTACTCTCGTTGCCCGCATCTGCCCTGCAACCGAACTCCGGCGCCAGTGACGCAGAAGCGCGCGCAGGATTGAACCGCGCACACAAAAAGAGACGGCGGCTCGCGCACGAGCCGCCGTCAGCAGCATGGGCTATTGCGCTCAATTCTGGTAGAGGGCATCGTAGAGCGACTTGAGCTTCTTGCGCAGGTGGAGTACTGCGTAGCGCTTCCGTGCCAGCAGGGTGTTGATGTTGATGCCCGTCTCCTCCGCCATCTGCCGGAAGGAGATGCCTTCGAACTCGTTCTTGACAAACACCTCGCGCTGCTCCGGCGGAAGCTCCGCCAAGCCCTCCTGGATGGCTTCCCAGATGAGCCGGCGTAGATGCTCCCGCTCTGGGTTGTAGCTGTAATCCGGCAGTAGGCTCTCGAAGGACTCCATCCCCTCGTCCTGCTGCATCGGGGTCTGCACGTCGGAGAAGCTCTCGGTGCGCTTCTTCCGGTAGGAATCAATGATGCGGTTGCGCACCGCTGTGAAGACCCACGAGGCAACGTTCTCGATGGGACCTTCGACCGTTGCCGCCGCCGTCAGCACATTGGCGAAGACATCCTGCAGGATGTCCTCGGCGTCCTCCTGAGTCCGGACACGCTGCCGGATGAAGCCCAAGAAGCGCTTCCGTTCGGTACGATACAGCCGCTCAATCTCCGCCACCAACTGCATGTACTGCTGCCGCCGCTCCTCGGGAACCTGCTCCGGAGCAATTGGCAGACGCCCCTTCCGCCGTCGCTTCGGCTGCTTCATCGCTGTGCTCTTCATCAGCTCCTCCTGCTGCATCCTTAGATGCTTCATCACGCTCTGACGTTTAGACACAGACTGTGACATAAACGTTTCACCCGTGTGACATCACTGCGCCATTGGGATACGGATTCCGTGCCGCGCTGCCGTCTGCAGCGCCTGCTCATAGCCCGCATCGGCGTGGCGCAGAATCCCAACCAGCGGGTCATAGGTCAGCACTCGTTCTAACCGCCGTTCGGCTTCCAAAGTTCCATCTGCGACAATTACCATGCCAGCGTGCAAGGACAGCCCCATACCAACTCCGCCGCCGTGGTGGAAGGACACCCACGTTGCCCCACCAATGGCGTTGAGGGCAAAGTTGAAGTACACCCAGTCGGCGATGGCATCCGAGCCATCCCGCATGCCTTCGGTCTCTCGATACGGCGATGCCACCGAGCCGCAGTCGAGATGGTCCCGCCCAATGACAATCGGCGCCGAGACCCGCCCGGTCCGCACCAACCAGTTGAAGAGCTTACCGGCTTCTGCCCGCTCGCCATACCCCAACCAGCAGATGCGCGCAGGCAAGCCCTGGAAGCGCACGTGCTGCTGCGCCTGCGGAATCCAGCGCTGCAACACCTCGTCCTCCGGAAACAGCCGGAGAATCTCCCGATCGGTCACCTCCAGGTCCTTTGGGTCGCCCGAGAGCACCACCCAACGGAACGGTCCACGCCCCTCGCAGAAGAGCGGTCGAATGTACGCAGGCACAAAGCCGGGGAAATCGAACGCATTCTCCACCCCACCGTACTCCTTGGCAACGCCGCGGATGTTGTTGCCGTAGTCGAACACCACGGCACCACGGCGTTGGAACTCCAGCATGGTGCGCACGTGCAGGGCAATCGAGCGGTAAGCCTCCTGCAGGTAGCGCTCTGGATCGCGCCGGCGCAGCTCATCGGCTTCGCGTTTGGAGTAGCCCGCCGGGTAATACCCATTGAGCGGGTCATGAGCCGCCGTCTGGTCCGTTACCACGTCCGGCACAATGCCGCGCCGCAGAATCTCCGGATGCACCTCCGCAGCGTTGCCGACCAGCCCGACCGAGATCGGCTCGCCGCGCTCCTTTGCGCGCAGCACCAACTCCAGCGCTTGGTCGAGCTCATAGACCTTGTGCTGGCAGTATCCCGTGCGCAACCGGCGGTCGATGCGCTCCTCGTCCACCTCCACGCACAGCACGGCCGCGCCGTTCATCGTACCCGCCAGGGGCTGTGCACCGCCCATTCCGCCCATTCCCGCCGTCAGCAGGAAGCGCCCGCGCAGGCTCCCTCCGAAGTGGGTCCGGGCACAGGCGGCGAAGGTCTCGTACGTGCCCTGCAGAATCCCTTGCGTGCCGATGTAGATCCACGAACCCGCCGTCATTTGCCCGTACATGATGAGCCCCAAGGCATCGAGTCGGCGGAACTCCTCCCACGTTGCCCACTTCGGCACCAGGTTGCTGTTTGCGATGATGACCCGCGGGGCATCTTGGTACGTCCGGACGATCCCAACGGGTTTGCCCGATTGCACCAGCAACGTCTCATCCGGCTCCAGCTCCTGCAGGCAGCGCAGGATCGCCTCCAGGCACGCCCAGTTGCGCGCTGCCTTCCCCAGCCCACCGTAGACGATGAGCTCTTCGGGCTTTTCGGCAACGTCGGGGTCTAAGTTGTTCAGCAACATCCGGTAGGCTGCCTCGATCTGCCAGTTCTTGCAGTGGAGGCGTGTGCCGCGCGGTGCCCGCAGCGCCCGAACCTGTTGTGTCAGGGTGCCTTCCATGGCGTTCACTGTTGGGCTGCTTTGTTTTCGTCAGGGGCTTGAGTCTGTCCATGCTCCTCGCACAGCCGGCGCAGCAGCTCCCACGAGTAGATGCCCGTGGAGTGCCCATCCCCCCACACGGCGCGCAGCCCGTAGTTGCCCACCGGCTCCAGCCGTAGCAGCTCGTACATTCCCGGGCTGACTACCCGCACCGGAAGGATGTATCGGTCGAAGACCTGCTCCCCTTGACACAGGGCACACGGGCAGTGGTCGCGCAGCTGAGCCACCGGCAAGTAGACCTCCAGCCCGTCCTCCCATATACAGAGCAGCGTCTCCGGACCGACCCGCCGCAGAGAGCGCAACCGCGCCATCTCCATCTCTGGCGGCTCAAAGTTACACAAAATTTCGCTACCCCGTCCCGAAAAAGCAGGGGGAAGCCGCACGGCTTCCCCCTGCAGCAGTACGCCACAAGCGGGATCAGCGCACGATGTCCATCCGGCGTGTCTCACTGTATGGACCCGAGACCAACCGGTAGAAGTACACTCCTGCCGGGAAGCGGTCGGTATTGAGCTGGAGCTCATACTCTCCGGCGGGCTGCTCCGCATCCACCAACACTGCCACGCGCTCGCCCATCGCATTGAAGAGCTCCAGCCGCACCCGCCCGGCGTCTCCGATGCTGTAACGCAGCGCAACCGTCCCATGTGCAGGATGCGGCACAACCTGCTGGAGGCTGTACCCGACCGGACTGAGCCGCACCAGGCGCAGATTCTCCACGCACGGGATGGTCAGCCGCACTGTGCCGGGCTGCTCCTGCACAACGACGTACGGGCGGTTGAGCGGCACCATCTGGCACGGCAGCAGGCTGCGGTCAATCGGCGCCAGATAGGCACGCGCCCGGAAGTAGAACAGTGGCGCCTGCTCGCGCCCGGCAAGCTGCAGCGGCTCGGTACCGCTGAACTTGACCTGGAAGGCTGCCATCGGCGCCGTGCCACCGGGCGGCACATTCTTCGGCAGCGGTTTCACGTACTCCACCGTCCACCCCTGGGTCAGGGCGCCGCTTGTGCGAATTGCCGCCACATCCAGCACCGGCTCCAGCAGCCGGTCGTCATACCAGACTCGGGCTTCAAACTCCGTGACCCGCCCTTCGGAGATATCGCGGTCCTCCGGACGCAGGTTGCCGTTCTGCGAGCGCGTGAGCTCGACAGCGATCTCCAGCTCATCGCCCGGAACCGCGCGGTACTCTCCAATGCGCACCACTCCGTAGACCCGGCGCCCTTCGCCACGGAGCCGCGAGTACACCACGCCGGCATCGGTCCAGTACGTGATGCGCGCCTCGTAGGTCCGTTCCTCTGCGGGCGAGAAGGCAACGTCAATGGGGTACTGCCCGTTGGGCTCGATCTCGAAGGGCACCTGCGTCAGGAGCTGGAAGTTGTTGATGTCCCCATCGGTCAGCTCCATCCGCTCCACCCGGACGCGCCCGGAGCCCAGATTGCGCACGAAGACCGCTGCATTCTGCTCCACGCGCAGCGTTACAAAGTGGCGCCCGAAGTCATAGTCCGTTGCCTCGACCCCTTGCGTCTTGCCATAGCCCACGAGCGCAGGCTCCGGAGTCTCCGGCGCATCCGAGATGACGCGCAGGTTCGCCACATGCTCCCCGACCTTCTGTGCGGTGAAGATCACCGGCACTGGCAGGACCTCTCCCACCTGCAGCTTCGGATGCTGCGCCCGCAACTGTGCCAGGAAGTTCGGCTCCACCTGGAACGCTGCCGCGTCGGGTCCGACAATCTCCAAATCCCGCACCGTGAGCTCCATCGTACCGGTGCTCCGGACCTGTGCCCATCCCTGCTCCGATTGCCCAATCCAGAGCTCTCCGAAGGTGTAGCCCGTTGCTTCCACATGTGGCTGGATGCCGATGCCTCGGAGCTCATCGGCAGCGGTGCGCTCCTGCTCGTTCTCAAATCCCCGCACGACCACCTGCACTTGGTAGGGGCGCTCTGCCGTCGGCTTGAAGTACGCCGGCAAGGTCACCTCCTCGTTCGGTTGCAAAGTGCGCCCGACCAGGGTGGTCTTGTCCACGCGGAAGGCAGCGGCGTCTCCGCTTCCTCCATCGTCGAGCCATACGTCCACGTTCTGCATCGGCGTATTACCAGTGACCTTGATGCGCACGACGCCTGCGTAGCCGTACCGTGCGTCATCCAGGTTCGCCCATGCATCGGCAACGCGCCGCCGCCCCCAATCGTAGCCAACGATGGCGATGTTGGCTTGGATACCGCGACCGCGCCAGTCGGAGTAGAGCTTGTTCTGCGTGTTCTCCGGGCGGTAGCATTCGATGGTGAAGAGCGCACGGGTCCGATCCTCGACGCCCACGGCATCGGGTCGATAGTACACGCGGAAGGTGTAGCTCTGATTGGGCTCCAACCGCAGCGGCAGCGCTTCCAGCAAGCCCTCCGTGCGGAAGTGTGTCTTGTCCGCCCAGTCCACCGCCGTAATCACCACCGGCAGTTGCCCGCGGGCTTCGAGCCGCACCTGACGCATCCGTTCAACCCCGACGGGGACATCGCCGAAGTCTGCATCATCCACCCACAGCACCGATTCCCCACCCTGGACGCGCAGCTCCGCTACCGGCTGCTCATAGCAGCTCAGTTGCGCATAGAGCGAATCCACAACTACCGCAGCGCTGGTTGCGCGCGCCCGGATTCGTACGGTCAGCTGCTCATTCGGCTGCAGCTCGATGGGGAACTGCGTCGGCGAGACGATGGAGAACTCCCCACGCCCTGCACGCAGATAGAGCCGCTTGAGCGTCACAACGGTGGCGGAGGAGTTGACCACCTGCACTTCCCGTTCCACCTCCTGTCCGATGCAAATCCGCCCGTAGTCGAGCACCTGGGGTTCGGCGGTTACGCGCTCGGCAATGTAGCGGTACTCCTTCGTCCAGCGCTTGCCCGAGCGCGTGATCACCTCCAGCACCGCGTAGGCATCCTGACGGGGGTCAATGACGCGGATCTCGAACGGATCCACAATCCGGTCATAGCTGGGACGGAAGCTCTCCGGCAGCACCAGCTCGTAGTTGACCGCCGTATCGAGCGCGACGGAGAAGAGCTTTGCGCAGTCTGTTGCCGAACTGGTTGGGCGCACCTCAATTCGCCCGCGGATATTGCCGCACTCTTGCTGGTCGGTCACAATGAGCGTATCGGCGCACGGGATGGCGTAGTTGATACCGGTCGGATAGCCGTAGGCAAAGCCATTCTTAGAAAGGTCCAGATTCCCGTACGCGTAGACAGCAAACTGCGCTCCGTTCTTGCCCTCTACGGTGTGGTCCCCTGGCGACACCGGGGAGACAACGTAACTGTAGTCCGTGCCCTGGACCTTCTTAATCCCACCGCTGAACTTGTTGCGCAGCCGTACGCCATCGAAGTAGATGTCCTGCTCCCGGTCGGTTTCGTAGACGATCATGAAGAAGTTGTCCATCCCCGGGGGCGAGTAGAAGGTGGTGTAGGTTGCCCAGCGCTCCCGCGGGGTCAACGCCATGAGCATGCCTTCGCCATTGCGCGGCGGGTTCTGTGGCTCCTCCTCTTCCTTGCCCGGCAGCGGGTTGACCGCCGTCAGCCGCCATGCCTTTCCGTACTGCCCAACCAGCACGGGCTTGTTCGAACGGTATGCCGCGGCAACCTCTTGAGCACTAATGTTGAACCACTGCCCCTTCCGCAGCGGCGGGCTAATGGGAGACCACTCCCGCGAGCCATCCTGGCGCAACTGCTCAATCACGGTGCCATCCTCGGAGGCAACGAAGCGGATGAGGTCCCCTACATCATCAATGTCCACGCCATTGCGCGGGCGGTTCAGGTACATAATCGGGGCGGAGACGTACATCGTTCCCCACAGCTCCACCGGCCACATCATGTCCATGAGCGAATTGCGCATGAAGTGCGCCGGTGACCCCAGCATCGTGCAGGAGTAACGCGGGTATGAGCCTTTGGTGTGCCCCGAGATGACGGCGATTGGCTCGTTTGCCTCGATGTAGGTGCCCGTCAGGTCCGTCTTCCAATCCTGGTTGAAGCGCGCATCAATTTTGGCTTTGATGAGGAAGGTTTGCCCTCGGTTGAGGCGAACCTCCCCAACCTGCCCTGCCCGAACACCGTTGTCGGTCTCCGTTGTGGGCACGTAGCGCACGACGGTATTGTCGCGCGTTGCAACGATGAGGATCTGCGCCGGGCGATACTCGTTGCCCACGCAGTCCTGGTACATGTTGAGCGTGTAGTAGCGCTTGCCCAGCGCCTCCGAGGGAATGCACATGAAGGCTTCACCGGAGATGCTGAAGCTGACGTAGCCGGTGACCACGATCGGCTTATCCGCCACGACCCGAATCCCCGTCTCGTTCACCACCCCACTTTGCACATTCATGTGGTCCATCGGGATGGGGATGACGGTGGTCTTCTTCGGCTGCGTCGTGAATTCGCGGTAGAGCTGCTGCCCGCCGCGCAGGTACACCTGGACTCGGGCAGCCTCCCGCGACGCCACCCACAGCTGTAACGCCGAGATGCCCCGCGCCGTCTCCGAAGGATAGGTCCACGAATGCGGGAAGGCTAACCAGTACTCGCGCCCGCCGAGCAGCTCCACCTGCTCCTGCGCGTACAACAGCACCGCAGCGGCAAATGCGCTCAAGCCTGCGGCAATTCGGTACAGGAGGCGTGCCATGGCGTAGACCGTCGGTTTGTTGGACTGCAGTTTGTGCAAATATAGCACTCTCACTGCAGCTGGTCAACACACATCTCCAGCGTTCTCTTCCCACGGTTCGTAAGAGCTCCCTGACATGCTCGAGCGCCAGGGAAACAACCGTCTGCCGCCTCCAAGAGCGGGGAGTTTCTGCTTGCTTGAGGAGCGAAGCAGAGCGCAAAGGTCACGAGGCAACGCTCAGGTACGCCATCTTGCGGAGGGCTTCGATGCGCTTGTGCAGCGGCGGATGCGTGGCGAACAGCTCGCTCCAGAAGCCAGTGCGCTCGTTGATTGCGCGCCCACGAGGGTCCTCAATGCACATGTGCGCCAGCGATTGTGGGATTGTGGTTGTCGGGGCAACGGCAGCGGCGATCTTCTGCAGCGCCCGGATGAGCGCTTCGGGATTGCGCGTCAGCTCCGCGCTGGTGGCATCGGCGTAGTATTCGCGCTGGCGCGAAACCGCCATAGCGATAAGGTATGCCGCTATCGGGGCAAGGATTGCCAAGACCAGCCAGAGCACCAGCAACACCGCCCCGCCCTCATCGCGACGCCGCCGGTTGACGCCGTAGAAGAGCGCCCGACGCACAAAGTCCGACAGCACCAGTACCGTCCCCAGCAGAATCGCCACCATCGTCATCAGCCGGATGTCGTAATTGCGGATGTGCCCGATCTCGTGCGCCACAACTGCCTGCAGCTCATCGCGCGTGAGCCGCTGTAGAAGCCCCTCGGTGACGGCAACGCTGGCATGGCGTGGAGAGCGCCCTGTGGCAAAGGCGTTGGGGTCGGGGTCGGGCACGATGTAGAGCTTGGGCATCGGGATTCCGGCAGCGATCGCCATCTCTTCGGTGACGTTGATGAGCTGCCGTTCGGCGAAGGTCCGCCCCGTGACGGGGTAGGCACGGCTAAGCGCTAAGGCGATTTTATCACCGGTGAAGTACCCTACCAACGCTTGCACAATGGCGATAGTCGCCGCCAGTGGGGTCAGCAGCAGCGCCTGTCCGTCGAAGAAGAGGTAATCCGCCCCGTAGCCCACTGCTGCTGCCACCGCGAGGAAGAGCAGCACCAGCAGCACCGTGTTGCGTCGGTTCCGTGCCTGCTGCTCCCAGATGTTCATCCCCGTCGCTCCCGACTACCAGCCAAGGTTGACCTGCGGAGCCTCCCGTTCGCGCTCGTCAGCGACGGCAAAGAGCTCTGCGGCTTGGAAACCGAACAGCTTCGCAATGATGTTGCTGGGGAAGGTCTCGCGGGCAATGTTGTACTTCGTGGCAACATCGTTGTAGAACTGCCGCGCGAAGGCGATTTTGTTCTCCGTGCTGGTGAGCTCCTCCTGGAGCTGCAGCACGTTCTGGTTTGCCTTGAGCTCGGGATAGTTCTCCATGAGCGCGAAGAGCCGCCCCAACACGCCGGCAAGCTCTGCCTCCCGCTGGGCAGCTTCCCCTACGCTGCGGGCACCGAGGGCTTGGTTGCGTGCCTGGATGACCCGCTCCAAGGTCTCCTGCTCGTACTTCATGTAGCCACGCACGGCATTGACCAGGTTCGGAATCAGGTCGTAGCGCCGCTTGAGCTGCACGTCAATCTGGCGCCAGCCGTTGGCAACCTGGTTGCGTAGGTTCACCAAGCGGTTGTATGCCCAAATTCCCCAGAGCACCACCACTGCCACCACCGCCAGCACAATCCACAGCGCCATCGGCTCCTCTCGCGAAGTTTCTCTGCCGCCCAAGGACGAAGAGGTGCGCACCGGTATTACGCACCATTTACGCCAGGAGAAACGTCTTCTGCACCGGAAGTATTCACAATGCCCTCTTCCGCCATGGACGCAACCGTTGCCACGCGGAAACGCTTGGAGGAGATCGAAGCCGAACTTGCACAACTGCGGGCGCAGTACGAAGAGCTTCGCCGCCGCTGGGATTGGGAGAAGCAGCTCCTGCAGCAGATTCGTTCGGTCAAGGCGCAGATCGAGCAACTCCGCATCGAAGCTGCCGACGCCGAACGCGTTGGGGATTACGGACGGGTCGCCGAGATCCGCTACGGGCGTATCCCCGAGCTGGAGCGGCAGCTGCAGCAGCTCAACGAGGAGCTCGACCGCAGCGGGCGAATGCTCAAAGAGGAGGTTGATGCCGAGGACATTGCCGAAATCGTTGCCAAATGGACTGGAATCCCTGTGCAGCGCATGCTGGAGGGCGAACGCACCAAGCTGCTGCACATGGAGGAGCGGCTGCATCAACGCATTGTAGACCAAGAGGACGCAGTGCAGGCAATCGCCAACGCTATTCGGCGTTCGCGGGCAGGGCTGCAGGACCCCAACCGCCCCATCGGCTCGTTCATCTTTCTGGGAACGACCGGGGTGGGCAAAACCGAGATGGCGCGCGCCTTGGCGGAGTTCCTCTTCGACGACGAGAATGCGCTCATCCGCATCGACATGAGCGAGTACATGGAGCGGCATACCGTCTCGCGCCTCATCGGTGCGCCGCCCGGCTACATTGGCTACGAAGAGGGCGGGCAGCTCACCGAAGCCGTCCGAACGCGCCCCTACTCCGTGGTGCTCTTCGACGAGATCGAGAAAGCCCATCCCGAGGTCTTCAACGTCCTCCTGCAGGTCCTCGAGGACGGTCGGCTGACCGACGGGAAGGGGCGCACGGTCAACTTCCGCAACACAATCATCATCATGACCTCCAATCTGGGCACCGAGCTCATCCAGGAAGCCCTGGAGGGGCTCACCGAGGAGAACCGCGCCGAGGTTATGGAGCGGCTCCGGGAGCCGATTCTGGAGCTCCTGCGCCGGCGCTTCCGTCCGGAGTTCCTCAACCGCATTGACGAGATCATCATCTTCAAGCCGCTGCTGCGGAGCGAGGTCAAGCGCATCGCGGAGCTGCAACTGGAGCGGCTACGCCAACGGCTACAGCAGCGCGGGCTGGAGCTAGAGGTCACCGACGCCGCACTGGACTGGCTTGCCACCATTGGGTTCGATCCGCAGTTCGGTGCTCGCCCCTTGCGGCGCGCAATCGAGCGCTTCGTTGCCAACCCGCTGGCATTGAAGTTGCTTGCTGGAGAGTTCACCGCAGGTGAGACCGTTGTCGTAGACCGCGATGCAAGCGGGGGCTTGGTGTTGCGGAAGGCGTCCCGTACGTGAGCTCCTCTGCGGTGCACTGTGTGCTGCCGCAATGGGATGTGCCAGCGCGCCACCAATTGAGCCAGAATATGTCATCGCGCCGCGCGCGGTCTCTGCCGGCGCCGAGGCAACGCTGAGCTGGAGCTTCCGCTTTGCCGATAGCGTCACCATCAGCGGCATTGCCGGTGCCCTCCCGCCGAAGGGGCAGCTCAAGCTCCAACCACAGCGGACCACTACGTACACCATCACGGCGTACCGCACACGGGATCGGGCACAGCTCCACCGCTCCGTGACCATCGCGGTGGTGCCTGCAGGCAGCGCAACCGCCGAAGGTGCTGAGACCGCTCTCCCCTCCAGACCACCGGTGGAGTACAGCCCCATGGTCGTTCGCGTCGCATACCCTCCGAACGCTGCACTGCCGCACCAGCTCTGGGTGACCTCTCCGGAGCTGTGGCGGGTGGCTGCGCTCCCCTCACAGCCGCCGCAATGGCACATCGAAGCCCGGTGTGGAGAACGGCAGTACCGCCTTGCCCCTGAGAGCGTACGGGAGTATACTGACACCAGCGGCTATGAGCTCCTCGTGTGCCTGGATCGCTCCGAGCTTACCCGCGGAGAGCCCCAAGCCCTCCGCCGATTCCTGCTGGCGGTGTTGCAAGAGCTGTGGAGCGCCGACCGGCTCATCCTGCTGCAGTTCCGCGAAGTACCTCTGCGCCTTCACCTCCTTACCTCCGCTGATGCTGACCCAGCGGTGGTGGATACGCTCGGACTGCTGCCCGCCGAAGGGCTTTCGGCAGCCTTTTGCACTCTGCTGCAGGCACTGCAGCACTGGCAGCGCTTGCCTGCAAGCCGCCAACGGCTCCTGCTGCTCATCACCGGCAATGCGGACAATTGCTCCCTCATGTGCGAGCTGGAGGAGGTCGCCGACCTTGCCCGAGGGCTGGGGATTCCGGTCTCGGTCGTGCACCTGGGGCTGGCAAGCGAGCGCGCCTCCTGGCGGCATCTGGCAGCATACACGGGTGGGCTCTTCGGCGAATTTACCCAGCCCGATTGGGATTCCGTTGCAGCGTGGACCGCTCGCCTGCTGCGCGGACTCCACCGCCACTACCGCATCAGCCTGCGCATGCCCGAAGGCTGCACTGCAGCAACGCTCCAGCTCCGCACCGCTGCGCAGACCGCCGAATACAGACTCCAAGACGTCCCTCCGCGCTTTACGCCGGAGTTCCTGCCGGTCTGCCTCTTTGAGCGTGGGGACACCAGCATTGCAGCAGCCTACGAGCCGGTGCTGGAGCGCCTGGCAGCGCTTCTACGGCTCAATCCCGAACGGGTCGTCGAGCTTGTCGGGCACAGCAGCTTGGAGGGGGACGCCCGGCTGAATTGGGAACTGGGGCTGCGCCGCGCTCATGCTGTGCGGCAGCGCCTGCTCCGGCTTGGTGTTCCGGCACGGCAGCTCCGCCTGCGCTCCGAGGGGAGCAGTCGTCCGCTGCACTTCCTGCAACAGCAACCCTGGCAAGCCACCCTCAACCGTCGGGTCGAGCTCCGATGGCTCGAACCCGGAGGCTACGAGCTGCTGCTGACACACGTAGCAACGGAGAGCGCCGCACTGGAGGCGGTCCGACAGTGGGAGGAGCGCGGCTACCGCGCCTACTACGAGCTCATCGTGCTCAATGGGCAACCCGCCTATCGGCTCAAGCTCTGGGGATTCCGCACCACTGCCGAAGCCCTTGCAGCGCGTCGCCAACTCCAGCTCCGCTACGGCGTCCACACGCAGCTCTGGTGAGCATCTGTGGCGGGAAAATCCGCTATCTTTGCGCCGTCAGTGAACCATCCGCATTCCGTCTCATGCAGCAGATTGCCGACATCCTTGTGCCAACGGACTTCTCCGAGCATGCCCAGAAAGCCCTCGAATACGCCACAACGCTGGCGAAAGCGCTTGGGGCAACGCTCCACATCGTGCACGTGGTCGAACCGCTCATCTACCCCTCTGACTGGGGCTACTCCCAACTGGGCTTGAGCGAGCTGGAGCAGGAGCTCTCGCGAATGGCACAGCAGGAGATCGCTAAGCTCGTCGAGCAGGTACGTGCCCAGGGAATCTCCGTGCGCGGAGAGGTGCTCTACGGACGCGCCTCCGAGCAGATTATCCGCTACGCCCAAGAGCACAACATCGGGCTGATCGCCATGGGGACGCACGGTCGGAGCGGATTGGAGCACTTCCTCTTCGGCAGCACCACCGAACGGGTCTTGCGCAAGGCAAAGTGCCCGATCTTGGCAATCCGCCTTGCTGAGTAGGTTACACGCTCGGGCTGCCCGGGATGGCAATCGTCACAGCGCAGCGCCTGGTAACGATCGAACGGCACATTGCTGAGCAGGAGCACCTTCACCCACATGCAACAGGGGAGTTCTCGCGCCTCCTCCGAGACCTGCTCCTGGCAATTCGGCTGATTGCGCGCGAAGTGAGCCGCGCTGGGCTGACCGACATCCTGGGCTTGACCGGCACAACGAACATCTACGGCGAAGCCGTCCGCAAGCTCGATTCCTACGCCAACGAGGTCATCATCCGCGCCATGGAGCCCGGCGGTCACCTCTGCGCTATGGCATCCGAGGAGAGCGCCGGACCCATCATCCTGCCGCCCGAGCGGCGCGGGAAGTACATCCTGCTGTTCGACCCGCTGGACGGCTCCACCAACATTGACGTCAACGTCACCATCGGCACGATCTTCTCCATCTACCGCCGTCCGGTCGAAGACACCTCGCGCGAGCCCAGCATCGAAGAGCTCTTGCAGCCTGGGTGTCGTCAAGTTGCCGCTGGATACGTCTGCTACGGCAGCAGCATCACGCTGGTCTACAGCACTGGGCGCGGCGTGGATGTCTTCACCTACGACCCCACGCTAGGGGAGTTCTTCCTGACGGTCGAGCAGCTTCGCATCCCGCGTCGGGGCAAGCAGTACAGCATCAACGAAGGCAATGCCCTGCGCTGGGATCCTCGACTGCAGCAGTACATCCAGTACCTGAAGACTCCATCCGGAGACGGCAGCCGTCCCTATGCGCTCCGCTACATCGGCACTGCCGTTGCGGACGTGCACCGAGTACTGCACTACGGGGGCATCTTCATGTACCCCGCCGATAGCGCGAACCCCAACGGGAAGCTGCGCTTGCTATACGAGGCGAATCCCTTAGCGTACCTGGTCGAACAAGCCGGCGGACGCGCCTCCGATGGCACGCGCCCGATCCTCTCCATCCAGCCGCACAGCTTGGACCAGCGCGTGCCGCTCTTCCTGGGCAGCCCCGAAGATGTTGCCGAAGCGGAAGCATTCCTGCGGGGAGAACACCCATGGCAGCGCTCGGCTGCCGCCACAGCGTTGTGAGGTCACACCTGCTGCACGCAAAGGCACATGCTGCCTCTCCACGATAACATTCCTTCCACCTTGCGCCCCGTCGTTATGCTGGGGCTGATCGCCATCAACGTGCTGGTGTTCCTCTACCAGATGCTGCTGCCACAGGAGGCACTGGAGCAGTTCGTGCTCAGCTATGCGCTCATTCCGGCGCACTTCCTCCAGGCACCGCCGCTGTCGTGGGAGCGGTGGCAGCCGGTGCTGACCTCGATGTTCCTGCACGGAGGCATCTTGCACATTGCGGGGAACATGTGGTACCTGTGGCTCTTTGGCGACAACGTCGAGGACGCCATGGGGCATGTGCGCTTCCTGCTGTTCTACCTCCTGTGCGGTGCGGCGGCAGCGGTTGCGCACGTGATGTTCAATCCAACCTCCCTTATCCCCACGGTCGGGGCAAGCGGGGCAATCTCCGGCGTCATGGGCGCCTACCTGATGCTGTTCCCCCACGCGCGCATCATCACGCTGGTGCCGCTGGGGTTCTTCTCGACCGCTATCGAAGTGCGGGCATGGTTCTTCCTGGTCTTCTGGGCGCTCCTGCAGTTTCTCAACGCAACGATGCTCCCGCAGGAAGGTGTCGGCGGTGTGGCGTGGTGGGCGCACCTGGGGGGATTCATTGCAGGAGCAATCCTGGGACCAGTCCTGCGCCGACCTTCGTACCGCCTGCCCAGGATGAGCAAATGGTAAGCCGCCGCTCAGCTCTGCGGCACCTTTCGGAAGAGCACCTCTGCAGCAGCACCGCACAGAGAAGCAGCGTCGCAGGTCCAACAGCGAAGTGGCTGCAAGGTGTTTGAGCGCGAGATCGCACTGGAGCTCCAGCGGTTGGAGGCACTGGTGGCAGTGCCCGAGCCCTCGGTCTCGCTCCCGCTGCTGCAGCAACTGCTTCAGCACGAACCCGCCTACCTGCGCTACCTCCAGGCGGAAGCCCAATGGCAGTTGTACGAGGAGCGCGTGCGCCGCTTGCACCATCCCTTCCTCCCGTACTCAGACGCTCCGCTCCAGCCACTGCTGCAGGAGCTGGACAGCTACCTCCTGCACCACGCCCGTTTCCCACAAGCCGAGCTGCATGCCCTGCTGGAAGCCGCCGTCAAAGTGCGGCTGAACTTCCTGTGCCGCCCCCGCACCACGCTGAAGTACTTTGTCTTCCGTGGGGAACCGGTCAAGCCGCTGCAGGAGATACGGCTTCGGCTGGACTACCTCGCAGACTACAGCTACCTCACCGATGCCTTGCGCCAGCTGCTGCCCGCTGCAGAGCCGACGGCGCTCCTGCCGGTGGTGGAGTTTGAACGGCTGCTCCAACAGGCAGATGACGTCGTCCTGGAGCTTACCCCCGAGCAGTTCTGGCAGCTCATTACACCGCTACGGCAGTTCTTCGCCTCCACGCCGGATGTCCCCGCAGATGCGGTCCCCACAGCGGCGCTCATCATTCTGCTCGACGACAAAGGCATCCGCTACCTGGCACAGCAGCTCGAGGAGTTGCTGCAGCGCAACCGAGTGCGTTTCCTCTCACACGAGCTCTTCCTGCGCCTGGTGGAGCAACTGCTGCAAGAGCTGGAACCCACCTTCCCCGGTGCACAGCCATTACCACTGGAGTTCTCTGCCAAACCCGCTGCTGGAGACCTCCCCGGCGCAGCCCCAGCACCGCCGAGAGTGCCTGCTCCCTCCCCGAAGGAACCCGAAGCGCCCCCCGAGCCCACTCCGCTGAGCACCGGCGGGGAATCTGCCGCCGACACCGTCCCCACCCCGGATGCTGCTGCTCCCCTCCACCCGGTTGCAGCTCCAGCGGAATCTCCAGCAGCAGCATCCGCGCTTGCAAACGAACCCGAAGCTGCTCCCGAGGCTACCCTGGTTGCCTCCGAGGGCGAATCCGCTCCCGCCTCCAATGCTGCCGCACCCACCGCTGACGCCGAGTATCTCGAGCTCCTCCTGCTGCCTTCGATGCCGCCGCAGGAGGTGCTCTGGAGCGACGGCAGCGTCAGCCCGGAGATGCTTCAGGCATCCTGGCAGCGGGAGTTCCTGCCGGAGGAAGCTGCACCGCCGGCAACACCACCACAGCCGGTTGCTGCTCCGATGCAGGAGGGTGCTCCCGACTTCCCCGAACGGGTCAGCTCGCTCCGCACCGCCAAAAACCAGCAGCGCTACGCCGCATTGTTCGGCGGCAAGGAAGCGTACGAGGAGTTCCTGAGCGAACTGGCACGCTGCCCCGATTGGAAAGCCGCCTCAGCGCTCCTGGACCGTTGGCTTGCGCGATTGGGATTGGACCCGCTGGACACACCCGCCCAGCGCCTTCGCCAGCACATTCTGGAGCTGTATAGCTTGCCGAGCACGAATGCCCTTCGTTGACACGGCAATCATCCGCGTCAAAGCCGGCGATGGAGGTCGGGGCTGCGTCAGCTTCCGGCGTGAAAAGTACGTCCCCAAAGGCGGACCCGACGGTGGCGATGGCGGGAACGGCGGCGATGTCATCCTGGTCGCCGATCCGCACCTTTCGACGTTGCTGGACTACCGCTACCGTCATGTCTACATTGCCGAAAACGGGCGTCCCGGTGAAGGCAACAACCGCACCGGTCGCAGTGGTGCGCCGCTGGAGCTGCGCGTCCCCTGTGGTACGCTCGTCCGCGACGCCATAACGGGGGAGATTCTGGGCGACCTGACCGAGCCAGGGCAGCGCCTTGTGGTCGCTCGCGGTGGGCGCGGCGGACGCGGCAACGCTGCCTTCGCTACACCGACCAATCGCGCCCCCCGATTCGCCGAGCCAGGTCAGCCAGGTGAGGAGCGACTGCTGCAACTGGAGCTAAAGCTGCTTGCCGATGTCGGCTTGGTGGGATTCCCCAACGCGGGCAAATCCACGCTGCTGGCAACGATCTCGGCAGCGCGCCCCAAAATCGCCGATTACCCCTTCACGACGCTCTCCCCCGTGCTGGGCATGGTGCGGCTGGGACCGGAGCAGAGCTTCGTCGTCGCCGATATCCCTGGGCTCATCGAAGGCGCCCACAGCGGGCGCGGGCTTGGGCTGCAGTTCCTGCGCCACATCGAACGCACCCGTGTGCTGGTATTCCTGCTGGAGTCCACCTCCCCGGACCCAGCCGCCGATTACGCCACACTGCTCCAGGAGCTACGCAGCTACAACCCAGAGCTGCTTGCAAAGCGGCGCATCATCTGCCTGAGCAAAGCCGACCTGCTCTCCGAGGAGCAGCGCCAGCAGCTCTCCACGCTCTGCATTGATGGGCAATCCCCGCTGCTCATCAGCGCCCTCACGGGCGAGGGCATCCAGCAGCTCCTCTACCGCATGTGGGAAGCTCTCCAGCAGGCTCGCGCAGCGGACGCGGCATGAGCTTCGGACGTGCGCTGGTGGTGCTGATTCCTCCCCTGGCTTCCCTCGCACAGGAGCTTGCTCCCGAGCTGCCTACCATCGAGTACCTGCCACCGCACAGGTCCGAATGGAGCTTGCTCTGCCCGCAGGTGCCCCCAAGCCTCCAACAGCTTGCCGAACTGCTGGGGCGCGAGGGGCTGTTCGCTGTGGACTCCGCCGGGCTTGCCCTCCAGCTCCACCGGCTCCGCGCCAGTGGATGGTTCACAGAAGCCGAGCTCCTTGCCGACTCGCTCGCCGAAGGCTTCGGGAAGCGAATACGGCTACGGCTGCGATGCGCTTCCGCTGCGCTGCCCAGCGGACAGCTCACAGAGGGTATCGGCTCGGCAGGGCTCACAGTGCAGCTTGCGCCTCTGTGGCGCCTCGGGGATTCTGCGGGATTCTCCCTCCGCTACCGACGCGAGCTGGACCTGGGCTGGGAAGCCGCCGCCGGCGCTACCGTCGCCGTACCGCTGCTTTCGCGCGCATCCGGGGAGATTCGGTTCGACCGCTTCCGGCAGCAGTTTGCTCTCCACATTGGGGATGCGGCAGCGTTGCCCTCCCTTGCGCGCTGGCATGCCGGATTGCTCTGGCACTACAGCAACGGCACCCGATGGGATTTCCGCTCGCCTGCTCCCACCACCTACCATCGCCGCGAGCAGCTCCTTGGCGCATGGCTGCGCTGGCGAACGGTCCGCCGCGATGAGCTCCTGCTCACACTGCTGCTGGCGCGCCACCGGGGTACGACGGCAGCCCCGTACGCCGAAGCCTTCGACAACACTGCGTGGGTGCTCCTCGGCGTGGCGTCGCTGGCTCGGCGTGGGGAGCAGAGCGCCGCGCCCGACCGTGCTGAGCTGCCCATTCTGCTGCTGACCGGCGCCTGGGGTGCCGTAACGCTCGGCATCGGTTTCCCCACTCCGGACGGCGGTGAGCGGCTGAGCTACCTCGCTGGCGAATTGGAGCAATCCGGTCTCCTCCTCGGCGGGCGCGCCTTCGGAGCACTCCGCATCGCTGCGGGGAACGCCTTCATTGCCCGACAAGCCCGTTACACACTGCTCCAGACCGCTGCTCACGGCTGGTACCGCTGGAGCCCGCACCTGTTGCTGTGTGCGGAGCTACGGCAGCAGACGCTCTGGAACTGGGAGCGCTTTGCACAGTATCGCCTGGACGTGCTCTCGGAGTTCCCTGTGCTGCCCTTCCCCGGTCCGGCTGCCGAGAATGCAATCCAGCTCCGCACCGAGCTCCGCTCCCTGGGGACGCTGCCGCTGCTGCCAGCGCTGGGCTGGCGCGCAGGCATAGTGAGCTATGCGGGGAGCACCTGGGCACAAGGGGTCAAACTGCGCAGCACCCGCTGGAGCCGTGCGTTCGGACTGGCGCTGGGGCTATCGCCTCGACGGCACGGCGGTGCATGGGAGCTCAGCGGTGAACTGCTCTTCGTTCCCCCACAGCGATGGCGCGGGGTGCTCTCCCTGCGGCTACTGCCGGACCTATATGCATTCCACCGGTACCGGCTTCCGCTGCCGCTGCATCCGCTGGATTGGCAGCCGTAGCGGGCTTACTCGACGTAGTCGGCAAGCTCCTCAGCGCGGCGGAGGTGTATCAGGACCTTCGCCTCGGCGAGTTCGGCAACGGCGGCTTTGAGCTCCTCCAGGCTCCAGCCGCGGTGGTAGGCAAGGTGCCAGATATCCACCGCTCCGAGGCTAATCTCCAGCAGGAGCCGCTGCGCCAGCGTCAAGGGCTCGCCCTTGAGCAGCGCCTCCTGCGCCATCTCCAGGAAGAGCCGCCCCTCCACAGGCGTGATGTGCGCCGGAGTAAAGTAGTAGTTGTCCACCGTCTGCAGGTCGCAGATGGGGAAGCCGCGCTGCGGTTCGCGCACCAACTGGGGTAGGAAGGAGATGCCCACGATGTAGGGCTCGGCATCGGGGTCACCCCAGAGGTCTTGCCAGACGGGCGGGTCCGCCTGGCGCAGCCACTCGAAGAAGCGGATCTCCGCCTCTGGCAGTCGCATCAGCGTTGTGCGCCGCAGCGCTGCTGCAATTGCCTCGGCTTGCTCCGGCTGCAAGCGTTGGAGCAGCTCCTCTGGGTACTCCACCCAACCGCGCCGCGCTGCCTCTTGCCGGCACCATTCGATGAGCTCAGCAGTCTCCATCGCAACGCCGCTCAGGTGCGCTGGTTCCTCTGACGATTTCGCCACTGCTGCCATGCACCGAATCCCAGCAGTCCCAGAACGGCGATGTTGACTGCCAAGCTCACAGTGCGCCCCTGCTCAAAGGCTTCCGAGCGGTAGCGGAACTCCACCGTATGCGTGCCCGGCGGCACGATGATGCCGCGGAAGGCGTAGTTGGTCTTGTAGATCCGCGTCGGCGTGCCATCCACGAATGCGTGCCATCCCGGCGGGTAGGCAATCTCACTCAGGAAGAGGAAGTTGCGCCCCGGAGCCGTCACCTCCAGCCGGATGTACTCGTTCTTGTGCACGCGCACGATCACCCGTGCCTGCTCGCCTGCCGGCTCGATGGGTTGCTCGAGCGGCTCTTCGACGAAGGCGAGCCGGCGTGGGTCGAAATCCCCACGCTCCAAGCGCCGCAGGATCTCCATCGGTGGCAGCACCGCGACGCTATCCACCAGAAAGGCGCGCGGGTGCATCGCCAAATTCCGGTACACGAATGTGCCCGTCTGCTGCGAACGGAACACCAACTGCAGCGCCTCATGCTGCAACTGCTGCGGCACCAGCACGTACTTGACGCTGAGCAGATTCCACAGGAAGGGATTGGCAATGACCGAGCCGCCGCCCTTCCCCGCCACATCCATGAGGTCCTGGTAGACGCGCAGCTTTGCGGCGTGGTAGCCGTGAATGTTCTCCAAGAACCAGTACGCCATCGCGTTGGGCACCTGGCTGACGAAATCCGCTACGCGGAAGAGATCGCGGTCCTGCTGCAAGAACTCTATGACGTCGGTCCGGCGGAAGATCCCCTCCGCTCCCGGGCGGCGCTCCAGCTCCATCGGACGTAGCGCAACCCGCCAGAGGTCCCAGAGCAGCAACCCCACCAGAGCAATCCCGAACCATGCGCTCGCAAGGCGCCCTCGGACATACCACCACAGCAGTCCAATTGTGAGCAGCCCGATTGCGGCGGTGATGAACCAATCGCCGATCATCTCCTGCCAGATGAACTCGTGCAAATCCGGTGGGAGCTGCTTGCCTGTTGCGCTCTGTGCAACGGCGCGCAGGTAGGCATCCTTAAACCCCAGTGCCACAATCACGCCGATGGCAAGCCACAGGGCAAGCCCGCCGGCGGCAATACGGAAGAAGCGCGCACTCACTTGGGGTTCGGGGTTCTCCCGCCAGCGCAGCACCCGCGCAAGCCCGGAAGCTGCCAGGATCGGGACGGCAAACTGCACCATCACCAACGCCATGCTCGGCGCCCGAAACTTGTTGAAGAGCGGCACGTGGTAGAAGAACAGGTCGTAGACGAGCGGGAAGTTCTTCCCAAACGACAGCAGCAACCCCAACACCGAGGACACACTCAGCGCAATGCCCAGCGGATCGCGCCGCAACGTCCATGCCCCAAAGAGCGCCAACACCAGCACGGCAATCCCCATGTAGTTGGCGGCATCGGTGAAGGGCATCTGCCCCCAGTACGTATGCAGCACCACCGGACGGAAGCCCGTCCGGGGTCCTTCGTAGTGCAGCTTCCCGAAGCCGTAGAAGTTCGGCACCAGGAAGGTGATCATCTCCTGCGGGCTGAAGGACCAGCTCGTGGCGTATTCGTAATCGAGCCCACCTTCGGCAGCCTTCTGCCGCTGCAGCGAATCCAGATGGATGGGCAAGCTCCCGCGCGTGGAATACGGCGTGTACTCCCGCACGCTGAGCAACCGGTCGGCGGACATCCCCGCAGCCAGCACTGCCGCCACTACCGCGCACGCAGCCGCACGCACTGTGCCCACAAGGGATCCCCGCCGCAGCAGCTGCACCAGCAGCACGCTCAGCCCGTAGATGAGGTAGATGAGCGCAAGGTAGAAGATCATCTGCGCATGGCTGGAGAGCAGCATCACGTGGAAGACCACCACCAGCAGCCCGAACCACAGCACCGAGAAGCGCTCGCGCAGCCGCTCCAGCAGGAGCAGCCCGTACGGCAGCGTCATCAACGCCCATGGCTTCGTGTTGTGCCCAATCATAATCCAGACGATGACAAAGGTGGAGAACACCGCCGCCAGTGCTCCCCAGAAGGCAACCAGGCGATGCCCCACACGGAAGCGCAGCAGGGCGTAGACACCGATAGCGTAGAGCACGTAGAAGCACGACACCCGTGCGGCATCGCTCCGCAGCACATCCCCTACCACGTGCGTCACCCCGATGGTGAGCTGCATGAGGATGTCCCACCAGCGTGTCCCGGTGACAAGGAGCGAAGCAAACGAGGGCATCCCGCTGAAGATGTACGGGATCCACTGCGGGAAGGTCCCCTCGCGGCGCGCGGCTTCCAGATAGGGCTGGAAGCTCCAGGACGCCAGATTATCTGCGGTCGCAAACACACCGCTCCCAAAGATCGCCGGCGCCAGGAGAATCCACACCGCTGCCCACAGCAGCACACAGAGCACAAGGTCGTGGTACCGCTCCGGTACAAGGCGCGAAAGCCAATCCCCTTGCTGCACTGCGCGCCGCTGCGGTGAGGAGGTGCTCCGAGCCATCCCTCTCTCCTTCGGCAAGTCCTACCTCTCGACCATGCTAAATAGGAGCGGCTCTGCGCTCAAGACCCGCTCCAGGTACACCGGCATCATTGCCCGCCACGTGGGCCAGTCGTGCGCCCACTCCGCTCCCCATAGCTCGGCAACGTGGGGAATCGCCTTGCTCGAAAGGACACGCGATAGCTCCAGCGTTGCCTCTGGGCGCTCATACGCCCCTTGCCCGCTGGCGAAATACTGCTGCGGACGCGAACGCAACAGCGGCAACCACACGGAGTCATCCAAGTTCGCCAAGTAGTGCACCGGGGAGTTGAAGTAGCACTCCTCGTCCATGTAGCCGCCCGTGTAGGCAAGCAGGTTGTACTCTCCACTCATCGCGATAACGCCCACGAAGAGGTCCGGACGGCGGAAGAACAGATTCGCCGCATGGTATGCCCCAAAGGAAGCCCCGGCGGTGAGAATTGGCTGCCGACCGCGGCAATCGGCGTAGATGAAGGGCACCACCTCCTCGGTGATGTACCGGTTGTACGCGCGATGGCGCTGGGAACGCACCGCCGGAGGCACCTCCGGTGGCGCCAGCCAGCTCTCGGCGTTGAGGCTATCGACGCAGTAGAGCTTGCAGCGACCGCTTTCGAGCCACCCTCGGAGCGCCTCCACCAAGCCGAAGCGCTCGTACTCGAGCGCATCCGCCATTGCCGTCGGGAACATCAGGATCGGAATCCCCCAGTGCCCGTAGACGACAATGCGCAGTGTGCGCTCCGCTGCCGGACTCCACCACGAATGCAGCTCGCGTCGCATCGAATCTCGCACGTGACCCACAGACGCAGCTCAAAACTACGCCAGGGAAATATTTCCACCGGGCGCGCGTCTGCCACGCCAGCGCTGTCCCAGTGCTCCACGCACCGCCCATGGAACCGTGGCTGCAACCCGAAGACGAGCTCGCCGCCCCGCAGGTGCGCGACCTGCACACAAGCCTGCAGCAAGCACTCTACTGGGCGCGGCAGCACCTGGAGGTCACCCCAGAGGAAGCGCTCTGGTGGGAACCCGCTCCAGGAGTGCCCTCCATTGGGGCGCGCATCCAGCACCTCATCCGCTCCAGCCAGCGCCTTGCAGCCTACGCCTTTGACCCCGCCGCCGACCCCGAGCAGCTCGCTGCCCATGCGGCACAGGACTGGCTCCCCAGCCGCTGCAGCAAGCAGGAGCTCCTGCAGGAGCTGGAGGTAACCTTCCGGCAGCTCCAGGAGCAGCTCCGCCGCGCAGAGCCAGAAGCCTTGCAGCAGCCCTGCTTCGTCGGGCGCAAACGCCTTCCCGTGCGCCGCTCCACCCTCGTGCACCACATCGCCGAGCACGCCTCCTACCATGCCGGTCAGCTCATCGTGCTGCTCCGGCTCTGGCAAGCTCAACATCGCACCTGAGCCCACCATGCCGAACCGCTTGGCACAGGAGAGGAGCCCCTATCTGCGCCAACACGCCACCAATCCGGTGGATTGGTACCCCTGGTGCGCCGAAGCCTTTGAGCGCGCCCGGCAAGAGGACAAGCCTATCTTCCTCTCCATCGGCTACTCCGCCTGCCACTGGTGCCACGTGATGGAGCGGGAATCCTTCGCCGATCTCGAAGTTGCCCAAGTGCTCAATCGTGCCTACATCAGCATCAAGGTGGACCGCGAGGAGCGCCCCGATATTGACGCCTTCTACATGCGGGTCTGCCAAGCTCTGACCGGGCACGGGGGATGGCCGCTCACCATCATCATGACCCCGGACAAGCAGCCCTTCTTCGCCGCCACATACCTACCGAAGCGCGCCCGCTTTGGGCGCCCCGGGCTGGTGGAGCTGCTCGAACACGTCGCACACCTCTGGCAGACTCGGCGGCAGGAGCTGCTCGAATACGCCGCCCAGATCACCGCCGCCCTGGCTCCCTCGAAGAGCAACGCGCAGAGCTCACCCGAGCTTGCCGAACGCGCCACACAGGAGCTGCTCCAGCAATGGGACCGCCAGCACGGCGGCTTCGGCGCCGCACCGAAGTTCCCCATGGCACCGCAACTGCTGTTCCTGCTCTTCCGCTTCTTCCAGACCGGCAACCCAGAGCTCCTGGAAGCGTGCGAACACACCCTGCACGCCATGCGCATGGGCGGCATCTGGGACCACGTCGGCTTCGGCTTCCACCGCTACGCCACCGATGAACGCTGGCGCTTCCCGCACTTTGAGAAGATGCTCTCCGACCAAGCCCTCCTTGCGCTCACCTATGCCGAAGCCTACCGCATCACCGGACGGGAGCTGTGGGCACAGACCGTGCGCGAAATCCTCCACTACACCGACGAGCGCCTCCGTGCTCCGTACGGTGCCTACTACAGCGCCGAAGACGCCGACAGCGCCGGGACCGAAGGCGCCTACTACCTCTGGCACGATGCCGAGCTCCGCCAAATCCTCACCCCCGAGCAGTACGAATTCCTCTGCTTCGCCTTCGGTGCCGAACCACAGGGCAACTTCGCCGACACCGGCGCCAACGTGCTCTTCCAGACCGCCCCCTGGGACAGTATCGCCGAGCGCTTCGGCATGAGCCCGCCACAAGCCCAACAATACTGGGAGCGGATTCGCCAGCGCCTGCTCCAGTACCGTCTCCGCCGAATTCCTCCCCTGCGCGACGAAAAGGTGCTCACCGACTGGAACGGGCTCATGCTCGTTGCCCTGTGCACCGCCGGGGATGCACTCCAAGCAGCAGAGTACCACGCTCGGGCTCGCCAAGCCGCCGATTGGCTTCTCCGCGTACACCGCACCCCCGAAGGCGAACTCCTCCACAGCTCGTTCGAAGGCGAGCCGAGCATCCCCGGGCTGCTGGATGACTACGCCTACTTGTGCTGGGGCATGCTGGCGCTCTACCGCTCGACCTTCGAACCCCGATGGCTGGAAGCGGCGCTCTCACTGGGTCGGGCACTGCGGGAGCGCTTCTGGAGCCCGGAGCTGGCTGCCTTCACCCTTGCCCCCATCCACGCCAATGAGCTGCCCACAGCGGTTATCGAAAGCGCCGATGGAGCCACTCCCTCCGGTGCTGGGCTTGCCCCAGTGCTCTTTGTGCAGTTGTACGAGCTCACTGGTCAGCAGCACTGGATTGCATGGGCAGAGGAAGCGCTTGCGGCGCTTCCCGACGCCCTTGAACGGGTCCCGATGGCATTCCCCACGCTGCTCATGGCGCTGGAACGCGTCCGCACGCCCGGGACGCAGCTTCTCCTGCTCTCCCCACAGCCGGATGCTCAGTGGGAATCCCTCCGAAGCGTGCTGCAGCAGGCGTATCTTCCGGACACCACCGCCGCCGGTGCCAGCACAGTAGCCGATTGGCATGCCCTCCAGGAGCTTGCCCCGATATGGCGCTTCTATTCCCTCCCCGAGCGGGCAACGGCGTACGTGTGCACACAGTTTGCCTGCCAGGAGCCCGTGCATACCGCCGAGGAACTGCGCCGGCTACTGCTCGACAAGCGAGCTCTGGACCGCAAGGGTCGGTAGCCTAACCTGCCCGAAGTACCGCTCCCACAGCCGCTCTGCGCGGGCGATCAGGTCAGCAGCGAGCTCATCGGCAATGGCATAGCCGCGCCAGTTGAGCCAGATCCGCTCCGGCGAACACTCCCGCACCCACCCGGCGTGCTCCCACTGCCGGAAGAGCTCTGACTCCGCTTCGAACAGGTCCAGCCCAAACGCATGGTGGAGCTCCCGGCAGCGCAGCCCATCCGAGCGCAACTGCAGGAAGAGCAGCTCCTCCAGCCGCTCCCAGGCGCTCAACTGCTCCATCCCCGCAATGGGGAGCTCTCCGGCAGCGATCCGCCGCACGTAGCCGTGCAGGCTGCGCACATTCCAGTAGCGGCGCCCTCGGAGGAACCCATGCGCAGAGGGACCAACGGCAAGGTACTCCTGCCCGTGCCAGTAGAGCAAGTTGTGCCGGCAGCAGTGCCCCGGACGCGCAAAGTTCGAGACCTCGTAGTGCACGTACCCGGCAGCCTCCAGGAATTGGGCAACGAGGGCATACATCTGCGTATCGAGCTCCTCGGCAACCGGATGCACCTCTCCGCGCTGCCAGCGGGCATACAGCGGCGTGCCCGGCTCCCAGATGAGGCTGTAGGCGGAGATGTGGTGCGGTACCAATGCCAGCGCCTCCTGCAAGGTGCGCTCCCAAGAGCGCAGCGTCTGCCCAGGGATGGCGAACATCAGGTCCACGTTGATGGAATCAAATCCCGCCGCATGTGCCCATTCCACAGCAGCGCGCGCCTCCTGCGGCGTGTGGATGCGCTCCAGAAAGCGCAGTTCGGCTTCCTGAAAGGACTGCACTCCGAAGCTGATGCGGCGGAATCCCAGTGCCCGAATTGCCCGCAGACGCTCCAGGTCAACCGTGCCCGGATTGGCTTCGATACTCCACTCCGCATCCTCGGCGATGGGGAACAGCGCACGCAACTGCCGCACAATTGCCTCCAACTGCGGCAGCGGCAACAGCGAGGGCGTCCCACCGCCCAGGAACACCGTTGCAATTGGCTGCTCGGCAAGCTCCGGCATCCGTTCGGCGTAGAGCTGCATCTCCTGGCAGAGGGCGCGGACGAACTGCTCGGTAAACTGCAACTGCACGACCGAGTAGAAGTCGCAGTAGCTGCACTTGTGCTGGCAGAAGGGGATATGCACGTAGATGCCGCGCATCAGTGCAGGAAGCGTCCGATTCGGGTCCAGCGCACACTGCCCGTTGCGGTATCGCGCGAGTAGACGATGCAAAGCGCCTTCCCCAGGATGCGCCGCTGCGCCACTGTGCCCCAATGCCGCGAGTCGAAGCTCAGCTCGTAGTTATCGCCCATGACGAAGTAGTAATCCTGCCGCACCGTATACGTGCGTGCCGGCACGGAGTTGAGCAGCACCTGGTCTCCACGGCACTCCACCTGGACCCCTTCTTCGGCGAAGACGCTGGCGAACTGCTCCACGACCGAGGGTGTGAGTTCGAGCACCATGCCCCGGTAGGGCACCACCACGCGGTGCCGTGATTCGCGCAGCCCTGGCAGCAGGTACCCCTGGGTGCCAATCCAGAGCGTATCACCGGAGAAGCGCAGCGTATCCCCGGGCAAGCCCACAACGCGCTTGAGGTAGTAGTGCAGCTCTCTCGACTGTGGGAATTCAAATACCACGATATCCCAGCGCTGGATGCCGCGGTACCACCAGCGCAGCTCCCAAGGCAGGTGCAGCATCGGCAGCGGGAGCCGTTCGGGCAGCCCCAGGGCATAGGCGACCTTGCTGACCATGACGTAATCGCCCGGCAGCAATGTCGGGCTCATCGAACCCGAAGGAACCCAGTACATCTCCACAACGCAGCCCTTGAGCAGCATCCCAACGAGGAGCGCAACGGCAAAGACCGCCGCAACGTCACGCCAGCTCAGGCGCTCCCTTGCCGCTTCTGCCCTTGCTCCAAGCGTTGCTGCATGCTCTCCATGGGCACACCGCGCACGCCACACCCACAGTGCACACATCCTCAGTCAATGAGCGTACCGATGCGACTGAGCCGAACGCTGGCAAGCTTTGCAAAGATTGACCACAGCGGGATGTTGGGGTCCCACGACCAGTAGACGATGATGGGCTTGCCGACGACGTTCTCCATCGGGATGAAGCCCCAGTAGCGGCTGTCTTCGCTGTTGTCGCGGTTATCCCCTAAGCCGAAGCAGTAATCGCGCTCGACGACGTAGAAGTTGCGCGGCTGCCCATCGATGAGAATCTGCCCTTGCTGCACGGCAATGGTGTGCCCTTCGCGGCGGATGAAGATGTCCCACTCCAGCAGGTTCTGCAGGGTGAGCCAGATGGTGTCCCCACGCTTCGGGATGCGGATGGGACCGTAGTTGTCGCGCGTGTAGCCGCGTCCGCGCGGGAAGGTGCGGTACTGGTCGTTGGGCGGTGGCGGCAGTGTGGTCACAAGCGCTTTGGGTGGCAGGGGCTGTTCGACCCCGTTGACGAACACGCGCTTGTTGCGGATCTCGAGCGTATCCCCAGCAACGGCAACGCAGCGCTTGAGGTAGTACTGGAACTCACGCGGGCGCACCTCGTCGCGGTAGCCGGGGAAGATGAACACGATCACATCCCCGCGCTGCGGGCGGCGCAGCCCCGGAAACTGGATGTACGGCAGCGGGATGTTCACAAACGGGATGATCTGCGGCGTGGAGGGTCCAAAGATCAGCCGGTTGACGAAGAGGAAATCCCCCGCCATCACGGTGTTCTCCATCGAGCCGGTGGGCACGACAAAGGACGCCACCGCCAGCCCGTTGATGATCATGACCACCACCAGGGCGCCCAAGAGGCTGCGCACCCACGAGATCGCCGCCTCCAGGGCATTCTGCGGCTTGCGACGCCGCTCCTTACGACGCCGATTCCACTGCCGGTAGCGCTGCCACCCGTTCCGAAGTACTCCGACGGCTTGCCGTAGCTGCTGCTTCATTTCTCGATGCTCAGGACTGCCAGAAATGCCTCTTGCGGGATCTCCACCCGCCCGACCTGCTTCATGCGCTTCTTGCCCTCCTTTTGGCGCTCCAGCAGCTTGCGCTTGCGCGTGACGTCTCCGCCGTAGCACTTGGCAAGCACATTCTTGCGCAGCGGCGGGATGCTCTCGCGCGCAATCACGCGCGAACCTATGGCTGCCTGAATCACCACCTCGAAGAGCTGGCGCGGTATCAGCTCGCGCAGCTTCGCACAGAGCTTGCGCCCCCAATCGTAGGCACGGCTGCGGTGCACAATCATTGAGAGCGCATCCACAGGCTCCCCGTTGATGAGGATGTCCAGCTTGACCAGGTCGCCGGGGCGATAGCCGATGGGCTCGTAGTCGAACGAGGCGTAGCCTTGGGAGACGGACTTGAGCTTGTCGTAGAAGTCGAAGATGACCTCCGCCAGCGGGAGCTCGAACTGCAGATCTACGCGTGTCGGCAGCAGGTAGGAGATGCCCGTCTGCACTCCGCGCCGCTCAATGCACAGCTGCAGAATGGCGCCGATGTACTCGCTGGGGGTGATGATTTGGGCACGGATGTATGGTTCGGCAATCTCGGCAATGAGAGTGGGCGGCGGCATCTGCGCGGGGTTCTCCACGTAGATGACCTCCCCGTTGGTCTTGCGCACCTGGTAGCGGACGTTGGGGACGGTGACGACGATGTTCTGTCCGAACTCCCGCTCCAGCCGCTCCTGCACAATCTCCATGTGGAGCAGCCCCAGGAAGCCGCAGCGGAAGCCAAACCCAAGGGCTGCCGAGCTTTCCGGTTCGTAGACAATCGCGGCATCATTGAGCGCCAGCTTCGCCAGAGCATCGCGCAGTTGCTCGAAGTCCTCCGAATTCGCCGGGTAGATGCCGCAGAAGACCATCGGCTTGACCTCTCGGAAGCCCGGCACCGGCTCCGCGCACGGACGCTCGGCATGGGTGACTGTATCGCCGACCTTGGTATCCTGCACGCGGCGAATGTTAGCAACGAAGTAGCCCACCATGCCCGCGCTGAGCTCCCCCACCGGCTGGTGGCGCAGTCGCTTGATGCCGACCTCATCCACTTGGTAGACCTGCTGCGTTGCCCAGAAGAGCACCCGTTGCCCCGGACGCAGCGTTCCATCGAAGACGCGCACGTAGACCACCACGCCGCGGTAGGGATCGAACATCGAGTCGAAGATCAACGCCCGCAAAGGGGCATCGGGATCGCCCTTGGGCGGCGGAATCCGCTGCACAATCGCCTCCAGAACCGCGTCCACCCCCGTTCCGTGCTTTGCCGACACCAGCAGAATCTCCTCCTCCCGGCAGCCGATGAGGTCTACCAACTGCTGGCGCACCTGCGGAATCATCTCGGCAGCGCTGGGCAGGTCGATCTTGTTGATGACCGGGATGATCTCCAGCCCGGCATCCACCGCCAGGTACAGGTTGCTGATGGTCTGCGCTTCCACCCCCTGACTGGCATCCACGACGAGCAGTGCCCCCTCACACGCCGCCAGCGAACGCGAGACCTCGTAGGAGAAATCCACATGCCCCGGCGTATCAATGAGGTTGAGCACGTACGTATTCCCGTCGGCAGCGCGGTAGTGCATCTGCGCCGCATGCAGCTTGATGGTGATGCCGCGCTCCTGCTCCAAGGGGTTGTCATCGAGCACCTGCTCGACCCCCAACTGGCGCGGATCGAGCGTCCCGGTCAGCTCCAGAAGCCGATCCGCCAGCGTGGACTTCCCGTGGTCCACGTGCGCGATGATGCAGAAGTTGCGGATGTGCTCAAGCGTCTTCATTCCGTGCCGGCGCAGGGAGGAACAAAATTAGCACCTTCCACAGCAGCTATGCTCGGATTCCGGAGGCAGCGGCTAAATTTGCGTTGCCGCCCCGCCCGGATGGCGGAACTGGTAGACGCACGGGACTTAAAATCCCGTGGGGCGCAAGCCCCGTGCGGGTTCGATCCCCGCTCCGGGCACCCCTCAGCGCCGTTCGAAGCGGCGATCCAGCTCCTCCAGCGGTAGCTCCACAAACACGGGGCGTCCGTGCGGGCATACATACGGCAAGCGGCATTCGAGCAACTGTTGCAACAGCGTCCGAATTTGCAGCTCCGAAAGCTCCTCCCCGGATTTGACCGCCATGCGGCAGGCAAGCGCGGCAGCAACGCGCTCGCGCACCCCACCGGGGACATGCTGCTCGTACTCACGGTAGGACTCCAAGAGCTCGCAGAGGAGCTGCTCCTCCCTGCCCGGGGGGAGCTCCGCCGGTACTGCTTGCAGCTCCACCTGGTTCGGCGGGAGCAGCCGCAGCTCAAAGCCCAGGCGCTCCAGCTCCGACCGTAGCTCCTCCAGCGTCGCAAAGGCTGCCGGGTCCAGTTGTACCGTCAACGGAAGCAGCAACCGCTGCGGGAGGGGCTCCCCACGCTCGAAGAGGCGTAGAATGCGCTCGTAGAGCACCCGCTCGTGAGCAACGTGCTGGTCCACAATCCGCACCCCCTGTGGGGTCTCCCAGAGGATGTAGCGGCGATGGAGCTGCCAGCAGCGCGGGCTAGGGGGCAGCTCTGCAAGCTCGGGCTGCTGTGCCGGTGCCGGAGACGGAACCGACGGTGCCGGAAGCACAACCGGGCGCACCCCCACCGGTGCAGCCCGCCGGTGGAACCGCTCCGGCAGTACAATCTCGCCCGTGAGGCGATTGACCAGGACCTGTCCCGACTGCGGATCGGGCTGGCGCTCCAGCGGAGCCTGTGCCAGTTCCCACCCCAGGGTCGGCGCTACATTGTGGCTCTGCAGCGCCCGGGCAACCGCCGTGTGCACAACGCCGTAGATGAAGCGCTCATCCTCGAATTTGACCTCGTGCTTCTGCGGGTGCACGTTCACATCCACGCGCTCCGGATCGAGCTGCAGGTACAGCACAAACGGCGGGAAGGTCCCCGGCTCCAAGAGCTGCTCGTAGGCGGTGAAGACCGCATGGGCAATGCCCTTGTGCTGAATCCAGCGCCCGTTGAGGAAGAGGAACTGCTGCGCTCGGCTGGGACGCGCCTGCTGGGGATGCCCGATGAATCCGCTCAGTACGACCCCCTCCTCGGCGGCTTCGACGGGGATGAGCGCGCGCGCAAACTCCTCGCCGAACAACCGCTCCAGCCGCTCCAGCAAGGTCCCCGCCGGCAAATCGAAGATCAGCGTGCGCTCATCGCTGAAGGTCAAGCGCACGTGCGGAGCTGCCAGCGCAAAGCGCACCATGAGGTCAGAAACCAGGCGGAATTCGCTCAGGTCCGACCGCAGGAACTTCCGGCGCGCCGGGACGTTGAAGAAGAGGTTGCGCACGAAGACCTGGGTGCCCGGCTCCATTGCCCAGGGCTCGATGCGTGGCTGGGCATCCGGCTCGGAAAGCAGACGCCAGCCCGTGTGTTCCTCTGCCGTCCGGGTGCGGATCTCCAGATGCGCAACTGCTGCAATCGCTGCCAGCGCCTCGCCGCGGAAGCCCAGCGTTGTGATGCGGTGCAGATCCTCGGCGGAGCGCAGCTTGCTTGTGGCATGGCGCCGGATGCAGAGCGCTAAATCCTCCCGGCTCATCCCACAGCCGTTGTCCACAACGTGGACGAGCTGCTTGCCGGCTCCGCGCACGTTCACGGCGATCTGCGTTGCTCCGGCATCCAGGGAGTTCTCCACCAGCTCCTTGACCACCGACTCCGGGCGCTGGATGACCTCCCCGGCAGCGATCTGGCTGGCAAGGAAGTCGGGCAGAATCCAGATCCGCTGCGTCCCCATCGGTTCCGTGTTGGTTGCTTGGCGCCACAGACGCACACTCGGCGGCAGCATTGCCAGGAGCCACGTGCGCGCTTCTCCATACTTTTGCACCTTGGGTATTGCCACAGGGGATCGCCCAATGGAGCTGAAACATTTTTCGGCGGAGGATGTCTCGCTGCCGCCGGTGGGGATCTCTGCCTGCCGGCTCTCGCTGGCACCCAATGCCCCACAACGGCTTGAGGAGATGCTGCAGCAGGGAATTCGCCTATTCCTCTCCTTCCCCAGCCACGATGACGGCGCAGCCGAAGCCCTTCTGGGCTCGGCAACCGCAGAGGATGCCGTATACGCGCTCAGCACCCTTGGACTGCTGGAGGGCGGGCTCTACCAGCGCGCTCTGGAGCGGGAACGCAGCGGGAACCCCTATCCGGAGCTGGTCCGGCTCTCCGAGGGTGTCAGCCACTGCCTCCATCCGGAGTTTTTGCAGGAGCAGCTCGCTGCAGCGGAGCAGCGGTTGGGTCGGCGGGGCGTGGCGGGGATTCTGCTGCAGCGTCCTGAGCTCTTCCTGCAATGGGCATTGCAGCGCGGGATTCCGCTCCAGGAGGTGCGGCGCGAGCTGTTCCTGCGCTTGGAGCGCGCCTTTGCCGCGCTGGAGGCATGGGTCCACAGCGGGCGCATCCGCTTCTACGGCGTGCTCTCCGAAAGCTTCCACCTCCCGGCAACCGATCCGCTCTTCCTCTCGGCAGCCGAGCTACTTGAGCTTGCCCGGAGCGTTGCTGGCGCCCAGCACCACTTCCGGCTTCTGGCGCTACCGCTCAACCTGTTCGAGCACTCCGCCGCCACTGAGCCCAACCACGGGCAGCGCACCGTGCTGGAGTATGCCCTCAGCGCTGGGCTCCAAGTCCTTGCCTACCGTCCGCTCAACGCAGTGGTCCGAGGGCGGCGGGTTCGGCTGAGCGAACCCCCGCTGAGCAGCTCCAGCCTGGTGTCGTTGGAGCACATTCGGGCACAGCTCCGGGATTTCGTGCATACCGAAGCCGAGCTCGTCCACGCACTCGTCTCGCAGCTCCAGGAGCCGTACCAACGGGAGCTCCTGCGCGAATCGCTCACGTTGGGGCTCTTCCTGGAGGAGCACTGGCAGCAGCGCGCCAGCTATGAGGACTGGGAGGAGCTGCGCACGGGGTATCTCCTGGAGCGCTTCCGCACGGTGGAATCCTCCGTGCGCATGCTGAACATGGCGGAGAACAGCCTCTGGCAGCACTACAAGGAGCGCTTCCGGCAGGCGCTTGCCGATATTGACCGCTACTACGCTGCCCGCGCCTGGGAGCGTGCACGGCGGCTGCGCGAACTGCTGCACGAAGCCGTAGGACGTGAGCTCCCGCCCGTTCCCTTCGCCCGATTGGCAGTAGGGCTGGTGCGGGCAACCGCCGGAGTTGCTGCGGTCGCGCTCGCCAGTAGCGCGCCAGAGCACGGAGCCGAGCTCCTCGCTGCTGGGCAGCTCTCACTACCGACGCTCTACCGCGAACACTGGCAGCGCCTAAAGGCAGCCATCGAGGTGCTCGAACGCGTCGTGTAAGCCGCCCTACAATGCTCCTGCTGCTGGCAACGGGATTCCTTGCCATCGTGCTGGGGTACTGGGAAGCCCTGACCGTTGCCTATCTGCGGCGTGCGCTGGGGATTCCACCAGGGGCATCGAATGTGCTGGCACTGGAGCGCATTCCGCGCGAACTTCTGCGGTTTGAGCAGTTGCGCGAACTTGCTGTGCTGGCACTCCTGGTGCTCATTGCGCTGCTGAGCGCCCCAAGTTTGGCTCGGGCGCCACTGGTGCTGGGCTGGAGCTTCGGTGTGTGGGATGTCAGCTACTACGCTTGGCTGCGCCGCTTGGTTGGCTGGCCACGCTCCCTGGTGGTGCTGGACCTCTTCCTGCTCTTCCCCCGCCCGTGGTTGGGTCCGGTGTGGCTGCCAGTGTCCATCTCTACGGCGTTGGCAGTGGGCTGCGCAGTGGCGCTGCTGCAGTAGTTACGTGCCCAGGTGAATCCCAGGGGAGCAGATC
>JAUQPR010000006.1 GCA_030550275.1 Bacteroidota bacterium
CTGACGGAGTGCCAGGGCGCGGTCGAGGGTACGCTGGTTCTGCGCAACCTGGGTCCGGAGCCGGTCTGGGTGTACCGTCCGACGCTGCCGCCGGGGTTCAGCGTCGTGGGGCAGAGCTTTCCGTTCGGGATCGCCCCTGGGGCGCAGCATTCCGTGCGCATCCGCTTCCGTCCGGCGACGGCTGGCACATACAGTGGGGTAGGGCAGTTCCGGCTGGAGCCCTGCGGGGCAAGCCTTGCGGTCTACCTTGCGGGAGCCAAGCGTGGTGGGGCGGTGGTTGCAAGCGCGGAGGAGGTGGATTTCGGACGCACTGCTGCGTGTCTGCAGACGCCGGTGGATACAGTGGTGTGGCTGACCAATCGGGGAGATGCTCCCGTGGAGGTGCAGGAGCTCGCCGCTGCTGCACCCTTTGCGGTAGTGGCGCCCGCGGTGTTGCCAGTCGCCCTTGCGCCAGGGGAGCGGCTTGCGGTGCAGGTGCGCTATATACCGACCGGGGCGGGGCTTCGCCAAGGGCAATTGCGTGCGGTGCTGCAGAGCGGGGTATGCCAGGATACGCTTTCGCTGGAGCTGCGGGCAATTGCGGCAGTGCCCAGGCTACAGCTCTCGCCGCAGCGGGTGAACTTCCCCGCGGTCTCAGGCTGCCAGCTCCAGCTCGATACGGTCGTGCAACTGGCAAACGTGGGGGAGCTCCCCTTGGGGATTGCGCTGCTGCTCCCGCCGGAGGTGGCAGTGCAGGGCGCTCCGGCACGGGTAGAGCCCGGCGAGAGCTTCTCCGTGCGGCTGCGTGTCAACCCTGCTGGGACGGGTAACTTCGCCTACCGCGTGGGCTTTGCCCCACAGCCCTGTGGGGATACCCTCTGGCTGGAGCTCAGTGGCATTGCCGAAGGTGTGGTAGCCCGGTTAGAGCGCGCTGCTGTGCAGTTTGGTACGGTGCTGGTGTGCGCCTTTCCGGATACGCTGGAGCTGCCCGTGCGCTTTACCACAAGCGTGGCGCAAGGGGTGGAGCTGCTGGAGCTGCAGGCTCAAGGGGACCAGGAGGCATTCTCGCTGAGCTGGCGTGTGGGCGAATGGCTGCGTGATGGAGTGCTGGTACAGGTCCGATTCCATCCGCCGCGTCCGGGGCAGTACGGCATGCGGGTGCAATACGTGCTGCGAGCCGATACCTGCCGCCTGCAGCAGGAGCTGCAGCTTGCCGGCGAAGCGCTCGGTATGGCGCTGGAGGTGAGTCCGGACATGTTGGATTTCGGTCGCGTTGCCGCCGGTGAGCAAGTGCGGCGCCGGGTATGGGTCCGCAATCCACTACCGCTGCCGGTCGAGCTTGCACAGCCGCAGGGGATTGCACCTCCATTTGCATTGCTTTCACCGCAGAGCTTTCCTGTGCGCTTGGAGCCGGGAGAGGGCGTGATCTTCGAGCTGCTCTACGCGCCGCAGGATGCGCCGCGCCGGGATACACTGCCGCTGGTGTTGCTGACTCAGCAACCGTGTCCGTACCGGGTCGAGCTCACCTTCGTGGGGGAGGCGGTGGGCGGACCCCCTGCGGTGTTGCGGGCGCAACTTGTTGCCGGGGATGTGCGTGCCGTGCCGGGGACTCTGGTGTGGGTACCGATTCGGGCATGGGCGCAGGATGCTGCTGCGCTGCAGGGGATTCGCACGCTGCAGCTCCGTATCCGGTACGACCGGCGTCTGCTGGAGCTGCAGCAGGTGCAGTCCCCGATGCTGCTGAGCTGGAGCGAGCCTGAGCCCGGTGAGCTACACGTGCACCTGGGAAGCCCAGCGGGATTGCCTTCGGGCACGGTGGCAGAGCTGGTAGGGGTAGCGCTGTGGCATCCTATTCGCCGTGCGCCGGTCGAGCTGCTGCTGGATTCCCTGGGCACGGAGACGCCGGTGCAGCTGACCCTCAGTGCCGGAATGCTGGAGCTGCAGGGGGTCTGTGACCGCTGGGGACGCCAGCTTCGCCCCGCAGAGGCGCCCCGGGTGCAGGTGTTCGGACAGGAGTGCCCTCAGCTCCAGGTCAGCCTGGAGGGCGATGCCGTGCAACCGGTGCAGCTTTGGTTGTTCGATGTGCTGGGGCGCCCAATAGCCCGATGGGAGCTTGTGCCGGCGGCGGAACGGTCGGCGTGGCAGATAGCCCTGCCGTGCCAGCAGCTTGCTGCCGGACTCTACTGGATTGCCGTCTGCAGCGGTGGAGAGTGCCGACGCGTGCCCATTCCCGTAAGCCGCTGAGCTACGGCAGGCAGCAGGGAGGTCGGTAGTAGAGCGCCCCTTGGCGTTCGACGAGCTCGACGAATACATCCAGCCGCCGCACGGTGTCCAGCTCGTAGTAGTCTCCCTCGCGACCGTAGTAGCCCGCCAGTTGGGGGCGCACCTGTGGGTCATAGTACCGCCCTTCGGCGAGCACGATGACGGAAGCATCGGCAGCACGGCGGGCGAACTCCTCCACCGAGCGCGTATCGGTGGGGAGCAGCAGCTGTCCGCTCTGGCGCAGGCGCTGCACGAGCGTATCACGCAGCAGAAGCCCGAGCAATTCCCGGTAGCCGTAGTAGGCACGGAGCTTGGAGAGCGTGTCGTTGTCGGCGCCAACGAGGCTTGCACCGGGCGGAACACAGACGAGCTGCACGCGGAATCCGGCAGCAAGGCTATCGTAGTGCCCGCCGATGTAGCAGACGGTGTCCGTGCCCAGGTACTCTCCGCGCACGATGGGGCGGATATCGCTGTACGCCGCCAGCGTGATGATGAGCTTCGCCGCCGGGCGATGGCGGGCATACTCCAGGAATCGGGGGAGGATGATGCGGGTGATGCTGTCGGCGAGGAGCCGCAGGTTGGCATCCACAGTTCGGGCGAATTCAGCATACTGCTGGACTCGGCGCTCGTAGCGCAGCCGACGGCGCTCCCGCTGGGCAGGGTCTTCAAGCCAGAGGTAGCCCCAGTACTGGTTCGATGGGTGCAGCTCGATGAAGCCCGCGTCTCTATAGCGCGCCGAGCGCAGGAGCGAAAGGTGCCGCTGCAGGTTCGCCGAGGTGTTCACCTCCCAGAAGGCGGTCTGGTAGTACGGAACGCTGCGGCGGAGCGGATCGGCAAGCCTTTCGGAGAAGATCCACCGGCACTGTGGCGGGGTGTACCACTGCGGCGTGAGCCAGAGCGTATCGCGCACGAGGGTATCGGCACTGGGGGTGGGGATGCGGAAGCCACCCTGCTGGCTCAGCTCCGAGGGGATGGGATGGTGCAAGCTGAGCAGCTCCTGTCCCTCCACCAGCCCGGTGTAGCCGATAATGACCGGTTCCGGAGCAACACACTCCGGCGAGGAGTGCCGGGAGCCTCCGAAGGCGGCGTAGAGCCGACCCGGCTGCAGCTCGGCGCGGAGCCGCCCGGTGGTGCTTGTGGTAATGGTCTGTCCGCTGGCATCGCGCAGCTCAAGGAAGGGGTGGAGGACCGGACGCCGGGGATCGGTTCGATCCAGCACCACAAGCTCATAGGTGATGCGCGGAGGACGGCACTCCAGCACAATTGGCAGCGCATAGAGGTCCAAGGCTCCGACGTTTTTGCGCACCCGCCCTTCGGAGAGCTTGCGGGCAAGGGTATCGCGGTCGGAGCTGAACAGGAGCAGCCGCACCGAGTCAGCAGAGGGATGTGGCGGCGGAATTGCCGGCGAGAGCTCGGCAAAGAAGGAGTTGAGCGAGTCCTCGCCCTTCGGGAGAGGCTGCACCTGGAGCACCTCCAGGGAGCGGTGGGCAAAATCTACGCGGAGCTCGGCGAGGTAGATGTCGTAATCGCCGGCGCGGTCGCTCACAAACAGAAGCCGAGGGCGGTGCTCGATGCAGAAGAGGAAGGGGAAGTACTCCTGGGCGGTGGTGTTGAGGAGCTCGCCCCCGGGGACCTCGGCAAGGTTGCGCGCCGGGCTCCAGTGACCGTTGATTCTCCAGGCGTAGTAGAGGTCGGCGTTGCCGCGCAGTGTGTCACCGGAGGGGAGCACGCGCACGGCGTTGCGGAAGGGGAAGCTCCATCCGCGGTGCGGTGCTGGGGTGTCCACTGGTCGGTCGGACGCGAAGATGAGCAGCACGGAATCCCCGCGCACGCCAACGGTGGGGTGAGCATCCCAGGCGGCGGAGTTGAGGCTATCGCCCAACGGGAAGGCGCGCCATTGCCCATCGGCAAAGAGCAGCCCCAGCAGGTCCATGCCGCCGGAGAGTGCCAACGCCTGTTCGACTTCGGGAGTGCGCAGCGCAGCCGCAATTGCCTCGGTGGGGGAAAGGAAGGCGATGGTGCCTTCGTTGGCGCCCCAACTGGTGAGCCAGCGGCGGAATTCGGAGTTATCCGGTGCGGGTGGCTCGAGCACCACAACCCCTGTCGGCGAGAGCTGCACGCGTGCGCGCCAAACATCCTCCGAGCCGGCACGGTCGGAGGTGAAGTAGAGCAGGTCAGGGTTACCTGGACGGAAGGCGGGCGCAAACTCCCGTGCGGCGCTATTGAGCGCTTCCAAGTTCCCGCGTGGACGCTCCACTTGTGGCGGTTTCGATGCACAGCTCCACAGCAGTAGTGCACACAGACTCCACGTGTACGGCTTCATCGCGACCGGCATCCTTCGGGTGTGACGACTTGCACGAACTTGATGGTCATACGGTTGAGGTTCGGCGGCAGCGTGCCGGGGCGGATGTCCTCGATGAAGACCACAAACTCCGCACCGCTGCGGGCTTGGTAGTAGTAGACCTCGCCAAGGTGGACCTGTACATCCACGGCGGGCGCCAATACTGAGGCGAAGCGCTGGAGCAACTCCGGTGGGACAGCCACGCTGCCAGTGACATCGGCTCCCAATGCATCCAGCACCCGTAGGAGAGCGTCATTGACGGTGCGCACGGTCGGGAGCCCCCTCCCGTATGGAGTAGCTGCCTGCGCTGCCTGCCGGATTTCGCCCAGATTTTGCCGAACATAGGCGAGGAAAGCCTCAGCGCTGGCGGAGAGGAGCGGCTGGGGAAGCGGCCCCCCCAACCTCCCGGCAACGCGGATCCATGCCGTCGGAGGATTTGCGCCAACATCGACCTCGACCAGCATCCAATCGCCCTGCATGACTGAGTTCGGCGGGCGGTTGGTGAAGACCTGCGCGCGGTAGAGCGCACCGCCAACATTGAAGGTGGCTTCGTCCAGGATGAGGAGCTGCCCGAATCCCACGCGGTCATCGTTGGGGAGCGAACCGGAGCTCCCCGGCGTGGAGGGGAAGAGGAAGGTGTGAATGGAGTAGGTCGGCACGGGCGCATTCTGTGTGGCATCCCAGCGCGGGTCGAACTGCGTAATGGTTGCCTCACGGACGCGCTCCTCCGCAATGGGGTCGGGTTCGAGCTCCGGGCAGCTACAGCTTGCCCACAGGAGTGCGGCGCAGCAGAGGGTCCATATCGGGCGCATCGCCATATCAGTGCACGTGGGACATCAGAACGTTACCCCGGCGCGGAAGCGGAAGACATTGAGCCGTCGAGTAGAGGGAACGTTTGTAAAGCCGAGCAGGGCGGTCTCTTCGCCGATAGCGATCGAGCGCCAGCCCAGGTCCAGCGCCAAGTCCATCCAACGGGTGAGCGGGTACTCGATGCCGATGCCCACTCCCCAGGTGATGGGCAGGCTGAAGTCCACCTCCGGCAGGCGCCCGGCAGCTTCCAGATCGCGCAGGAAGCGAACGCATTCGCTGCAGTCGCTCTTGGCGGAGAGCCAGAAGCGCGCCATCCGGAGCGTTAGCCGGTCTACGCTTATCCCCACATCGGCGTAGACAAAGGGGCGGAAGCAGCTCGCCAAGAGCTCGGGAAACGGAGTTGTCTCGGGTGTCTCCTCAGCAGCCGAACGCGCTGCTTGGCTACCCAGGATGCGGAGCCGCCGTTGCGGTTGCTCGGGTGTTCGGAACTGGTAGCGCAGGTGGAGCAGTGCTATGGGGCGCTGCAGAAGTTGCCCACGCAGCGAGTTGAAGAGCGGGACCGGCGTGCTGTAGGCGATGCCCACGCCCCATTGGCGGGCAGCACCCCAGCGCATGCCGGCAGCGATCTCCCCGTGGTAGCGCAGGAAGCCCTGGCGCGACGTCCGGCTGGGTGCATCCGTGTACGGCAGCACAACGCCGCGCAGCTCCACGAAGTAAGGAGGGAGGACGCGCTCAGGACAGCGGTAGCTGATGCGGGGCAATCCCACCGAGAGCGGGAGGCAGTCGCATTCCTGCGTGCGCACGGGGATCTCCCGCAGGTGTGGGATGTGCTCGGTGACGGCGTAGGATTCCACCCGATTCCAACCGCCGTATTCGGTCGCCTGGATGCCAAATCGCCGCACGGGATTCTCCAACTGGGCGACCGGTATCCGGAGGAGCCTATCGGCAACGGGTTGCCGGAGGCGGAACAGCAGGAAGGTATCCAGCCGCCCGTTTGCGTCTGCTTGCAGCCACAGCTCAATTGCCGTCCCGCGCAGGAAGGCACCACCGGAGAGCGTGTCCTGCAGCGCTTCCCACCACTGTGGGGCATACTCCCGCCGGATGCGCACAAGGTCATCGTACACCGGTGGGCGGGCGCACCCAATGCCGAATAGGAGGGCAGCAGCGAGCGCAATAGACCCTCTCATAGCCCCAGCCTCAGGTGGAGTCCAACAGACCAGCTTCGCGCAATCGGGCGCAGGGCATCGCGGAGGAGTACGTTCCACAGGCTGTACTGAGCGTGGAGCTCCAGGAACCAGCGGCAGCAGGGGCTGGAGTAGGGAAACACTACCCCTGCGCCCACCGCAGTGCCTGCACCCAAGGGGGAGGCGATATCCCCCTGCGCACCGATGGCGCTGACAAGTAGGTTGCCTTGCAGGTAGAAGGGGAGTACCACCGGCTCCCACGGGAACAGGCGTACGGCGGCATCTACGGCGTTGAGCTCCTGGTACGTCGGTGGGAGAGGGCGTTGGCGGATTGCGTTCGTGTCCTTCATCCGGAGCCGGTAGTGGTGCAGCCCGAAGAGAACCCAGAGCTGGCAGTACTGCCGTCCACCCAGAACCATACTTCCACCGATGCCGCTGTGGAGAGCGTCGCTGAGCTCTCCGGCGGGCAGCCAGCCGCTGATGCCAACACCGCCGAAGTAGTGCTGTCCAAATGCCGGTAGCAGGCCCACAAGCAGCACAATTGCACACTGGAGACGCCAGCGCATGGAGAAATGCCCCTCCTCCTTGTAGCACGACGCCGCAAAGATAAAGCTTGCGGGATGAGTAGAAATCGCACTTTGTGTGTGACAAGTTTGGTACAGCGTGACGGGAGCGTCACACCAGAATTCGGGACCCACAGCGCAACACGTTGGCGCAATGGACAGCCGTCTTATGAGCGTGTGGCACATTGGGCAAAGGTGATGGCAACAGTTGAGGAGCTCAAGCGGCAATTCCAGCAGCGGGATCGAGTCGTGCGCGTGCTCACCGTGGATGGGCAGTTGCGTGCGGTGGCAATCAAGAATAGCCGTGCTGCGCGGACGGCTCAGGAGCGGCATGGGCTCGAGCCCGTCGGTGCACGCCTGTTGGCGCAGGCACTGGCAGCATCGGCGCTACTGGCGTCCTTCCTGAAAGGGGAGGAGCGCATCCTTGTAGAAGCAGAGGGGGATGGACCCATCCAGAAGGTGGCTGCCGAAGCACTCCAAGTGGGCGAGGTTCGCGGATATGTGCGCTACGCCGTGCCTCGGGAGGATGGGGTGCCGCTTCGGCTCTCTACGAACCCATTGGGGACGCACGGGCTGTTCCGCGTCGTGCGAATCCTGTACAACCACATCGAGCCCATCGTCAGCGTTGTGGAGCTGCAGCCGGGCGACATTGCGGCAAACTTTGAGTACTACTTCGAGCGCTCCGAGCAGATTCCCACGGTGGTGCGCTTCGATACCGCCTTCGACGCCGATGGGCTCCTCAGTGTCTCGGCGGGGGTGTTCGTGCAGCTCATGCCTGGGGCTGACCCGGCGCAGCTTCGCAAGGTCGAACAGCGGCTCGACGAGCTCCCTCCGCTGGGCGAGCTCTGGGCTGCAGGGGTGATGCCGGAGGCGCTGCTCGAGCAGTTGCTCCCGGCACCCTTCACAGTGCTCAACAGTACACCGATCGACTTCTTCTGCCGCTGCTCGCGCGAGCGGTTCAAGGAGCTGCTGACAACGCTCCAGATCGCCGATATCGAGGAGATGCGCCGCCTGGGGCAGAACGAGCTCGTCTGCCAGTACTGCGGCGAACGCTACCGGCTGGAGGAGCGCGAATTTGAGGAGCTACTCAAGCGCATGCGTGCGCGCACGAACTGAGCCGCTATTGCCGGCGCGCCGAACGCGTGATGCGCTGCAATGCAGCGGTGTTGATACTGACGGGGAAGCGCTCCCGCAGCCGCTGGAGCCAGCGTTCGGTCAGCTCCTGCTGGAGTTGCTCCTGCACGGCGGCGGCAAAGTCCGGGATGGCTTCCTCGAAGCTCTTCTGCCGCGGAGGCTCGTACGCGTTGATGCGCAGCAGCACAAAGCCCTGTTCGTAGGGGAGCGGACCGAGGATATCTCCGGCGCGGGCTTGCTGCTGCTCGGCAAGTTGGGCAAGCTTGCTGTGCTTAGGTGTCAGGCGTCCCCAATGCCCCTTGCGCTCGCGGTAGCCCGGGCGCTGAGTGTACTGTTGCGCAAGCTCGGCGAAGTCGGCTCCAGCATCGAGCCGCTGGCGGAGTGCACGCGCCAGGGAGTCCGAGAGCACGTAGATTTCGCTGATGTCGTAGACCGGCTCGGTGAGGTAGCGGTGGCGTGTGCTGTCGTAGTAGGCACGGGCGCGGAGGGTGTCGAAGATGAGCTTGCTCCAGACCTCGCGCTCTTCGACGCGGAAGAGCAGGAGCCCGTCGCGGAAGTCCTTGAGCATTTGGGCGAATTCGGGGTACTCCTTCTCCAGATTCCTCGTGGCGTAGGCAATGAGCGCGGGCGTGGTGATCCGGCGTACGGCTTGCCGGAGGGAGGCTGCTTTGAGTGGATAGCCGCGGAAGGCGGGCTGCGCCAGGGAATCCAGAAGTTGCCCAACGGTGACGGTGGGCAGATTCTGGCAGCGGTAGAGCGGCTGTGAGAGCAGCTCGCGGGGCACGGCGGCAGCCCATGCGGTGTCGAAGGTGGTCTTTGTGGTGTCCACAGCAGCAAGGAGCGCCGCAAAGGCGGATTCCTCCAGCCGGCACTGGAGCACCGCGCGCAGGGAGTCCAGGAAGCGTTCGCGGTCCTCATCGTAGTAGAGCCGCCGGTAGAGGCGACGCAGGGTTTCCCGCTCCTCCTCGGCGGTGTAGCGCTTTGTGGAGTCGCGGCGGATGATGTGGACGCCGAAGGCGGTGATGACCGTTCCCAGCTCTCCATCGCGCAGGCGGAAGAGGGCGTCTTCGAACTCCGGCAGCAGGCGGCTTTGGATGGTTTCAAAGCCCAGGGAGCGGCTGTACCAGCTTCCCAGTTCGCCGCCACGCTCGGCAGTGACCTTGTCAATGGAGTGCTGGCGGGCGAGTTCGGCAAAATCCGCTCCAGCACGCAGGAGCTCCATGAGGCTATCAGCTTTTGCAAGCGCGGCGGCAGTATCCCCCTCCACGATGGGCAAAAGGATGTGGCGGGCGCGCACGGCAACGCGTGGCTCGCGCGCCAGCAGCTTGACGATGAAGTAGCCGTAGCGGGTGCGGATGGGCTGCGGGAAGACCTCTCCGGGCTTGAGCCGGTAGGCGACATCTTCGATCGGGCGCAGGATCATCCCGCCCGTGATGTAGGGCAGCACGCCGCCGCGGGATGCAGTCTCGCGGTCATCGGAGGAATCCCGCGCCAGTTGTTCAAAGGGCACACCCTGGCGCAACAGCTCCAGAGCGCGCAGCGCCCGCTGGTAGGCTTCGCTGGTGTCCTGCTCGAAGTCGCGCGAAAACAGCATAATGGCAAGCTTCAGCTCCCATTGCCGGCGGCGCAGCAGCTCTTCGACGGCGGGCTCGACCAGCTTTTTGTCGAAGAGGAAGCTCTCGGCAACGACGCGCCGGTTCTGCTCCAGCTCCGCCCGAATGGCGGAGTCCTGCTCCAAGCCGCGCGAGAGCGCATCGAGCACCTTCAGCCGGTAGTTGATGTACAGGCGCAGGAAGCTCTCCAGGCTATCACGCGACAGCTCGCTCAGCCGTACTCCTTGGCGGTTGAGATTGCGTCGGTAGACCCGCTCCAACTGCGCGTACGTAATCTTCTCCGGTCCAACCGTCGCCAGCACGAGCTGCTCCAAGGATTCTGCGCGCTTGGGGGTGCGCGGCGATTTCTGCGCCAGTACGGGAACGCTCGAGATCACCAGGAGCACCAGCACACTCTGCCAGATTCGTGCGCGAAGCATTCCGAACCTACTCGGCAGTGGTACCACGTCAAGGCAGCAAAATTGAGGAAAACCGCCCGTTGGTGCAGCGGGTTCAGCGCAACTCCAGCGTCACCACAGCCGAGGGCATGCTCCAGTTCCCCGTGCGGTGGCTGCGCAGACGGAGCCGGTAGTAGTAGGTTTGCCCTGGGCGCGCAGCTTGGTCCACAAAGCGGCGCTGCTCGGTCGGCAGAAGCGGCGAAATCGGCAGGAAGTTCTCCCCGTCGCTGCTGCGCTCGATGACAACGGACGACTCCGCCGCCGTAGTGCTACTCCAGACGATGACAACCCCTTCGGGGGAGCTGTACACCGAGTCGATGACCGGCACAGCCGGCGGCGCCGTGCTATACGCCTGGGCGGCGATCCGCTCAGACGGCATGGAGAGGTTGAAGGCGCTGTCGATGGCGACCAGCTCGTACCAGTAGAGCCGACCCGGTTCGATGAGCGAATCCCGGAACCGGCGGAGCTCTGCCGGAATGGGGTCGCCGCCGTTGAGAGTAACAGGGGGCGCGAGCGTATCGGCGTAGCGGTTGAGCCAGAAGCCGAGCAGATCCGAGGCAGAGCCAATCTCCCACTCCAGCACCACCGCTCCATCCTCGCCGCGGGCTGCGGTGAAATAGGGTGCAGGCGGGGGAACGATATCGGGCAGCAGAACGAGCACCGCCGGAGTCCATTCGCTGCGGTTGCCCCGGCGGTCAACGGCACGGACCTTGTACCAGAAGCTGGTCCGCCCGGCTTCGGGGGTGAGCTCGTCGGTAAAGGTCGTGTCCGTGAGGAGGTGGGGGGAGACGAGCGTGAATTCGCCCGTTGGGGAGAGGCTGCGGCTGACCTCGTAGCCCCACACATCGGGAGCAGTGCTGCGCGTCCAGCGCAGCCGTGCGCGCCCAATCTCCCCGTAGCCCATGAGGAAGCGCGGGGGTGGGGGAGGGATGATGTCCGGCACCGGCACAGCATGCGGGAGCGAGAGGTCGCTTTCGCTCCCATCGGCGGCAACGGCGCTGACGGCATAGGCGGCGTATTCGGTGGGGAGCTCGCCCGGTCGGTCTACGTACGTGCGCTGCCCCGCAGGGAGCGGAGAGCGGGTCAGCCGGACACGGGCGGTATCCATCCCCAGCGGCCAGCGGTAGACGTGGTAGCCTACGGTGCGTGGGTCGGGCGAAGCCTCCCAGGAGAGCAGAACCGAATCCCCCTCCACACGGGCGATGAGAGCGTAGGGGACCAGCAGTGGGCGTGCATCGCGCGCAACAACGGTGATGGGCTCACTCCAGGGTCCTTCGCGCCCGAACACGTCAACGCTGCTGACGCGGTAGCTGTAGGCTTTCCCCTCTTCGAGCCCCTCGGCGTCCACGTAGAGGTACGCCGTCGGCAGGTTCTCATCGAGCCATACGGTGATGACCGGACGTTCGGGCGCGGTGAGCCGAACGTAGCCGGTATCGTGCGGAGCTTTGCGCCAGACGTGGTAGCCCCAGATGCCGCGTTGCCGGCTGCCCTTGAAGTCCCACAGGAGCTGGATGCGGACGCTATCGGCGGCTTTGCCGGTCAGCCCGCTCGGCGGAGGTGGGAGCTGGAGAGTGCCTGCCTCCACGTCGAGCACTTCGGCAACGGTCTCCCCACCCAGCATCAGCGCGTAGTCGTAGCGGCGTCCGCGCCGGGCAGTGGTGTCGTGGTAGGTCACGCCCAGGATGTGCGCCATCCGCTGCGGATCGTCCAGCAACGCCTCCTGCAGCAGCGAAAGGACCTGGCGGCGCAGCGTATCTGGCGTGGTGGGGTCCTCTGCGGCGTTGATGAACAGCTCAAGCGTGTCCAGGGCGCCTGGGGGAACATCGGCGGGAATCCAAGGGGTCCAGCGCTCCCGCGTGGGGCGTTGCACGGTTGTCAGGGGCTCGTAGACATTCCGGCGGCTATCGCGCCGGAGCAGCACGTACTCGCGCGGGAGCGGGCGGTCGAAGGGCAGCGTCCATAGCAGCCGCACACCAACGCTATCCCCAGCCGCCCACAGGTGCACGCGAGGAACCTGCGCCAGCGCCGAGAGGCTCAGCGCAAGCACCAGAGCACCTCCTATTCCAAGCCTTCGCCCCATTTGTGCCCTTCCCTGCCGGCTACATCGCTCCATCGACTACGGATCGGGTTGGACCGCTGGGACACCTGCGCCCGGGGTGCAGGAAGCATCCCCAGGGACTCCGTGCTCTACGCAGTTGTCGCTTGGGACTGCTTCGCTGAAGGGACTTCTGGGCAGAACCCAGACGCTCAAGCCCTGTAGCCCAGGCTCGGCGGGGAGGCTGACACTGAAGGTGTACTCCCCACCGCTGGGCAGAGCGCGCGGCAGCAGCAGCGATTGACGCTGTTCCGTAACGGAGCCTGCGATGTTCTTCCGCACAATGACCGCAAAGGGGGTACCGGCGAAGATGGTCCGCGCACCGGTATTGCGCAGCCGCAGGTTGAGCCTGAGCACCCCTTCATCCTGCCGCACCGGCACGGACTGCCAGGAGAGCTGTGTGGAGAGCTGCAGCGAACGCTCCGCCAGTGCTGGCAGCCGGGTCCAGTTCCAGCGGTCTATCTCCAGCGGCAGTGCGTCCAGAAGGCGGTCTGCCGTGTCCGGTCGCGTTGCGGTGGAGCCGCTCCTCTTGGCGTTGAGGATGGTGAAGCTCACCTGGTTGGCAACCACCGCAAAGCCCTCGTCCGGTGCATCCGCGACGACGATCGGCTGGAGCTGCAGGGTATCCCAAGTCAGCTCGTGCCCCCAATACCCCCATCCGCTGGCTGCTATTCGCTCTGCGCTCTGGATCAGCCCACCGGCGGGACCTCGCCACTCCCACGTACGCCCACGGCTATCGCGCACGCGCAGCCACAGGTCCCGTCCAAACTCCAGGGGCAGCAGAGGCTGGTCAACGTCGAAGACCAACAGCCGAATGCCTGGCGGGGTAGAGGACATCGCCGTATCGCGGAAGCGCCCGACGGGCATACGGGTGACCTCGAATCGCCATCCCGAAGGCGCTCCGGTTGTGAATTCGAGCGTGTCCTGTGCCTCTGTTCGAGAGGAACCGTCAGCGCTGTCCCCTGGGCATCGCGCCCACCACTCGCCGCTGATGATGAGCCGGTAGCGCGTGTTGGGCATGAGTGTAGTGATGGCGTAGGAAGTCGAGCTGACCTGACGCTCCGGGCGGATGACAACGGAATCCCCACGACTGCTGACGTTGATGCGGACATCACGGAGCCCGCCGCCAGGCAGGACTTCGTAGAGCCGGCAGTTGAGGTTGCGGAGCTGCCATTGGCACGTGCCCGTCCCACCGGCAGACCAGCCGGGCGCGACAGGTGCTCCCAACTGTAGCCGCAGCGGCTGTTCGATGGGGATACCTGTCTGCCTGCGCCCTGGGGTGCTCCAGACCACCAGCGCCGGAGGCTGCTGCTGTTGGGCATTGCTGCTTGACCAGGAGGAGCGTTCGTTGGCTAAGCTGGCGCAGGAGAGGTTTTGGGCTTCATCTGCCAATGCGCCACCTTTCTTTGCGCCTTCCTTATCGCCAGCTCTGCCGTAGCCGTAGTAGCCCGATTGTACGGAGAGCGAGCTGCTGTGCCACTGCGGGAGGCAAACCCGCCTGCCCGATGCATCCGTGAAGCAGGTCTGCGGAATTGTGAGCTGTGTGCGGAACACCCCGCGGGCTCGGAGCTCGATGGAGGCACCTCTGCAGTTTTCCACACTTCCACTGCAATTATCGCCTTTGCGGCAATGCCTCCAATGGCGGTTGAGATCTACCCAGTTGCCGCTCCCGCAGTAGTAGCCTTCGACGTGGTCGTACGCCTGGGTTCCATCCCAGCCCCCGGAGTAGTCGGCATTTACCGAGAAGCCCAGGGCACCGCCCAGCTTCGTCTCGGCAACGAAGTTCGACCCCGAACGGGAGAAGCGGAAGAGGTAGTATCCGCAGAGCTCTCCCCTGAAGCCCAGCCCAAAGTGGAAGGGCAGGTGAATTCCCAAAACACTCAGCTTCACCCCAACAACTCCGGCGCCGCTGAAGCTTCCCACAAACTCCGCGCTCGTGGGGCAGACCTTCAGCCGCAGAGCGTCCAGGCTGGTGTATGCCTTTGCAACGACATCTACGCCGAGCAGGTCGCTTCCGATGCCGACATCCAGGTCTACCAGAATCCACCGGCCCCAGAGGTTGAACTGGAAGCAGTCGCTGTTCAGGTTCGCAGAGAAGCCGGTGCTGAACGTGGTCACAAGCAGCCTGACGGTGGCGCTGCCGCCAAGCGAGATTGTCGCCCCGCGCAGATTGCCACCTGGGAGGGAGATGTTGGCATACGCTGTTCCCTCCGCCAGGCGGACGGTGGGGAGGACACGGATATCACCATCCAGACTCAGGAGCAGCCCGGAGCCGAAGTTGACCGTTGCCGTTGCCGAAAGGCGGTAGAGCTGCAGCGAGGGATCGGCGAAGATGAGCCCTCCGCGCAGCAGCAGGCTCCGCGATGCGTCGGGGACCAACGGAGGCGGTGGCACAATGCCGGCGGTTTCGCTGATGAGGCTGCGATTGACCGGGTCCAGCCGTACATGCCAGCCAGCGCCGACGATGCCGCCGACCAGGTGGAACACCCCGGGCACGATGGGCACGCCTCCGGGCACGACGGCAGCGCCCTGCAAGAACCAGAAGCGGTAGGGTGTTCCCGTTGTGACCGAGCCGAGAGCGAAGTCCACCTGCGCCTCGAATCCGCCCAAGGCGTAGAACGCCGCGCTGAGCTGCCCAAGGATGCCCGAAGCGGTGACCGTGCCGGAGCCGGAGCCGTACCGGATCGTGCCCCAGAGGAGCTCTCCGCGCAGCGCAAAGGCACCGGAGACGGTGATGTTGATTGCGGCTCCCTCGCTCTGCATGCAGCCGTTGTCGTAGATGCGCAGCCGGCGGACGCGTACGCCGGAGCCGCCGCCGGGCAGCCCGGAGGCAGCATCAATGCTCACGCCACCGCTGAGCCCGACCCACCAGTGCTTCTGGGAGTCGCTGCAGCTGCCGCTGGGCTGGTGGTAGCCCAGTCCGACCTCCTGCACCTGGAGCGTGATGCCGGCGATGGTGAGGTTGCCCCAGCGCGAGACATTTATCCAGCCCTCGGCGCTCTCCAGCTCCACATCGCCATTGTTCCAGATGCGCAGCCCGCTGAATTCCACGTACGATGAGGGATCCGCCGGCGGGGCGTGGAGCCGGATTACAGTGAACTCAACGTACCCGCGCCGTGGACCACTGGGGGCAACTTTGGCAATGCGTCCGTTGTGCAGAATCAGCCGGGCGTAGGAGCCGAAGTCGAGCTGGATGCCGCCGAAGATGTCCAGTGTGCCCAGCCAGTTCCAGCTTGCATCGCAAGTCAGGCGCAGGCGGAGACTATCGAGCTGCGCCCACGTAGCGGGCTTGCTCAGAGTGGGGGGCAAGCGCAGCAGCCCTGAGACCGTAAAGCTCTGGAATGCGCCGCGGCACCAGCGGATCTCCAGGCTGTCAACGCGGACTCGGAACCCGGCGTAGTGGATGCTGTCGCGTGGGGCGCTCACCACGCTCAAGCTGAGCTTGAGTTCGCCGCCGATATCCTCAGCAATCACGTTGCGGGCGTAGACCCGCAGGGTGTCGCTCTCGATGGGGATGGAGAGCGTGAGCCCCGGAATCCACACGCCGCGCCAGGCGGGATTCCCCCAGTCGCTCTGCGAGCACAGCCCTGCCGGTGGGAATCCCGGGGGGTTGAGCATGCTGCTCAGATCTACCACGACCGTATCCAGCCGCAGCCGTACTGGCGTGGGGCGAAGCTGAGCGGTTCGACCCCGGAAGAGCACAGTAACGAGCAGGTCGGCTCCACCTCGGTCCAGCCGCAGGAGGAAGCGCCCACTCGGTGGGGGCTCCAGGCATTCGAGGGTCAGCTCTCCGCCGACCTGGAGCCAACCGGTGAAGGCTGCGGTCGCGGTATCGAAGCGAGCATGGAGCATCACGGAGTCGAAGCGCGCGCTCACGCAGGGTCCGATGAGCAGCCCGCTGCCGTCGCAGGTCCATGCCGTGGGGATGTGCACCCGGATGGGCGGGAGCCCGTCAAGCCCGATTGGCTGCCAGCCCAATTCGATGGAGTCAACGGCGCGGCAGGTGATGGTCCCGCTCCAGTCAATCACAGTGCGGGCACGGACTCGAGCAGTGCTTGGCGAGAACTCCCACTCCAGAATCCGCAGCAGGTGGTTTGCGGCTGTGGGAGCGCTTTTGAGCAAGAGGTTCCGCACCTCCGTCGAGCGCACAATGCCGGAGATGAGCGACGCCGGCGCTCCCGCTCTGCCGGGCAGCACGAGGATGGTGGTGAAGCTGAACTGGACCGAATCGCGCAGGAAGGGGATGTAGACCTTTCCCCTGCCGCTGAGCGTGCACGGGGCGGTGGTGCAGCGCACGGCGGTCTCGAGCTGGAGGAGGAAGCCACCGGGCAGCGCAACACGTGTCACCACAGTATCAGGGAGACCCGGGGAACCAGGGCGACCGCGCTCTCCAGGGGGCGTGCCGCTGGAAGGCGTACCCGGCGCACCACCTTCGGCGCTCGGGGTGGGCGCAGGCGGGAGGAAAACGAAGATCTGGCTCTTCCCCTGGTTGCGTGCTGCCGGGCGTCCATCGGGCAGCAGGGCTTGCACCTGCCAGGCGAAGCTGGTCGCATCGGGGTAGAGCGCAAAGGGCGGCGCCGTCGGCGGATACAGCAGCGACGTTCCCGAGAGCACGGTCTCGTAGATGGGCGAATTGCGCTCGATGGCGCTGCGCCGGTCCTGTCCGTCGTAGATGGGCACAATCCGCAGACGGTACTGGACTGGACCCAGGGTGGGCTGCACCGGAGTCCAGCTCAACAGCGGCGTGCCCGTGGTGAGTTGGCTGCCATCGGCTGGGGTGAGCAAGACTGGCGGATCGGGCAGCACAACCGATGCAGTGCGGCAGAGGTTCCCTGTGGCTGCAATCGGGCGAAGTTGGGCGTCCAGGAGGCGCACGCAGAACTCGTACGTGCCCTCCGGTAGCATGCCCGTCGCTGCTACCCGATCGCGGATATCGGTGGCAACGAGCTCCACCGCCTCCTCGTGGAGGATCTCCGGACCCGTGAACACCACCGTCATCGGTCCGCTGGGGATGGAGACCCGAGGCTGCAGGGGATGCCCATCTTTGGAGCGTGCCAGGAGGCGTCCGGAGGGGAATTCGCGGAGTTCGAACCCGATGCGGGCGTCCGGATATGCAGGAGTAGGTGCTGAGGAGCTGACCACGACGCGCACGATCGTGGGGTCTTGGCGCCACGCGCTAATCTCCCCTGGCAGCGGCTCCCTCAGCAGCACCGTGACGGTGAGCTGCTGCGCCAGTGCAACCGTTGGGAGCAACAGGAGACCTTTCCGAAGTGCTGCTGCCACGTTCATGGTAGCGGCTTGGCATTGCTCGACTCTGCCAAGGTGCGGTATACTACCGCGTGCGCCGGCAAGTTCCGCATCTGCTTGAGCGCTGCTTCGGCGGCAAAGATACTCAACCCGCAGGAGCGAGCACGCCTCACAGCACCTTCGGACATTCGTCTTCTACCGCCGGAGAGTGGAACCTACACGGTGGCACTGGTGACAGCACCTGGGGAACACGCTGCCGAGCTGCGCCGGCTCCGGAGGGCACTGCTGTTGAGCATTGGGGTTGCCCTCACACAGGCGCTGGGAGTGTGGTACTCCTCCAGCCTGGCGCTGCTCTCCGACACCGGGCATGTGCTGACGGATGTCTTGGCGCTGGCGTCGGCGTACCTTGCGCTCAAGGTGTTGGAGCGCCCGCTTCGAGCCGATACGCGCTTGACCTACGGACTGCATCGGGTGGAGGTGCTGGTGGCGTTGGGCAGTGGATTGCTCTTTCTGGGGATGTGCGGATGGATCGCCTGGGAGGCGGTGGAGCGGCTCCTGCAGCCGCGCCCGGTTGTGGTTGTACCGATGCTGGTGACGGCAGCGATTGGATTTGTAGGCAATCTGGTCTCCGCGCTCTTCCTGCGCCACGGTGCCTCGCTGAGCACTCGCGCGGCGTACCTGCATGTGCTGGGGGACCTGCTCTCCTCGGTTGCGGTGCTCAGTGGCGGGCTCTCGATGCTGTGGAGCGGAGCGATGTGGATTGACCCAGTACTCTCGCTCGTGCTGACGGGGCTGCTGCTGCGGGGCGCGCTCCGCCTCCTCTGGGAGGGCGTCGAGGTGCTGTTGGAAGCAGCACCCTATCGCTTCCTGCCCAGCACGGTTACGGCAGAATTGGGCAGAGTCCCCGGAGTTGCCCAAGTGCACGACCTACACATCTGGCGCATCTCCTCCAAGGAGCCTGCCTTGAGCGCACACCTTGTGCTGGAGCCGGGAGCGGACGCAGCAGCGGTGCTCGCCGCAGCGCAGCAGATGCTCCAGGAGCGCTTTGGGCTTCACCACACAACGCTGCAGTTGGAGCCGCCGGGGTTTGCCCACCACTGGGGCTGTGCCGATTGCCGGCTGCGGCGCATGCCATCGGGCAAGGTTACCAACTCCTAACACTGCCGTAACACCCACGTTGCACTGCCGAGGGAGTTTCGCACTCGGTGCAAGTGCAACAATTCGTGCGGTCTTGTCCATGCGGAGCACTGCGGCGGTATGGGGGATTACGCTACTGCTCCTGCAGCCTCTGGCTGCGTATGCCCAAGGGGTGGTGCTCGGAGAGGTTGTGGATGCCGAGAGCAACGATCCCGTTGGGCGGGCAACCGTCATGGCGCTTGGGGCTGACACCACAGGGACGTATGCGGATCTGCGCGGGAAGTTCCGCTTGCAGCTGCGGGCGGGGCAGTATCGTCTTCGGGTCTCTGCCGTTGGGTATACTGCAGCCGAAGTGCAGCCATTCCGTTTGGGCACTGGAGACACACTGCGCTTTCGGGTTCGGCTCTATCCCTCGGCGCGCCGGCTGGAGGGAGTGGTGGTCGAAGGGCGGCGGGAGCGCAGCAGTGTGGAATCGGCAATTGCCGAGCGGCGCTTCGGCGCGCAGATCGCAGAGGTGGTAGCCCAGGAGCAGCTCCGAGTCTCTGGGGATGGAGACCTGGGGCAGGCACTGATGCGGGTTACCGGCGTTGCCGTTGCCGAGGGGAAGTATGTCTACGTGCGCGGCATGAACGAGCGCTACAGCACGGTGCTGCTCAACGGGCTGCCGGTGGCGATGACCGAGCCGGACCGCCGTGCAGTCTCCCTGGAGCTGTTCCCCGCAGAGGTGATTGAGCGCTTCTCCGTCGTCAAAGCCTCCTCAGGCGAGCTTCCCGGTGCCGCTGGCGGCGTGGTGGACATCCGGACGCTGGATTTCCCGGAAGCCTTGCAGCTTCGAGTGCGCTTGGGGAGCCCGTATGTGGAGGGCTTGAGCTTCCGGACACGCCACTTCCGGCACTATCGGGAGGGTCCGGATGACTGGACCGGTTGGGATGGACGGTGGCGGGCACTACCGGCAATGGCGCCGGCGTCGCGCCGTGAGATGGAGCGGCTGCGGCAGGCGGCGTGGAATCCCTTCGACACCACTGGGGCACTGCAGCGATGGATCGAGCTGGGGCGCTCCTTCAACGCGCAAGCCTGGGGAGGCGACAGCACGACCGTGGGAGTTCTCCCAGCGCTGAGCCTCTCGATCGGTGGCACGCTCCCCTTCGGCGAGAGCGCACGGCTGGGCACGCTCGCTGCACTGAGCTATACCCGCGAAGCCAACTCCTCAGCAATCGAGTGGGCGGGGCTCCTTGCGGACCGTTCGCTTCTGTTCGAGCATGCCGGAACGGAGGCGCAGCGCAAGGTTGCATGGTCCGCTCTGGGCACTGCGGCGCTCGAGTTCGGTGCAACCACGGAGCTGCGGTGGTACACGCTGCTGAGCCGTCAGCTCACCGATCGCTTCCTTGCGCTGGAGGGAGCGGATTTGGGCTATCAGTTCCTGCAGACGCGTCACTTCGTCTACCACCTGACGCAGTACGAGCTGCTGAACACGCAGCTCAGCGGTCGTCATGCCCTGGGTGCAAGCCAGCTCCACTGGAGCCTTGGCTACGGCAGAGGACGGCAGCAACAGCCCGATTACCGGCGGTTGCGCTACCAGCGGCAGTTGGCTGCGGCACCGGATGAACCCTTCTTTGCCGAGATCCCTCGGACGCAACAGGGGGACGGCACACGCGCTGGACGCTTCTTCTCCGACTTGGATGAGCGGCTCACCGCAGGCGAGCTCTCCTTCCAAGTGCCCTTCCAGCTTGGGACGCTGCAGCTTGGGCTTTCGCGCCTCCAGCGCGAGCGCAGCTTCTCTGCGCGCTCCTTCACCCTCATCCAGGCGCCAAGGGCAACTCCGTGGACGCTCGACCTGACGCTGCCGCCGGAGCAGCTTCTGGTGGCAGAAAACTTCCGCGAGGATGGGCTTGGGATCTCCGAGGACACCAAGCTCAGCGACTCCTACCGCGCCTCCGAGGGGGTGTGGGCGGGGAGCGTCACTGCACGGTTCCGCGTCAATGTGGCGCAGATCCCGCTGGAACTCAGCCTGGGGCTGCGGCTGGAGAGCATTCAGCAGAGCCTGTCCAGCCATCTCATCAACGAGCAGCCGCTCGAGCAGCAGCAGCGCTGGGACAACTGGTTGCCGAGCGTGAGTCTGCTTGTGCGTCTATCCGAGCAGATGCAGGTGCGCGCCGCGGTCTCCCGGACGGTGACCACGCCAACCTTCCGCGAGGTTGCGCCCTTTGCCTTCTTCGATGTTGCTGAGCAGGCGCTCGTGCAAGGGAATCCGCTCCTCAAGCCCGCCGATGCCCTCAGCGGTGAGCTGCGCTGGGAGCTCTACCCCGACGTCGGGGAGATGCTCAGCCTGGGGGTTTTTGCCAAGTCCATCCGTAACGCGCTGGAGGAGACTATCTTCCCGCAGCAGAGTGAGCTCACGCGCACCTATGCAAACTCCGAGCAGCCGGCGCGCATCCTCGGTGCGGAGGCGGAGTTCCGCTACCGCTTCGGGCTTCCGGGAAGCTCGGTCAAGCAGTTCGCGCTGCAGGGCAACTTTACGCTCCTGCACGGGCGGGTGGCGGTGCGCAGCGGAGGCTTGGTCGTTGAGCGCCAGCTCTGGGGGCAATCCCCCTACGCGCTCAATCTGGGGCTGACGGCAGCCACCCCCTGGGGCGGCGAGCTGGGGCTGTTCTGGAATCGGCTGGGACGGCGAATCGTCCGCGTTGCGCAGCCGGAGCAGTACCAGTTCGAGGATCCGCACATCTACGAGCTGCCACAGGATATGCTCAACCTCACCCTCCGGCAGCCCCTGTGGGCGGGGGTGGAGTTGGGGCTCAAAGCAAGCAATCTGCTGAGAGTCTCGGAGCGCTGGGAGCAGGGTGGAAGGCAGGTCTTCCAGCGCCGCTTGCCGCGGACCTTCCAGCTCAGCTTCAGCTACCGTGTCCAATAGGGCGATGTCCCACGCAGGGCTCGCAGGTATGTTCCACAATCGTACACGCACAGGGCTCATGAACCGCAGAACCGCATTCCTGGGATGGATGGTCGCTGCAGTGGTGGCACTCTCTGGATACGCCACACTGGCGCAGCAACCCACCTCGGTCCAGCTCCGCAAACCTGCCGGTGGAGAGATCTTCCGCGCAGGAACCTCGCAGGACCTGGAGTGGTGGTGGGACACAACCGGGGCAAGCACGGTCTACCCCGTCTGGCGCTTCCAGTTTGGGACATCTCCGACGGGACCTTGGCAGGACCTGCCCGGAGCAAGGGCGGTCAAGGATAGTGGGCGGACCCGGCTGCGCTTCCCCGGTGGCTTTCGGGTGCCGGCAGTGCGCACCACTACCGGCTACGTGCGCATCGTGTTGGTCAATCCCGATGGCTCGCTCAACGAAGCCGTCTCCGACGTCAACGATGCCCCGTTCACGATTGTGCAGCCGGAGCCGATTCGGGTTGATTCCGTGCTCCGCGACCCAATTCGCACGGTTGTGACGCTCTCGCGCAACAAGATCTACGGCTTGGATGGCTACGTGTTCGTGGACAGCGGCGGAGTGCTCCGTATCGAGCCGGGTACGATCATCGTCGGAGATACCGTCGGGCAGAACTCCTCGCTGTGCGTCAACCGCGGTGGAATCATCTACGCGAACGGGCGTCCGGATGCCCCAATTGTCTTCACAAGCTCTGCGCCACCTGGGCAGCGGGCAGCCGGGGACTGGGGCGGAATTCAGATCTGCGGGCGCGCGCGCATCAACAATCCCGGCGGAGAGGCAGCACTTGAGGGCGGTATCGCCGACGCCCAGCGCATTCGCGGGTGGTTTGGCGGCAACGATGACAACGATAGCTCCGGCGTACTGCGCTACGTGCGGATTGAGTTCGCCGGAATCGCTGCCTTCCCCAATCAGGAGCTCAACGGGCTAACGCTCGGAGGTGTCGGACGCCGCACGGTTATCGAGAACGTCATGGTCTCGTACGCCAACGATGATGCCTTCGAGTGGTTCGGCGGCACCGTTGACGCGCGCAGGATCATCGCCTACGCCACGCTGGATGACGACTTCGACGGGGACAACGGCTGGCGCGGGCGCGTCCAGTTCGCCTTTGCCGTCCGCAAGCCGCAGGTTGCCGATGTCTCCACCAGCCAGACCTTCGAGATGGACAACGATGCCGCAGCCTCGTACAACCAGCCGTACACGGCTCCGGTGTTCTCCAATGTGACCTCGATTGGTCCGCTGCAGGACACCGCATGGAGCGCCCCGCGGGACTTCAGCCGGTACTTTGGGGCGGCAGTGCAGATTCGGCGCAATGCACGTACGAGCATCTTCAACTCCATCTTCGTGGGCTGGCCGCGCGGCGTTGAGATTGCAAATGCCAACACGATGGCGGCAGCACAGGCGGATTCGCTGCAGATTCGCAACTGCTCCTTCTTCGGAATCAAGGGCACCTGGCTCAACTTCGCCGGTGGGACGCCTCCGGCGGGGATGACGCCAGACTGGATTGCAACGCCCGCCTTTGGCAACGAGCTCTTCAAAGCCTCGCCCGCACTGGCACAGTTGCGCAATCCCTACGCCTACGACAACCAGGAGCTCTTTGACCCGCGCCCGTCCCCGCAGGCGCCCTACCTCCGGACAGCCAGCTTCGAGCGCTCGGGTATCGTCCCCATAGACGACCCCTGGTTCGAGCGGGTGCCCTTCCGAGGTGCCTTCGGAGAGGAGCGGTGGGATCTCCCGTGGGCAAACTACGACCCCATCTCCACCGATTACACCGTCTCGGTCGGCAAGGATTGGCATGTGTGGGATGCTCGGGCGGAGCTCTTCCCGCAGCCGGCTGAGACGATGACATGGCTGCGCTACGAGGTGCCGCAGGAGCAGTTCATCCGCATTGAGCTGGTCTCCGCCGAGGGGATCTCTCTGGGCACCATCGCTGAGGGGTACCGAGGGCAGGGCATCTACGAGCTGCCCGTTCGGCTGGATGGTGTGAGCTCCGGCGTGTACTTCGTGCGGATTTGGTACAGCACAAGTGGGCGGACCATCACGCTTCCCCTCTGCCGCGTGCGGTAGGACCGCAGGGAGTGCGGACCGCACGAAACAACAAGCGCCCGTGCCGGGCGGCACGGGCGCTTATGTTTTGGGGGGCGTACGGAGGGCACTGCGGTGGTGAAATGGGGAGGGACAGGGTGTCGTGGAGATGGTGGGAGTCGAACCCACGTCCAGGATGTGAACCCAAGAGCATCTCCATGCTCAGCCACTCTTTGGGATTTCGCACTGGCGAGATCCGAGTGGCGGGATCGCCAGCGCTATCGCCGCTTGTCTGGGTGCCCTCGCCGCCCGGCGATAGCAGCGATGGCACCGCCCATCAGTGACCACGCCTACAGCGAAGCGGATGGGCACACTTCGTGTAGACGATGGCGCCTAATCCCTCGGATTAGGCAGCCATGCGGTACGAGACCGCGTCGGCACTTTTCGTCCGCCGGTTGGATTTACGTGCTCACCGGCGTAGCACGGCATGCAGCTCTTGGATTCTGCCATCCCGTCGAGACCGAGTACATCCCCGCATGCCGAGCGTATAGACGCAGCAGATCCCCCGTTAGTGCGGACGCTCCTGGAGGCGCTGCCAGAGCTTCTGTCGGGCAATCGGGAGCACGGTCTCCCGAAGCGGTAGGGCAAAGTCGGTATCGCAGACGTAGGTTGCCGGATGCGGTAGCTGAAGCGTACGCACTCGCTGCAGGAGCTGCTCCGCGTGCAGGATACCCGAGAAGGGCTCCTGCCAGACCAGCTCCAGTGTGACCTCGCGCTGCTGCTCGGCGGTGTAGACGGGGGAGAGTCGGTAGTGCCAGACCAGCAACTGGTGCTGCGTGGGATCGGGAGTGAGGAGATAGCCTTCGTCGCGGTACAGCGGCAGTATCCCCAGTTCGTGGATGCCGATATGTTCGCAGGCAAACTCGTAGAGGGCTTGGCTTTCCTGCCACAGTTGCTCCACAAGCGGCAGCGCCCACTGGAGCAGCTCAAAGACCTGCTGGAGGAAGCGTTCACGAGCGGCAGGGGTATACTCGGGGATGCGCTCCAGGCGCAGCGCAGCCCAGTCGATCCGCACGAGGATGTGCGGGAAGACATCCTCCAGCTCTTCGCGCGACCGCAGGAGCTGGAGGAGCTGCTCGCGCAGCCGGCTTACCTCCAGCCGTGTGGGGAAGAGGCGGTGCTGGCGCAGCGCCAGCCGATGGGATTGCAACGCCGCCAAGATGCGGTACTGCGCTGCTTCCCAATCCTGCCCCGCACGCAGGAACAGCTCCAGCGACAGCGGCACAGGCATGCTGCTCGGTTCCCGCTTGACTCCGCGCTCATATAAAACGATGACCCCACGGCGGGCAGTGCAGCGCAATCAAGCTGTGACGGGCTCGCGCTCCATCCGCTCCGGGGCAGAGATCCCCAAAACCCGCAAGCCGTTACGCAGGACGGTGCGGGTGACCTGTGCCAGGCGGAATCGGGCATGCATCTGCTCCTCGGTCTCGGCTCCGAGGATGCGGCATTCGTGGTAGAAGGCGTGGAACTGCTGGGCAACCTCGCGCAGGTACTCCGCAAGGAGCTGGGGCTCGAAGAGCTGGGCTGCTTTGGCAAGCCGCTCTGGGAAGCGGAGCAGCACTCGAATGAGCGCCTGCTCCGCCGGGTGGCGCAGGCAGTCGGTGTCGGCATCCTCTCGCCAGGCGATCCCACGCTGGCGAGCCTGGCGGAAGATCGAGCAGATTCGGGCGTGCGCGTACTGCAAGTAGAAGACGGGGTTGAGCTCGCTTTGCTGCCGCGCCAGCTCCAAATCGAACTCCAGGTGCGTTGACGGTGCCCGCATCAGGAAGAAGAAGCGCACGACGTCGGGTCCGAGCTCCTCCAGCAGCTCGTCGAGCGTGTAGCTTTTGCCGGAGCGTTTGGACATCTTGACCTGCTGCCCGCCCTCGGTGAGCGTGACGAACTGGTGCAGCACAACCTTGATGCGCGAGGTGTCGTATCCAAGCGCGGCAACGGCGGTGAGGACATCCTCGATGGTGGCGATGTGATCGGCGCCGAGCACGTCTACGATGAGATCGTAGCCGCGCTCCAGCTTGTCGCAGTGGTAGGCGATATCGGGGAGCCGATAGGTCCCCTCGCCGCTGGATTTGACCAGCACGCGGTCCTGGCGCCCGAAACGGCTGAGCGCAATCCAGAGCGCGCCATCCTTCTCGTAGAGCAGCTCCCGTTGCCGGAGCGCTTCCAGGATGGCGGCAACTTTGCCGTCCCGGTAGAGCGAGTCCTCGTTGAAGTACACGTCGTGCTCGATGCCCATGCGGCGCAGCGTCTGGCGGATGCGCTCAAAGCACCACTGTTCGCCCGTGTGGCGTGCGATGCGCAGGTGCTCCTCGGTCTCCTCCCGTAGGCGGTCGCCGTACTGCTCCAGCAGCAGCCGTGCGATGTCCCAGATGTAATCGCCGTGGTAGCCCTCCTCGGGGAATGGGTATTCGTCGCCGAGGAGCTGCCGGTAGCGGGCGTAGACGCTGCGCCCCAGCAGCAGCATCTGGTTGCCGGCGTTGTTGAAGTAGTACTCGCGCGTGACCTGGTAGCCGCACCAATCGAGCAGATTGGCGATGGTGTCGCCCAGTGCGGCGTTACGCCCGTGCCCCAGATGGAGCGGACCGGTAGGATTGGCAGAGACGTACTCGACGTTGGCACGTTTGCCCGCGCCCAGCGGGAGCCGCCCGTATGCATCGCCTTCGGAGGCGATGCGCGCAAGCATGCGGGTGTAGAAGGTGGGCGAGAAGCGGAAGTTGAGGAAGCCGGCACCGGCAACCTCGGCGGTGACCTCCTCGCCTGGGAGCCGGAGCTGTGCGAGCAGCTCTTCGGCGATCTGGCGCGGGGGACGCCGCAGGTGCCGCGCCAGTTGGAGCGCAACGGTCGTGGCAAGGTCGCCGTGTTCGGGGAGGCGTGGGACCTCGAACTCCGGCTCTACCAGCCCGCCCGCCCCAATGCGGTCGAGCGCTTCCCGAACGTACGGCTCAAGATAGCTTTCCAGCAGCATCGGAGGGCTCCTCCGGTACGCCAACGGTCACGGTGCACAGCCGGAGCGTCTGCTCGGAGAGCCGCAACTGCGGCACATCGCCCCAGAGCCGCTCCAAGCGGTAATATGCCCGAGCCTCCGGACGGAACAGGTGGACGACCACGTCCAGGTAGTCCATCAGCAGCCACTGCATGGCTTCCCAGCCCTCCACGCGTGGAGCGGAGAGCCCGCGCTGCCGTGTGGCAAGCTCAATGGCTTCGGCAACTGCGCGCAGTTGCGCTTCAGAGCTGCAGGTGCACAGCACGAAGTAGTCTGCCGGAGCGTTCTCCAAGGCGCCCAGGTGCAGCACGAGGATATCTTCGGCTTTCTTCTCCCAGGCAATTCGGGCGCACAGCTGCGCCAGTCCTCGCGATGTTCGGAGCGGTTTAGGCTTCATCGAGCAGCAAAGGGTCGTAGCTGGTGGTAATCAGCCCCGATGACGATGGTGCAATGGCGGTAGAGGGTGGAATCCGGGCGATGGTGTACGGCATGCTCGGGAAGCCCCAACAGACGGGCAAGGGCATGGGCTGCCCGCAGCTCGCCGAGATGTTCGTAGAGCGCAGAGTGCGGCACCAGGGAGTCAAGCGTTCCGATTTCGACCACATCCACGCCGTAGCGGCGCAGGAACTCCATCGTACGGCGCGCCAGACCGGGCTGCCCGCAGGCGTTCAGAACGGCAACCTGCACCACTTCGGTGGGGCGCAGTGGAAGCTCCGGCTGGAGCCCGTGCACGGGCTTGCCCCATCCCAGCCGATGCAGGAGCGAAATCAGTCCTACGGTAGCTCCCACGCTCAACAGTGCAATTGCAATCACCGGCGCCTGTACGCGCATGCACCCGTGGAATGCTCGGTGCAGGTGGTGCAAAAATACGGCGCCCCAGACCGATAGGCTCAAGCCCTGTGGGGGAGTGCCGATACTTTGAGCGTGTTCCACAGAGGGCAACCGCGATGAGCCCGGCAGAGCAGCTTGTGGAGCAACTGGAGCAGGTGTTGCGCGAATTGCACCATCTGGCGCAGCAACAGCAGCAGGCGCTCATTGCGCTGCGCTTGGGAGCGGTCGAGGCGGTCCTTGCCCAGCAGCAGAGCCTGCTGAGCCGGCTGGCTGCCTTGGAGCACGAGTGCGGGGACCATCTGGAGGAGATTCTCGCCTCGGCGTCGCTCCGGCAGCGGTGGGAGCGCTTGCGGGTACAGGCATCTGAGTTGCGGCGGCTGTTGCAGCTCAATGCCCTATTGGCGCAGCGCGCGCAGCAGCACACGGCAGCCTTCCTGGAGGCATTGGGCGAGCCCTGGGCACTCTACGACCAGCGAGCCTGAGGGATGAGCTTCCGCGTGCTCTACATCACCCGCAGCGCGTTGCTGGCACAGCAAGCGGCGCTGGACATCACCAGCGGGAACATCGCCAATGTCAACACGCCCGGGTACACGCGCCGCCGCCCTGTGTTGGTCCCCATCGTTCCGCAGCCGGGCGCGCAGGGCACGGGGGTGCTACTCCTGCGCATCCAGGAGTTCCGCGCGCGCTACCTGGAGCAGCAGCTCCGGAACACCACCGCGCGGCATGCGGCTGCCGAGTCCGATGAGCGGGTGCTCCAGCGCATCACCGCGATTCTGGGCGAGCCCGCCACCGGCGACACCGGCGTTGCCGCACTGCTGGAGAAGTTTCTGGACGCGCTGCGAGACGCGGCGTACAATCCCGCCGACCTCTCCCGGCGCCAGCTTCTGCTGCAACGTGCCGAGGCATTTGCACAAGCGCTCAACCGAATTGGGCAAGACCTGGAGCAGCTACGCCAAGAGCTCCTCGGGCAAGCCCAGCAGCAGCTCGACGCGCTCAATCCCCTGCTCCAGCGCCTTGCCGAACTCAACATCCGCCGAGCCTCCAGTCCGGAGGGGTCCGAGACCGCCATCGCCCTTGCCGATGAGCAGGCGCGCCTTCTGGATACCCTTGCCCGCCAGCTCCCCATCACTACAACGCAGGATGAGCGCGGGATGATCACGGTCTCGCTTGCCGGACACGTGCTCGTCTCCGGAGGTTCGGCACTGCGGCTGGAGCTGCGCCAGCAGCTCGACGATGCCTCCGGCGAACGCAGCGCGCAGGTGTGGCTGATTGCGGAGTCTGGAACCCCAATCGCTTCGGTGCCGCTCGAGCAGGGCGAGCTGGGAAGCTTGCTCCACCACTACAACGTAACCCTGGATGGGCAGGAGCGTACGACGGGCTTCTCGCTGGTGCGTGAGCTGAACGGATGGGTTGCCGAACTGGTCGAGCGCATCAACGCCGTGCTCGCGCAGGGCTATGGGCTGGAGGATACGGGTCCGACCCCGCCGGGGCGCGCGCTCTTCCAGGGCACCACGCTACAGACCGTTCGCCTTGCTGCCGATGTCGCCGCTGATGCGCGGGCGCTTCCGCTATCGGCTGCGCCAGGGCAGCCCGACGATGGCACCATCGCCTGGCGCCTGCTGGATGAACTCCAGCAGCCCGTCCTCTCCGGCGGGCGCACGGCACGGGGTGCCTACAGCGCGATTGTGACCCAATTGGGCACACTCCAGGCGCAGGTGCAGGAACGTCGCCAATGGCTGCAGATGAGCCAGCAGCAACTGGAAGCTCAGCGCCAAGCCCTCGAAGGCGTGAACTTGGACGAGGAGGCGCTTAACCTCATCCGCTACCAGAAGGCGTTTGAAGCTGCTGCACGGGTGGCGTCGGTGGCGGCATCCTTGCTGGATACACTCATCCGCATGGGCAGTTGAGGAGGGGGTACACATGCGCGTGAGTTGGGCATACCGATTCGATGCCGCAACAGCGGCGCTGGAACGCCTGCAGACGCAGCTCCTCCAGCACCAGCAGCGTCTGGCAACTGGACAGCGCCTACAGCAGCTCGGGGATGACCCAGCAGCACTGGCTCGGGTGCTGCGAATGGATGAGCTCATTGCCCAAACCCAACGCCAGCGCGATACGCTCGCGCTGCTGCAGCAGGAGCTGCAAGCGCTCCAACTCCACACCGAAGGGCTCAGCGATGCGCTCGCAGAGATCGCAGTACTGCTGCAGGAAGCCCTGGACGCGAAGAACCTGGACAAGCCGGCGCTCATCGCCGAACGGCTGCACCAACGCCTGGAGGACCTGGTCGCGCGCGCCAACGCCGAATTCGCCGGACACTACCTCTTTGCCGGAACGCAACACGAAGCTCCCTTCCGCCTGCAGCGTACGACAGCAACAGCGGAGAACCCCTCCGGATTGCAGGTCACCTTTGCGGGGAATCTGCAGGAGCGGACGGCGCAGCCCACCGCTGGAGGCTCAGAGGCGCTCTCCATCCGCGCCGATGAGCTCTTTGGGCAGGGAGGAACGGAGCTCTTCGGGCTGGTAGTGGCGGCGTACAATCTGCTGGCGTACCGTGCCGATGGCTCGCAGCGTCCACCAGAGGAGAGCCTTTCGGCGCAGGAGCGGGAGCAACTGCAGCAGCTTATCCCACAGCTCCTTGCCTTCCGGCAGCGCATCGACCGCGTTACCGCCCGCACTGCCGAACGGCAGAGTCGCTGGCAAGTGCTCGCAGAGCAGCTCGAGCAGTACCTGACGCAGTTGCGTGCGTTCCGCTCCGCTGATGCCGATGCCGATCTGGTGCAGGTGGCATTGGAGTTGCAGAAAGGGCAGACCGCGCTTCAGGCACTGCTGCAGACGCTCTCCAGGGTGTTGACGCAGTCCTTGTTCGACATGCTCTGACCGAGCGTGCAGCGATGAATACGCTGCTGGGCATTCTGTTGGGTGTGGTCAGCATCTTCGGCGCCTTCCTGCTGGAGGGCGGAACACCGGGGATGCTGCTGCTCCTGCCAGCGATGCTCATCGTCTTCGGTGGGACCTTCGCTGCCACCATTGCAGGGAGCTCGTGGGAGCAGGTGCGGCGGATTCCGCGATTGATTGCGCTTGCCCTCTCCCCACCAAAGGTGGACCAGCGCGCACTGATGGACCAGATCGTCGAGTTCGCCGCCATCGCCCGCCGAGAGGGGGTGCTGGGGCTGGAGCGCCAGATGGACTCGGTGCGGCACCCCTACCTGCGCAAGCTGCTCCAGCACTGCATTGATGGGCTCGACCCCGATGCCCTGCGCCAGATGGCGGAGCTGGAGCTGGAGTTTCTGACGGCTCGCCACCAAGCCAACATCAACCTGTTCGTCAAGATGGGCGGCTACTCGCCGACGATGGGCATCATCGGCACCGTCATGGGCTTGATTGCAACGCTGGCATCGGCGGGGGAGGACCCTGCAGTGCTGATTCGCCATATTGCCACGGCGTTCATCGCCACGATGTGGGGCATCTTCATGGCGAACATCGTCTGGCTGCCGCTTGCCGATAAGCTCCGCACACTGCACCAGGAGGAGGTCCAGCTGTGGCGCATGATGATCGAAGGGGTCCAGGCAATCCAGCAGGGCGAGACGCCCTCGGTGGTGCGCTCCCGTATGCTGGCAAGCTTCTCGCTGCAGGAGCAGCTCCGGATGAGCCAGGCGCTGCCAGGTGCTGCAGGAGCCTCGGTCTCGGCACGTCCATTGCAGTAACGCTAAGGGGCATTTGCACGCGAGGACGATGGCAGAGCAGCCGCACAACGCGAACGGTTGGGAAGGGCTGGACGAGGAGCTGCGCGAAAAGCTACGCGCAGCCCAGGACCAACGCGAGCAGCTCACCGTGCTCAACGACTACTCCTGGACGGTGCGCCACACACAGCCGCACAAGGCGCTCACCGCTGCCCGCTACGCCTGCCAATTGGCGGAATCGCTCGGCGATGCCGCCGCCCAGGAGCACGCCTACGCGCTGCGGAACCTGGCAGCAGCACTGTTCCTGTTGGGCAGCCTCGATGAAGCACTCGAACATGGCGAGAAGGCGGTGGAGAAGTTCCGGACACTCGGGGACCTCTACGGCGAGGTGACCACGCTGCTCACGCTCGGCTGGGCGCAGCTCCGCAAAGGGTATCCGGAGCATGCGTACGCCGCCTTCGCCCGTGCACTGCAGCAGTGCGAGCAGTCCCTGCGCCAGAACCCCGAGGATGCGCGGATGCAGCAGAACCGAGCTGCTGTGGTGAGCGCCATCGGCAGCGTCTACAAGGCGATCGGGGACTTCAAAACAGCGCTGGAGCACTTCCTGGAGGCGTACCAGCTTCAGGTGCAACTCGGGGAGCTCCGAGGGATTGCCGTGACAGCACTCAATATCGCGGGGGTGTACCTGCAGCTCCGGAACCACGAGGAGGCGCTCCGCTTTGCCGAGCAGGCGCGCGAGCTCTTTGAGCGCATCGGCGATACGTACAATCTGGCAATAACACTCTCCGACCTGGGGCACATCTACGGGCTACAGCAGCGCTGGCAGGAGGGGGTGGAATGCCAGCAGAGAGCGCTGGAACTGTACCAACAGATAGGGAATCAGCTCGGTGCTGCTGCGGTGCTCTCCAGCATGGGGGTACTGATGATGCACTACGCCGACCCCGTCGAGGCGCTCCGGAAGCTCTTCGCCGCGCTGCACATCCACCAGCGCCTGGGGAACCCGTACGGACAGGCGATGATCCACCGCGAGATCGGGGATGCCTACTACAAGCTGGGCGACCCCGATCGGGCGCTGGAGCACTACCAGCTGGGGATGTACCTGGCGGAGCAGTTGAAGCTCCCAGGGCTGGAGGCAGAGTACGCTCGGCTGTGCGCCGATATCGTCGAGAAGCCTGCCACGAAGGAGGCATACCGGCAGGCGCTGTTGCTCTACAAGCGCTACCACACCGTGCGCGAGCAGTTCCTTGGACAGCAGCAGCAACAGGCGATCGCCGTGCTGGAGAAGCGGCTGGAGGTCGAACGCATCCGGTGGGAGCTGGAGCTCTACCGCGTCCGCACGGCGGAGCTTGCCGAAGCCCTGCGCCAGCTTGAGCAGAAGAAAGCCGAACTGGAGCAAGCCCATGAGGAGCTGAAGCGGCTCTCTGCCGAGCGCACGGAGATTGTGCACATCCTCTCCCACGAGTTGCGCAACCTAACCGCCAGCATCCTGACCAATGCCGAGGTCATCGTCAGGGGCATCCACCGGATGAGCCTGGAGAGGATCCGGGAGACCGCAGAGGATATCGTGCGCGTGTGCGGCTACATGACCGATATGCTGATGAACCTCTCGCGCTCGCAGGATGTGGACACGCGCGAGATCCACTACTACTTCCAGCCCGAAGACCTCATGCAGCTCATCGGGGAGGTTGTGCGGCACAACCAACCCATGGCGGAGCGCAAGGACATTGAGCTCATCGTGGATTCGCCGGAGAACCCTGCGATGCTGTGCATCGACTGGGGGAAGGTGCGCGAGATTCTGGAGAACTTCGTGCAGAACGCCATCAAGTACTCACCGCGCGGCGGGAAGGTGTGGATTCGGCTGCGGCGCACCACCGACGGTGGGATGCGCATCGCCGTCGAGGACCAGGGCTGCGGCATCAAACCGGAGGAGATGCCGCTGCTGTTCAAGCGCTTCTCCCGTGCCCCAGGGAGCCGCCCCACCGCCGGAGAGCCCTCGACCGGCTTGGGACTGTACATCTGCAAGCGCCTTGCCGATGGGATGCGCTCCCGCATCTGGTGCGAAAGCGCCTACGGGCAGGGCTCCATCTTCTACCTCCAGCTCCCGTACCGGGAGGGGATTGGACCCTGCTTCATCGGCGACCCCATCCCGGAGGAGTGGACTCGGCTGCGGGCGGATTATCCCACGCTGGAGGAGGCGGAGGGGAGGGTCGAGCCGCGCCCCGGCTGGATTGCCTACTACCCGCCTACGCCGTGGGATGAGGAGGATACGGCAGGGGAGCAGAAGTAGGCACGCAGCTTGCTACAGGAAGGAATGCAGCAACATCATGTTGAACCAGCAGCATCAGCAGGGAGCAATGAAGGACTTTATGGAGTTTGTCGAGCAGTTGCGTGCCGTACAGCGCTTTCTGGAGGAGCTGGAGATGAAGGAGTCGCGCGGCAAGGGGACGGAGAGCTGCGGTACCCCAGGCTGTCCCTACTGCAACCCCACCGATCCGAACAACCCCGGCTACTGGCAGGATGCTGTTCATACAGGCGTATAACCCACGGTGGACATAAACGCACCGCCCTCCTCGAGGGCGGTTTTTTTTTTGTGCTGGGGGCTGTGGAGGCGGGGAAGGGCAGGTGTAGGGCTGCTCAGGGGCAAGCGATGGCGGAAGTCCGTGCCGGCACATCGGCGCCGCTGTAGAACCCGCACCACAGTAGGCAAACACAAGGGGGCAGAGCCCGACCGCACCACACACCCGTGCCGGTCCTTTGGCATGGGGGGTGAGCACGGGTAGCAGCCTGTGAGCTGCACTGCCGTTTCGGTAGGAGGCAAAGGGGCTCCGTATATTTGCTGGCGGTGCTGTGTTCCATCTCTTGCAGGGAGAGTGATGGCGGTGCATCGAGTGACGCTGATTCCGGGTGATGGGATCGGTCCCGAGGTCGTGGGAGCGGCGCGACGGATTCTGGAGGCAGCGGGAGTGCCGATTGAGTGGGAGGTGTGCGAAGCCGGGGCAGCGGTGTTCCGCAAGGGGATTGAGTCGGGAGTGCCGCCGGAGACCATCGAGTCCATCCGCCGCACGCGCGTTGTGCTCAAGGGTCCGCTGGAGACGCCCGTCGGCTACGGCGAGAAGAGCGCCAATGTGACGCTGCGCAAGCTGTTTGAAACGTACGCGAACATCCGCCCGGTGCGCGAGTATCCGGGCGTGCGAACGCCGTACAGCGGACGCGGAATCGATCTGGTGGTGGTGCGCGAGAACGTCGAGGACCTCTACGCCGGCATCGAGCACATGCAGACCCCTGGGGTTGCCCAGGCACTCAAGCTCATCACGCGTCGGGGGTGTGAGAAGGTCATCCGCTTGGCGTTTGAGCTGGCGCGCGCCGAGGGGCGGCGTCGGGTCCATTGTGCCACCAAAGCCAACATCCTCAAGCTCACCGAGGGGATGATGAAGCGCGTGTTCGAAGAGGTGGCGCAGGAGTATCCCGATATCGAGGCGCAGCACATCATCGTGGACAACTGCGCCCACCAGTTGGTCAAGAAGCCGGAGCAGTTCGAGGTCATCGTCACCTCGAACATGAACGGGGACATCCTCAGCGACCTCACCTCGGCGCTCATCGGGGGGCTGGGGTTTGCTCCTTCGGCGAACATCGGCAACGAGGTGGCGATATTCGAAGCCGTGCACGGTTCGGCGCCCAAGTACGCGGGCAAGAATGTGGCAAACCCCACTGCGGTCATCGGCTCGGCGATCATGATGCTGCGCTACCTGGGCGAGTTTGAGAAAGCCGAGCTCATCGAGAACGCGCTCCTGGCAACACTGGAGGAGGGCAAGGTGCTGACCGGTGACGTCGTGGGCTACGACCGCGGGGCTTCCACAACGGAGTACACCGATGCCATCATCGCCAATCTGGGAAAGAAGCCGCAGACGACCTCGGTGCGCTCCTACAAGCCACTGCAGTTGCCGAAGGTGAGCCCGGAATTGGCGCTGGTGGTGCCCAAGCAGCGTCGCTGCATCGGGGTGGATGTGTTCGTGGAGAGCACGCAGCTTCCCGAGCAATTGGGTCCGGCGCTGGAATCGCTGCTGGACGGCTTACCGCTGCGCCTGAAGATGATCTCCAACCGGGGCACTCGTGTGTATCCGCCCACTGGGGCGATGCCCGAGTATGTGGACCACTACCGCTGCCGCTTCCTCCTGCGCGACGGTGCCGGGGAGCTGGACGATGCGGCAATCCTGGAGCTGCTGCAACGTATCGGCGGGCGCTACCGCTGGATGCACGTGGAGAAGCTGCAGGAGTTCGACGGCGCGCAGGGCTTCACCAAGGCTCAGGGTGAGGATTGAGCCGGTGGCGTTGCCGACTGCGCAGCCTCGGCAAAGAGGGCGCCGGAGTTGATCGCCGACATCGCGCGAGCGCTGCCATTGCGCACCAGGTACTCCAGCGCCATAACGGCGTGCGCAATCATGCGGTCGCGTTCGGGAAGCTCCTCGGCGCGGAAGGGGGAGAGCACGTACTCGGACATCCTCCCCGGCGGGAAGTCCCGTCCGATGCCGCAGCGGAGCCGCAGCACCCGGTCCGTCCCCAGATGCTCGATGACCGATGCCATTCCGTTGTGTCCTCCGTCGCTGCCTCCCTCCTTGAGGTGGATGCGCCCCAAGGGGAAGTTCAGCTCATCGAGCACAATAACGATGCGTTCGGGGGCGACCTTGTAGCGGCGCTGGAGGGCGCGCACGGCTTCGCCGCTGCGGTTCATGTAGGTGGTGGGCACCGCAACAAGCACTGGGGTTCCCCCGATCTGGAGCAGCGCTTCGTACCACGGACCAGCACCCGGCTGGAGCTGCTTCCCGAAGCGCTCTGCCAGCCGCTCCACCACCATCCAGCCGATGTTGTGGCGGGTCTGGGTATACTCCGGACCGGGATTCCCAAGCCCAACGATGAGCCACTCCACTGCGGGCATGGATGCTATCGCGCTGTTGCTGCAGGGGAAAGACGCCGACGTGGCGGAGAGCATTGCGCTGAAGCGGCATTCCGTAATATTGCTGTCCTGAAGCGGTTGAACATGCTCGGAGAGCGCAATGGTGCTGTTGGTCGTTGTGCTGAGTTCGGTATTGGCGGTGCAAGCGCAGGTCCAGCCGCGCCCCTTGCCACCGGTGCCGCCGGTGCTTTCTACGGAGGGGCAGTTGCCGCGGGTGATGGCGCCCGATCCCAGAATCGAGCAGCGCCTTCGGCAGGTTGGGCAACTGCTCCCGATTGAGGGCATCTGGGCTGTGCGGCTGGAGACCTTCGATACCACCGGCGGGGAGGTCCGCCCTGTGCGCGAGGATTACACCTTCGAGCTCGCCATCGCCCAGGCGGAGGCAGGCGCCGAGATGCCCATCCCTGCCATCGTCATCAGCTCGACCACCGAGCGGGCACCGATGGGCAGCATCTATGCGGAGCTGACCCCGACGGCGGATCCACAGCTCTACCTCGTCCGGTGGTTGCTGCCGGGGTTCCCTCCACGCACAACGGAGCTGAAGCTGGAGGGCAGTGCAGTGGCGACGGCGGAGATCCGCGATATCCCGCGCTTCCCGTTGGTCACCCTCGTGCGCATGGTCAAGCTGCGTCCGCGCGCCCCGGTGCCTCCGCGCTAATATGCCGAAGCGTGGTGCGTCTCTGCCCTGCAGAGGAGAAGTGCCGACGGCAGGTGTAGAAGAGACCATGCAGTGGACCTCGCATCGGGTGCGGCAGTCCTTTCTGGACTTCTTTGCCGAGCACGGGCACCGGATTGTGCCCAGCGCACCGTTGATCCCCTATGGGGACCCAACGCTCCTGTTCACCAACGCAGGGATGAACCAGTTCAAGGACGTGTTCCTGGGGCTGGGCACACGCGACTACACCCGCGCTGCCGATACGCAGAAGTGCCTGCGTGTCAGCGGTAAGCACAACGACCTGGAGCAGGTGGGCTACGACACCTACCACCACACCTTCTTCGAGATGCTGGGCAACTGGAGCTTCGGCGACTACTACAAGCCCGAGGCGATCGCCTACGCCTGGGAGCTGCTCACCGAGCGCTGGAAGCTGCCCGTGGAGCGGCTCCATGCAACGGTGTTCCACACCGATGAGGAAGCCTATGAGCTCTGGCGGCGCTACCTGCCTCCGGAGCGCATCCACCGCTTCGACGAGCGCGACAACTTCTGGGAGATGGGCGAGACCGGACCCTGCGGTCCGTGCACCGAGATCCACTACGACCGCACGCCGGACCTGAGCGGGGCGCATCTGGTCAATGCCGGCACGCCGCAGGTCATCGAGATCTGGAACATCGTCTTCATCCAGTACAACCGCCGCGCCGATGGCACGCTGGAGGAGCTGCCCGTCAAGCACGTGGATACGGGCATGGGCTTGGAGCGCATCTGCGCGGTGCTGCAGGGCGTGGAATCCAACTACGACACGGACCTCTTCGTGCCGCTCATCCAGCGCATCGAGCAGCTCAGTGGACGGCAGTACCCTCGGCACGACATCAGCCATCCCGATGGTGTTGCCATGCGCGTGATGGCGGACCACATTCGGGCGCTTGCCTTCGCCATCGCCGATGGGGTGATGCCGGGCAATACCGGACGGGGCTACGTGCTGCGCCGGTTGCTGCGCCGGGCTTCCCGCTTTGCGCGCACGCTGGGCTTTGAGCGTCCGGTGCTCTGGCGCCTGGTGCCCGTGCTGGTCGAGATCATGGGCGAGCCCTTCCCCGAGCTCCGGCAGCATCGGCGTGCAATCGAGGAGATTATCGAAGCCGAAGAGGCAAGCTTCCTGCGTACGCTCGACCGTGGGCTGGAGCGCTTCGAAGCGATCGTTGCCCAGCTTGCCCAGCGGGGCGAGCGCGTCATCCCCGGCGAGGAAGCCTTTCTGCTGTACGACACGTACGGCTTCCCGTTGGACCTCACGCAACTGCTGGCGCGCGAGCGTGGGCTCTCCGTGGACGTTGCCGGCTTTGAGCAGCGGATGCAGGAGCAGCGTACCCGCTCCCGCCAAGCCCAGCAAGCGCACGTGGTCGAGGTGCAGGTCTCTCCGGTGCTGCAGCAGTTGTCAACGCAGTTCACCGGCTACGAGGAGCTGGCAACGGAGGCGCAGGTGCTCTACGCCGAAGGCAACCAGGTGGTGCTGGACCGAACGCCCTTCTACGTGGAATCCGGTGGGCAGGTCTCCGATACGGGCGAATTGGTCGCAGGGGGCGAGCGCTACATCGTCGAGGACGTCCGCCGAGTTGGGGAGGCAATCGTGCACGTATGCGCTGGGGAGCTGGAGCTTGCCCCCGGCGAGCGCGTGCGAGCCCAGGTAGACCGGCGCCGGCGCTGGGCAATCATGCGCAACCATTCGGCAACGCACCTGCTCCACGAAGCACTGCGCCGCGTTCTGGGGATGCACGTTCAGCAGGCGGGCTCGCTGGTTGCCCCCGACATGCTGCGGTTCGATTTCACCCACTTCGGCAAGGTCGAACCTCAGCAGTTGCGCGATATCGAAGCGCTGGTCAACGAGAAGATCCGCGAGAGCATCCCGGTCGAGACTCGCATCCTGCCGCTGTCGGAGGCGCGCAAGCTCCCGAACGTGAAGATGTTCTTCGCCGACAAGTACGGTGACATCGTGCGCGTGGTGATCATTGACGAGCGCTTCTCCGTTGAGCTCTGCGGGGGGACGCACGTGAGCAACACCAGCCAGATTGGGACCTTTGTGCTCACGGGCGAGCAGGCGGTGGCAGCCGGAGTGCGCCGCGTGGAAGCGATCACGGGCGAAGCCGTCGAGCGCTACGTGCAGCACTTGCGCCAGCAATTGGAGCAAGCCGGGCGGCAACAGGAGCAGCTCCACGAGCGGCTGCACCAACTGCAGCGGGAGTTGGCGCAGCTCCGGCTGGAGCGCGTGGCAGCGTGCATCCCCGAATTCCTTGCCCGTGCCCAGCAGCTCAACGGGGTGCGCATCGTCGCCGAGGAGGTCGAACTGGAGGACATCGAACAGCTCAAGCTCTTGGGGGACCGGCTCCGGCAGGCGCTGGGGCACTCCGGCATCGGGTTGCTGGCAATTCGCCAAGGGGAGAAGGTGCAGTTGGTCTGCGTGGTCACGCCGGATCTGGTCGAACGCTATCCGGCAGGGAGGCTGATTGCGCGCGTTGCCCGTGAGGTGGGCGGCAGCGGCGGAGGTCGAGCACACCTGGCAACCGCCGGCGGGCGGGAGCCTCAACGCTTGCCGGAGGTACTGCGCCGCTTCCCGCAGATCGTCATGGAGTTTGCTCTGGAGGAGTCGCCGGGCTCTCCGCCATAAGCGCGCAGACTGCGGCGACGGCAACGATATCTTCGGCACGGCAGCCGCGCGAGAGGTCACAGTAAGGGCGGCGAAGCCCCTGCACAATTGGTCCAAGCGCCTGGGCACCGGCAAGGCGCTCGGTGAGCTTGTAGGCGATGTTCCCCGCGTCCAGGTTCGGAAAGATGAGCACATTCGCGCGTCCGGCAACGGGCGAACCGGGCGCCTTCCGCGCGGCAACTTCGGGAACCAGCGCGGCGTCCGCCTGCAGTTCGCCATCGGCAAGGTAGTCCGGGTAGCGCTTTCGGAAGAGCTCCACAGCGGTGCGGACCTTGTGCACCAGTGGGTGCTCCGCACTGCCCTTGGTCGAGAAGGAGAGGAAGGCGATGCGCGGCTCCTCCCCCACGATGCGCCGGAAGTTCTCCGCCGTGCAGAAGGCGATCTCTGCAAGCTCCTCGGGCGTCGGGTCGGGAACTACCCCGGCATCAGCGTATGCCAGGACGCGGTCGCGGAGGAGCATCAGGAAGTAGCTGCTCACGACGTGCAGCCCTGGGCGCATTCCGACGGTCCAGAGGGCGGCTCGGAGCACATCGGCGGTAGTCGAAAGGGAACCCGCAACGCAGCCATCCACCATGCCCGCGTCCAGCAGCATCCCAGCAAAGAGGAGCGGTGTGCGCACGAGCTCGGAGGCATGGGCGCGCTCCAGCCCCTTGCTGCGGCGCCGCTCCCAAAGCCGTTCGGCAAACTGCTCTGCCAGTGGAGAATGCGCCGGGTCCAGCACCTCAACCGCATCCGGGGCAATGCCGTGCTGCGGAAGCAGTGTGCGGAGCTGCTCGGCGGGACCGATGAGGACCGGATGCACAATGCGCCGCTCCGACAGCACGGCGGCCGCCCGCAGCGTGCGCTCATCGAGGGCATCCGGGAAGGCGATGCGGCAGTTGCGGGATGCCGCGCGGCTGTAGAGCTGCTCCAGGAAGCCATGGCTCATGGCAGTGGCGCAACTGCGGTGACCGTGTACGGGAACTCGGTCTGTGATTGCGGCTCGGCGCGCGTTGCCGATGAGAGCGTCACGTACCAGCGGTCGGCGCGGTGGAGCAGCCAGAGCTGTTCGGCACCGCGCACGTAGACGAGCTGGCGGATATCCCAGCGGTTGAACACCCGCACACTCCCGCGGGTGCGCATATCCACGCGCAGGAGCCCGCCGCTGGTGCCAATCCAGGCGAAGTCTCCGCTGGTTACTGCAAGCCCGCTGAGGCGCACCGTGGCAGAGTCCGCTGCCGATGGGTACAGCCGCAGCGCAGAGAGCTGCTGCAAGGGCGTTCGGCGGAGGAAGAGCAGCATCGGGGCTTGAGCGCCCAACGAAGGGGCATCTCCGCTGCCGGCGCACAGGACAAGCAGCTCGGAGCTATCGGCGCGCAAGCCTACAAATCGCGGTGGTGCCGGCAGTGTGGTGCTATCGACAACTGCCATCCGGCGTAGGTCCACGCACAGGAGCCGCTTCCCCGAAGAATCGGCAACGTAGAGCAGAGGACCTACGGCGAGGAGCGCCGTAGGATGCCCTCCGAGCGCAAGCATCGCTGCCGGGCGCAGGGCGACAAGGTCCAGAAACTGCAGCGCCCCCAGCTCCGGATGGGAGGTGACGGCAGTGGTTGCGTTGGGGAAGGCAATGGCTCGAGGAGGGCTGGGGAGTAGAATCCGAGCCCGACTGCGGAAGCTCGTGCGCTCCAGCAGCTCCAGGGCGCTCTCCTCGGCAAGCAAGAGCAGTAGAGCCTCGCGGAAGGGCACAATTGCCGCGGGAGGCGAGCTGAGCGGCTTCCCATTCGCCGCCGCGTAGACATCGCTGTTGCGGAGGATGCCGCCGGGCTCCTGCCGCAGCTCCAGTGCCGGAGCTGCTGTCCCCACGACGTAGCTCCAGCTCGGCGCATACGACTCAATGAAGGGCTCGCTTCCGCAGCCGCACAGGAGCAGCACTACCGCGATGCCGAGGGCGCCGAGCATTGGGCTATTCCGGCAAGCGGGCAACCAGTTCGCTGATGAGACTGGTCATCTTCGGCTCGGCTGTTCGGGCAGCCTCCAGGACCTGCTCCAGCGAGAGCGGCTGGAGCGCTTCCGGGAAGCACTCATCGGTGATGATGGAGAGCCCAAACACCTCCATGCCCATATGGCGAGCAACCAGGACCTCCGGGACGGTGCTCATCCCGACGGCGTCCGCACCGATGAGCCGCAGGAAGCGGTATTCAGCGCGCGTCTCCAGGTTCGGTCCGGCAACGGCAACGTAGACCCCTTTGTACACCTTGAGCCGTAGCTCCAACGCGAGCTCCTCCGCCAGTGCGATGAGGCGCTGCGAGTACGGCTCGCTCATGTCCGGAAAGCGCGGTCCCAGCGACTCGTCGTTGGGTCCGATGAGCGGGTTGTCCCCCATGAGGTTGATGTGGTCAACGATGAGCATCAGATCCCCGCGCCGGAAGAGCGGGTTCAGCCCTCCGGCGGCGTTGGAGACCAGGAGCGTGCGCACGCCCAGGGCGTAGAGCACGCGCACGGGGAAGGTGATCTGCTGCATCGTGTAGCCCTCGTAGTAGTGGAAGCGCCCCTGCATGGCAACGACGGGGCGGTTGCGCAGGTGCCCGAAGATGAGCCGCCCTTTGTGGGATTCGACGGTCGAGATGGGGAAGTGGGGGATGTTCTCGTAGGGGATGGCGCACTCCTGTTCGATGCGCTCAGCGAGTTCGCCCAGCCCGGTGCCCAGGATGATGCCGATGCGCGGTTGCAGCGCCGTCGTCCGCTGGATGACCTCGACGGCTTCCTGCATGTGCTGGCGCAGCAACGAGACCGGAGCTGTCTGGCTCATGGCTGAAGACCGCTTGGTGGAACAGGCGTTGCTTTGCGAGGGCGTTCGCCGAAGATTGCCGTGCCAATGCGCAGCAGAGTTGCGCCCTCCTCCACAGCGACCTCAAAGTCCGCGCTCATGCCCATCGAGAGGTGGGGGAAGTCGGCAGCGGTTGCTCCGTAGCGCTGGCGCAGCTCCTGGCGTAGCTGTGCCAGGAGCCGGAACTCCTCTCGGACGCGTTCGGGCGGATTTGGCGCGGGGATGGTCATCAAGCCCAGTAGCCGCAGCGATGGGCAGGCGCGCAGTACGTGCTCGGCGAGCGCAAAGAGCGCTTCCGGGGCGCAGCCATGCTTGCTGGGCTCCCCTGAGGTGTTCACCTGCAGCAGGATATCGAGCCGTTTCCCATGCTGCTGAGCCCAGCGCTGGAGGGCATCGGCGACGTGGGCGGAATCCACCCCGTGGATCAGTGCTGCCAGGGGTGCCAGGAGCTTGACCTTGTTGGTCTGTACATGCCCGATGAAGTGCCATTCGATATCGCTCCAGCCGCGCTGGGCAAGCGCTTGCGCCTTTGCGCGCAGCTCCTGTGCATAGTTCTCCCCAAAGCAGCGGATGCCCACTTGGAGAGCAGCTTCCAGGAGGTCAAGTGGCTGGGCTTTGGAGACGGCAACGATGCGCACCTCCTCCGGCGAGCGCCCGGCGCGCACCGCCGCACTGCGGACGCGCGCGCACACCTCATGCCACCGCTGCTGAAGGGTTGCACGGAGAGAGTCGTCCATGGCACTGCAAAAATAGGCGCTCACTGCGCTTGCAGGCGGGCGTGCTCAAAGCGGTGCACAATTGCGCACGCGACGGCATCGCTGGTGACGTTGACCACCGTGCGGCTCATATCCAGCAGGCGGTCAACGCCGAGGATGAGCGCCAGCCCCTCCTGTGGGAGCCCGAGATTGCTCAGCATCACCATCAGCATGATGATGCCGGCGCCGGGCACCGGTGCTGCTCCGATGGAAGCCGCTGTTGCCATCCCCACCAGGGCAAGCAGTTCAGCGCTCCCCAGCTCTACGCCGGAGAGCTGGGCGACAAAGAGCGTTGCAACGGCTTGGTACAAGCTGGTGCCGTCCATATTCACGGTGGCGCCCAGGGGGAGCACAAACCCCACCACGTCCTCCCGCAGCCCCAGCCCTCGGCGGCAGACCTCCATCGTGGTCGGCAGAGTTGCCGCACTGGAGCTAGTGGAGAAGGCCACCACCTGTGCCGGCAGCAGTGCTCGGTAGAATGTCCGAACTGGGAGTCCGCCCAGCAGCCGCACAGCAAGCGGGTAGACGAAGAGCAGCAACATCGCCAGCCCAATCAGCACACTCCCGCTGTACATCCCCAGGGCGCTGAGCAGCGACCACTCCAGCTTGAGCGATGCCAGCAGGGCAAAGACGCCAACCGGCGCCACGCGCATGACCAGTTCCACAAGCTTCAGGAGCACCTCCAGGAGCGCCTGCAGCAGGCTTCGGAGCGGAGCGCTCCGCTCCGCCGGCACGAGCGCCAGTGCCATCCCCATCAGCACGGTGGCAACGATCACCTGCAGCATTCGGCGGTTGTCTTGGGCAGCCTGGAGAAGGTTCTCCGGAACCAGCTCCACCAGGCTCTGGAGCGGGCTGCGGTGCTGAAGCTGCTCGGCAAGTTTTTGCCGTTCGGCAAGCGACCTCTGGAACTGCTCCTGCAGCCGGGCGCGCTGCTCTGGGCTCACCAACGCCCCCGGACGGAGTACGCTGGCAACGCCAATGCCGATGAGGATTGCCACAACGGTGGAGAGCAGGTAGTAGCCCAGCGTCAACCCGCCGAGCCGGGAGAGGCGCGATAGGCTGCCGACAGTGGCAATGCCCTCGAGCAGCGAGACCACCACCAACGGCAGCGCCACGAGCTTGAGCAGGTTCAAAAAGAGCGTGCCCAGCGGGGCGATCCATGCCGCCGTGAACTCCTCCAGCCCCACCGCAGGGTGCAGCACTCCCCACAGCGCCCCCGCCAGGAAGCCCAGCAGGATCTTTGCGGGCAAGGGGATGCGTCGCATCCTCAGAAGCTGGTCGTCAAGCTCAAACTCGCCCCGTGGGCTGCCGGCATGTAGCGGCACACGCCGCCCACGCACACGATCCCGGCGCGCTGCCGTCCGTAGCCTAGGCTCAGGCGCAGCGCCCGGTGGATGAGCGTCAACGCCGCACCAGGGTAGGCAAAGCGCTCATCACGCTTGGGATTGCCGTAGTTGTACTCGCTCCACACGCTCAGACTCCAGCGCGAGGCGAGCGCGAATTCTGCAGCAGCAAAGACCCAGTTGCCTCGGTCTTGCCGGCTCCAGAGGTGCTGCAGCTCTACGCGCAGGGAATGCTGCCGACTGAGGCGCTGCACCAGTTCGGCAATGGCAATCCAGGCGTGAACGTACCCGTAGCCCCGCACACCTTCGGCGACGTCCTTGTTGTAGTTGAGCCGAATCAGCTCGAGCGTGCTCTTGAGCGTTTCGCCCCATTCGGCGCTGTGTTCGAGCACGAGCTCCTCCAGGTACAGCCGAGGCGAGATGCCAGGGAAGCGACTGCGGTAGCGGAAGGCTTCGGTGTGGACCGTATCCAGCCCGTGGATGCGGCTGTAGGCGAGCGTGAGCATGCCGTCGCCGAAGTGTTCGGGAACGGGGGCGATGAGTTCGGCGGAGAGCCCAATCTCGCCACCGGGCTGGGTGGCGTAGTTGTACAGCGTTGCCAGCCGGTAGGTGTGCTGCCGGCTCAGCGGCGGGAGGTAGTTCAGCACCGAGACCGTTCCCGATGCCGTGCGGTCGGAGTAGAACGCCATGTTGTCCACGCGCTTTGCCTGCAGTGTGATGCCAAGGCTGCCGAGCGTGCCCGAGACGACCGTGTAGAGCGCCGTCCCGGGGTTGTACGAGAAGCCGTTGAGCGCCGAGGGGTCGTTGTACTTGTATGCCCATTCGGCGTAAACACGCCAGCCGCTCCAGCGCCATTCCGAGCGCAGAGCATAGGCGAGCACATTCTCGGGCAGGCGGAATTGCGGGTCATCATCCCGCTGGTACTTGCTCACAACGGAAGCCCCGAGCGAGAGATCCACAGGGAAGCCAATGCCCCAATCGGCGGGAGCAAGCTCAAGATCGGCACCGCGCACCAGTCCGCTCCAGCCGAAGAAGCGGCGCTGGCGTCCCAGGAGTCCGGTCACGCGCAGCCCGGGCGCCGTGTAGCGCACTCGGATGCCGTCGAGCGCATTATCAATGCCCAGCAGGCGCTCCTCGTACGCGCGCAGGAGAATGCCGGAGCCGAACTGCTCGTAGAAGCTGCCCAAGGTGGCGTGAAGGTGCCCTTCACGGTACTCGATGAAGCGGAAGGGGAAGCCATTGCCCTCGTACCGGGGGTCGTATCCCTGCAGCGGGGGCAGATACGCCTCGTATCGGAAGCCCAGCGTGACGTTGCCCAACCGGTATGTGACCGGCACGTACGCGTTGCATGCGATGCGCTGGGGAAGTTCGCTGGCGCCGATGAGGCTATCGCGCTGGTAGGAGCGCAGCTCCAGTTGGAGCGAACCGGAGACGCTTCCCGGGAGCTGTCCCCAGGCGCTCCCCACGCACAGCGCAAGTCCGCACAGGAGGAGCCGCCTCATTGCCCGCCGGAGGAGCCTTCGACAAGGCGGCGCAGTACCTCGGCAAGCTGCTCCTCATCGCCGGGGCTGTAGGATTGGTGCTGCCAGGCGATGCGCCCCTGACCATCGAGCACGACCGTGTGCGGGATATCCGTGATGTTGAGCGCGCGTCGGAGCTCGCTGTTCTCATCCAGGTAGACCTCGAACTCCCAGCGGCGGGCGCGGACGAAGGGGGCAACTCGGGAGCTGGTGCGGGCATCATCAATGGAGATGGCGATCACGCGCACGCCCGTTTCGGCGCGCCACTGCGGATACAGCCGGTGAAGTGTTGCTAGCTCCAGCAGACAGGGCTTGCACCAGGTTGCCCAGAAGTTCAGCACAATCGGCTTGCCCGCGTTGGAGAGCGTGTCGGTGTGGACAGGGCGCCCATCCAGTGCGCGGAGCACCACCGCTGGCAAGCGCTCCTGTGCCTGGAGAGCGGTCACTGCAGCAACACTCAGCGCCAGAAGGTGTACGCGGAGCATCGAAGCTGGGATGCCATTCGACTGACGCCGCAAAAATTGCAAATCTGCACCGAAGAGCCGGCGCCTTCGTCTGTGGCGGCTGGTGCGACATTTACCGGTGGAGCAATGCGCATTGTGCTTGCCGCTTGCTGTGCTATTGGCATCCTCCAGGCACAGCAGTTGCGCTTCTTCGGTGGCGTGACCGCCGCGCGGGTCGTAGCCGGCGCTGAGGTGCAGGTCACCGCCGCGGTGCAGAATGCCGGGACAGCCCCGCTGCGGCTTCTGGTGCGGATTGACACCAGCCAGATGCTGCCGGGGTGGATGCCCTACTTCTGTTGGGGACCGAACTGCTATGCACCCGGGGTGGTGCTCTCGCCCAATCCCGTCGTGCTTCCGCCGGATTCGGTTGAGCACAGCTTCAAGCTCTACCTTGCCACCGAGCCCACCGCCGAGCTGGGCGTTCGGCGGGTGCACGTGACCTTCCTGGAGCAGGAGCAGGGGCGTCCGGTGCTGGAGTACGACGTGGAGTTCACGGTCGAATCCCCAGCGGGGGCGCCGCTGCAGATGCTCTGGGCGCACAGTGCCGTGCAGCCCCCTCCGCTTGGGAAGCAGCACTTCGGGATGCGGCTGCTCAATCGGAGTACGGAAACGCTCGAGCTGCTCGTGGAGGCGCTCCCTGAGGGCTTCCAAGCCGCAGCAGCACAGGTGTGCCTTGGAGGAAGCTGCCTTGAGGTGCGCTCGGCGATGCGCTTGCCCGACACCCTGCGCCTGGAAGCCGGGCGGTACACCGATGAGGTACATGGCTGGATTCCTGCAGATGCGCCGACGGGCGCGCGCCTGCAGTTGCGCCTGCTGGAGGCGCATTCCGGTACTGTGCTGGCAGAACACCACCTGCGGGTGGAATCGGTTCTTGCCGTCGGGGAAGCCTCTCCGCAGAGCCAATGCCTGCAGCTTGTGCAGAGGGGCGGGCGCGTGTTACTCCATCTGCCTGCTGCAGCGGGTGTACTGGAGGTGTGGGACCTTTTCGGACGGCTTCTGTTGCGGCAGCCGGTGCAGGGCAGCACAGTTGCCGAACTTCCCATGGTCGCAGCGGGGGTATACGGATATCGCCTCCTCCGGGACGGGGTGCTGCAGTGTCGGGGAGTGCTGCTACTGCCGTAGGCTCAGTTGAGGGAGAAGGGGCGGAACCCAGGCGGCAGAGGCAGCTCCGGTGGGGGTGGGGGCACCGTGTGGAGCACGATCGGCGTCGGAGATGCCCATGCAGGCATGCGCCGCTCCACCTGCGCCATCGCCAGGAGCAGCGCTGTTACTACTGCCATGCCATGCTGACGGAGGAGGCGCACCAGAGCGCTCATCGCGTGGTTCAGCCGGCGTTCACGAGCAAAAATAGCGCACCAGCGGCATTCAGGGAAGCTTCCGTTCGGCATTGCGCCGGCTCTGCAGCCAGTTCCACAGGAACCAGCCTCCCACGAGCGCAACTACCACGGCGGTGATGATGGTGCCGTAGAGCTGCAGTGCGTGCGCCACCTGCTGCCAATTGCGCCCGACGCTCCAGCCCAGAGCCAGAAGGAAGCCGTTCCACACCAGCGCGCTGACGGTGCTCAGCAGCAGGGTCGGCATAAAGCGCAGCTCCGACATCCCCGCCACGAACGAGATTGCCCCGCGTGTGCCGGAGAGGAAGCGGTTCGCCACGATGACCCAGTAGCCGTAGCGGCGGAACCAGCGCTGGACCCTCTCGACCATCTCCAGTGGCAGCCAGCGCAGCCGCCGGGTCTGCACAATGCGCACACCGAACTGGTAGCCCAGCCAGAACATCAGGGCAAACCCCGCGACGCTTCCCACCGTTGCCGCCAGCAGCATTGGAACAAAGGGCGCCGCTCCCAGCCCGACGAGCACGCCGCAGAAGAGCAGGAGCGTGTCGCTGGGCGAGGGTGGGAACACATTCTCCACGAAGGTTACCACCAGCGCAGCCAACAGGATCCCCTCCGCCGGGAGCTGCTGCAGCGTGGCAACCCAGTGTTCCAGCATCGGTTCAGTTGGGGTTAGTGGGGCGCAGTTCGATTTCGCTCACCGTTGCGCCGATCGGGAGCGAAGCCGCCAGGAGCGCAGCTTCGGCAACGTGTTCAGCCTGGAGGGCACGTTCGCGGGGTGTGCTGCCCATGCCGGCGAACTCCGTTGCCACGGAACCAGGGCAGATGACCGCCACGCGGATGTTCGCCGAGCGGACCTCCAGGAAGACCGATTCAGCGAATCCGCGCAGTGCAAACTTCGTGGCGGCGTAGACGCTACCGTTTTTGACCCCGTGCTTCCCAGCAAGGGAGGCGATGTAGATGAGCGTCCCGCGCTTGCGCTCCAGCATCCGTGGCACAACGTAGTGGGTGCACAGGATGGCTGCCCGCACGTTGACTGCCCAGAGCTCCTCTATGAGCGGCAGCTCCAGCTCCGTCACCGGGGCGAAGTAGCCAACGCCGGCGTTGTTGACCACGATCTCCAGGGCGCCGAACTCCGCGTGGGCGTATTCGACCATGCGGCGGACCTGTTCGGGATCGCGCAGGTCTGTTGGGACAACGAGCACGCGGCTGCGCGGGGAGATAGCGTGGATCTCTTCGGCAAGCGAGCGCAGCAGTGCCTCGCGGCGCGCTGCGATGACCAGGTGTGCCCCTTCGCGGGCAAAGCGCAGGGCAATGGCGCGTCCGATTCCAGAGCTGGCGCCGGTAATCAAGCACGGATACCCCAGTAGGCGCATTGCACTCCCAGCCGTTGTAATTTGCGGCTGGTACGGACGTACGACAGCGGCTCAGTAGTACGCGCCCTGAGGGCATGCGCGTGGGCGAACGCGTGAGCAAGGCACACTTCAGTGCATTCGGTGCTCAACTCCGGCAGCTCCGGCTGGAGCGGGAGTGGAGTCTCAGCGAGGTTGCCCGACGCTTGGGCATCTCCAAGGCGCAGTTGGCGCTGGTGGAGCAGGGTAAACGGCGACTGCGCCTGCCGCTGCTGCAGCAGTTGCTGCGGCTGTACGGGACCTCGCTGGGGGAGCTGCTGAGCCGCTTCTGTGCCCCGGTGCGCTCGGCGGTGGGCTCGGTCGCCTGGAGCGGGGTAGACCTGCTGCAGTTCTCTGCCGAACCCCAATTGCGTGGGTGCCTGCTGCGGCTGCTGCGCCCCGTCGCACACGCGCAACAGGCGGAGTGGCTGGAGCTATACCTGCTGCCGGCGCGGCAGCTTCCGCTGCAGGGCTACTTTGCTTTCGCTGCAGCCGTTCACGGGGTGGTTGCGCAGGGAACGCTGCTGGTGGAGCTCCCCGGGGATGAGCTGCGCGTGCATTCCGGTGAGAGCTTCAGGCTGGAGCCACAAGTGGCGCATCGGTACCGGAACTACACAGCCGAGCCGGTACGCGCACTGCTGATTGTGGAATGCGCAGCGGTGTGATGAAGTCGCACAAGAGCGCGGTGGTGATTATTCCGCCGGAATCGCTCTGGGAGCCGATTCAGCGGCTGCGGCGGCGCTACGATCGCAAGGTGCGGCGCTGGATGCCGCACATCACGCTGCTGTACCCGTTCCGTCCACCGGAGCTGTTGCCCGAAGCCCTGGAGCGGCTTCGGCACTGCTGTGCGCTGCAGCGCCCCTTCCGGATTGCCTTGCGGCAGTTTGAGCTCTTTCGCCACGGGCGCTCCTCCTTCACCGTATGGCTCCGTCCGGAGCCGGCAGCTCCTCTGCAGGCGTTGCAGCAGGCGCTTGAGGCGTGCTTCCCCGACTGCACCGAGCAGAGCTCCTACCCCGGTGGGTTCGTTCCGCACCTGAGCGTTGGGCAGTTCCGCGGAGAGGCTCAAGCCGCGGAGCGCTTCCGTGCGGACCTGCAGCGGGAGTGGGAGCCGATAGAGTTCCAGGTAGACTCCATCGCGGCGATTGTCCGCGGGGACCCGCCCGAGGATGTGTTTGTGCCCGTTACCACCATCGCGCTCGGGGATGCGTAGAGGCGGTGCGCTGTTGGTACTGCTGCTCTCTGTGCATGGTGTCGCAGCGGAGATGGAGACGCTCTGGAGCCCGACGATGCCGACAGCGGGGATCTCTCCGCGCGGCGCACTGGTGGTGCGGATGGGGATGTTCCCCGAAGGCACACTGGCGGTGCAACTGACGGGCGCGCCGGTGGAGAGGCTGATGTTGGGACTTGGCTTTGGGGCAAGCAACCTGATTGGTGCCGGAGCGGTGCAATGGCAGCGGATTCCGGGAGTGGAGCTCCGGTGGCGGCTGCTGGAGGAGACGCTGCAGTGCCCAGCGGTAGTGCTGGGTGTGCACACACAGGGGTGGGGTGCCTACGATGCCGAAGAGCGGCGCTTTGAGATTCCCTCCGCTGGGGTCTTTCTGGCGGCAGCCAAGAGCTTCCGCTGGTGGCTGGGTGGAATCGCCTGGCATGCGGTGGTGGGCTACAGCTTGGAGCCGCCTGTGGCGCAGCGGCGGCTCAGCGCAGCCGTTGCCGTAGAGCATACGGTGGGGAGCCTGGGAGCGGTGATGCTTGAGTACAATTCGCTCGGCAGCGATGCCGCGCACCATCCGCGCTACCGGAGCGGGGGCATCCTCAGCGGTGCACTGCGCTGGAATGTGGCGGCTCGCGCAATGGCGGAGCTGCAAGTGGTGGACCTGCTGGGACGTCAGCGCGAGGGTCAGGGCTATGCTCGTGCGGTGGTGGTGACATGGCGGTGGTAGAGCGGACTCCGGCGGCACTGTTGCGGCTCCAGCGCCCGCTGGTTCTGGCGTCGGCGTCCCCACGCCGTGCCGAGCTGCTGCGCCTCCTGGGTGTGGAGTTTGCCATCGAGCCCTCTGGGATTGCCGAGCCCGAAGAGATGCCCGGCGGTACTCCGGAGCAGTACGTGCAGCAGTTGGCGTTGAGCAAAGCTGCAGCGGTTGCCCAACGGCTGCAGCGAGAAGCCTTCGTACTGGCAGCGGATACAACGGTCGTGCTGGGAGCGGCGCTCTTGAACAAGCCCCATACACCTGAGCAAGCCCTGCAGATGCTGCAGCAGCTCAGTGGGCGCGTGCACGAGGTCTACACCGGTGTCGCCCTGATGTGGGTGCCGGAGCGCAGGAGCGAATGCCGCGTGGTGCGCACGCGCGTGCGCTTCCGCAAGCTCAGCGCCGAGGAGATTGCTGCCTACGTCGAAAGCGGGCTCCCGCTGGATAAAGCCGGAGGGTACGGGATTCAGGACCCCTTCGGTGCGGTCTTCGTGGATTGGCTGGAGGGCTGCTACTACAACGTCGTGGGGCTCCCGCTGGCAACGGTGTATGAATTGCTCCGCCTGGCTGCCGATGAGCCGCGCTGAACGCACCGCTGCACTGGTGTGGCTGGCACCGTGGGTGCTGACGTTCGCCGTGTTCTGGCTCTATCCGCTGCTGCATGCCTTTGCGATGAGCCTGACCGAATACCACGCGTTGCTCGGAGTGCAGCGCGTGCTGGGGTGGGAGAACTACCGCGCGCTCTTGAGCGACCCGCAGTTTTGGCGGGCACTTCGGGTGACGCTGCTCTTCACGCTGGGGACGGTGCCGGTGACGATTACGCTGGCGCTCATCCTGGCGCTGGTGCTGGAGAGCTCCGTGGTGCGCTGGCGCGGGCTGTGGCAGAGCACGCTGCTGCTGCCCTCGATGACCTCGCTGGTGGTGCTGGCGCTCATCTTCACCAACCTGTACGCGCGCCACGGCTGGGTGAGCACGATTGCCGTAACGCTGGGGCTGCCTGTGCCGCAGCGTGGATGGTTGCAGGAGCCCTCCACCGCGTTGCCGGCAGTCATGGCGATGGATGTGTGGGCATCGGTGGGATACTACGCATTGCTGCTGCTGGCGGGATTGCAGACGATCCCGCGCGAGTACGATGAGGTTGCCCGCCTTGCCGGAGCCAATGCACTGCAGCGGCTCCGCTGGGTGGTGCTCCCACTGCTGCGCCCGATGCTGGCGTTTGCCCTGGTGCTCAACACCATCAAGGCGCTGCAGGTGTTCGTGGAGATCTACGTCATGACCCGCGGGGGACCGCTGGGGGCAACGACGACGCTGGTCTACCTGGTCTTCGTCAACGCCTTCGAGCACGTTGACCGGATGGGGTACGCAGCGGCGTTGGCGTATGTGAGCTTCCTGCTCATCGGCATCGTGGCGGTGGTCCAGCTCCGTCTTCTGCGGCAGCAGCGATGGCGGTGGTAGCTCTGGTTGCGGCGCTGGTGGGCTATCTCCTGGGGAGCATCCCGACGGCGTACCTGCTGGTGCGCTGGACCAGCGGGGAGGATATCCGCACGCGCGGAAGCGGCAATGTCGGGGCGCTCAATGCGTACGAGGTGACGGGCAAGCCCTGGATTGGCATCGTGACCGCGCTTGTGGATGTCCTCAAGGGATGGGCGGCGGTGATGCTGGCGCGCTGGTGTTGCGAGACGGAGTTCGGTGTGGTTGCTACCGCGGGTGTGATGGCGGTGGTGGGGCATACGTTCAACGTGTTTCTCCGAGGGCATGGAGGGCGTGGACTGGCAACGGCAGCGGGCGTGCTCCTGGGCAGCAGTCTGCTTCCGCTGCTGCTGTGGCTGCTGATGTGGGTGACGGGCTATCTGGCGATTCGGCGCGATATCCATGTGGGCAACATGACCGCAACCATTGCCACGCCCATTCTCATTGCTTCGGCGCCGGAGCCACTGGTGCGCATGCTGCTGCTCCTGCCCCACGCGGGGATGCTCGAGCATACGCTCTTTGTGGTGGGGCTGGCAGTGCCGATCTTTGTGCGCCACTTGGAGCCGATTCGGGCGCTCTTCCGCCGGGAGCGGGATTAGTCCTTCCCGTGACGGCGTGCTTCCAGCCAGCGTTCGGCGTCAATCGCCGCCATGCAGCCGCTGCCAGCAGCGGTGATCGCCTGCCGGTAGACGCGGTCTTGCACATCCCCGCAGGCGAAGACGCCGGGGATGTTCGTGTGGGTGCTCTTGGGGTGGGTCAGGATGTAGCCCTGCTCGTCCATCTCCAGGAAGCCGCGGAAGATCTCCGTGTTGGGCTGATGCCCAATGGCAATGAAGACGCCATCGGCAGGCAGTACCTGCTCGGCACCGCTGCGCACGTTGCGGACCCGGATGGCGGTCAGGCGTCGGGTGCCATCGCGCGCTTCGCCGAGGAACTCCTCCACGACCGTGTCCAGCAGGAAGTCAATCTTGGGGTTGCTGCGGACGCGCTCCTGCATGATCTTGGAGGCGCGGAACTCCTGGCGCCGGTGGATGATGGTGACCTGGCGGGCAAAGCGCGTGAGGAAGAGGGCTTCCTCCATAGCGGTATCGCCACCGCCGACGACGTAGACGTGCTGGTCGCGGAAGAAGAAGCCATCGCAGGTGGCGCAGGCGGAGATGCCGTAGCCCATGTACTCCTGCTCGCCGGGCACGCCGAGCCGTTTCGCCGAAGCCCCCGTTGCGATGATGACCGCATCGGCGCTGTAGAGCGTGCCGGTATCCGACCACAGCAGGAAGGGGTACTGGGCAAAGTCCACGCGCACGATGGTCTCGTAGATGGAGCGTGCACCGAAGCGCTGCGCCTGGCGGCGGAAGATGTCCATCAGTTCCGGTCCCTGAATGCCGTGCTCAAAGCCTGGGTAGTTCTCGACCTCGGTGGTGATGGTGAGCTGCCCACCGGGTTGGGGTCCTTCAAAGACGACCGTATCCAACCGTGCCCGGGCAGCGTAGATTGCGGCGGTAAGTCCGGCGGGACCGGCGCCGAGGATTGCCACCTCATGGTGCTGGGGTTGAGTGCTCATGATGCGGTGTGCGGAGTTGTGCAACATGCTTCCATGCTCGAGCCGTGCGTTGCAGTCCGGCAAGCTTAGGACGTTTGAGCGGGCTGTTTCGGAAGCGTTCGCGGAACTGCTCCGGTGTCATGGCGAGCAGGCTGTCCAGCTCCAGGCAGGTTTCGCCGTTGAGTGGGGCGAAGGCAGGCTCCTCTGTGGGGCGCTGGAAGCGGTTCCACGGGCACACCTCCTGGCAGATATCGCAACCGAAGAGCCAGCCCTCCAGGCGTTGTGCGATGTGTTCGGGGATGGGTTGCTCGGGCTTGGTCTCGATAGTCCAGTAGGAGATGCAGCGGCGGGCGTCCAGCACGTACGGGGCAACGAGTGCGCCCGTCGGGCATGCCCGTAGGCAGGCATCGCAGCGTCCGCAGTAATCCTGCATGGGGGTATCGGGCTCCAGCTCCGCCGTCGTGATGAGTACGCCCAGGAGCAGCCACGAACCCCAGCGGCGTGAGATGATGTTCGTGTTCTTCCCCTGCCAGCCGATTCCGGCACGCACTGCCCATGCCTTCTCCATGACCGGACCTGTATCCACGTACGGTCGGCTCTGTGCCCCAGGGCAGATGCGCGAGACCTCTTGAGCAAGCTGGCGGAGCTTGCCCAGCAGCACGTCGTGGTAGTCCCTTCCCCAGGCGTAGCGCGAAATCTTGCCGTAGCGGTGGGGTTGGCGCTCGGCGGCATCGTGCCTGAAGGGGGTGTAGTAGTTGTGTGCGACGACGACAACCGAGCGTGCCTCCGGGAGGATTGCGCGCACATCGAGCCGACGCTCCAGATTGCGATCCAGGTATGCCATCGTGGCGTGGTAGCCCCGCTCCAACCATGCAAGGTAGCGGCGGAACTCCTCCTCCAGCGGAAGGGCTTGGGCGATACCCACCTCGCAGAATCCCAGGCGGCGGGCGGCAGCTTTGACGGCTTCGGCACGTTCGCGCGGTGTCATCCCCACGGAGCTCCCTCTGGTTCGGGCGCCTCAAGGTAGAGCATGCCCTCGTGCTGGAGAACTTCGTAGACGCGCAGCCGTCCGCATCCCGCCAGTGCTCGACCATCGCGCAGGTCGTAGCACCAGCCATGGCGTGGACAGCGGAGAGCGGTGCCCTCGACAGTGCCCTCCGCCAGGACGGGCACGTGCTGATGGGCGCAGTAGTTGTCCACGGCGAAGAGTCCTTCGGGCAGGTGGAACACAGCGATCTGCTGTGCGGCGGGGAGGCAGACGACTCGAACGCTGTGGAGCGGCAGCAGCTCCATCGGGCATACGGCGAGGAAGCGCTTCCCATTGTGCTCAAGCTGTGGGCATTCCTCCAGGATGAGCCACTGTACGGCGCGCCGCAGCATCTCAGCGGGTGACCGTGAGCGAGACTGTTGTCCCCGGCGCCACAGGTGTTCCCTCCGATGGGCTCTGCGCAACCACCGTGTTGGGCAGGAAGGTGGGGTCGGAGACGGTGTTGGCGACCACCACGCGTAGCCCCATCTGTTCCAGCAGCGCGCGGGCTTCCTCCAGCGATTGGAACAGCACATTCGGCATGGTCAGCGCCGGAAGCGGCTGCTGGCTGACGACCAGCGTCACCGCAGTGCCGGGAAGTGCACGGCTGGATGGCGCGGGATTTTGCCAAACGACGGTTCCAGGGGGCAGGCTGTCGTGGTATTCGGTCAAGAGCTCGCCCATGCGGAACCCCTGCTGCAGGAGCTGCAACTGCGCCTGCCGAAGGGGAAGCCCAATGACGTTGGGAACCACACTCTGCTGTGCCCCGGTGCTGACGGTCAGGTACACCCGACGCCCCTGGCGCACAAGGCTGCCAGCGTACGGAACCTGCCGCAGGACGTGCTGCTCAGGGACAGTGGGGTTGGGCTCGTACCGGACCTCCTGCACGACGAAGCCGCGCGCGGTAAGCTCGGCAATGGCTTGCCGCAGTGGGAGCCCGACGACCGAAGGCATCTGTACGACCGGACGGGAATGCACCACCGCTGGCAGCACAACAGCATCCAGCAGATACCCTCCCACGAGCCCGCCGCCGAGGACCACTGCGGCAATGATGGCACGGCGTTTCCACCGAGACATTCCCTGATGCGCGCGCAAGTTCTGTCATGTCTGGAAGACGAACGCCCCCGGCGTGCGGGTTTAGGCATCTGCCGGGACAATAGCGGTGCACACTGAGTTTTCCGGAAGCAGAACCGACTGCGCCAGTTGGTGAAGCTGTTCGGCAGAGATCTGCCGGTACTCCTCCACCAGGCGCAATCCCCGCTCAGGGTTATCCCAGAAGACCGTGCTGAAGGCGACCTCGTGCGCGATTGCCGCCGGATGCTGCAGGCGATGAGCGGTTGCCGTCTGCAAGCGGCGCTGGCAGCGGAGCAGCTCCTCCGGAGCAACGCCCTCTTTGCAGAGCTGCTGCAGCTCCTGCCACAGCGCCTCCTGGAGCATCTCCGAGGAGGTCTGCGGTGTTGCTGCAATGGCGTAGACGGTCAGCAGCGAGCTCCACTGGCGGCTATCCAGGAAGGCACCGACCGAGGAGGCGCGGTTGCTCTCCAGGATGAGCGCGCGGTAGAGCCGGCTGCTGCGCCCTTCGCCGAGCACCTCCGCCAGCAGCTCCAGAGCAGGAAACTCCTCGGCGGCGTATCCGCCGCAGTGGAAGGAGAGAAACACCGCTGGGAGATGGACTGCATCGGGGAAGGAGACCGAACGGTTCCCCAGGCGGCACTCTGGTGAGAAGCTCCGGCGCGGAATGGGTGTTGCCGGCGCCGGAATCTGTCCCAGCGTTGCCTCCACAAGCTCCAGCGCCTGCTCAGAGGCAAAGTTGCCGCACAACACCACGCAGGCGTTGTCCGGGCGGTAGTAGGAGCGAACGAATTCGCGGGCTTGCTCAACTGAAAGCGCCGCCACGGTTTCGACGCTGCCGTAGACCTCCCAGTGGTAGGGGCATTCCGGACGGAAGGCTTGCTGAGCCTGCAGTTCGCGCCAGCGCCCGTAGGGCTGGTTGAGCACGGTCTCCTTGATCTCCTCGATGATGACGCGCTGCTGCAGGCGAAACTCCTCCTCCGGAATTGGCAGTGCGCGCATTCGGCTGGCTTCCAGCCACAGCCCCAGCTCCAGTTGGTGCGCCGGCAGCACCATGTGGTAGAGCGTGTAGCTGTACGTGGTGTAGGCGTTGTTCGTGCCGCCGGCGTCGCTGCAGTACCGGTCGAACTCCTCTGCCTCCAGGTAGGCTGAGCTGCCGAAGGCAAGATGCTCGACCAGATGCGCAAGTCCGGCGCATTCGGGGGACTCCTCCTGCGAGCCCACCTGGTAGAGCACGGCGATGGCAACCAATGGGGTGAAGCCATGCGGCACCAGGACGACACGGAGCCCGTTGCCAAGCCGGTGTTCGGAGAGGGGAGGAAGCTGCATAGCGGCTGTCCGCAAATCGGGCGGCAAAGATACAATAAGGACGCCGGATTGCCGACTATTGCCGCTGCAATACTCGGGTATGTCGTCCCAAGCTGGGATGGCGGGATGTTCTGGACTCCCGAACTGGCAGCGTGGCTGGAGGATGCGCCCTGGCCGGCAACGAAGGAGGAGCTGCTCGATTACGCCGAGCGGAGCGGCGCTCCTCTGCAGCTCATAGAGAACCTCCGCGAGCTGCCCGACGATGACACCACGTACGAGGGGATTGAGGACATCTGGCCGGAGTACGAGCCGCTGGAGTACCTGGACGAGGAGAACGAGGACGAAGGCGAAGAGGAGTACTGATGAGCCGGTGGCGCCAGCTGGAGGACACCGCTGATGCGCGCCGGTGGGCGGCTCCTGCGGTGGCTTGTGTGGAGCTGCGGGGCTGTGGCTCCGCTACCGGCACAGCCGCTGGCGCCGGGGGGAGCCGCTCCGATCGAGCGGATCGAGTTCATCGGCAATCGAGCTATTGCCGATGAGCAGCTACGCACCCTGCTGCAACTGCGGCAGGCGGAGAGGGGGATTCCGCATCAGATCCTGCGCTACTACGCCGACCAATTCGCCCGCAATCGAGCAACTCCGCCAGGGCTGCTACGGCAGCTCAGACGTGTGCTGGAGCGGCTGGAGGCAGAGCTTCCAGTTTTCGACGCCCGAGTGCTGGAGCAGGACGTAGAGGCGCTGCGCCGCTTCTACACCCGCCAGGGGTTCCATTGGGTGCAGGTGCGCGCGAACTGGGACCCACGGGAGCGCATCTTGCGCTTCTTCATCCAGGAGGGTCCAGCTGCCCGAATTGATACGCTCCTCTACCGAGGGCTGGAGGTACTGCCCACGCCGTTACACACCGAAGTTGAGCGGCTGCGGCGCCTGCGCTCGGGCATGCGCTTCCGCGAAGCAGAGCTCATTGCCGAGCTGGAGCAGATCCGGCGTCTGCTGCAGGAGAGCGGCTACCCAGCGGCAACGTATCAGACCCCGCAGGTGTACATCCTGCCTGAGCGCAACGCCGATAGCATCGTCGTAGAGTTCGTCCCCGGGGCGCGGCGCCGTGTCGTTGCCGTGCACTTCCTCGATAGCGCCGATGGAGGCGGCGCCCACCTCTCCGAGCGCATCCGGCAGTACTGCACCGAGATTCCGTTGGGGCAGTGGTACAATGTGCGCGCCCTGGAGCGCACGCGAATCCGCTTCCTGCGCTTGGGTATCTTCGAGACGGTGCGCATTGATACGCTCGCCAACACGGATAGCACCGTCGAGCTTGCCATCGTTGCCCGCTACCGGACGCCTCGGGAGACGCAGTTGGGCGTGACGGTGTACCGGACGCTCTTGGAGTCCGCGCCCACAGTGGGCGTGGAGGCGCGGATGAGCCATGGCAACGTCTTCGGTGGGGCAGAAGCAGCGCTGCTATCTGGGCAGGTCGGTGTGCGCGATCCCTTCGGTGCGCTGCTGGAGCGGCGTCCGCTGGAACACGAATTCCAGCTTGCTCTCGGGCTCTCGCTGCCCTACCTGGTGCGCTGGGTGGGGATGGGCGGGCAGCTCAGCTACGGCGTTCGGACGCTGGTTGCACCGCTGCGGCTGGAAGCGCTGCGCCTACAGGTGCAGTTCCCCGTGGAGTTTGCTCCGTGGGCATGGCTGACGGCAACGCAGCTCCAGGTGGATATCCGTGCCGAGCGCCCGCTGGGGTATCGGGAGGCTGTTGATGCGCAAGCTTCGCCGGCGCTTCGGGAGTTTTTGCGGCAGTACGAGCGGCTCTACGAGTACACACACCAGGGCACACGGCTGCTGCCCCCCTCGGATGTGGCGCTGGGCGTGCTGTTGGTGGCAGATCATCGGGATCATCCGACAGTCCCACGCAGTGGGCATGCTGCCGTGTTTTCGGGGGAGCTGGGTGGGCTGGGACCCATCGGCATCGCCCAGTTCCTGCGGGTACAGAGCTCCGTAGTGGGATTCGCTCCAATCGGCGAGCGCGCAGTACTGGCGGGGAAGCTGCGCTTGGGTAAGATCTGGTGGCGCAACCGCGGAGAGTCGTACGTGCCGTACGAGCGCCACTTCTTCGCCGGTGGGGGCAATAGCGTCCGCGGATGGGCATCTCGGGCACTGTGGGACCCATACTCCGGAGGGGTTGGGCAGGAGGGAGCGCGCCTGGGGCTGGCTTCCTACATCGGCGGGGCGCTGCTGGTGGAAGCAAGCCTTGAGGTGCGGCGGCGGCTATCGCAGGTGCTGCGTGGGGGAATTGGACGCCTGCTGGAGAACATCGTGGTGGTGGGATTCCTGGATTGCGGCAATGCCTACGACCGCTTGGTGCCGGAGCTCTACGGCAAGGCAACTCTGCGCCACATTGTGCAGAACCTGGCGCTCTCGGCGGGCATTGGACTGGGCTATCTGACCGACGTAGGTCCGGTGCGGCTGGACGCCGCCGTGCGGGTGCATGATCCGTTGGATTCGGCTGCTCCGTGGATCTTCCGCCGTCCAGCGGCATTACGGCGCTGGACCCTCCATTTGGGGTTGGGCTATGCCTTCTGAGCTCGGTGTAATTTTGCGCGCGGTTGCATAGGAGTGGGGACACCGTGCGCATTGCGGTACTGCTGGGCGGGATTTCAGCAGAGCGGAACATCTCCCTTCTCAGTGGGCGCAACGTGGTTTGGGCATTGCGGCAGCGGGGGCACGAGGTGCTGGCAATCGATCCGGCTCGGGGCAGCCAATGCCTGCTCAGCGATGAGGAGCTTGCCGCCGCCGATGCTGCCCTGCCTTCGCAACAGGAGCTGGAGAGCTTCTCCCGCTGGGCGCTCGTGCAAGCGCTCGATGCCCCGTGGACGGGAACGGTGGAGCTCGTCTTCCCCGTGCTCCACGGTCCCTACGGGGAGGATGGACGGGTGCAGGCGCTGCTGGAGCTGCGCGGACTCCGCTACGTCGGCAGCGATATGCTCGCCAGTGCCCTGGCTGCCGATAAGCACACCTCGAAGCTGCTGTTCCTTGCCGCTGGTATTCCCACGCCGCGCTGGATGGCGGTCACCGCACAGCAGCTCGAGGAGGAGCTGCTGGAGGAGCTGCTCGACGAGCTGGGGACCCACCTGGTGGTCAAGCCCAACGACCAAGGCTCCAGTGTGGGGATGAGCCTCCTGCGCAACTGCACGGTGGAGGAGCTCCGCGAAGCGCTGGAGCTGGCACTGCGCTACTCCGCGCTGGCGTTGGTGGAGCGCTACATCGAAGGGCGGGAGCTCACCGTTGGAATCCTGGGCGAGGAAGCCCTCCCGGTGGTGGAGATCCGCCCGGGCAGCGGCTTCTACGACTACGAGCACAAGTACACCGCCGGCAAGACCGAGTACACCTGCCCGGCGGACTTGCCCCCCGATATTGCCGAATACGCGCAAAATGTGGCGCTCTCAGCGCACCGGATTTTGGGGTGCCGCCATTTCAGCCGGGTGGATTTCCGCCTGGATTCCGATGGGCAGCCCTTCTGCCTGGAGGTCAACACAATTCCGGGGATGACCCCGCTGAGCCTGTTTCCCCGGGCAGCGCGCGCTGCCGGTATCGAGTTCGATGAGCTATGCGAGCGCCTGGTCTCTCTGGCGTGCCAGTAGCCCTTGTCGTGCTGGGCGTGGTGGGAGGTGCCGTTGCACTCCGAGCGCAGCAGGGCATCTCGTTTGAGGAGCTAACACCGCGGCTCCGGCAGTACTTCGATGAGAGCATGCTCTCCGATGTGCGGCTGCAACTTCCCCAGGGAGCTGCCTACCAGATCTGGGGATGGGATGCGGGGGATTTCTCCGGCGATGGATATCCGGACCTGGCGCTCGTGCTACGGCTGCCGCAGGAGCGGGAACGCCGCGTTTGGGTGTACGCCTTCATTGACCAGGACGGCTTCCTGCTCAACGTTGCCCAGCTCCGGCTGCCCTATCTGGAACTGCCGCTGGAGGTTGGGGTCGCCATCCGGGATACGCTCTGCTTTGTGACGCAGAAGCTGCGAGCGCGCCTCTGGGGGATGCGCGCCTATCGCTACTGGCAGGGCAACTTCGTGCTCTGGGAGGAGCGGGAGATGGAGGTCTCCGGCGCGCAATCCCGCGAACGCTGGCAAAGCTATGCCACGCTGGAGCGGCGAGAGCGCCTTGTGGAGAGCGGACAGGTGATGCGGGAGCGCCGCTCGATTACGCTGCCAGCCTACCGGCGCGGCTATCGCCCGATTGGAGGGTATGCCCAGGATGCCCTGTGCGTGCGGGTGGACTTTGTCCCGCGCGGAGCCTACTACTGGAGCGGTCCGGAGGATGCTTCGCTGCGGTTGCGGGCTGCCTACGATGAGCGCTTCCTCTACATCGCTGCCTGGGTGCGCGACGATGCCCCCGTTGCCGGACGCTGCGATACATGTCCGGCGGACGTCTTCTGGACCTGGTTCGCCACCCGCGTTGTGAGCGATACGCCGGCGCCCCCGAAGTCGAGGCGAGCTCGCCCGGCTGCCCCCGCCTGGGATATCGTGGGCATTGGAGTGCGGATTGGGGATTTCGCCGAACGGCTGCCGGAGCTACTGCTACGCAGTCCACGCTGGCAGGAGCTTCAGCGGGACCCACTCTGGAGAGAGTGCCGGACGGTGGTCCAGCGCCGACCTCAGGGCTACGTCGTCAAGTTGCGGATTCCGCTGGCGCTTGTGCACGTTTCAGTGGAAGCGCTGGGCTCGGAGCCTATCCCCGTGCGCTTTGCGGCGATGCTGGAGGATGTGGACAACGAGTTCCGTCCCGAAGAGGCAAGCTGGGTCTGCACCAGCTCGGACTTTCGACCAGAGATGCCGGAGACCTACGGGGAGCTGCTGCTCCTGCCGCAGGGGCAGCGCTACGGCGAGCTGCGCAACGTTTTCGCCAGCGAGATCGCGGAGCTGCTCTTCCGGATGGGCTTTTAGCTACTTGGCGATGATTTTGAAGACCGTTCGGCGATTCTTCTGGCGGTTCTCCTCCGTGTCATTCGGGGCGACGGGCATGCTCATCCCGAAGCCGCGTGGGCGGAGCCGCCGTGGGTCAATCCCGCGTTCTACGAGGGCTTCGACGACAGCGCGGGCGCGTGCTTCCGACAGGCGCAGGTTGTACTCCTCGGTTCCGATGTTGTCCGTGTGCCCTTGGACCTCGAGCTTGACCCGCGGGTAGCGGCGCAGGAGCTCGGCCAGCTCCTCGATGATGGGGATGGCTTCCGGGCGCAGCGTCGCTTTGTCGAAGTCGAACAGGATGATGCGCTCGAACTCCTTGCCAACGGTGTCGAATGGCGTGATGGGAGCGGTGTCGTAGACCCCCTCAGCCTGGAGCGTGTCCGTGCCGGGCAGGGCAAGCGTAAGCCGGACGCGGTGGAGCCCAGCGTAGCGTGGGGGGCGGTAGCGCACCAGGTAGTAGTTCCGCAGGCTGCGGTAGATCTCGGCGAAGATTGGAGCAAGCGCTTCGGTGCTGGTGGCAAGGGTGTAGCGCCCGCCGGTGTAGGATGCCAGTTCCGTCAGGAGCGAATCCTGCGTATACCCGAAGCCGACGGGGAAGATGAGCACATTGGCGGCGCGGGCACGCTCGTAGACCTGCAGCAGTGTTGCCGTTGAGGCGTTGTCATCCCCGTCGGTGAACACAATCACTGCCCGGGGAAGGCTATCCGGCAGCCGAGCCAGGAGCTCGATCCCGCGCAGGAGGGCGTCGTAGAGTGCCGTGTAGGTGCCCAGCCCGCGATGGCGATTCTGCCGAAAGCTTGCCAGAAGGGTTGCACCATCGGGCTGCGGGGGGCTCAGCAGCGCGAACTCCTCGGAGAAGCTCGCAATGCCCAGTGCATCGGGTGGCTGGAGCATGGTGACGAGCGTCTCCGCGGCTGCCTGGACAGTGCGCAGCAGCGGAGTGAGCGAGCCGCTGTAATCGAGCAACAAAAGCAGGGTGACCCCGCTGGAATCCCACTCATTGTACTCCCGGACGCTGAAGCTGTCAATGGGCACGGTCGAGAGCCCAAGCTGCTCACGCAGAGCGGACCAGTGGCGGCGCCAATTGGGGTCACGGCTGTACGGAGGAGCAAGATGGGTCACGGGAATGCCGTCGCGGTCCCGAATCCGCACGAAGAGGCGGATCTCCTCGGGGTAGCGCGTGGCATCAATGCGCCAGATATCGGCGTGGAGCGGCTCACCTGGGCGCAGGGAAGATGCCGGGCGGCTCCAGCGCGCCGATTGCGCCAGAAGCGGCAATGCCACAACGAGCGCGCACAGTCCTACCAGCGCCGAATGCCCAGCACCATGCCGTCGCCCAACGGCACAAGGCAGCTCTGGAGCTGCGGATGTGTCGCCATACGCAGATTGAACTCCTGTAGGGCTTGGACGTCGGGATCGTCGGAAGCGGATGCGATCTCTCCCCATGCCAGCGCGTTGTCAGCACAGATGATACCCCCAATGCGGACCAACGGCAGCACCAGCTCTAGGTACTGCGAATACGAGGCTTTGTCGGCGTCGATGAAGACGAAGTCCAGCGGGACGGTTGGGCGGAAGGAGCGCAGCCACTGGCGGGCATCGGCGTGGTGGAGTTCGATCCGCTCGGCAAGCCCTGCGGCGCGCACCATCTGCGCGGCAAAGGCAACGCGCTCGGCTTCCCGTTCCAGTGTGATGAGCTTGCCATCGGGAGGCAGTGCCCGTGCCATCATGATTGCCGAGTACCCTGCCAGCGTGCCGATCTCCAGCACGAAGCGTGCCTGCATTGCGCGGAGCAGGACCTGCAGGAAGGCGCCCTGTTCGGGGGTGATCCAAATTTCGGGCATTCCGGCGCGGAGCGCCTCATGGCGGAGATGCTCCAGGAACTCGTCCTCGGCGGAGAAGAGACGCTGGATGTACTCGAAGAGCTCCTGTGTGGTCGGGGTGCTGCGGGTTGCCGTTGCCATTAGGGGCGTGTCCCAAGTCGCACGTTGACGTTGACGCCGTAGCGTTGGATCTGGTGCAGGAAGTCCCGCAGTTGCGTTACGGTCGAATCCACCTGCAGCGCAAGCTGCTCATCCTGGAGGAGGCGTCCGGCAAGGGTTTTGCGACTGCGGAGTGCGGAGAGCAGCTCTTCCAGAGTGGCGCTGCTCCGCTGAAGTTGCACAAGGAGGCTATCGGCGTTGCCCAGGGTGGTTTCGGCTTGGCGGGTGAGCCGCTCCAGCGATGCCAGCGTCCGGTCAATTGCTGGCGAGTTCTGCTCCAGCAGCGTGCGGAGCCGGCGGCTGAGCAGGGCGATGTTCTCAGCGCTCTCCTCGACCGAGGCGCGGCTGCCTTCGGCAAGGCTGCGCAACTGCTGCGCCAGGAGCGTGAGCTCCTCGATTGCCGTTGCGAGATTGCGCTGTGTTGCCGGGGTCAGCACTGCGTTGAGTGCAGTGGCAGTGGTGTCGAGCCGGAGAGAGAGGCGCTGGAGCTGCTCGCCGAAGTTGGCAAGGTTGGCAACCAGTTCGCCGACGTCGGGAGCGGTGGCTCCAGGGATCGGCTGCCCGCGCGGGAGAGGCTCAGCTGCTGTGCCGGGGAAGAGTTCGACTTTGCGCCCACCGGTGAGCTCCTGCAGCAGGATGCGGGCGTGAGCATCTCGGCGGAGCTCCACATCGGCGTCCAGCCGTGCGGTCAGCACGACAATGCCATCGCGCAGCTCGATGTAGCGGACGCTCCCCTTTTGCACGCCATTGACCAACACGGGGGCTCCGACCTCGATCCCCGCTCCGGAGGGGAAATGGAGCACAACCTCCTGGGTGCGGATGCCCAGTTGCCAGCCACGCCCCCACGTGATGCTGCCCAGCAGCAGGAGGAGCGTGCCGAGCGTCAGCAGCCCGACCTTGAGCTCAAGCCGACGAAGCTCCTCCACGGCAGAGCCTGCTTAGAAGGGAACTTCGGGATCGGGAGGTTGCAGCCCAGAGTCGTACGATTCGGGGAGTTCGCCGGGGGTGCGTTCGCTTTCACCCGTATCGTTGGCGCGTGGGCGCTGGTCCAGCAGCAGCATGGTATCGGCGTGGATCTCGACCACGCGGCGCCGTGTGCCGTCGCGCCCTTCGAATTCGCGCGTGCGCAGCCGCCCTTCGATGTAGACTCGGGAGCCCCGGCGCACAATCCGCTGCATGACTTCGGCAAGTTCGCGCCAGGCAACGATGGTGTGCCACTCGGTGTGCTCGCGCAGATTGCCGTCCCGGTCGCGCCAGGTCTCCGTCATCGCCATGCGGAAGGACACCACTGGCACGCCCTCGGGCGTATAGCGCAGCTCTGGGTCTTGCCCCACATTGCCGATAAGCATGACCTTGTTGAGAGACCGCGAGGACATCCTCTCCTCCCTTGACCGTTCCAACCAGCCGTGCGAGGTTACAAGCATAAAAATACGACGCTTTCACTCTCCGGAGAGCTGCTCCGGGGGTTCGGGGAGGAGGGCAAGCAGCAGCAGGAGAAGCTCGCGGAGCAGCTCCAGGGTGGCGCGCGAGGTCGGCTCGTGCGAGAGCCTCCCCAGCCGCTGCCGAGCTTGCGGCAGAGTCAGGCGCTCCGTGCGCAGCACATGTTGGATGCGGCGCAGGATCTCCACATCCTGTTGTGAGTAGAGCCGCTCGCCTGTTGCGCCACGCCGAGGTCGAGGCTGCCCGAACTGGCGCTCCCAATGGCGCAGCGTATGGGGTTGTTCCCCCAGCAGGCGCGCGACCTCGCCGATCCGATACAGCCGCTCCACTGCCTGCACTGTAGAAATGTGCTTGCCGTGCCGATACGAAAATAGACGGCGCGGCTGAATTTTCGGCACTCCCCGGGAAGCAGCACGCCGCCGGAGAGTATTCCGCAATCCCTTGATTGGCAATCGGTTCGCTCGATGCCTCTGCACTTGGCATTGCGCTTGCTATGCATTGGGTGGTGCTCCAACCATGGGCGTAGTGCGATGAAGATCCGTGCGTGGCTATTTCGGGAACGGCTGCCGCTGCTCAACCGGGCGCTGGACGCCTATGCCCTCCGGCAGCGAGTGATCGCGGAGAACATCGCCAACGCCACGACGCCGGAATACCAGCCGCGGCGTGTGCGCTTTGAGGAGTTCTTCCAGCAGTATGCTGATGTGGTTGCGCGCGGCATACGCACCGACGAGCGGCACATCCCGATTGGTCCGCCGGATCCGGCTACGGTTGCGCCCGAAGACACCCCGGCGGCGCTGCCGAGGGCGGAGGTGTACATCGGGGGTGAATCGCACGTGAACGTTGAGCGGGAGATGTCCGAGCTTGCTCAAAACCAGATCCGCTTCCGCTTTGCTGCGCGCATGGTTGCGCGCTACTTCCAGTCGCTGCAGACGGTGATTCGGGGAACGTCCCAGTAATCCAGGGTGAGCGGCGATGGCGGGCAACATCTTCGATAGCTTTGCCATCAGTGGGCAGGGGATGAGCGTACAACGGCTGCGGCTCAGCGCCGTTGCCAAAAACATTGCCAATGCAGATGCCACATCGGGTCCGGATGCGCAGCCCTATCGGCGTGAGATTGTGCTCGTGCGGGCGCATCCGGTGGACTCCTTCGAGCAGGCACTGGGGGAGCAACTTCGCATGGCGCAAAGCGCAGCAGGGCATATTCCGGCGCTGCAGCCGCCCCATCGCCGGCAGCCGCCGGTGGTGGTCTCCGCGCAGGTTGCGCAGGATCCCGCACCGTTCCGCCTGGTCTACGACCCAACCCATCCCGATGCCGACGCCCAGGGGTACGTGCGCTATCCCAACGTGAACGTGGTCACGGAGATGGTCGAGCTGATAACGGCGCAGCGTGCCTTTGAGGCGAACGCAGCGGTGATTGCAGCGGCGAAGAACATCGCCAAGGACTCGCTGGAGATCTAAGGGAGGAGCGGCGATGAAGGTTGGACCGGTCCAACCGTATGCCGTTTCCGTCTACAGCAGTGGCGCCGTCCAGCCCAGCGTGGAGCGGACGACATCGCCTCCTGTGCAGGGCGCCACCGCTCGAACGACGGTGGTGGAGCTCTTGCCGGCAGAGCGGGAGCTCTTCATCCGGCTCTTCCCGGAGAGCGCTCCCTACATTGCCCGTCACGTGCTCTTCACGCGCGAGGGGCGCGTGCAGGAGCCCGATATCTACAAAGGCTTGTTCGTGGATGTCCGAGCGTAACGGAGGTAGAGCGATGATCATCCCCGAGGTATTGCAGCAGCGGCTCTATGAACCGTTGCAGCAGCAGCGCCTGCAGGCGGGCTCGGTGCCAGATTCGAGCAGCTTTGCCGAGACCCTGCGCGCCTTTGTGCAAGAGGTCAACACGTTGCAGCAGGAGGCAGGGGAGTATACCGAGCGGCTGCTCAAGGGCGAACCCGTTGAGCTGCATGACGTGATGATTGCGGCGGAGAAGGCGCGGACGAGCTTCCTGCTCCTGTTGGAGCTGCGCAATAAGGCAATCGAGCTCTACCGTGAAGTCCTGCGGATGCAGGTGTAGGCGTTTCTGCAATGGCACCCATAGGGGAGCAGCTTCGGAACTTTTGGCAGCAGCGCACGCTGGGGCAGCGCATCGCCCTGGTGGGAGGGGTGGTGGCGGTGGTGGGGCTTGGGATCTGGCTGCTCAGCCTGGCGATGCGCCCGGAGATGCGCGTGCTTTTCTCGGGCTTGGATGCGCAGGATGCCGCGGCAATCGTGGAAAAGCTCAAGGAGCAGGGCATCCCCTATGAACTGGCAGACCAGGGCACAACTATCCGCGTCCCCGCTTCCGTGCTCTACGACGTTCGGCTCCAGGTGGCAGCACAAGGGCTGCCGAGCAAGAGCGTTGTCGGCTACGAAATCTTCGACAAAAGCGCCTTTGGGATGTCCGATTTCGTGCAAAAGCTCAACTACCGCCGCGCACTCGAAGGGGAGTTGGCGCGAACTATCAGCACGCTGGAGGAGGTGCAGTCAGCGCGCGTGCACATTGTCATTCCGGAGCGCACACTCTTTGAGGAGCAGCAACGCAAGCCCACGGCGTCGGTGATTTTGCACCTGAAGGAGGGGCGCAGCCTCAGCCGGCTCAACATCGAGGGGATTCAGCACCTGGTTGCCAGTAGCGTCGAAGGGCTGGAGCCCACGGCGGTGACGGTGGTGGACCAGCGCGGGCGGCTTCTCTCAGAGCCTGCTCGGCAGCCCGGCTCGCTTGCAGGGCTGACACAGTCGCAGTACGAGCTCCAGCAGCGCGTGGACCAGTACCTGACGGCAAAGGTGCAGTCCCTCCTGGATGGGGTGCTCGGGGTCGGCAACGCCGTTGTCCAAGTTGCTACCGAGCTGGATTTCACGCAGATCGAGCGGACGCGCGAGGATTTCGACCCAGAGCGCCAGGTTGTGCGCAGCGAACAGACCGTCTCGGAGAGCAGCTCCGTCGGTGACACCGTGGGTGGACAGCGCCCCGGTGGCAGCCAACGCAGCAATTCGATTATCAACTACGAGATTGCCCGAACGGTGGAGCGCATCACGAACGTGCCCGGGGCAATCAAGCGGCTGACGGTGGCGGCGCTGATCAACGGGACGACGCAATTTGTGCAAGAGAATGGGCAGTGGAAGCGCGTCTACATCCCGCGGACGCAGGAGGAGATGGACAAGCTCACCGAAATCATCAAAAACGCCGTCGGGTATGACCCGGCGCGCAATGACCAAGTCTCCGTCGTCAACGTGCAATTCGACACGGGCGAGGAGCCGCAGCCTCCGCGGCGATGGTACGAACTGGCACCCGAACAATGGGTTCGGCTGCTGCTGGTGCTGGGAGCAATTCTGTTGGGCATTTTCGCGCTTCGCAATATATTGCGGTCGCCGTTGGTCCGACCCCATATCGAAGTTGTGCCGGCAGAGATGGTGCCGGCGATTCCACAACTGGCGCCCGAAATGCCCGTACTGCCTTCGGCAGAGGGTGTTCCTGCACTGCCAGGGGAAGTGCTTGAGGAATTGCCCTCCGGCATGCCCCGGGCGGAGCTGGAGGCGCGCATCCGCCATCGGTTGGAAGCATTGACGCAGCAAGCAGCAAGCGAAGAGGCGCTCTTGACCGAACAGCTCCGCGAGCGTATCCAGCAGTACGTCCGCGAGCGTCCGCGGGATGCAGCCCGGTTGGTTAAGCTCCTCATGGGGGAGTGAGCCATGCAAGCGGCAACCCAACAGCTCCGCTACGAGCAGCTCACCGGACGGCAGAAGGTGGCAATCCTGTTGACGGCACTGGATGTGGACACCGCTGGTCAAATCCTGCGTGAGCTCGAGCCCAAGGAGGTCGAACAGATCGCCTTGGAGATCGCATCCCTGCGCAACGTCTCCCCGGAGCTCATCCAGGCGGTCCTGGAGGACTTCTACCAGCTGATGACCGCGCACGGGTACGTCGCCGAGGGCGGGCTGGAGTACGCAACACAATTGCTGGAGAGGTCGCTCGGACCCGATCGCGCCCGAGACATCATCGAGCGGGTTAAGCTGCTGACCAGTATCCGCGGCTTTGAGGTCCTCAAGCGGGCGGACGCAGCGCAGGCAGCCAGCTTTCTGTCAAAGGAGCATCCGCAGACTATCGCCTTCATCCTCTCGTACCTGCCGCCGGACCAAGCAGCCGATATTCTGAGCTACTTCGAGCAGCCGCTGCGGGTGGAGGTGATTACGCGGCTGGCAACGCTGGGGAAGGTCTCCCCGGAGCTGGTGCGCGAGATCGAGGCGGTCGTCGAGCAGATGGCGGAATCTACCGTGCAGCAAGGGCTCGCCATGCGTGGAGGAACGCGCCTGGTGGTGGAGATTCTCAACAAGAGCACCTCGGCGATGGCGAAGTCACTGCTGGAGGCGATCGAGGCGCGCGATCCAGCCTTGGCGGAGGAGATCAAGCGCCAGATGTTCCTCTTCGAGGACATCGTGCTCATTGACGACCGCGGTGTGCAGCGGATTCTGCGCGAGGTGGACAAGCACGATCTGGCGCTGGCGCTCAAGGTCGCCGATGAGAAGGTGCGGCAGAAGATCTTCAAGAACATGTCCGAGCGGGCTGCAGCGGTCATCCGTGAGGAACTGGAGTTCATGGGACCGGTGCGCCTCAAGGAGGTCGAGGCTGCCCAATCCCGCATCGTCGAGGTGATCCGCCGCTTGGCAGAGCAGGAGGAGATCGTCATCTCCGGGCGCGGCAAGGAGGAGGTCTACGTCTGAGGCGATGCCGAAAGCCGTGCGACAGCGGATTATCCCAGCGGAAGCAGCGACAGCGCTGCAGCCGGCGATATTCGAAGATTTGCGCCGTGCCGAGCCATCGGTGCCGGCGTCCACCGCAGCCGATACCACTGCCGTCCAAGAAGTGCCGATGCTACCGGAGCTCCCTCCCGCCGCCGAGCCGCAGGAGGAGGCTGCCCCGTCGGTCTCGGAGGATTGGTCGCTTGAGCTCCAGCGAGCCTACGAACAGGGCTTCGAAGATGGCAAAACTGCTGCGGCGGCGCTGTACGAGGCGGAGTTCCGCCGTCATCGCCAATGGTTGCAGCGGTTCGACCAAGTCGTAGCGCAACTTCAGCAGCAGGCGGTGCAGTTGCAGGAGCAGGCGATGAGCGCAGCCCTCCGCTTGGCGTTCATCGTTGCCGAACATATCCTGCGCGGTGAATTGCGGCGCAACCCGGAGCAGCTTGCAGCGCTTGTCAGTTCGGCGCTGGCGGCGATTCCCGAACAGGTCGGCGGGCTGCAGCTTCGGCTCCATCCGGATACCATCGCAGTGTTGGAGCAGGTTGGTAGTCAGGTGTTGCAGAATCCGGAGGTACGCATCGTTGCCGATCCCGCGGTTGAACCCGAGGGCTGCATTGTAGAGAGCCGCTGGGGCATTGTAGATGCCCGGCTGAGTGAGCAATTGCGTGCAATCTGGGAGCAGCTCCAGTGATGCAGGCGCAGGAGTTAGTGCAGCAGTGGGGGGAGCGAATTCGGCGAACCCGCCCCTTGCGCCTCAAAGGATGGGTGCGGAACGTCGTAGGAATTGTACTGGAGAGCCAGGGACCGCGCGTGCCCGTTGGGGAGCTGTGCAGCCTGCGCGATAGTGACGGCAACGAGCTGTGCCGCACAGAGGTTGTGGGCTTCCGTGGCGAGCTCATGCTCTCGATGCTCTTGGGTGAGGCGACGGCGGTGGCACCGGGAATGGAGCTGGTGGCGCTGGGCAAGAGCCTCACCGTGCGGGTCGGCAACGCCCTGCTGGGGCGAGTTCTGGATGGACTTGGGCAGCCGCTCGATGGGAAGCCGCTCCCACCGGGGCTGGAGGAGCGCTCGATTTACGGCTCCCCACCCAATCCACTTCAGCGGCAGCGCGTGCGGCACCCTATTGGGACGGGCATTCGAGCAATTGACGCCTTCTTGACCTTGGGTAAGGGACAGCGCATGGGCATCTTTGCCGGCTCGGGGGTGGGCAAATCGGTCCTCCTGGGGATGATTGCCCGCAACACCAGCGCTGATGTCAACGTGATTGCGCTCATTGGGGAACGCGGGCGCGAGGTGCGCGACTTTTTGGAGAAGGACCTGCAGCAGGAGGGCTTGCGTCGCTCGGTGCTGGTGGTGGCAACCAGCGATGCCCCCGCACTGGTGCGCGTCAAAGCTGCACTGGTAGCAACCACCATTGCGGAGTACTTCCGCGAGCAGGGCTTTGACGTGCTGCTCATGATGGATTCGGTGACCCGGCTGGCAATGGCACAGCGCGAAGTGGGGTTGGCAATTGGGGAGCCTCCAACCACGAAGGGATATACCCCCTCAGTCTTTGCTCTGCTGCACCGGGTTATGGAGCGCGCCGGAACGGACGAGCACGGCACCATAACCGGACTCTACGCCGTGCTGGTCGAAGGCGAGGATATGAACGAGCCCATCGCTGATGCAGTCCGGGGGATTCTAGACGGGCACATTGTGCTGTCGCGTCGGCTGGCGGCTCAGGCGCACTATCCGGCGATTGACATCCTGGAGAGTGTCAGCCGTGTGATGCCCGATATTGTCTCGCCGGAGCATCTGCGGGCTGCTCGGACGCTGCAGGCATTGCTGGCAACGTACCGAGAATCGGAGGAGCTCATCACCGTTGGAGCCTACCAGCGCGGTACGAACCCGCGCCTGGAACGGGCAATTGCAGCGGTGGAACGGCTCATTCCCTTCCTGCGGCAGGATATGCACGAGAGCAGCCTCTTCGAGGACACCGTGCTCCAGCTTCTGGAGCTGGCGCGGGCGTTCGAGGGAGGCTAAAGCAGCTGGTCTGCTGTGCCGATAGATACGGTGCTATGGGGTCGAAGGGCTTTCGCTTGGAAGGGTTGCGCCGCCTGCGCGAACAGCGGCTGCAGTACGAACGCCTGCTGCTACAGCAGCTCCACGGCTATCAGCAGCGCACGCGAGAGGAGCTGGAACAGTTGCAGCAACACCTCCAGGCATTGTGCGAACAGCGCCCCGAAAGCGGAACTATCGCTGCGCAGGAGCTCCAGCAGGTGTGGTTCCGACGTCAGGTGCTGGAGCTGCAGATGCAGCGCCACCACGAACAGCAGCAGCAGCTGCGCGAGATGGAGGCTGCCCAACGCAGTCGAGTCCAACAGGCACTCCAAGAGGAGCGCATCCTGGAGCTGCTCAAGCAGCGCTATACACAGCTTCAGCAGACCGAGGAGCGACGGCGCGAACAGCGCGCGCTCGATGAACTTGCACAGCGCCGCCGAGAGCGATGAGCCGTCGGCTGCCCCTGTCGGTAGCACTCCTGCTGCTGTTACTGGTCCTGGGGAGCACAACTGTGGTCGTGGTCTTTGCACTCCTGCGCCCGGATTGGCTGGGGCGCTCTACTGGGAAAAGCATCGCGGATACCTCGACCGTGAGCGATACGGTGCAGGTGGATTCGCTCCCGCTGCCCTCGCCCTGGGAGGAGCTTGAGCAGCAGCTCCGCACGATGGAGCAGCAACTGGGGCGCTTGCGCGATTCCCTCCAGCGCGTTCACGCCTACAGCGACAGCCTCCAGCGCGAGCTCCAGGCACAGCAGCAGCGCTTCGAACTGGAGCGGCGCCGTCGGGAAGCGCAGTTGGACTCGGTGCGCCTGGAGCACTACCGTGCCTTTGCCCGCATTTACAACAGCGCCCCGCCGGAGGAGGTCGCGCGCATTCTGCAGCAATTGCCCCCGAGGAGTGCTGCTGTACTGCTGCGGCAGATGAATCCACGCCAAGCAGCGCGGGTTATCGCGGCGCTGCCGGCAGCGTACGCTGCCGAGCTGGTGCAGGCACCGGCGGATTCCCTTGCGCAATCCCGCCTCCCGTAGCAGCCTTTGAGATTCCCGTAAGTTTGCATTCGCTACGTGCGCTTGGGTCACTATGCACCTGCTCCGCACATTGGTTGTGGTCCCAAGGGTACCAGAGGAGCTCAGCGCGCTCCAGGAGCTGGCGTACAACTACTGGTGGTGCTGGGATGCGGAAGCGCAGAGCATCTTTGCGCGCATGGAGCCGAATCTCTGGGAGGAGGTGCATCACAACCCCGTTGCCCTGCTGCAGCGCATCCCACAGCAACGTTTGGAGGAGCTGGCGCGCGACGCGGAATTCCGCACCTTCCTGGATTACATCGTGCGCCGGTTCCGCACATTACTGGATGCCCGGAGTTGGTACACCACGGTGGCAGAGCGTCCGCGAGGGGCAATCGTCTACTTCAGCGCCGAGTACGGCATCCACGAGAGCTTCCCGAACTACTCCGGCGGCTTGGGAGTGCTCTCCGGGGATTACCTCAAGACCGCCAGCGATTTAGGGGTGCCGCTGGTAGGGGTCGGCTTGCTCTACCAGTACGGCTACTTTCAACAGCGGCTGACTGCCGAGGGGTGGCAGCATGAGCTCTATCCGGTGAACGATTTCTCGCTGCTACCGCTGACGCTGGTGCGCACCGAAGACGGTTCCCCGCTGCAGATATCGCTGCCCTTCCCCAAAGGGCAGCTCTATGCCCGGGTTTGGCGGATGCTGGTCGGGAGGGTATCGCTCTACCTGCTCGACACCAACTACGAAGCCAACGCGCTGCAGGAGTACCGCGAGATCACCTGGCGCTTGTACGGAGGGGACGTGCACACGCGCATCCAGCAGGAGCTTCTGCTGGGCATCGGCGGGATGCGGGCGTTGGGGGCACTGGGCATTCGACCGGCGGTGTGCCATCTCAACGAGGGGCACACGGTCTTTGCCGCGCTGGAATGGCTGGCGCAGCTCATGCGGGAGCAGTCCCTGGATTTTGCAACGGCGCTGGAGGTGGTGCGAGCCTCAACGGTGTTTGTCACCCATACGCCCGTGCCTGCCGGCAATGAGGTGTTCGCCGAAGCGGTGCTGCGCCCGTATCTGGAGGTGTACGCCGCCGAGAGCGGAATCCCCGTCGAAGAGGTTTTGCGCCTGGGCGAGACGATGCTGGAGGAAGGGCAACGCGGGTTCGGGATGACGGTCTTCGGGCTCAACCTCTCCTTCCATCGGCGTGCGGTGAGCCGGCTTCACGGGCGCACGGCACGCCAGATGTGGCACCACCTATGGGCAGACTTCCCCGTCGAGGAGGTCCCCATCGGCTCCATCACCAATGGGGTGCACACCTTGAGCTGGGTGGCGCCGGAGATGGCGCGGCTGTACGACCGGTATCTGGGACCGCGCTGGCGCTCCGATCCGGATGACCCAGAGCTGTGGCAGCGCGTTGAGCTGATTCCGGCGGAGGAGCTCTGGCAGGTCCACGAGCAGCTCCGCGAGCGTCTGGTGCAGTTGGTGCGGGCACGCCTGCGGCAGCGGTACGGTATTGTGCCGGCGATGCTCGACCCAGAGGCGCTGACCATCGGCTTTGCCCGGCGCATCGCCTTGTACAAGCGTCCGGAGCTGCTCTTTACCGATGTAGAGCGGCTGCGCCGCTTGGTCAGCAATGCCGAGCGTCCCGTCCAAATCATCATCGCGGGCAAAGCGCATCCACAAGACATCCCCGCCAAGGAGCTCATCCAGCGCATCCTGCGCACGATTCGGGAGCAGGAGCTGGCTCATGCGGTGGTGTTTCTGGAGGATTACTCCATCGAGCTGGCGCGGGCGTTGGTGCAGGGCTGCGATGTGTGGCTCAATACGCCGCGCCGCCCGCTAGAGGCCAGCGGTACCAGCGGCATGAAGGCTGCGCTCAACGGTGTGCTGCACGTGAGCACCCGCGATGGGTGGTGGGACGAAGCCTACAACGGCAGCAACGGCTTTGCCATTGGCGAGGGGATAGAGCACCTGGAGCCTCAGCAGCGGGATGCCACCGAAGCCGAGCTGCTCTACGATGTGCTCGAACAGCACGTTGTGCCGCTATTCTACGAGCGCAATGCTGCGGGTGTCCCCGAGCGCTGGGTTGGGATGATGAAGAACGCTATCCGCACACTGGCGGGCACGTACTCCTGTGCGCGCATGCTGCGCCAGTATGTGCGGGAGTGCTACTTCCCCGCCATGGCGCTTCGGGAGCGGCTGCTTGCCGATGGCGCACAGGCAGCCCATCAATTGGCGCAGTGGCGGCATTCGGTGGCGGCTGCCTGGCAACAGGTGCGTATCGTGCACGTGCAGGTGCGCGAGCCCACGGAGAGCCGAGTTGGAGAGCGGCTCGGCGTCAGCGTGATGGTCGAGCTTGGGTCGCTTCCACCGGAATGGGTGCGCGTGGAGCTCGTCCTGGGACGCCTGCACTCGGATGGCTCCATTGGGCAGATGCGGCAGGTGGCGCTGGAGTTGGCAGGGCAAGAGGGCTCGCTCTACCGCTACGAGGGCGGGATTGAGCTGCGCGAAAGCGGTCTCCTGGGCTATGCTGTGCGCGTTGTACCATGGCATCCCCTGTTGCCCTCCAGTGCGGAGGCACGGCTGTGCCGCTGGGCGGAGGGATGGACGGTGGACGCGAAATAGGGCTCATGGCGCATTCGTCTCATCGCACGGGTCACACAGAGGTTCTGGAAGCAGGCAGCGTGCAGCAGTTCAAGGAAGTTCCGGAGCGCACCTTGGTGGTGGGGCTTGTTCACCGCCACACCAGCCGAACGGAGGTTATGGAGCATCTGCAGGAATTGGCAGCATTGGTGCGAAGCGCCGGGGGAACTGTGGAGGACCTGCTGCTGCAGGAACGCCCAGCGCCGGATGTGGCGTACTACCTCGGGCGCGGGAAGGTCGAGGAGTTGCGCGGGCGAATCCTGCAGGAGGGCATCCACGCGGTGGTCTTCGATGACGAGCTCACCCCGGTGCAGGTACGCAATCTGGAGCGGGCATGGGGCATTAAGGTACTGGACCGCACGGGCATCATCCTGCACATCTTTGCCCAGCAAGCCCGCACGGTGGAGGCACAGGTGCAGGTGGAGCTGGCACAGCTTCAGTATCTGCTACCCCGGCTGAGCCGGATGTGGACGCACCTGTCCAAGCAGGTCGGTGGAATTGGAACACGCGGACCCGGGGAGACGCAGTTGGAGACGGACCGTCGGCTCATCCGGCGCCGGATTCAGCACCTGCAGCGGCGTCTGCGCGAGATTACGCGTCAGCGCGAACAGCGCCGCCGAGGGCGCGACCAACTGCCGTGCTTTGCACTGGTTGGCTACACAAATGCCGGCAAATCCACACTGCTCAATGCGCTGACCAACGCCGGAGTGCGTGCCGAAGATCGGCTCTTCTCCACGCTGGACACCACGGTGCGGGCGTTTCGCTTGCCCAGCGGGCAGCGGGCGTTGCTCTCGGATACGGTCGGCTTCTTGCACAAGCTCCCGCCGCATCTGATTGCTTGTTTCCATAGCACGCTGGCGGAGGTGCTGGAAGCCGATGTCCTGCTGCACGTGGTGGACGTCTCCCATCCCCGCTTCCGCCATCACATGCGCGTGGTCCAAGAGACGCTGCAGCAACTGGGGGCAGCGGAGAAACCGACGCTGCTGGTGTTCAACAAGATTGACCGGATTCGGGAGCCGGAGCTGCTGCGGCAATTGGAGCGGGAGTTCCCCGAAGCGGTGCTCATCTCTGCCCAGCGCGGGATCAACCTGCGTGCCCTGCTGCTGCACATGCAGCGGGCGTACGAGGGGGATACGGAGCTACTGACCTTTGTGGTGCCGTACGCACAGCTTCGGGCGCTGGAGGAGCTGCGCAATTCGGGGGAGATCCTGGCACAGGAAGCCTTGCCGGAGGGGCTGTTGGTGCGTCTGCGCTGCCCGGTCGTTGCGGTATCGCGGCTGCGCGGGCGATATGGGGCCTACTTGATGTCGGGCATGGGTGCACCCTCATGAGCGCGGTGATGCTGCAGTTCCTGCAAGCTTTGGTGGTGTTTACGCTCATCTCCGTGAGCGTGTTCTTTGTCTCGATTGCCCTCGTGGTGATCGGGCAGGAGTACGGCTGGTGGTGGGGCGTGCTGCTGTTTGCCCTGCTGGCGTTTGCGGCGGTGAAGCTCATCTACGAGCGGCTCATCCGCTTGTGAGCCTCTACTTGTGCCCTGAAAGCGCTAATTTCACCGCCGGTAGAACCAGCCAAAGGGGATCTGCCGATGTGGTACGGCGTACTTGTGCTCTTGGGCAGCCTTGCCCTTGCCCAGGAGGCTGCGCTCTCCGTGCGTGGGCATGAGGATCCGCTACAGCGGGATGAGGCATTCCGCTACCAGCGTGCCTTCCCGTTTGAGCAGATCCCCGAAGGGGCGCGGCTGCGAGCACTGCAACAGTTGCAACGCATGGAGCAGGCGCTGGGTCGGGCGCAGCTCCTCAGTTCGCAGCCTCGGTGGCGTGCTATCGGACCCTTTACCGTTGGAGGGCGAATCCGCACGGTGGTGCATCACCCGCAGCGGGAGGGCTGGGTCTACATCGGCGCTGCTGCCGGGGGGATCTGGCGCACAACGGACGGGGGACGGAGCTGGGAGCCGCTCTTCGACCAGGGGAATTCGCTCTCCTTCGGTGCCCTGGCAATCGACCCCAACAATCCCGACGTGCTGTACGCAGCAACGGGCGAGATGAGCAACAACATCGACTCCTACCTGGGTGCTGGCATCTTCAAGTCCACCGACGGCGGGCAGAGCTGGTCCCCAATTGGGCTGACGCACGTCGGCGCATTTTCCAAGATCGAGGTCCACCCGCGCAATTCCAACTTCATCGTTGCCGGGGCGACCAAGAGCTACGGAGGATTCTGGCGCTCCAGCGATGGCGGGCGCACCTGGGAGCGTACCTTCATTGGCAGCGTCACCGATGTGAGCATCCATCCCCAAGACACAAATCGCATCGCCATTGGGGTGGCTGGGAGGGGGGTGTACTACTCCACCGATGCCGGGCGCACCTGGGAGTTTCGCAGCAGTGGGCTGCCTTCGGCGCTCGGACGTGTCTGCGTGCAGATGGCGCCCTCGGCGCCCGATACACTGTATGCGCTCGTGGAGCAGAACGGCTCCGGGGGTATCGGGGCAATCTACAAGTCCACCGACGGCGGACGGAGCTGGCAGCTCTCCTACCAGGGGCAAGCGGACTTCTTCAACGGGCAGGGGTGGTACAATGCCTACATCGTCGTGCATCCCCGCAACCCCAACCTGGTGCTCGCCGGCGGGATAGATATCTACCGTACCACCGATGGCGGGCGGACCTGGACGAATGTCACGTACGGCTACAGCGGCGGCAACGTCCACGTTGACCAGCATGCAGCGGTCTTCAACCCACTCAATCCCGACATTGTCTACGCCGGAAACGACGGCGGGATGTACCGCAGTGATGACGCCGGCGCAACGTGGCGCCCCATCAACAACGGCTTGGCGGTGACGCAGTTCTACGCGATGGCGGTGGACCAGAGCAAGCCCAACACCACTTACGGAGGCACCCAGGACAACGGCACCCTGGGCGGTCGCGAGGGGAACTGGAGCATGGTCGCCGGCGGAGATGGCTTCTACGTCGTCGTTGACCCCACCGACCCCGATGTGCTCTACGGCGAGTTCCCCAACGGAGACCTCTGGAAACGGAACCTGCGCACCGGCACCTTCCAGCGCATCACCACGGGGATTGACCCGAACGACCCAGGGTACTGGTCCGCTCCGCTGGTGATGGACCCGGTGGATTCACGCACGCTCTACCATGGGCGGCGCCGGCTCTACGCTACGTACGACGGTGGGGGCTCCTGGAGACCCATCTCTCCGCAGTTCTCCGCCAGCATCACCGCAATTGGGGTCTCGCCTGCGGACCCATCGGTCATCTACATCGGCACCGCTCGTGGGGAGGTGTGGCGCACGCTGGATGGGGGTGAAAATTGGGAGAACGTTGGCATCAACGGGCTTCCCGTGCGGTTCATCACCGACTTTGCGCTCTCGGAGAGCGATCCGGCAACCGTGTACGTGACCCTCTCCGGATTCGGTGCCGGGCATGTTTGGCGCAGTACCGACTACGGGCGTACGTGGCAGAATGTCGGCGTGAGCCTGCCCGATATCCCGGTCAACGCGATTGTGCTGGACCCGCTCGATGAGCGACGCATCTTTGTGGGGACAGACATTGGGGTCTTCGCTTCGCTCGATGGAGGCGCGACATGGTTCCCCTACGGAGTGGGGCTGCCGCGGGCGCCCGTAGTGGATTTGGCAATCCACCACAGCCGGAGACTCCTGCGCGCGGCAACGCACGGACGCTCGATGTGGGAGGTGGAGCTGCCGAGCGAGCCAATTACAGAGCCGGCAATCACTGCGCCGGCGGGCGGAGAGGTCTTCTACGCCGGCGGTTCGACTGTGGTCTCCTGGTACGGCTTCACATCGCCGGTGACGGTGGAGTTCTCGCCAGATGATGGCGCAACCTGGCGGCTCGTTGCCCAGGATGTGAGCTCGACCGTGTTGCGCTGGCGTATTCCCGAAGATGTGGCAACGCTTGTTGGACGAATCCGTGTGCGCTCACAGCAGGAGCCCGGGCAGGTCCGCATCACACCGACGTTTACCATTCGGCAGCGCGAGCGTGGCGCGGTGCTGCATTCCGGGGCGGTTGCCCACGTGCCTTACGGCATCGTTGCGGATGGAAGAGGTGGATTGTGGACGACGAGCTTCTACACGCCCCATCTCTACAAGCTCAACGCCACGACGCTGCAGTTGGAGAAGCAGATCCCCATCCCCGGCGGGGATAGCCTCTACACCGACCTGGCGATGGACCGCGAACGGGGAATTCTCTACGTGCATAAGCTCTCCGGCACAGGCTCTGGAGCTCGCGGGATCATCGTCGTGCTCGATACGAACGGGCAACTGCTCCAGCGCTACAACAGCCCGTGCAGCTATCCGACGGGGCTAACGCTGTTGGGCACCCGGCTCTACGCTGCCGAACGCGATGGGCAGCAGCGCATCTACGTGCTGGATCCGGTCAGTGGCGCCGTGCAGACGAGCTTTCCAAACCCGTTCCAGGAGCCGCTGGGTCCGCGCGGCTTATGCAACGATGGGCAGTCCACGCTCTACCATGCTGTGACTGCCTTTCCAGGTGGCTCCCTTGCGGCAGCGTATGTGGGGGGCTTTCCGGCAGAGCAGCCGGCGCAACCCCGCGATACTATTGCCCTCTACACTCCACAGGGCTCCATTATGAACGTGCGCGGAGTGGAGTACGATGCCGAAAGCGGGGACTTCTGGGTGACGGATTTCAGCGGCAACATTTACAAGATTGCGGGGCGTACGGTTGTGGGGGTGAGGTCGCCTCTGGTACAGGGGACAGCACCACGGCTACGGGTGGAGCCGAATCCGGCATCGGAGAGTGTGCTTGTGTGGGTCTCCTGTGGGGAGAGTGCACCGCGGGGACTGCACCTGGAGCTGGTGGATGCACTGGGCAAGCGGCGCGCATTGCCAGTGGGAGCCTGCGGAAAAGCCCAGCAGATAGCGCTCTCGGAGCTGCCGACGGGGACGTACTGGCTGCTGTTGCGCTCTGGTGGGACAGTGGTGGCAAGTGCTCCGCTGTGGATTGTGCGCTGATTACAGTTCCGGACGCAAGCTCCGATATATCACAATGCCATGCGGACGCGCCAGGGCATAGTGGGTGAGGAGCAGCACGCCAGCACGGAGCGGTACATCATCACGTACGCCGATCTCATCACGCTCCTGCTGGGCTTGTTTGTGATTCTGTACGCTGCCTCGCAGGTGGACTTGGGCAAGTACCGTGAGGTTGCCCAGGCGCTGGTGAGCTACTTCCGCACCGGCTCCGTTCCGCTGCCGCTGGAGCAGCGTGGGCGAGCCGTGTTGGCAGGCGAGGAGGGGCTCCCAGCGCCGATTCTGCCCCGCTCGCCCTACCGCACGGTGGATGAGTGGATGCAGCAGAGCGAGCACGCACTGCGCCCGTACATTGCCTCTGGGATGCTCACGCTGGAGCGGACGGCTGAGGGGGCTATCCTGCGCATCGGCGAAGCAGCGCTGTTTGAATCCGGAAAAGCAGAGCTACAGCCGCATGCGCTACCGCTACTGGATACCTTGGCAATGCTGCTGCGCCAGGTGCCGCAGCTCATCAACGTAGATGGGCACACCGACAGCATCCCCATCCGCACGCTCCGCTATGAGTCCAATTGGCACCTTTCGACTGCACGGGCACTGACGGTTGCCTACTACCTCATGCAGCACGGAGTAGCCGAGGAGCGGATAGTGATCCGCGGCTTCGGTCCCCAGCGTCCGATTGCGCCGAATTCAACTCCGGAGGGGCGGGCGCGCAACCGTCGGGTGGAGATTACACTGCTGGAGCTGCCGCAGGAGCTGCAGCCGCAGCGGGGCTACCTCCGGCCGGGGCAATCGGTGGTCCTACCCTCGGGGTCGTCTCACTCGCGCTGAAGGTCCATGGCACGGGCACAGCAACAGGTGCGCGTTCCGGGCTTAGGGGTGCTCAAGGTATCGCAGCGGCGGGTCTTTACCTTCCCCTCAGGGCTCATCGGGTTTGAGCAGCTCAGGAAGTTCGTCGTTGCCAGCTCGGCAGCGATGGAGCCGCTCAAGTGGCTCATTTCGTTGGAGCAGCCCGAGATTGCCCTGCCAACGCTTGTCCCATGGCATGTGGACCCGGGCTACGAATTGCCTCCGGAATTTCAAGACCCCGAGACCTTCGTCCCCTTGGCGGTTGTTGCCTTTGAGCCATCGGGGCAGATTCTGGTCAATCTCAAGGCGCCGATCGTGCTCAACGTGCGCACGCTGCAAGGGCGCCAAGTGGTGATTCCCGGCGACCGCTACTCGGCAACGCATCCGCTCTCGATAGTAGTGCCACGAGCTGGGTGAGGATGCCCATGTTGGTCATCTCTCGCAAGGTTGGTGAGGAGATCTGCATTGACGGAACGGTGACAATCCGCGTCCTGGGGGTTGACCCGCGTGGGGCTGTTCGGCTGGGGATAGAAGCCCCGCGCACAGTTGCCGTGCACCGCAGGGAGCTCTACGAGCGCCTCCGGCAATTGAATGTGCAAGCCGCTCGTCGAGAGCTTCCCGAGGTCGTTGCGCAGCTTCGCTCGGCTCGGCTCTACCGGATCGCCCAGAAGGTGAAGCTCCCGGCGGTGAAGTTGGAGCCATGATTGGCGCACGGACAGTATGAGCACAGATGCTGCAGCAGGAGCAGCAACATAGCTCAGCGGAACAGAATGCGCCGGTGCCCGTTTTGATAGTTGATGACGATGTGTGGATGCAGCGCATCCTCTCGCGCATCGTGGAGAGCATCGGCTTTGAACCCATCGTTGCTTCCGATGGCTATGAGGCGATTGCGTTGGCACTGGAGCGCTCGCCAGCGGTGATCTTCCTGGACATCATCATGCCCGAGCTCAGTGGGCACCAGACCCTCAAGCTGCTCAAGCGGCTCTCCCCGACCCGCTCCATCCCGGTTCTGGTGATTACGGCGATGTCGGACACGGAGAACCTGGGGCTGGCAATCAAAGAGGGCGCTGCCGGCTTTATCCGAAAGCCGTTCACGCGTGCGTTGATTATGGAGCGGCTGCAGGAGCTGCTCGGGGAGGAGCTGGTGCAGAAGCTGGCGACAGCGCGCCTGCGCCAGCGTTTGGGCGAATCTCCGGCAGCGGAGCCAGCATCTGTGACCCCGTCTCCACCACCCCCTGCGCAAGCACCACCGGTGGTCTCCCCGGAGGAGCTTCTGCGTCGTTACCAGGGACAGCAGCCCAGTTCGGCAGAGAACCTGGAGGTTGTTCGCCAGCTTCTGTCGCGCTCCCGGAGGAATCCCCCGGAAGAGGGGCAGGGCTAAGACTCCGAGTGCCTCCGACAGAGGGGAAAGTTCCTAATTTGCGCTGCCGTTGTGCGCACGTGGAACCACCCGGAGAATCCCATGCGTTGGTGGAGCGCGGTACTCCTGGCGAGCATCGTTCTCAGCCTTCCGCTACAGGCGCAGCTTCCGGCGCAGCTCATCGTGCTGCATGCCAGCGCCGACCCGAACCTGGAGCAGCTCGATGCCTACTACGATGAGAACTGGATTCAGTTCGGACTCCGCTTCCGCGAGCAGAGCTACCCCCCGGTGGAGTTGTTTCCGGGCTCGCCCGTACGGGTCAGCGTTGCTCTGGCGGGCAATCCCGGAGGTCCTGATAGCGCTATTGCCTCGTTGCAGTTAACTCCGCAGGAGGGAAGGGTGCATTGGGTGGCGGTTGTTGGAGTGCGGCAGCCGTCGCAGTTCGCACCCAATCCCGAAGGTGCCTCGATTGCGGTTCGGTTGCTTCCGGCGCTGGCGCCAGCGGAATCGCCCGATCCGACGCGCGTGTGGCTGCTCTTTCTCCATGCCGTCACGGATGCCGTTGCTGTGCGGCTGCAGCGAGCAACAGGCGAGCAGCTCTTCCCATTGACCTCCTTCGGGAACACGGCTGCGGGAGCCTTGGTGCCCGCCGATACGCTCACGCTGGAGCTGGTGCGCGCCAATGGAGAGGTGGTGGCGCGCTTCCGAGGCGATTTGAGAGGGGCTGCCGGAGAAGCTGGCGTTCTACTGCTTTCGGGGTTTGCGCAGCCAGCACAGAATCAGGGCGGTCCTGCTGTAGAGTTGCGCGCGGTCTTCCCCTACGGCAACCCGGTTGTGTTTGAGCGCGTGGATACGGGAACGCCGACGGCGCAGGTGCAGCTCATCCACGCCAGCACGGAGCCGCAGCTACGGGAGATGGACCTTTACCTCGACGGAGTCAAGCGGGTGGAGGATTTCGCCTTTGGACAGGCAACGCCGCTGACTCAGGTGCCTGCCGGAGTCCCGCTGCGCGTTGGGATCGCACCTGGGAACAGTCAGAGCGAGCGCGATACGCTTCGCAGCTTTGTGGCAATTCTCCCGCCTGGGGGCTCGTTGTGCGCTGTGGCGCTGGGAGTGTTGGAGCCAGTGCGCTTTGCGCCGAATCCAGAGGGGCGTCCGACGGAGCTTTCGCTCGTTGGCTTCCCACTGCGTGAGCGCGCCTCTGGTGCGGATTCGGTCCTGCTGGCGGTGGTCCACGCGGTCACAGACGCACCAGCAGTGGAGCTGCGCTGGGGAGCGTTCACACTGGGGCGCCTCTCATACGCTGATGCATTGCCGTACCGTTCGCTGCCGCCCGGGCTGGATACCCTGCGGGGGCTGCCCAGGGAGTATGTGCTGGATCTGAGCACGGATGGAGGGAAAGCCGCCGTGCTCGTTGTGACGGGATTTGCCCAACCCGCGGCAAACCAGAATGGTCCAGAGCTGCAACCGATTTTGGTGTTTCCGGACGGCACCGTTCGGCGTTTGAGCCCCGTTGTGAGCGTTGGGCAAGCGCACGCGCAGGCTCTTCCCGTGCGGTTTGCTGCACCGACGGGCGCGGAGCTTCACCTACAGAATCTGCCGAATCTCCCCGCTGGAATGCTGCGCGTGGAGCTGTGGGACATCCTGGGGCAGCCGGTGCTCCGCTGGCAGGGGATGCCGGAGGGAGCAAGCTACCGCGTGCCGCTGTCGGCGATGCTGCCTGCGGGAGCCTACCTCTACCGCATGAGTGTGGAGCCGGCAGGGGTCCGGCGGATGGGCGTTGTGCTGCTGCCGGGGCAGTAGAGCGGCGGTAGCGCATCACGCTGTGGTGCTGCGCTGAAGACGATGGCACTGCAGATCGTCGGTTCGGGCATTGTGGGGCTTCTCGTGGGGATAGTCCTGGCGCTCCCGCTGGGACCGGTCTCTCTGGCGACGCTGCGGACGAGTCTGCAGTACGGGGTACGCGCGGGCATCTCCGTGGCGGTCGGTGCAGCACTGTTGGATGTGGTGTACTGCCTCCTTGCCCTGCTGGCGACGGGGGTGATTCTGAAGCTACTGGGGTTTGTGGGGGAGCATCCGCTGCTGTCGCTGGTGGTGCAGTTGTGTTGTGTGGCTGTGTTGCTGGGTTACGGAGCCGTGCAGGTGTGGCGCAAACGCGAGAAGCCTCCGGCACCACCCTCCTCACCCCTTGCGGTGAAGCTACTCGCCCAGCGCTTCCATCACCGCCATGGGCTTGCCTTGGGCGTGGGGATGGCGTTGGTGAATCTGGCAAACCCTGCCTTTCTGCCGTCGCTCCTGTACCTGGGGGTGTTGGTGCACCAGTTCCACTGGGTACAGCCGGAGCAGATGATGACGGTGGTTGCCTTTGCTGGCGGTTTCGGCACGGGCAATCTGCTGTGGCTGTCGTTTCTCGCTTACGGGATGCACCACTTCCGGCGGCGGCTCAGCGGAGAATCGCTGGAGCGGCTCTACCGCCTGATGGGGTTGGCACTGATTGGAGTAGGGACCCTCCTTGGAATCCGCGTGTTGATGGCAACGAAGTGGCACGAACTGGCTCGTCTGCTGCCGGTGTTTTGAGATGAGTCCTCGAGAACGGCACGAGTGGGAGGAGGAGCTATCCCCCGCCGTCTCAGTCAAAGCCGTGCGGCGGAAACTGGGAGCCCAGCAGCGCTTCCGCGCGCGCGTGCTGGAGGGCACGGGAAAGCGCTGGCTGGTGGAGCTCGAGGATGGACGGCTTTGGGAATGCGCCGTTGCCGGAGCAGTGGAGCTGGAGGAGGAGAGCCCAACGCTGGTTGCCGTCGGCGATTTCGTCGAATGCGTACCGCGCCAAGGAACGGGGGTGAGCGGATTGCCGCAGGGACTCATTGTGCGTCGGGAAGCGCGCCATACGAAGCTCGCCCGCTACCGCCGCCGCGAAGGCAAGGAGCAGGTGGTCGTCAGCAACGTTGACCAACTGGCAATCCTGCTTGCTGCAGCCGAACCGCGCTACGATCGCTTCCTCATCGACCGCTACCTCATTGCCGCTGAGAAGGGCGAGCTTGCTCCGCTGCTGTGCATCAACAAGATTGACCTGGGGGATGCCGAGCAGATCCGCGCGGACCTGCGCTTCTACGCCGAAGTCTTGGGCATCCCCGTGCTACTCCTGAGCGCTCTGACCGGCGAAGGGCTTGAGGAGTTCCGGAGCCTCCTGGCGGGCAAGGCAACGGTGCTGTCGGGTCCCTCCGGCGTTGGGAAGTCCACCCTGACGAACCTCCTGGTAGGGGAAGAGGTGCAACGCATCGGGGAGATCAGCCTCAAGCTGGGGCAGGGGCGCCATGTGACGACGATGGCGCGCATGTTCCGGCTTCCCCAGGGCGGCTACATTGTGGATACGCCGGGCATTCGCGATCTGACCATCTGGGAGCTCACCCGGGCAGAGTTGCCAGGCTACTTCCACGAATTCGATGACTGGGCGCAGGGGTGCCGCTATCAGCCCTGCAGCCACATCCACGAGCCCGAGTGTGCCGTGCGGAAAGCCGTCCAAGAGGGGAAGCTGGACCGGCAGCGGTACGAGAACTACTGCCGTCTGTGGATGAGTCTGCCCGAGCACGTCTACCAGTGGCGTGGACGCGTTCGGTAAGCCGCTGCCCTTGTGGTGGGGAGTCCGTGCCTACGATGCAGAGGTAGCGGGCGCGCGTACGTTATCCCAGCGCACCTCCAGCCGAACCGAACGCCCAGGCATGGGGTAGTTCCGGATCACCTCGTAGGAGGCACCCAGCACGTTGTGCACGCGGGCTCGCAATTGCAGCATTCCCCCGAAGAGCCGTAGGTCTGTGCCAGCAGTAGCGTCGAGCGTGGCGTACGGAGCCAGACGGCTCTGCGGGGAGTTATCGGGCTGGCTCCAGCGTTCGCCGACCGCGTGGAGATGTAGCCCCAGTTCTACGGCTGCACGGCGAACGGTTAAAGCAGCGGAGCCGAGCAGTTGCGGCGTGTAGGGCAGTTGGCGTCCGCGCGTGTAGGGATTGGTGCCCTGGTCGGTTGTGCGCTGCCACGTTGCCGTTGCGGAGAGCCGGAGGTATTCAATCGGGGCAAACTCCAGCATGGCTTCGACACCGCGGCTCCAGACCCTCCCCACGTTGAAGGTGCTCCAGAAGACTGGGCTGCGCGGGAGAGCGACGATTTGGTCAGTGACAAGCAGGGTGAACAGCTCCAGCGCTGCCGCAAGTGTGCGGCTCCCCAGCTCGATGCCCAGATTCCAGGAGTGCACGCGTTCCGGGCGCAACGCCGCATTGCCGAAGTTGAAGTAGTAGAGCTCCACGAAGCTGGGCGGGCGGATGTTGTAGCTCCAGCTTGCGCGCAGATGTGTTCGGGCACTGCCCCACTCGGCACCGAGGGTCGGGGAGAGATACGCCCCGTGGCTGCTGTAGAGCTCCCAGCGAAGCCCGGCAATCACGGTCAGGCTTGGCAATGGGGACCACCATCCCAGCGCAGCAAGGGCAGCCCGTTGGCGGGCGGCGGAGGAGCGGTCGTGCGGTTTGAGCATCGAACCCGAAAGCGCTTCATGCAGGACCTCCGCCGAGAGGGTGGAGGAGAGCTGCCCGCGCCGGGCATCCCAGCGGAGTTGGGCAGCGTATTCGGTCGAGAGCCCGGATTCGTCAGCGCCGTTGGGACCCCAGACGAGCGCGTCTGGGTCGCGGTAGCGCAGCTCGCTCCAGCGCATCCAGGAGAGGACATGCAGCTCATCGGTGGGGAGCTGGTACAGCAGCGTCGCAGCGGTGTGCCATTCGCGCTCCCAGAGTCGGGCACGGGCGAACTCGACCCGACCTTGCACGACGGGTCCGGGCACTCCGCGCACGCTCCACTGCGCCGAGCTCCGGAGCCATAGCCTGGTGTGCCCATCCCAGTACTGCCACGCGCCCATGAGTGCGGCTGCTGTGCGGTCGGCGTTCTGGCGCCGCTCCCACGTGAGCTGCCCGAACTGGTTGGAGGGGAAGGGATAGTCTCCGCGGCTGCGGAGGAGCTCTCCGGCAAGCTGCACAGCGTGAGCCTGGAAGCGATCTGCCAGGCGCGCGCTTGCCCGCCATTCCCCGAAGGAGCCACCTCCGAGCCCAAGAGCAAATCCCTCAGCGGGCGTCTGCAGAGAGCGCAGCAGTAGCACTCCGGCACCGGCATTCGCACCGAAGAGCGCGGAGCTGCCGCCACGCAGCAGCACAACCTCCTCCACAACGGAGCTGGGCACGTTACCCAGGTCGTAGAGCCCCTGTGCAGGGGTGTTGAGCCGGACTCCATCCCACAGGACCAGGGTGTGGACTGCGCCCAGCCCGCGCAAGGAGAGCGTTTTGAGTCCGCTGGCACCGCCGTAGTCGCGCACGAAGACCCCGGGCAGGAGGCTGAGCAGCTCTGAAAGCTGCCACGTTCTCAACCGTTCCAGCTCGGCTTTGCTCCAGCGGTGCAGTGGGAGCCCAAGCGGTGGCACCGCCGGTGCGGGAGCTTCAACCTGGACCTCCGGCAAGCGCCGTGTGAGGGTATCCTCCTGTGCGTAGCCGGCAGGAGCCATCAGGCAAAGCAGAGGGAGCAGCGCTCTGAGCAGCGGGCTCATTGGGCTGGAGCGGGCACGGGGCGGAGCTGCTGTGCAATTTCGGCAAGGGTTGCCCCGATGCACCCGCGCTGGAGGGCGTATTCGGCGGTGCGGAACATGGTGTCCAGAAACCGCTGGCATTGGCTGCGGGAGGAGAAGTACGGGTTGGCACCAGGGCGAAATTCGCAGCTATGGCAGGTCATCACCAGTGCAACATCGCTGCCCGTGCGCTGCGCCAGCTTGAGGTACCAGTCCACCGTGCGGAGCAGCTCCGGCAATGGGGTGAAGGCAGCGTAGAAGAGCCGAGGACGCAGGTCCCAGACGTACCGGTTCCAGCGGCGCCAGAGCCACGCCACCACGGGATGGTATGGGTTGAAGCGTCGGCGCCATGCGCTGGGGAGCCAGCCGAAGGCGCCCGGGTACACGCTGACCGGGAGCTCCAGGAGCTGCCCTTGCCCGGCGCGGCAGAGGTCCTCCGTGGAGGGTGTGTACGGCAGCACGGGCGCGTCCAGGAAGCGGACGTTCGGCGCCCACCACTTGTACGGGGTGACGCTGCTGTCCACCCAGTAGCCAAGCCGTTCCAGCATGGCGATGCTGCGGGCGGCAATACCGTAGCGTCCCGCGCGGAAGCTCCGCGGGGACTCGCCGATGACCTCCTGGAAAAGCGCCGTCAGGTTCCGCAGCTTCTGCCACTCTACCTCCGCGCTGTAGTTGCACTGCATGGCGTAGGTGCCGGGGGCGTTCCAATCCGCTTCCGGCTCGATGTACTCCCCGTGCAAGTGGGTGCCCAGTTCGTAGGTGCCCTCCAAGGAACGAAGGGCTGCAACGGCGTCGCGGTCGCGCAAGACCTCGGGGCTGAGCAGGTATGTTGGGCGCAGTCCCAGCGCAACGGCGCGGCGATGGAAGAGCTGTGGCAGCTCCTCGATGATGTTTGCGCAGCGGATGGGGTAGCGCGTGCGCCAGTGCTCGGCTTTGTCGCATTCGGTGTCAACGGTAAGGGCAAAGAAGCAGCGCGGCATCAGCTCCTGCGTTGGCGAATCGCAACACAGCGTCCACAGACGTTCCAACGCCAAACGTGAAGGTATGCTCGGAAGCCGATAGCCTCAAAGCCGCGGCGCGAGGGGATATTGCGCGCCTCCACCAGGGCATAGGCATCGGTGAAGCCGTTCCGGTGGAGCCATTGTACGACCGCGCTCACGGTGCCGCGGTGCAGCCCACGCCCGCGGAATTCGGGCAGGGTGTAGCAACTGTGGATGTACGCCGCCCCAGTGGCGAAGGAGTGCTCGGCGCGGAGCTCCTCCAGCCAGATCCTGCCCGTGCTGACAAAGCAGTAGTACTGTAGAGCTCCTTCCGAGTACGACGCCGCAAATGCCCACGATGCGGGCAAAGCATCCCAGAGCCGCTGCAGCCGCTGGCGGAGCTCGCCGGGGAGAAGGCGGAGGAACTCCTCACGCCGCTCGTATTCGAACGGCTCCACTCGAAGCATCGGTGGCACGGGTGGGGGTGGCTCCACCGTGCGATGCAGCAGGATGAAGTGCTGCCGCCAGAGCAGCCAGCGCCCAGCCCGACGCAGCCATCGCCGCAGTTGCCGTATCAGTGCCGGGAGAGCCATCGATTGAACCAGCCCATCACTCCGCGCGTGTTGGGGATGCGCAACCGGTAGAAGCGGAAGCTGCTCCGCGTCCAGTGACGCTTGTATTCGTCCTCGCCGCCCATGAAGTGGAACTCCCGCCAGCGCTGCTTTGCAAAGGCATCCTGCAGCAGATGCCACAGCAGCCATTTGCTCGGAGCGAAGCGCTCGAAGGCGGGGTCGAACCCCTGCAGCCACCAGAAGAAGCTGCCGTTGTACTCAAAGCCCAGGATGAAGGAAGCCGGCACGCCGTCAATGCGGAGCCAGAACAGGCGCAGCCAGCCCGCAGCGCTGCTCTCCTGCACAAGCCGCTCCAGGAATGCCCGGTGCGCGTCGGAATGGGCGAAGACAGAGCTCCGCCCGTGACGTTGTTGAGCAAGCTCGTGAAGCCGTAGGAGGTAAGCCAACTCCTGGGCATCAAGTCCGTGCCGCTCACACAGCTCCCAGTGGTGTTGCCCGTAGAGGGCTTGGCGGCGCCGAATAGCGCGTTGCACAAACTCGCGCCCGGTCTCTTCGGCAACGTACTCCTCCCAGCGCCGCCCGGCAATCCGAATGTACCAGCCCGAGGTGTACGGGTGCAATCGAGCCCCTGGGATGGAGCAGACCAGCGCCTGGTAGGCGTGCCAATTGGGCGAACCTTCAGCGATGTAGTGTCCGACGAACTCCATCCAGCGGTGCTGCCCGAGGAAGTCCATGAGCGCTTGGAGCGCCTCGCTGCGGTGCCCGGTGAGGATGCAATCGGCAAACTCCGTAAGCTGTGCTCCCAGGAAGTGCAGGCGACGGAAGCGAAAGGGACCTCGACGGTACGGCTTCCACTGCAGCGGGACGAACCCGATGGTTTCTTCCCCACAGCGCAGCCGGAGAATCAGGGCAGAGGAGCTGGGGCAGATCGTGCCGTAGAGGCTTGCCAGCCACTCGTGCCGCAGGAAGGGACTATCGCTTCCGGAGCGTTGCAGCAGCGCGTTCCATTCAGAGCGGAGATGGGCAAACTCCCCTGCGCTGACCGGTTCGATGCTCAGCATGGCTTATGGGCTTGGGCGATGAGTACTTCGCCCAGGTAGGCGCTCACTGGAAGCCGTTCCAGCCACAGGGCGCATCGCCACAGTGATGCGGGAAGGCGCCTGCCCAGCCGTACCGGGGGGACGGGTGCGCCGTAGAGCCGAATACGGCGAAACCCCGCTCGGCGCAGCTCCTGGAGCAGCTCCCGCGGCAGAAAGCGCATGCGGAAGTAGCCTCCGTGAGGGCGTTCGTCAATCTCCTTCGGGATGCCACGGCGCCTGTGCCAGCGCCGATGCCGGGCAACCAGCAACCACAGCTCCCCGCCGGGGTGGAGTGCTTGGTAAAAGCGTTCCAGCGCCTGGCGCCGCAGTTGCAGCGTCGGCAGATGCTGCAACACCTCTGTGCACAGAACCCAGCGCACGGGGGCGGGCGGCAGGAAGTGCGTAATATCGGCGCAGAATAGCTGCACACGTGTCCCAACGCTGCTGCCATCGAGCTGTTGCCGGAGCTGCTGCAGGCTTGCCGGGGAGAAATCCACGGCGAAGATCTCCACAGCAGCGAAACGCTCCGCGATGGCAAGCGTGTAGAGTCCAACCCCGCAGCCGGCGTCGTAGAGCTTCCCCCCTTGGTGGAGCCGCATACGTTCGAGCACAAACTCCCGCACAGCATACCACCAGTAAGCACCCCGCTGCGCGACCAATTGCGCATACGTCTGCGCCATCTGCTCACGGACGGAGAGCTCGCTACGCTGTTCAGGATTGACGAACCCTTCGCCACAGCCGGCGGAGAAGTTCTCGCTCATCAGCGCTCAACGCCCAGTGCCACCCAGCAACTCCAAAGATAGCAAGCCCTGCTGCAGCAGCGATCACTCCGCTGCCCAGGAGCAACTCCACCGCAACTGCCGCTCCCACACCCGCGGCAATGCACCCCAGAGCTCTGCCCAGTAGGCTATCCCAAGGGCTGAGGCGCTCCAGGTGGTACACCTGCCCTACCCGTAGCAGCGCTATAGCGAGGTTGACCACACTGTAGGCTGCGGCTGCTCCCAGCATCCCCGCCGTGGGGATGAGCACAGCAAAGAGGGCAATGTTGAGCACCGCTGTGAGGATGCCGTTGAAGAGGTTCACCTGCGGTCGCCCTATCATGTTGAGCACGTAGCCGGCAACTCCAGGGGCGGCTCCCAGCCACGTGCCCAGCGCCAGGATTTGCAGCGCCGGTGCTGCAGCAGTGAACTCTTTGCCAAAGAGGCTCAAGATGAGCTCCGGCAGCGTCAGACAGCACAGTGCAGCGGGGAAAACCGCTAACAATGACCACCGCACAACTCGGCGGTAGAGCCCTCCCAGCGCTTCGCGTTCGCCCCGGGCAAACAGCTCCGCCACGGCTGGATTGAACGGCTCTCCGAGTGCGTAGACCGGCAACACCAGCAGCGGCTGTAGCCGAACCGCTGCCGAGTACAGCCCCACTTCGTGCGCCGAGCGGAAGAAGCCCAAAAACAGCACGTCCAGCTGGAAGGTGTAGCGGAAGAACAGACTCGTGGCAAAGAGCGTGAGCGCATAGCGCCAGAGCGCTTTTCGCTCCACAACGGCGGGAAGCCCGCGCTGACGGAGCCCGGGGAACACCCGCGCGACGAACAGTCCGCTGAGCAGCAGCACGGCAACATCCTGGAGCAAGCTGGAGCCCAGCGCAGCGTAAATGCCCTGCCCCATCCACAGGAGCAGCACCAAGGTGAGGAGCTTGACCCCTGCCCCGACGACAGCCGTGCTCAACTGCACGAGGCGCTGCTGTTGGAATCCCGTCAACACCGCCAGGAATATCCCGTAGAGCGCCGTCAGGAACACTGCCGGAGCAAAGAAGCGCACAGCGCTTTCCGTATACTCGGTCTGAGGGAGCCACCGACCAAGCTCTCCAGCCCAGAGGACGAGCACAAGGCTGACGATGCCGGCGCTGATCCCAACCCAGCGCAGGCTCATGCGGATCGCCCCTTTGAGCCGGTCCGGGCGCCCCTCACCGCGGTAGTAGGCAACGAAGCGCACCAGCGTCGCACCCAGCCCGCTTTTGCACAGCTCTGCCAGGAAGGAGGACCATTGCACCAGTAGCGCGTACAGTCCGTACAGCTCAGCTCCGAGCGCGCGTGTGGTGATGATGGCGGTCACCGGATTGAGCACCTGCGTCAGCAGATTCCCTGCTGCGGTGATGCTGGCATTGCGCAGAACTTGCCGAAAGGATGTTGTCTCCGGTGTTGCCGCATGCGCTTGTTCAGTGGGCATGCTCAGCGCTTTTCTGCAGGGCTGGGACGGTTTTGGGCAGCGTCCGTTGCAGCACCCCGATGCCCAGCACCGCCGAGAGGAACGACCCCAGCAGGATTCCCAGCTTGGCTTCGTTGAGCACGAGGTATTGCTCCCCGTAGGAGAGTCCGGCGATGAAGAGCGACATCGTAAAGCCAATGCCCCCCAGCAGTGCAACGCCGTAGATGTGGCTCCAGCGAACGCCCTTCGGCAACATTGCTAAACGCAGCCGGACGCTTGCCCACGAAAACGCGAAGATGCCTATCTGCTTGCCCAGGAAGAGCCCCAACGCAACGCCCAGGGTGACCGGGGACAGCAGCATCTCCTGGAGCCCGCCCAGCTCAAGCTGAACTCCTGCGTTGGCGAGCGCGAACACGGGCATAATCCCGTAGTTCACCCACGGGTGTAGCCCATGCAACGCCCGGTGCAGCGGCGATACTGCTGCGGTGCTGGCGCGTTCGATGTGCTCGCTCAGGGCAACAGCGAGCGCTGGCGACGGCGGCTGCTGTGCATGGTCGCTGAGCAGGCGCAGCGTGCCATTCCGGAACGCCTCCCAAGGCAATCGCGGGCGGATGGGGAGGGTGAACGCAACAAGGACCCCCGCAACGGTCGGATGCACCCCACTGGAGAGGAAGCTCAGCCAGATGGGAACTGCCAACACCGCGTATACTCCCAGCGTCTGGATGCGCAACCGGTTGAGCCCCCACAGCACCCCAAGCAGGATGATGCCGGGGATGAGCGCCCCCAGCGCAAGCTGCTCCGTGTAGAAGAGCGCAATGATGAGCACCGCGCCGATATCATCGGCAATTGCCAAGCTGAGCAGGAAGATGCGCAAGGGGAAGGGGACTCGGTCCCCCAGCAGCGAGAGGAGCCCAACGGCAAATGCGATATCAGTTGCGCTCGGAATTGCCCACCCGCGCTGAGTAGGCATCCCGTGGTTGAACAGGGTGAAGATGAGCGCCGGAATCGCCATGCCGCCAACGGCAGCGTAGACTGGCAGCGCCGCCTTCTGCCACGAAGAGAGCTCTCCTTGCAGCAACTCCTGCTTGATCTCCAGCCCGACAAGGAAGAAGAAGATCGCCATCAAGCCGTCGTTGATCCAGAACACCAGCGGCTTGGACAGCGCCAAGTCCCCGTAGCCGATGACGAAGTGGGTGAAGAAGAGCTCCTCATAGCTTGCGCCCCAAGGGCTGTTTGCCCACAGGAGCGCGATGAGCGTGCTCAACAGTAGCAGGAGCCCCGGCACCGAAGGGTGCTCCAGGCGCTTCTGCAAGGCTTCCCGAAAGTGGTCCAACACCGTCTTTGGACAAGCGTAGTACTGCTCCAGCGGCGGTAGGCGCATCTGGATTCCCGAAAGATACGACCCCTTCAGCGGAAGAAGAGCGGATAGCGGCGAGGGTTGGATTCGTGCATCAGCTCGTAGGCGGCTTCGAAGATCTGCTCGGCATTGGGTTTGGACCAGTAATCCCCGTCGCTGCCGTACGCAGGGCGGTGTTCGGCACCGGGGAGCGTCCGAGGGGGCGCATCCAACCAGCGGTAGCCGCCCTGGACCTCAAGCACCTGCTGCATCATGTAAGCGGTGGTGCCGCCGGGGACATCCTCGTCCACGAACAGGATGCGGTTGGTCTTCTGCAGCGAGCGCACGATGCGATGGTGGATATCGAAGGGCAGGAGCGATTGCACATCAATGACCTCTGCGCTCACCCCAACGCGGGCAAGCAACTCTGCTGCCTCCAGCGCAATCCGGCAACAGGCGCCGTAGGTGACGATGGTGATGTCGCTCCCTTCGCGCAGGATTTCGGGAACGCCCACCGGAACGGTGAATTCGCCGATGTTCGCCGGCAGCCGCTCCTTGAGGCGGTAGCCGTTGAGCACCTCCACGATGAGCGCAGGGTCATCCGAGCGCAGCACCGTGTTGTAGAAGCCGGCGGCTCGGGTCATGTCGCGCGGGACCAGTACGAGCATGCCGCGCACCAGATTGAGAATCCCCGCCATCGGGGAGCCGGAGTGCCAGACCCCCTCCAGCCGATGCCCACGCGTGCGGATGATGACCGGAGCCGCTTGAGCACCCTTGGTGCGCCAGCGGAAGGTGGCGATATCGTCGGACATGATCTGCAGCGCGTAGAGCAGGTAGTCCAGGTACTGGATTTCGGCAATCGGGCGCAACCCGCGCAGCGCCAGCCCGATGGCTTGCCCGACGATGGTGCATTCGCGGATGCCGGTATCGCTGACGCGCAGCTCGCCGTATTTGGCTTGGAGTCCGGCGCAGCCTTGGTTGACATCGCCCAGGCGCCCGACGTCTTCGCCGAAGATGACCACGCGCGGGTCGCGCCGAAGCGCGGCATCGAAGCAGGCGTTGATGACCTCGAAGCCGTTGACCAACGGGGAGTCTTCGCGGTACTGTGGTGGAATCTCCGGCACTCGCAGAGCCGATAGCGGAGTCTGGCTGTAGAGATGGGAGCTGTAGCGCTCGCGCTGCTGCTCCTCCAGGGCTTGGCGCCAACGGACCAAGCGGGTGCGCTGCTCGGAGGGCTCGTCAGCAACGGCGATGAGAGCACGGTTGCAAGCAACCGAGAGGTCGCGTCGGAGCACATCTCGCAGCGAGAGCAGCTCGGTGCGGATGCGCAGTACCTCATCGCGCTTGGCGGAGACGGCTGCCAGCTCCTGCAGCAGTGACGCCAATTCGGCGCGCTCCTCCAGGATGGGCTGCTGGTAGGCTCTCCAGGCGCGCTCCTTTGCCTGGCGGACGGTCTCGGCGGCAGCGCGTTCGATGGCGTCCAGCTCTTCGGCGCTTGCAAGGCCCTGCTCCAGAATCCATTGCCGCATGCGCACCAGGCAGTCGTACTCCCGCTCCCACTGCAGGCGCTCCGGTGGCTTGTAGCGTTCGTGGCTGCCCGAGGTGGAGTGCCCTTGCGGCTGTGTCAACTCGATGACGTGGACGATAGCGGGCACATGCTCGCGGCGGGCGATCTCGGCAGCTTGCTGGTAAACGCTCACCAGCGCCGGATAATCCCATCCGCGCACGACGTAGAGGTCGAAGCCATCCCGCCCTCCGGGAGTCCGCCGGAAGCCCTCCAGCAATGCCGAGATGTTGCCCTTGGTGACCTGGTACTCGTTGGGCACGGAGATACCGTAGCCGTCGTCCCAGATAGAGATGATCGCCGGGGCGCGCAGCACACCGATAGCGTTGACCGCTTCCCAGAACATCCCCTCGGCACAGGTTGCGTTCCCGATGGTGCCCCAGGCGATCTCCTCGCCGTTGTTGGAGAACGCCGTCATGTGGCGCAGCTCGGGGAGCTCGCGGTACAGGCGCGAGGCGTAGGCGAGCCCGACCAACCGGGGCATCTGCGAGCCCGTCGGAGAGATATCGGAGGCGATATTGACCTGCGTCGTCTGCACCCGCCAAGAGCCATCGGGATTGACCAAGCGCATGCCGAAGTGGCAGTTCATCTGGCGTCCAGCGGAGGCGGGCTCCGCCTCCTCGTCGGCATGGGCATAAAGCTGCGCGAAGAATTGCTCCAGCGTCAGCAAGCCCAGCGCCATCAGGAGGGTTTGGTCGCGGTAGTACCCCGAACGCCAGTCCCCTGGGCGGAAGGCTTTCGCCATGGCAACCTGGGCGACCTCCTTGCCATCGCCGAAGATGCCGAATTTGGCTTTGCCGGTGAGGACCTCGCGGCGTCCCAGAAGGCTGGCGTGGCGGCTTTCCCAGCAGATACGGTAGTCGCGCAGCACCGTTTCCCGATCGATCCCCGGTGGAAGCGGCTGCTGACCGTCGGCAACGATAATTCGGTGGCGTTCCAGTGTTGCCATTGCCCGGTGCAGGCTGTGGAGTCCAAAAATACAAAAAGCCTTGGCGGCGGCTGGATAAAGCAGCTTAGCGCAGTGCCTGCCCCTTCCAGCGGATCTGTGGCGAGAGCACCAGCACCGGAAGCAGCAGCTCCACGAGCGCAAGCAGGAGAATGGTCAGCGGCAGAACGCCGAGCAGCCTGTACTGGCGCAGCCGCAGCAGCGACGGCAGCCCCAGGAGTAGGTCTGCTCCCATTCGCAGCAGCCCCAGCAGCAGCGCCTCCAGGAGATGCCCGCTTGCAAGCGCGCTGATGAGCGCTCCCCACAGGAGCAGCGTGGGGAGAACGAAGGCGATCCCGCGCCAGCCCAACTGCAATCCGCCCCGTGCCCAGCGCCGGCGTTGCCGTAGGTAGTCCCGCAGCGTTGGTGCCGGAAGTGTCCAGACCAGGCTCTCCCGGGCGCAGTGGTAGCGCAGGCGCCATCCGGCGCGCTGGACCGCCTGCTGGAGTGCCAGGTCTTCGGTGACCGAGAAGGGGATGCGCTCATAGCCTCCGATGTCCCAGTATGTGCGGGCTCGTACGGCAAGGTTGTTGCCGAAGCATCCCAAGGCGTGCCCGAGTCCAACTCCGGCGCTGCCGGCGGTGTGTAGCAGCAGCCATTCTGCCGATTGCAGCCATGCAAATAGCCCCTGCGGGCGAATGAGCGTGAAGCTTGCCACCAACCCAACAGTGGGGTCGGCAAAGCAGCGTGCCAGCTCGCTTACCCAGCTCGGAGGAACGGTGCAATCGGCATCGGTGAAGAGCAGCAGCTCTCCGCTGGCGTGCAGTGCGCCCAGGTGCAACGCTCCGGCTTTGCCCTGAAGGTTTGGATTGTCGGGCTCCGATTCGCGTGTGAACACACGCACGATGGGATAACGCTGCTGGAGCTGCTCCAGTACGGCTGCTGTATTGTCGGTGGAGCGGTCGTTGACGACCAGGATCTCCAGCCGAGGGTAGGGGCAGGCAGCAACGGAGGCAACGCAGTGGGCGATCGTGTGCTCCTCGTTGCGTGCGGGGATGATGACCGATACGCTCGGCACCTGCGCTTCCAGCGGTGGCAGATGGCGCGAACGCTGGCGCTCGCGCCAGGAGCCGTACAGCAGGAGCAGGGCACGGATGCCGTACGCCAGCGCCGCTGCGAGGACGAGGGCAACGATCCAGTCCATTGCCCTATGCCGCGCCGCAGCGCGCAAAGAGGAGGTCTACATTCCGCAGCAGGCGCTCCGCTGAGAACAGCTCCTGCAGCTCGGCTTCTGAGCCGAAGCGCTCGCGGATTTCGGGTTGCTGCCACAGCGTGGTGCGGAAGTCCTCTCCGCTCTCCCAGCTCTGCATCGCTGCGCGCTGGACGGCGCGGTAGGCATCCTCCCGGTGCATGCCGCGTCGGACCAACTCCAGAAGCACGCTCTGCGAATAGACCAGTCCGTGCGTGAGCTCCAGATTGCGCGCCATGTGCTCGGGATAGACCCGCAGGGTCTCCACCAGCTCCGTGGTCAGGTGCAGCAGGTAGTCGGTCAGAATTGTCGCATCGGGCAGGATGACGCGTTCGGTGCTGCTGTGGGAGATATCGCGCTCGTGCCAGAGCGGGATGTTCTCCAAGGCGACCGAGCCGTAGGAGCGCACCAGGCGCGCCAACCCGCAGATGCGCTCGGCATGGATGGGATTGCGCTTGTGTGGCATAGCGGAGCTGCCGCGCTGCCCTGTGGCGAAGTGCTCTTCGGCTTCGCGCACCTCGGTGCGGTGGAGGTGGCGAACCTCCAAGGCGATGCGCTCGCACATGGCGGCAATAAGCCCGAGCGTGAGCACAAACTGCGCGTGCCGGTCGCGCGGGATGACTTGTGTGGCAATCACCTCTGGGCGTAACTGCAGACGTTCGCATACGTAGGCTTCCACCTCCGGCGGCAACTGCGTGTAGATGCCGATGGTGCCGCTGAGCTTGCCGTAGGAGACCTCCTCCAGCGCGTGCGAGAGGCGCTGGCGATTGCGGCGGCACTCTTCGCGCCAGCTCAGAAACTTCAAGCCAAAGCTCATCGGCTCGGCGTGGACTCCGTGTGTGCGCCCAACACAGAGGGTGTGGCGGAACTCCTGTGCCCGACGCAGCAGAACAGCCTCCAGCCGCTCCAGTCCCTCCAGCAGCAGTTGCCCAGCTTGCCGAAGCTGCACAGCAAGAGCCGTGTCCACAACGTCGCTGGAGGTAAGCCCGAAGTGCAGGTAGGCGCCCTCTGGACCGAGCTGTTCGGTGAGGCTGCCCAGGAATGCCAGCACATCGTGGCGCAGGATCCTCTCCAGTTCGGCAATCCGTTCGGGGCGCACCTGCAATGTTTGGCGGAGGAGTTGTGGGATGTGCTGCGGAATCCACCCAAGCTGCGCCAGCGCTTCGCAGGCGAGCAGCTCGATCTCCAGCCAGATGCGAAACTTGTTCTCCTCCGCCCAGATTGCGGCCATCTGGGGGCGGCTGTAGCGTGGGATCATGCCGGGAATCCTGGCTTGGTCGCACCGCGCAAAAATAGGGGCTTTCGTGCGTGGCGGTCGGGCACTCAGTAGTTGGACTCGTCGCGCCAGAAGGCGATGCGCCAGGGCTCGTACGGGTAGGCGCGGCGCAACCGGAAGGTCGCCCGTCCGTAGACCCGCACCACATCCTCCGCCGAAAAGGCAATCGTCAAGGCGAAGCTACGGGAGACATCGTGCAGGAGGGAATCCCCAGCGGAGGCGACGATCTCGTGCCAGACCAGGTCGATCTGCTGGGCGGCGCGGAACAAGCCAGCGGTTGCCCGCAGATCCTCTTGCCGTCCCCAGCTCACATCGGTGCCGAGCTCGTAGTTGCGGTAGCTGAAGATGAAGCCGGTGTCGAGCAGTTGCCCGTACAGCAGTGTATCCCGCAGTACGTAGGCGTAGCGGAAGTTGGCGAAGACGCCCTCGATGGTGCGCTGGTCCGCCAGTTGGAAGGGCTCCGGAGGCTGCTCGCTCAGTCGCGGCGCGAAGGGGTTGATGCAGCCGCCGAGCAGGAATCCCAACGCAAGGGGCAAGGGGGCTCTCATCGGCTCCAATAGGCTTTGAGCATGCTCCAGCTCGGTTGAACGCTGTCACTATCGAAGTCGCTCCACCGCAGGATTGCCCACAGTCCGTTGGACTGCGCCACCAGGGTCCATCGGAGGATGCCCCGGGCGATGGTCGGAAGCATCGGGTCGGTGTGCGGGACGTAGAGCTGGTACTCGCTGCGGAAGACCGCCGAATCGGGGGTACGGTACTCGAAGACGGGGCTGATGTAGAGAAGCTCCGGCACCTGTGCCGCTGCAACGCGCTGCATCATAGCGGAGAAGCTTCGGTACTCCTCATCGCGTCCCCAGCGCGCGAAGACTCCGGGGAAGCGGGCACGCGCCTGCGCCGAGGGTTCAAACTGGTAGGAGCTTCCTGGAAGCTGCACAGAGTCCACCAAGCAACCGAGCAGGGCAACGGCGTCGCGCCGGGAGACGGCGCTTCGGAGGTTCTCCGCGACGATGTCCGGGGAGATGGGCTGCCGATAGCCTTTGGAATCGGTATCGGGAGCTGGGGGTTCGGGTGTGCGCGGACTCAGCAGCCCGCAGCCCAGGCACAGGAGCCATAGCAGTGCGTACCACATCAGACCGGCTGGAGCAGCCCAACACGGCGCAGTTCAGCTTCCAAGCGCTGCCGGTGAGCCGGTTGCATTGGGGTCAGCGGGAGGCGGTAGCGCTCCTGAATCATCCCCAGCAGCGCCAGCGCTGCTTTGACGGGGATGGGGTTGGGTTCGATGAAGTTCAGCCGCATCAGCTCAAAGAGCTCGTAGTGCAGGCGCCGGGCGCGCTCCCAATCGCCGCGCAAGGCAGCTCGGATGCACTCGCCAAATTGGCGTGGGGCGTAGTTGGAGAGCACCGAGACCACACCCGAGCCACCGCAGGCGATAATGGGCAATGCCAGGGCATCATCTCCGGCAAGGAGCCGGAAGTGCGCGGGAGCATGGCGGAGGATCTCCATGACCTGCTCCAGATTCCCCGATGCCTCCTTCGTGCCGATGATGGTGGGGAACTCCTCCGCCAAGCGGAGCTGCGTCTCCGCTGCCATGTTGACCGCCGTGCGCCCAGGGACGTTGTAGAGCACCAGCGGCAGATCAACGGCTTCGGCAACGGCGCGGAAGTGCTCGTAGAGCCCCTGCTGCGTAGGCTTGTTGTAGTACGGGCATACCAGCAGGGCGGCATCGGCGCCGACCTCTTTGGCTTTGCGCGTGAGGGCAATGGTGGTGCGGGTGTCGTTCGTTCCTGTGCCAGCGATGACCGGCACGCGTCCGTTGGCGTACTCCACAACGCGGGCAATCACCTCCACGCGTTCATCGAACTCCAGCGTTGCGCTCTCGCCGGTCGAGCCAACCGGGACCAGCCCTTCGACACCTTCGGCGATTTGGAACTCCACCAGCCGTGCCAGCGCTGCCCAGTCTATCGACCCATCAGCCGTAAACGGTGTTACCAGCGCCGTGAAGGTGCCTTCGAGCTGCCACGCCATGGTCCAAGCGGGATTGGGGAACGCACGCCGCAAAAATAGCCCGCCTTGCCCAAAGCGATAGCTTCGGTACGGCGGAGGCAGCACCGACGCGGTACAGCCGTGCTGCTACTCTGGGGGCTGCAGCAACGTGATGAACCGGGGGTGCGAGAGCTTGCCCAGGTAGAACCTCAGCGGATGCGGTGGACGACTTTGGGCGCTATCCTGGTCGGGAGCCCAGCCGACAAAGATGCGCAGCTCCGGGAGGCTATCGCGGAGGAGTTGCCAGCGCCTCCAGACGGCATCCCACGTCCCGAGCGTGTCGGTGAGCACGCACACAGCCGACGGCACCACCACCGGCTGCCAGCCAGGGGCAAAGCTCAGCAGCTTCGAGGAATCCCGAGGCGGAAGGAATGCGGCAATACGCACCCGATGCAGCCGCACGTCCAAGAGCTCGGCGGCTTTCCGCGATAGGTCAATGATGTTGCGCCGCACAAATGGTCCGCGATCGGTGATCTGCACGATGATTGCTGCCCCGTTGCGCGGGTTCTCCACCCGTACCAGGCTCCCAAAGGGCAGGGAACGGTGCGCCGCCGTGAGCTCGTGCATGTTGTAGCGCGTTCCCGAAGCAGTGCGCCGCCCGTGAAATCCAGGACCATACCAGGATGCAATGCCCTGCTGCACGAAGAACGGCACCCACGGCTGCAGTTCGAAGTCCTGAACCGCTGCCGTGTCGGATGCCTCCGAAAGCACCGCTGCAGGCTTTTCGCCTGCTTCCCCCAGGAGTATGAAGGAGAAGCTCGCTAGTAGTCCGCCGACGAAGACGAGCGCCTTGACGAGTTTTGCTCTGCTCGTGGGCACACCCTCCTCCTGCTTTGGGTCCTACATGCTCTCTGCGGCGTCTGGAGCTGCCCGGGCGCAGACGCCGCACCCTCGTGTGAGTGAATGTGACGCACGCCACCAATGCAAAGAACGGGCAACTGCCCTAAACGGCTGCTGACGGTTTGATGAAGAGGCGTTCAGAATCCGCCTGCGGAGCGGGCGCGGTTCCGGCGAAGGGGAAGCTCAAAAAGGAAGGCGGACCGAGAGCACGACGCCTCCGAAATCGCGGATCGGGCGTCCACGGACGCTCTCCAAGCCGTTCCCGCCGAACGGAATGGTGTAGTAGCGGAGCCGAACGGCAAGGAAGTGCTCGCCTCCGTAACGTAGACGTGCACCAATGCCCACATGGGCTCCTGGGCGGACAAAGAGGCGGGCATGCGCAAAGGAGCGGAAGAACTCCTCCTCGTACGGGGTTGCAAAGATGAGCGTTGGGGCAATTCCTGCCGAGACCAACGGGGCAAAGGAATCGTCCAGCGATTCCCCGAAGAGCCGGTACAGTAGCTCCACCGAGAGCGGCAGCATGAAGAGCCGATTCACCTTGCCGGGCACGAAGATGTCGCCGGTGGAGGGGTCGTAGACCTCGAATTCATCCGAGTTGCGCGCACCGGAGAGCGTTGCCTCGATGCTCCAGTGCAGTCGAGCCGTCAGCGAGCGCTGGTAGAAGATGCCACCACCGAAGCCATTCTCCGATAGGCTCAGCACGATGCCCCAGGAGGAGCTTACCGAGGGCGAGCTCACCAGCGGATGCGGGGATTCGAAGACGAAGAGGCTATCGGGAAGCTCGGGCACGGGTTCTCCGGCGATCTGCCCCCGCAGCGGGAACGCCAGCGCAACCAGTACACCGATGGAGATGGCGCAGCACTTCATGGCAGCAGCTGCGCAAGACGAACGAGCGCGGCAAATATCATTGCCGCTGGAGCAGCCGCACAAGCCACTGCCGAAGCCGCTGTGTCGCCTCCGGCGATGCCCAATGCTCTCCGTCGAAGAGGAAGAGCTCGTGAGCGACTCCGGCATTCTGCAGCGCGTTGGCGAACAGCTCCGCAGTCTGCGGCGGCACGATGGGGTCCTGCCGACCGTGCAGGAGTAGGAGTTCAACCCCATAGCGGCGCAGCAGGTGGAGCCGCTCGATCACTTTCCCTTCGGGATAGTAGCTGGCGCTGACCAAGGCTGCACCAGCGTAGGCGTACGGGTATTGCGCAAGCAGCACTCCCGCCATGAACCCGCCTTGGGAGAAGCCGACCACGACGGGGAGCGCGCGCTTGAGCGGGAGGGTGCGTCGAGCATGCTCGGCGACGCTGTGGTACCACCGAGCGCTGGAGATGATGATGTCCTCGCGCAAGCTATCTGGGGCTTGCAGCTCCTCGCCCAGTGCGGAGAAGCGCAGCGCGGCAGCATTGAGTGTTGGGCGCAGCCGAACGTAAGGGGCCTCCGGTGCGACGATGATAGCGTCTTGGGGCTGCCACTGGCGTGCCCAGCGGAAGAGCATCTCCGGTGCCTGGGAGTTGCCATGGAGCAGCACAATGAGATGGTAGCGCCGCTCGGCAGAGTAGCCCGGCGGGTACAGGATGTAGTATCGCCCGAAGCGCTCCTGAGGAGCGAACTCCACCGCAACGGGGCCGCGTTCGGCGGCCGCGGAGAGCAACTGCTGCTGGAGTAGGCGCCCTTGGCGGGAGCGCAGGGGGGCGCTGAACTCCGGATATGTCCGAGCAAGCGCCGTATCGCTGAGCCCTGCCTGGATAGCTCTGGAGAGCGCCTCCAGCGCCCGGGCGGTATCGCCGGTGCGTAGTCGGCAGCGTGCCAGCAACACCCATGCGCTCGTGTCGCGCGGCAGGGCGGTGACCCAGCGTTCAAGCCAGACGATGGCGGAATCGTACTGCTGCCGCTGCCAGAAGCCGTAGCCGTACTCGTACGCACTCTGCAGCGATTGCGCCTGCAGTGCGCTGACGCCGATGCAGCCAATGCCCCAGGCGATTACACCTGCCCAATGAGCGCTTTGTAGGATGCGGCGTCGAGCAGTTGCTCGACCTCTTCGGGATTGCTCAGCTCCAACTGTAGGATCCATCCCGCGCCGTACGGGTCCTGGTTAATCAGCTCCGGATGCTCTGCAAGGGCAGGGTTGAGCTCCAGGACGCGCCCGCTGACCGGGGCATAGACATCGGCGACGGTCTTGACCGCCTCAAGCGTGGCAACGACTTGCCCGGCGTGGATCTCCTGCCCAGCAGAAACGGCGAAGTCCACGTACACGATGTCTCCGAGTTCGTGCTGCGCGTGGTCGGTGATGCCAACGGCAGCGGTGCTGTTGTCCACTCGGAGCCATTCGTGGTCCTTGGTGTAGTGGAGCTCTTCGGGGAAGTGCATGGGGAACTGCACGGTTGGTTAGACCTCAACGGCGTATTGGCGCCAATCATGCTCCTCCAGGTAGCGCGTTGAGAAGTTGCCGGCGAGGAAGTCCGGGTTGTGCATCATCGCACGGTGGAATGGGATCGTCGTGGCAATGCCTTCGATGACGAACTCCTCCAGCGCGCGCCGCATCTTGGCGATGGCTTCCTGCCGAGTTGGAGCAACGGCGATGAGCTTGGCAATGAGGGAATCGTAGAAGGGCGGGATGGTGTAGCCCTGGTAGATGTGCGAATCCACGCGCACGCCCGGTGGACCCGGGAAGTGCAGGCTGGTGATCGTCCCCGGCGAGGGGCGCCAATCGTGGAAGGGGTCTTCGGCGTTGATGCGGCATTCGATGGCATGGAAGCGCGGAGGAGCAGGCTCAATGGAGAGCGGCTCCCCGGCGGCGATGCGGAGCTGCTCCTTGATGAGGTCAATGCCACCGATGGACTCCTCGGTCACGGGATGCTCCACCTGGATGCGCGTGTTCATCTCCATGAAGTAGAAGTTGCGCTCAGCATCCACGAGGAACTCCACCGTGCCGGCATTGACGTAACCGACGGCTTGAGCGGCGCGGATGGCGGCTTCGCCCATTGCCTGGCGCAGCTCCGGAGTCATGATGGGCGAAGGGGATTCCTCGATGAGCTTCTGATGGCGGCGCTGGATCGAGCATTCGCGCTCGTTGAGATGGATGGTGCGACCGTAGTGGTCGGCGATGACCTGGATTTCAATGTGGCGCGGCTGCTCGATGAACTTCTCGATGTACAGGTCAGGATTGCCAAAAGCGGCTTCGGCTTCGTTGGATGCCAGGATGAAGGCGCGTTCCAACTCCTCTTCGCTGCGGACCAAGCGCATGCCTTTGCCGCCACCGCCAGCAGCAGCCTTGAGCATGATCGGGTAGCCGATTGCGTTGGCAATCTCACGTGCCTCCGAAAGCGAGCGGACAACCCCTTCACTGCCTGGAACGACCGGTACGCCGGCGGCTTGCACCGTCTCTTTCGCAACGGACTTGTTTCCCATCTTGGCTATCGCCTCAGGGCTTGGTCCGATGAAGACGAAGCCGCAGTCGCGGCAGATTTCGGCGAAGGTCTCGTTCTCGGCTAAAAACCCGTAGCCCGGATGGATCGCATCGGCGTTGGTGACCTCCGCTGCGGCGATGATGGCGGGGATGTTGAGGTAGCTCTGTTTGCTGGGCGGTGGTCCGATGCACACGGCTTCATCAGCAAAGCGCACGTGCAGCGAGTAGCGGTCCGCTTCCGAATAGACAGCCACCGTGCGGATCCCCAGCTCCTTGCAGGCGCGGATGACGCGCAGCGCAATCTCGCCCCGATTCGCAATGAGTACTTTGCGGAACACGGCTGGCGTGCGGAAGCTGTCAAACATACAGCGGCTGCGAAATTACGAAGCTGCGCTGCCGTCTGCGGAAGAGAGTGTACTTTTGCCACCCCACGATGCGGGCACAACCGATGGAGAAGCTGGTGATCTACGGTGGGGAGCGGCTGCGCGGGAGGGTGCCGATCTCAGGCGCAAAGAACGCGGTGCTGGCGCTGATGCCGGCGGCGATACTGGCGCCAGGGGTGCATCGGCTCCGCAATGTCCCGCGGCTGCGCGATGTGTGGACGATGATGGAGCTGCTGGATGCCTTGGGCTGTCGCTGCCGCCTGGAGGGCAATGAGCTTGTGCTCGATACAAGTACCCTGCAGACGGTGCATGCCCCGCAGGAGCTGGTCCGCCGAATGCGTGCCTCCTTCTACGTGCTCGGACCGCTCCTGGCGCGCTACCGGCGTGCCGAAGTCCCGCTTCCGGGAGGGTGTGCCTGGGGACCGCGTCCGGTAGACCTGCATCTCAAGGGGTTGCAGGCACTGGGGGCGGAGCTGGAGCTGTGCGATGGCTACGTCTGCGCCACCGCCGAGCGCTTGCGCGGCACGGAGATTGTGCTGGATTTCCCCAGCGTTGGGGCAACGGGGAATCTGCTCATGGCAGCAAGCCTTGCCCACGGGCGCACGGTGATCCGCAATGCGGCGCAGGAGCCGGAGATCGTGCAGTTGGGCGAGTTCCTCCGCCAAATGGGTGCCCGAATTCGAGGGCTGGGAACCTCAGTGGTGGAGGTCGAGGGCGTCGAGGAGCTCCATCCCGCATCCATTGAGGTCATTCCCGATCGCATCGAGGCAGCAACCTTCCTGCTGGCGGCTGCAATCACTGGTGGGGAGGTCACCGTTGAGCCCGCGCGTCCGGAGCACCTGGAGGCGGTCCTGCAGCAGCTTGAGCGCGTTGGTGCCCGGCTCCACGTGAAGCCGAACTGCATCGAGCTTTCGATGGAGGGAGCACCGCTGCCCAGCCATATCGTTACTGCGCCCTTTCCGGGCTTCCCCACCGATGTGCAAGCGCAGTGGACTGCGCTGATGTTGCGCGCACCGGGCGTCTCTTCCGTGACGGATGCGATCTACCCCGACCGCTTCAAGCACGTGCCCGAGTTGCAGCGGCTGGGGGCGCAGATTGAGCTGCAGGGGAACACCGCTGTGGTTACCGGCGGGCGCCCGTTGCGTGGCAATCGCGTTGTCTCAAGCGATCTGCGGGCAAGCGCTGCACTGATTCTGGCAGGGCTCGTTGCCGAAGGGCGCACAGAGGTTCTGGAAATCCACCACATCGACCGCGGATATGAGGCGATTGAGCGGAAGCTGCAGCAGCTTGGTGCGCGGATTGAGCGCGTGGGCGTGCAGGATTAGCCTCCTGCTGCTCCCGCTCTCGATGCTCGCCGCGCAGACCTCCACGCCGCAGGAGCGCCTGAGGGAGCTGCAGCGCGCCATTGAGGAACTGCGGGTGCAACTCCAGCAGACCCAGACCCGTGCCCAGGCACTCCAGCAGCAGCTTACGCAGCAGCAGCGCTACACGCAGCTTCTGGAGCGCTCCATCGCTCTGCTGGAGCAGGAGCTCCGCCGTGCAGATGACTCCATCGGGCGCTTGCGCCAAGAAATTGAGGCACTCCTGGGCACGCGCGCCGAGCTCGGTCTCCAGCAGCAGCGGCTGTTGCGGCAGCTCTACCGAGCACACCGCACCATGACAGCTCCGGAGCAGTTGGAGCGCCTGCGGGTCTACACCCGTAACCTATTCCGCGAACTTGGGCGGCGCGATGCACTCCTGAGCGCACAGCAAGACACCCTCCAGCGCTTACTGGGGCGATTGCAGGAGCTACAGCAGCAGCGTCAGCAGTGGCTTGAACGTCGGCGCGAACAGTACGCCGAGCGCCAGCGCTCCATCCAGCAGCAGCAGCGGTTGCTGGCGCAACTGCAGCGCCAGCAGCGCCAACTTGAGCAGAGGCTCCAGCAGCGCCGAGCCGAAGCCCGAGCCCTGGAGCGCATGGTGAGTCGACTTGCCCGTGCGGAGACACCGCCACGGCGCGCGCCCGAACAGGCATCGCTTGTGCCGGTGCCGCTGGGCTCAGGGCAACCCAAGTTCACCCCACCGGTGCCCATCGGACGCCTGCTGCGCGGCTACGGGCGGCAGCGCAATCCCGAAACCGGCATCGAGTGGGACAACCCCGGCATCGACATCGCCGTGGAGCGCGGTACCCCAGTTCGCGCGATTGCCCCTGGAGTAGTCAAGACGCTCACCTGGCTGCCCACCTACCAGTACGTCCTCATCCTGGAGCATGCGGGGGGCTTCCGCTCCGTGTACGCCAATCTCGAGCGGGTGAATGTCAGCCTCGGCAGCTCCGTCGCCGCAGGGCAGATCCTCGGTAGCAGCGGGCAGACTCCCGAAGGCGAAGGGATACACTTCCAGCTCTGGCAGAACCGGCAGCGGCTGGACCCGCTGAAGTGGATTCGGTAGGGGCTTACTTCTTCTGCCCCGGCTTTCCAGCTTTGCGGACTGCAGCAACCTCTTGTGCTGTGACGATGCCGCCGCTATTGCCGAAGCTATTGTACACGTAGGTCAGAACCGCTGCAAGGTCGGCGTCGTTGTACGGTGCCGGCGGCATAACACCGTTGTAGGTCTTGCCGTTGACCACAATTTTGCCCGACAAGCCGAAGACCAGCGCGCGAATGACTGCCTGCTTGTCCTTGAGGTAATCGGATTTCGCCAGCGGAGGGTAGACTCCAGGGATACCCTGCCCGTTGGCTTGGTGGCAGGTCTTGCAGTAGCTCTGGTAGATCTGCTGACCGCGCTGCATGACGGCGGCGGGCGGAGCAGCGGTGGCTTGCTGTGCAGGGGTGCTCTGGAGCTCCTGGGCGCACGCGATGGAGAGCAGCAGAGCGGATGCAAGCAGTGCCGGCTTCATTGGAGTCCGATGCAATGGTTTGACTTGCGCTACGGCAGTGCAAACTTATTCACAACGTCCTGGCAAAGAAGCTGAGCTGCGTCAGCTTTTGGGCTCCAGGGTTCGGATGAGCCCGATCACATGGAGCACTACGGCGACATCGGGTTCCCCTTCGCGGAATCGGATCGGAGGAAAGCTCCGTGCGGAGGCGCTCAGTTCCCAAGCGGAATCCCGCTTGCGAAGACGCCGGACGAGCAGGAGGCCGTGCAACAGTGCTCCTACAATGCAGCCTTCGCGCAGCTCGGAGCTCCGCACCGCGAGGAGGAGGTCGCCCGGGAGGATGCCCTCGGCAGAGAGGGCGTCATCGGGCATCGCAACGGCGTACAATGGGCGCTGAGGGAAGAGTCGGGCATCGAGCGTGATGTAGGCGTTTGCATGCTCGAACAGCTCCTCTGCTGAGCCGAAGAAGCCGTTCGAGAGCACCGGGACGCTCACGAGCGAAGCTTGTGAGAGGCTGGGTGCAGGGAGGTCCTGCCCGATGGTGAGGCGGAAGGCGCGGGAGCGGCGCTGCTCGCTGCGCTCCAGATATCCCTTCTGCGCCAGCACCCGCAGGAGGCGGTGCACGGCATTAGGGGAGCGGCAGCCCAACGCCTGGCAGAGTTCACGCACCGTCGGAGGAAAGCCACGGGTGCGCAGGCTCTCTCGAATGAGCTGGAGGACCTGCGTTTGGCGCTTTGTGAGCTTCGTATCGGGCATGGGAGCCTTCCGTGTTGGGCACTGCAAAGATAGTGAACGCGTGTTCAGTGGCAGCTTATGAAGGTGAACGTCTGTTCACTTCAGGGATGCGATGAGTGGCATGGAGAGGCGGGCTGCTGCCGTAAACGATGGATAACGGCAGTTTTGTACAAATTGATGTGCGATTTTGGGCGAAAATCGCTCATTTTGAGCCTCGAGCTCGGCTCGACGGTCGGAGCATGGCAGCGGAGTGCAGGGAGAATTCCGCTGCAGTGTTAGTTCGCGGGCGGCTGGTGGGAGAAAGTGGGAGAAGTGCCCAGCCCAGTCGGTCGCAGCAGCCGGAGCGGTGTCGTGGCGTTCTTCAAGGGACAGGAGCTCTACTCGCTCGACAGCAAAGGGCGGGTGAACATCCCCGCCAAGATGCGGCGGAGCCTCTCCCCGGAGGCGCAGGACACCTTTGTGGTCACACGCGGTGTGGACCGCTGCATTGTGGCGTATCCGCTGGACGAATGGCGCAAGTACGAGGAGCGCTTTGCCCGGCTCAACCAGTACGATGAGCAGGAGCGTTTCTTCCTGCGCATGATCCTTGCTTGGAGCGAGGAGGTGCAGCTGGACGCGCAGCAGCGCATCATGCTCCCGCGCCGATTGCTGGAGTTTGCCGGCATCGAGAACAAGGTGACGATTGTCGGGGTGGTGGACCACATCGAGTTTTGGAATCCGGAGGAGTTCGAGCGCTACTTGAGCGGATTTGCGCAGTCGTACGAGCAGGTTGCAGCACAGGTGATGCGGCGCTCATGACCAGGATGCAGCCAGGGGCTGGGGCGGTCTACCATGTGCCAGTGATGGTGCAGGAGGTGCTGCAGTGGCTGCTGACGGCGGAGGTGGGGATCTATGTGGACGGGACGCTCGGCGGAGGGGGGCATACGGCAGCGCTCCTGGAGCGCTTGGCGCCGTCGGCGCAGGTGATCGGCATTGATGCCGATCCGGAGGCGCTGGAGTACTGTCGGCAGCGCTTTGCGCAGGAGATTGCCCAAGGGCGGCTACGCTTGGTGCAGGGCAATTTCCGAAAGGTGTGCGTTCTGCTTGCAGACGTTGTGGGGAAGGTGCAGGGCTTCCTGCTGGACCTGGGGGTGTCGTGGCACCAGTTGGACACACCGGCTCGGGGGTTTACCTTCCGAGCACGGGCACCGCTGGATATGCGCTTCGATCCCCGCGCACCCCGCAGTGCGGAAGCCCTGCTGGCTGCAGCATCAGAGGAAGAGCTCGCGTCGCTCCTTCGCCGCTACGGCGAGGAGCCCCGCGCAGGGGCGATCGCCCGCCGGATTGTCCAGCGCCGGCGCATCGCCCCGTTGCGGACCACGGCCGACCTGCGCGCGGTGGTGGAGGAGGTCGTCCCTCCTCCCCACCGCCGTAAGGCGTTAGCACGCGTATTCCAAGCCCTGCGCATTGCGGTCAACGACGAGCTCGCCGCGCTCCAGGAGGCACTGCAGTGTGCTCCACAACTGTTGTGTGCCGGCGGACGGCTCGTCGTCATCAGCTACCATTCGCTGGAGGACCGCATTGTCAAGCAGTACCTGCGCTCAACTTCCGCACTTCCCGTGCCAGTTTTCCGCATCCTCACGCCCAAGCCCGTTCGCCCAACTCCGCAGGAGGTTGCAGCCAATCCGCGGGCGCGCAGTGCACGGCTGCGTGCTGCGGAGCGCTTGGCTACGCCCTCTCCACCGGCGTCGTAGAGCGGCCGGAAGAACATCGCTCGTGCTGCCTATGGTGGACACACCTGCTGGTATACCGCGCGGAGGAGAGCCTCCTCTTCCGGGAGGAGGCTGCGTTGCCGGCGTGCCATCATCCGGCGGGCAACCAAAAGAGCTCGCTCCAGCTCGTACACCTGGGGTTGTGCTGCATTGCCCCAGCTAAAGGGACGGACGTGGCGTGCCTCCATTCCACCTGCCAAGATGTTGGCAAACGCGCCGATGACGATGCCCGTGCGCAGGAGCGTCCCAATGGCGGTCTTGGCGTGGTCCCCACACAGGGCGCCGAGGAACAGTTCACCCGTGTCCACAATGCCGCTGGGAAGCTCAACGCGCACGGTGCCGTAGGTGTTCTTCAGGTTCGAGGTTGTGGTTCCGGCGCCCAGGTTCACCCATTCGCCGATGTAGGAGTGCCCGACGAACCCCTCGTGCTGCTTGTTGGCGTAAGCGTGGAAGATGGTGTGGGTGATCTCTCCACCGATTCGGCACTGCTCGCCCAGCACGGAGTAGGGACCGATCGTGGCGTGCGCGCGGACGATGCTCCCGGCACCGATGGCGCACGGTCCGCATACGAGGGCATGGGGTTCAACGGTGACCCCTTCGCCGATGAGGATTGGACCCGTTCGGGCGTCCAGTACAACTCCGGGAAGCAGCGTGGCGGAATCAGCAATCCAGACCTGCTGGGGCTCCAGGACCCACACTCCATGCCGGCGCCACCGGCGGGCATCGCAGCCCAAGGGGAAGTAGCGCGCCGCGTGCTCGAAGAGCTCGGTGCCCCCCCGGAGTGTTTCCCACAGGAAGTTCAGCTTCGGCAGGGAGAGGGTCTCCCGAGGCAGCTGCGCTGCCCACTGTGCCAGCTCTGGAGTCCATGTGCCGGTGCCAAGGAGCTCCAGTTGTACCACCGGGCGGAGGATCCAGAGGGCAGCAAGGGAGGAATCCGACCACACCGCCACGGCATCCACACCCTGGCGCTGTGCGGTGTGGGCAAGCTCGCATAAGCGCTCAGCAGTGGATTGGCGCGGGAGGATTCGGGCATCCAGCAGCACAAGCGGAAGGCGAAGCTCGCCCGTGCACTGTTCGGGGAAGCGGGCGCAGAAGGCGCTGCGGTGCAGTTGCCGCTCCGGTGGGGCAACACAGCCGATGCTCCTGGGCGAGAGCAGCCGCTGCCACCATTCGATGAGCCGGAACGGACCGCAACGCAGCTCCCAGACAGGGTGAAGGAGGCTCCAGGGGTAGAAGTGTTCGGCAGCGGCGCTGTCCAGCTCCCCCAGCAGCAGGGTCTCTGGGGTCATGGCTCAGCTGGTGCTCGGGAGGGCATGCGCCTGGGCAAGGCGCTCGCGGTGGTAGCGCAGAGCGGCTCGGATGAAGTGGACAAAGAGCGGATGCCCGTTTGGCACGCGGGACTTGAACTCCGGATGGAATTGCACGCCGACAAACCACCGATGCCCTGCCAGTTCCACAATCTCCACCAGCCGACCATCGGGCGAGGTCCCGCTCACGACCAGCCCATGCTGCTGGAGCAGCGGGAGGAATTCGGGGTTGAGCTCGTAGCGATGGCGGTGGCGTTCGTAGATGAGCTCCTGCCGGTATGCCTTCCATGCATGTGTGCCCCGGCGCACAACGCAGGGATATGCTCCCAGGCGCATCGTACCTCCCTTGGCTTTGACCTTCTGCTGTTCGGGCAGGAGGTCGATGACCGGGTAGGGCGTGCGGGCAAATTCCGAGGAGTGCGCTTGCGGGAGTCCGCACACGTTGCGGGCAAACTCGATCACAGCACACTGCATCCCCAGGCAGATGCCCAAGTAGGGGATGTTGTGAACGCGGGCGTAGTGGGCTGCGGCGATCTTGCCCTCGACCCCGCGGGCACCGAAGCCCGGGGCAACCAAGATGCCATCGACATCCTCCAGCGGGTTGTGCAGCGTCCCGTTGAAATTGAGCTCTTCGGCGTTGATCCAGCGGAGCTGCACGCGCGTATTGGTGACTGCTCCGGCGTGGGTGAGCGCCTCCAGGATGCTCTTGTAGGAGTCCTGGTACTGCGTGTACTTGCCCACAAGGGCAATGGTGACGGCGTGCTTGGGAGATTTGATGCGCTGGACGAAGCGATTCCACCACTCCATGCGCAGCGGCTTACCTTGGAGCCCCAGCTTCCGGAGCACGATCGCGTCCAGTCCACGCCGGGCAAAGAGCTGCGGCACCTCGTAGACACACTCAACATCGAGTGCCTCGATGACCGCCTCCTCCTCCACGTTGCAGAACAGCGCGATCTTTGCCCGCACATCGCGTGACAGGCGCTGCTCCGTCCGGCACAGCAGGATGTCCGGGCGGATCCCCGATTCCATGAGCGTCTTGACCGAATGCTGCGTGGGCTTGGTTTTGAGCTCGCCGGCGGAGCGGATGTAGGGCACGTAGGTCAGGTGGATGTTGAGCGTGTTCTGCGAACCGCGCTCCAGGCAGAGTTGGCGAGCTGCTTCCAGGAAGGGCAGCGATTCGATATCGCCGACGGTGCCGCCGATCTCCACCAGCACAATGTCGTACTGCCCATCGAAGATGGTCATGCGGCGCTTGATCTCGTCGGTGATGTGTGGGATGACCTGCACGGTCTTGCCCAGATAGTAGCCCTTGCGCTCGCGCTGGATGACTTCGTAGTAGACCTGCCCAGTGGTGGTGTTGTTCAGCCGCGAGGTGGTGATGCCTATGAAGCGCTCGTAGTGTCCCAGGTCCAGGTCCGTCTCCGCGCCGTCATCGGTGACGTAGACTTCGCCGTGCTGGTAGGGGTTCATCGTGCCGGGGTCAACGTTGATGTAGGGGTCGAACTTGAGCGCCGTCACGCTGAAGCCCCGCTGCTTGAGCAGCAGCCCAAGCGAGGCGGTGGCAATCCCCTTCCCCAGCGAGGAGAGCACACCGCCGGAGATGAAGATGTACTTCGTCACGGGCATGGCAGGAGAGTGTTGAGGGTGGGCATCTTCCACGGCAGAGCAGCGGCACATGCGCTTGGTTCAAACTTAGAGAAAACGGCTCGGATGCGGGGCTTACGGCTCCAGCAGCGCGTACAGTGTCGGAATGCTGGGGCTGGCGTCGCTATCGAGATCCAGCACCTGCAGCTCCAGCAGGTACTCCCCATCGGGCAGCGTCGGAGGAATGCGCAGCAGCTCGCTGATGGTTGCCTCAAGGCGTGGCTGGGCAGGGTAGTTCCAGAATGCCCGATGGGCAAGGAGCCGACCTCCATCCTGCTCGCGGTCAACGGAGGGCAGATCAGTGAGCAGGTGCTGCACGCCCAGATGTGCCAGGAGCTCAGCTGCCCCGGGGGTGAGGTAAGGAGGGTTCGTGCCTGAGAAATCCCTCGGCATGTCCCCTCTGAGGGCGCGCAGGATGAGGGCTTCGGGGACGGGCTGCGGGAGGCGCTGCTGGAGCTGCTCTGCGGTGATGACAGCATCGCCGTTCCGCAGGCGGAGCGGCTCGATGCTCACCAGGTACGCCCGGAAGAGGGAGCGTGTCAGGCAATCCGCGATGCGAATGGGCTCGCTGGTCAAGTGCCCCAGGCACTCTGTGTGCGTGCAGTGGGCATGGGCGATGAGCTCGATGCGATCGCAGTTGCATGGACCCCCCTCGGCGACGCATCCAATGAAGCCATCGCTGCGCACGGGGGCGATTCGCGCCGGTGGCAGACCGAACGCCCGGGGCACCGGAGCAGCATTGCGAATTGGGTACGCCAGCCGGATTGGGCGCGTAGGATCGATGGCGGCGCGTCGGTCGGGAAGCTCAAGCCACAGGCGCATGGGAGCCGCGTAAGCTTGTTAACCAAGCAAAATTAGCCGCTCCCGGGCTCGCACGCCGTCAGTGTCCGCTTCTGTGAACGCCTGCCGTAGTGGCTCCCCCGTCCGGCACCCTGCGGGGACTGCTTCGCAAAGTCCTCGATCGCGCTGTCTCCCACTCGCCCCTGCGAGCAGCGTCTACGAATCCTTCGAACCACCGGTAGCATCCTTGTTTCCCTACAGCAAGTGGCTCGACCTTGTGGTAGCCCACCGATTTCTGCCGCGCCAGGAACCCAAATGCGGCAGCAAATGCTTCAACAGCGTCTACATCGGGCGCCTCGACAATGAACTGGTAGCCTGTCTTGCCCAAGTAGACGCCTACGTGCAGCACCGAGCTGAATGCTGGCTCCTTCCAGAGCCGATGGCACGCGCAGTATTTTTGCAGCCAACGCTGTGGACGGTTGTGCCCATGCGGAATCGTGCATCGTGGGTGGACGTGCTTGCCCGCGTGTTTGAGTCTGCGGCGGCGTTGTGTACGGTGCTGCTGGTGCTGTTGGTGTTCACCAACGTGTTCATCCGCTACAGCTTCAACCTTGCGGCGATGCCGCTCAAGGAGCTGGAGTGGTACCTGTACGCGCTGGGCTTTCTGCTGGCAATGGGACCGACATTGTACGCTGACCAGCACGTCCGCATTGACATCTTCTACGCCCGGCTTCCGCAGCCGTGGCAGCGTCGGGTGAACATCCTTGGGACGCTGCTGTTTCTGTTCCCATTTGCGCTGCTTGTGCTGTGGTTTTCGTACGACTTTGTGGCGTACTCGTACCAGATTCGCGAGAGCTCGCCCAATCCCGGTGGGCTTCCGGCGGTGTATCTCATCAAGGCGGCAATTCCGTTGGCGTTTTTGGTTCTGCTCGCCATCAGCATAGGGATGCTGCGGGAGTGGCTTGGGCAGGAGTTCCGTCGGGGACGGTGATGGTGGGGATTCTGCTCTTTGCCGTTGCCTTTGCGCTCCTGATGCTGGGGTTTCCCGTTGCGTTCACCTTTGCGGCGGTAGCGGTGGGGTTTGCCGTGGCAACGGGGCAGGTGGAGCTCTTTGCCATGATGCCGGAGCGCATCTACGCCCTCATGACCAATGTCACGCTGATGTCGGTGCCGCTCTTCGTGTTCATGGGGATGGTGCTACAGCGCTCCGGGCTGGCGGAGATGCTCCTGGAGACGGTCGGCATGCTCTTTGGGCGGCTGCGTGGGGGGATTGCCATCGGGGTTGTGTTGGTGGGGGCGATTCTGGCGGCTTCGACCGGCATTGTCGGGGCAACGGTGGTCTCGATGAGCCTCATTGCGCTGCCGGTCATGCTCAAGCACGGCTATGACCGGCGCTTTGCGTCGGGCATCATCTGCGCTGCGGGGACGTTGGGACAGATTATCCCGCCGTCGGTTGTGCTGATCGTTCTGGGGGAGGCGCTCCAGGTGTCGGTCGGGGAGCTATTCCGTGCGGCATTCCTGCCGGGGATTGCCCTGGCGGGGGTGTATATACTGTGGACCGTTGTCGTGGGGATGGTTCGCCCGGAGTGGCTTCCACCGGTGGCGAGCGTTGAACGGATGCCTTGGCAGAGGGTGGTGCAGACGGTGGTACCGCCACTGCTGCTCATTGTGCTGGTGCTGGGCTCAATCTTTGCCGGTATCGCAACGCCGACGGAATCTGCCTCCGTCGGAGCTATGGGGAGCCTGGGGTTGGCGGCACTGTACCGGCGCTTTTCGCTGCGGCTTGTCTGGGAGGCTGCACGGGAGACGGCACGCATCAGCGCGATGATCTTCACCATCCTGATTGGCGCGACGGCGTTTTCGATGACCTTCTCCTACTCCGGTGGGGAGGCCGCAGTGCACGACCTCCTAACGGCGCTTCCCGGGGGCGTCTGGGGGATGCTGCTGTTTGCGCAGCTCCTCATCTTCGCGCTGGGGTTCTTCCTGGACTTCGTCGAAATCAGCTACATCGTGGTGCCGGTGATTGCGCCGGTGCTCATCCGCGCGGGGGTTGATCCCGTGTGGCTGGGCGTGCTCATTGGGATGAACTTGCAGACCTCCTTCCTGACGCCGCCCTTTGGCTTTAGCCTCTTCTACCTCAAGGGCTCGGCTCCGCAGTTGCAGACGTCGGAGATCTACCGCGGCGTTGTGCCCTTTATCGGGCTGCAGCTTCTGTTGGTGCTCCTGGTGCTGCTGGTGCCGGAGCTCTTCGGGCTTCACCGGATGGTCAGGTAGTACTGCTCGGAGATCTCAGTCCACTGCCGGGCGCGTTGCAGGAAGCGCTGCTGATGCTGCCAGATTTCGGCAAAGAGGGGACTGCGCTGAGCGTATTCCTGCAGGAGCGCTTGCGTTTGTTGCTTGAGCTCGGCGAGAACCTCCTCCGGGAAGCGGCGGAGCTGGACCCGAGGGTACTTCGTGCGCAGCGTTTCCAGACCCTCGATGTTGCGCATGTAGAACTCGCTGGTAGTGTCCAGGGCGGTTTCCTTCATCGCTACCAGGAGCATTGCTCGGAGGTCCTCCGGGAGCTCTTCGAAGCGGCGGCGATTGACCAGGTACTGGAGTTCGGCTGCGGGTTCGTGCCACCCCAGGTAGTAGTACTCGGCAATCTCCTGAAAGCCCATGAGCAGGTCGATGCCGGGGCTGACCCATTCGACGGCGTCAATGACGCGCTTCTCCAGCGCGGTGTAGAGCTCACCTGCCGGGAGCGTGATGGGTTCGGCACCTAACCGGGCAAGCACCTCTCCGCCCAGCCCGGGGATGCGGATTTTGAGCCCTTTGAAGTCGGCAACACTGCGGATCTCCTTGCGGAACCAGCCGCCCATCTGCACGCCAGTATTCCCTGCGGGGAAGGAGAGCAGCCCGTGCGGACGGAAGGCTTTCTCCATGAGCTCCAGCCCACCGCCGTAGTAGAACCAGGCGTACTGCTCCCACACGTTCATGCCGAAGGGGACGGTCGTCAGCAACGCCATTGCAGGGTCTTTGCCCTTCCAGTAGTAGGCGGCGGTGTGCGCCATGTCGTAGGTGCCGTTGCGCACTAAGTCGAAGACCCCAAAGGGAGCTTTGTGCTTGGTGGCAGGGTCAACCTCCAGGATGAAGCGTCCACCGGACATTGCCGAAAGCAGCTCTGCCAGGCGATGCGGTGCATGGTCGAACACGGGCAGGTTCGGTGGCCATGAGGTTGCCAGGCGCCATCGGACGGTCACGGTGCTCGATGCGTGGGCAGCGGGAGCGGATTGGCGCCGGGCGCACGCCAGCCCTGCCAGGGCTGTTGCAACGGGAAGTCCTAAGCGGAGGAATTCGCGCCGTTCCATGGAGCGGATGCCACTATCCTACAATCCCGCACGAATTTACGGAGGCACACCGGGTCGGCTTGCTATTTTTGCGCGCGCCATTGCTGGAGGATGCTATGCAGCGGCTGTTCTTCTCCGCGGTCCGCCACGTGCACTTTGTGGGGATTGGAGGTATCGGGATGAGCGGGCTGGCGGAGATCCTGCTCCAACAGGGCTTCCGCGTGAGCGGTTCCGATCTGGTCGCCTCCGAGAACACCGAATACCTGGAGCGCAAGGGTGCCCGCATCTTCTACGGGCACGATGCCGCCCATATCGAGGGGGCAGATGTCGTTGTCTACTCCAGCGCGGTCAATCCCGCAGAGAATCCCGAGACTCGGGCGGCACAGGAGCGCGGCATCCCCGTCCTGCGCCGCGCAGAGATGCTGGCAGAGATTGCCCGGCTGAAGTATTGCCTGGCAATTGCCGGCACACATGGCAAAACGACCACGACCTCACTGTGCGGGCTCATGCTGATTCGGGCGGGGATGGACCCGACGGTCATCGTCGGTGGGCGGCTGCGCGGCTTGGGCGGCAGCAATGCCCGGCTCGGACAAGGGGAATGGATCGTCGTCGAAGCCGATGAGTACGACCGCTCCTTCCTGTACCTGCTGCCCACAATCGCGGTCATCACGAACGTGGAGGAGGAGCACCTGGATATCTACGCCGACCGGCAGCAGATTCTGGACGCCTTCGTGCACTTTGCCAACAATGTGCCCTTCTACGGCATGGTTGCCCTGTGCATTGATGACCCCGGCGTCAAAGAGGTACTGCCGCGCCTGAGCCGCAAGGTCCGCACCTACGGACTTTCGCCGCAGAGCGATGTGCGCGCGCGCCGCATCCGCTTGCACGAGCGCTCCTCGCAGTTTGAGGTCTACGCCGATGGGGAGCTGCTCGGAGAGCTCCGGCTCTCCGTGCCCGGCATGCACAACGTGCGCAATGCGCTGGCAGCCGTGCTGGTGGGAATGCAGTTGCAGATCCCCTTCGACACCATCCGAGCTGCCCTGGAGGAGTTCACCGGGGTCTACCGCCGCTTTGAGATCGTCGGCGAGCGCGATGGAGTGCTCTTCGTGGACGACTACGCCCACCATCCGACGGAGGTCCGTGCAACCTTGCAGGCAGCGCGCCAGGGGTGGGACCGACGCATCGTGTGCGTCTTTCAGCCACACACGTACACACGGACCCGCGATTTCGCCGATGAATTCGGCAAAGCCTTCGATGAGGCGGATGTGCTCATCGTCACGGACGTGTATCCGGCGCGCGAGCAGCCAATTCCAGGCGTAGATGGCGAGCTCATTGCCCGCGCAGCTCGCCGCAGTGGGCATCGCCAGGTATACTATGCCCCGACGCTGGAGCAGGTGGCAGAGCTGCTCCCGACGCTCCTCCGCCCTGGCGACATGCTGCTGACGTTAGGCGCTGGCAACGTCGGCAAATTGCATTCCCTCCTGGGCGTGCGGTAGTTCGTGCATGGGAGGCTTGCCTGCTTTCTGGCAAGTGTACTTTGCGACGGAAAGTTTTCGTAACTTTACCCCTCGATTGAGGGTGCACGTGCAACATCATCCAGGGAGGTTGCCATGCGGGGACTGCAGAGAGTTGTGTGCATTGTTGGAGCAAGCCTTGTGGCGGCGCATGCGCAGCAACCACTGCAGGCGGGTGGTTCGGGCTACTTCGGGATAGGGGTCAACTGGGTAATGGCGCAGGAACGCCGCAATTTGCAGCGCAGCGGTGCATCGCGTGTAGTGCAGCAGCAACAGCCTACGGGGGCAGAAGCATCGGCTGCAAGTACTGGAACGGTGCCAGCACCTGCCGCGCAGGGTACAACGGGTGCGGGCAAGCAACAGACTCCCCTGCGGCAGCAGCTCCAGGTGGCTTCGGGAGCGCTACACGCTCAGCAGCTGGCAATTGAGAGCACAACCAAGCCAGTACCGGTACCGGAACCTGTGGGTGCGCAAATCGAAAGCAGCCTGCCACAGGTGCCCAACTACGCTGAAACCCTTCGGAATCTAATCAAGCAGCGGTTGTCGATGCCCTTACCACAGCACTTCTCGCTATGGGCTTCTGTCCCAACTACCAGTGGGTTGGAAGCGTGGGGGCTGCTACGGCAAGCCCTGCAGTTTCTGAAAGACCGACTGCCCCAACTATCCCAGCAGGACGCCCAGCTTGTGTCGGCTTTGTCGAACGATGAGAGTCTCGAATCGGCTCTATGGCAGGAAGCCAGGCGATTGCTGGAGGAGGAGCTTGTGCTGTCGCCTGTGGCAGGCTATTACCTGAAGCTGGTGGAGACTCTCAAAAAGCAGGAAGAGAAATTGCGAAAGGAGTTGTTGCAGATTCCCGAAGACCAGCGGGTAATGGCGAATCAGCGCTTTGTAGACCTGTACAACCGGTACCTTCAGTTGCAAAGCAATATCATGAACGTTGGCGCTTTGGCGGCGGCTGATTATGGCTTGCGAATTAACTGGCAGAATCTACTCGACCGTGCTGCAGCCAATCTCTTGCAGCCGGTGTGGAACATATTGCAGCGCCAAGAACTGGCAGTGCCTATGGAGCAGGCTATTGATGTAGCACTGAGGCAGTTGTGGGGCATGGCGAAGAAGAATCCTGATAACCCGAATCTTCAGAAGGCTCTTCAGCTCCTTGGGCAGATTCACGGATATGGTGGGCGGGAACTCACTGTTTTGGAAAGTGCTCAAGTTGCACAGTTGCATCGTGCCTACGTCACAGCACTGCAACAAGCTGGTCTGGAACCCGAGACTGTTTATTCTCTGGCAAGTGTTGTTACCAAGCCTGGCACTCTACCTGGGCTTGGCTGGAGTTCGGGACCCATCATTGAGGGGCCCAGGTAGGCGAGCTCTCGCGGCAACTTCAGAACGCTGGGTACGGGGAGCTGCGCTCGTGGATGGTGGGAATTGGCGGTGGAGGGATGGGGCGAATCCAGCGGTGGCTCATCGGTGGCGAAGGGTATGGGCTGGTGGAGCAAAAAGCTGCTGCGATGGGGAAGGAGGCGCGGCTCTCCGGCGGGTATGGGTTCTTTACGCTGGGCTACACCGTTGCCGAGCCGGCAGGGGTCTCTCTCGCGCTGCTCGGAGGGATTGGCGGGGGCAGTTTGGGATTGAGCCTCGTGCGGGATAGCACTATGGGCTTTGGGGAGTTGCTTGCCAATCCCGCGGGGGCGGTTGAGCTGCGCACCGGTGGATGGCTGCTGCAGGCGGGCGTTGTGGCTGAGGCTGTCTTCGCACGGGGATTGTTGCTGACGGTGCGGGCGGGGTGGATTCTCCCGCTGGGATGGAGCGGCTTTGAGATAGGGGATCGAGCCGTTGCAGGCGCTCCCAAAGCGACGCTCGGAGGTGCCTACGTTCGCGTTGGAATCGGCGGCAGTTCTCCTCGACGGTGGATGCGCGATGGGGATTGAGGGGCTTGATCCGGTGCTGCACGAGCGCGTGCGCTTGGGGATTCTGGTGCTCCTGGTGCAGGCAGGCGAGCTGGATTTCCAGACGCTCAAGCGCGCTCTGGGAGTGACCGATGGGAATTTGGCGCAGCATTTGCGCGTGTTGGAGGAAGCCGGGGTTATCCTCCTGGGCGTGCGGTAGTTCGTGCATGGAGGTTCACCCGCTTTCCGCGCAAGTGTACTTTGCGATGAAAAGTTTTCGTAATTTCGCCCCCGGCTGAGGGTGCAAGTGCAACATCATCCAGGGAGGTTGCCATGCGGGGAGTGGTTGTGTGCATTGTTGGAGCAAGCCTTGTGGCGGCGCATGCGCAGCAGCCACTGCAGGCGGGTGGTTCGGGCTGCTTCGGGATAGGGGTCAACTGGGTGCAGGTAGGCGAGCTCTCGCGGCAACTTCAGAACGCTGGGTACGGGGAGCTGCGCTCGTGGATGGTGGGAATTGGCGGTGGAGGGATGGGGCGAATCCAGCGGTGGCTCATCGGTGGCGAAGGGTATGGGCTGGTGGAGCAAAAAGCTGCTGCGATGGGGAAGGAGGCGCGGCTCTCCGGCGGGTATGGGTTCTTTACGCTGGGCTACACCGTTGCCGAGCCGGCAGGGGTCTCTCTCGCGCTGCTCGGAGGGATTGGCGGGGGCAGTTTGGGATTGAGCCTCGTGCGGGATAGCACTATGGGCTTTGGGGAGTTGCTTGCCAATCCCGCGGGGGCGGTTGAGCTGCGCACCGGTGGATGGCTGCTGCAGGCGGGCGTTGTGGCTGAGGCTGTCTTCGCACGGGGATTGTTGCTGACGGTGCGGGCGGGGTGGATTCTCCCGCTGGGATGGAGCGGCTTTGAGATAGGGGATCGAGCCGTTGCAGGCGCTCCCAAAGCGACGCTCGGAGGTGCCTACGTTCGCGTTGGAATTGGCGGCAGTTCTCCTCGACGGTGGATGCGCGATGGGGATTGAGGGGCTTGATCCGGTCCTGCACGAGCGCGTGCGCTTGGGGATTCTGGTGCTCCTGGTGCAGGCAGGCGAGCTGGATTTCCAGACGCTCAAACGCGCTCTGGGAGTGACCGATGGAAATTTGGCGCAGCATTTGCGCGTGTTGGAGGAAGCCGGAGTTATCCACGCCAGGAAGGGATTCCAGGGGCGGCGTCCGCGGACGGTGTATCAGCTCACCGAATCCGGGCGTCGGCGATTCGAACAGTATCTGGAAGCATTGCGTGGGCTGCTGGGTCCCCTTTCGGGCGGGCAGCCGTAGAATGTTCCACAACAACGGGACGCACAATGCAATCGCACAAGCTCTCGCAGCAGGAACTGCAGCAACTGCTTGAGACGGTGGACGTCCTGCGCCTCCTGACGGCGCGGGGACAGCAGGAGATGCGCCACGTGGCGCCCTACCTCATCGGGTGGGGGCTCTACGGGGTGCTCAACCAGGTGCTCCAGCTCGTACTGCACCGGGCGTTTTGGGCTGAGGGGATGTTCCTTGCCTTTGCAATTGCTACGGGGCTGCTCTTTGGCGTCTTCCCGACGGTGCTCTACTGGGTCGGGGCGGCGGTACTTGGGATCGGGAGCCTCTACCTTTTTGCGCAGCAACCGGCGCTGGTGTTTGTGGTGTTCGCTGTTGCGATCTTCGCCGCGATGCTGCTGAGCTATACGACGGCGGCGCGGCAGGGGCGGCTGGCGGAGATGCCCTTTCGGGTCAGCCTCGCGCAGAAGTTGGGCGTGCTCTGGGGTGCGCTGGCGGCGGGGAGCTGGCTCTTCGTCCTTGCGGTTGCCCGGGGTGAGCCGGCGGTGTCCGGGATGTGGTTTTCGGCATTCTGGGCGTTCGTTGTGGGGATTGGGCTCATGGCAACGGGCTTCCTGGCGCCGCCGCTGCTGTGGCTGGGGATCCTGCAGGTGTTGGGGTCCGCGCTGGGGCTGTACCTAAGGAGCTGGGCAGTGCTGCAAGGGGTATGGCTGGTGCTTGCCCTTGGAATGTTCCTTGTGGGGCTGCTGTACTGGGTTCGCCGTCCTGAAGCGCTGGGCTCCGTGCAGCCGACAACGTGAGGAAGCTCTCGGTTGCGGTAAATTTGCAGCCGAGAGGTCAAACGATCCGACCGGGGAAGATGGCGGAGGCACCGGCGGTACAGGCTCCACGGGTACGCGCAGATGGTGCAATTCTGGATCGCATCGTCGAGCTCTTGGGTGAAGCACAGGCGCGCGAGCTCCTGGAGCACCGCTGCACGACGATTCCCAAAGAGCTGCTGCATCTGCCGGGACCGGACTTTGTCGATCGCGTCTTTGCCAGCTCGGACCGCAACAATCGGGTGCTGCGCAATCTGCAGTGGATCTTCAACACCGGTCGGCTGGCGGGGACGGGGTATCTCTCGATCCTGCCGGTGGATCAAGGGGTGGAGCACTCCGCCGGTGCCAGCTTTGCGCCGAATCCGATATACTTCGACCCGGAGAACATCGTGCGCTTGGCGCTCGAAGGTGGGTGCAATGCCGTCGCCTCCAGCTTTGGGGTGCTCGGCAGCGTTGCCCGCAAGTATGCCCACAAGATCCCCTTCATCGTCAAGCTCAACCACAACGAGCTGCTGAGCTACCCGAACAAGTACGACCAGGTGCTCTTCGGGACGGTTCGCCAAGCCTACGACATGGGTGCCGCTGCCGTTGGAGCGACCATCTACTTCGGTTCCCCGGAGAGCAGCCGCCAGATTCGCGAGATTGCCGAAGCCTTCGCCTATGCGCACGAGCTGGGGATGGCAACGGTCCTGTGGTGCTACCTGCGCAACAGTGCCTTCAAAGCCGATAAGGACTACCACGTTGCAGCCGACCTGACCGGGCAGGCGAACTATCTCGGTGCGACGCTGCAGGCGGACCTGGTCAAGCAGAAGCTGCCGGAGAACAACGGCGGCTTTGTAGCGCTGAACTTCGGTCGGACCAGCCCATTGGTGTACGAGCGGCTGACCTCGGAGCATCCCATCGACCTGTGCCGCTACCAGGTGGCAAACTGCTTTATGGGGCGCGTAGGGCTCATCAACAGCGGGGGCGAATCCAAGGGTGCAAGCGATTTTGCCGAAGCCGTGCGCACCGCTATCATCAACAAGCGAGCTGGTGGGATGGGGCTCATCTCCGGGCGCAAGGCGTTCCAGCGCCCGATGGAGGAGGGGATTCGGCTGCTGCATGCCATTCAGGATGTGTACCTGTGTGCCGAGGTCACCGTTGCGTGAGCCGGCACGGTCATATGTCGAACTCTCAACGGTGGATGCCATGAAGCGGTGGCGAATTCCGGCGGCAGCGCTTGCTGCCCTTGTCATGGTGGGGTGTTCGAAGGAGGAGCCCACGCAGCCCTCGCAGCCCAAGAACTACATGCCTCTGGCAGTGGGCAACTGGTGGGTGTACAGTAGGGTGCAGTTGGACACGAACGGAAATGAAAAGCCGGGGACGGAGCAGCGCGATTCTACGGTAGTGGTTGGCACCGTCCGGATAGCGGGCAAAACTGCGTATGAGCTGGTGAGCTACATCGACGGGCAAGCGGGTGATACCACCTACGTGGCGCTCGAGGGCAACAAGCTCTACATGTACATGGACACGAGCAACGTGCGTGACAATCCGCTCAGCGTATTCGGTCCGTGGATGCTGATGGTGGACTTCTCCGGGCAATCCTGGAGCACGCAGGACAGCGTGCGCCTGGACAACGTGGAGCTCTTTGGGTACACGGGGACGTTCATTGGCGTTGCCCAGCTCAGTGGGCGGCGTGTGGGGAGTGAGGCGGTGCAGATTCGCGAGCGTGGTCAGACGGTGCAGGCGGAGAAGTTCGAGCTGAAGCCGAGCCTCATCGGGAATTTCGAAGCCCAGGGGATCCGGGTCCCTGTCCGGTTCGAGATGCCGATCGCGATGGGGTTTGCGGAGAACATCGGGCGAGTTTCCAACCGCACCGGACCCGGGGGTCTAAACGTTCAACTGCCGCCGCCGCTGCCTCCACAGCAGATAAAATTTGAGGGCGAGGCTGGCGTACTGCTCAACTACCAGGTGCGGTGAGCGGTGGTGGGCAACACGGCGCGGCGAGAAACGTCGTACCAAGCGCCGGTGTGCTTCCGGAGGGTTCGCCTAACTGGTAGGGCAGCGGTCTTGAAAACCGCCGGGCGATGAGCCCATGAGGGTTCGAGTCCCTCACCCTCCGCACGGTCAAGGCAGGATTTCGCACTCCACCTCGGCGATGCCCTGGGCGAGCATCTCCAGGGCACGGGCAGCAGCCAGGGAGAGATCCAAGACGCGCCCCGGCACGCGTGGACCTCGGTCGTTGATGCGCACGACCACCGTGCGCCCGTTGGACAAGTTGCGCACGCGCAGCCGTGTGCCGAAGGGCAAGCTCGGGTGAGCGGCGGTGAATTGTGCGGGGTCGTAGGGTTCACCGCTGGCGGTGAGGCGCCCGCGGAACTCCTCACCGTAGTAGGAGGCAATCCCGCGGAAGCTGCGCCCCAGTGGAGCGTTCCCATCGGAGCTACTGAAGCGGACGGTGCTGGCGCAGGCGCTCAGCAGAAGAGCAAGACTCACCCATGCGCACGCGGGCATCATAGCCGGACGCTGATACGCACCTCCCACAGCCGCTGGTTGCTCGGTAGGGTAACGGTGCTGCTGCCGGTCGTGGTGCTCAGTTGCAGCAGGACTTGACGCAGGAACCCAGGGCTGCCGCGCAGCAGCTCGCTCAGTGGGATCTCAACGCTGAACTCGGCTTGCTGGAGAGGATTGCCGACCGTTCCGCCCCACCGCAGGGTGATGCCGCCGAGCTGTCCGGTGATGCGCGCCCGAAGCTGCTCCAGGTCGAAGGTCCCACTCACAGGGTCCAGTTGCACATCCTGCACAACGCCGAGTCCGCGGAAGAGCTCGGTTGCGGCTTTGGAGGCGATCGTTGTCAGATTGGCAATGGGGATATTGCTGCCCAAGGCGGCTTGCGTTGCACCGCCGCCTTCGAGCTCCTCCTGCGTGCGCCCGGTCAGCAGCAGCCAGACGATATCGGAGAAGAGCTTGCTCTCATCGCCCGTTCCGGGGGTTCCGGCAATCCAGTAGCGCCAGTTGCCGATGCGCAGGTTCCGACGGCTGCCCTGGATGGTGAAGCGGATCTCATAGCTTTGGCGCTGCCCGCCGAGGATGCGTACGCCTTGGTAGCGCACCTCAAGGTCCAGTTCGGGATTGTCCAGCTCGCCGGTGGTGAAGGCGATGACACCGGTGGCGGCGAAGTTGCGGTAGAACTTGTACGTTGAGCCCTCGCGCAGCCGGAAGCGCCCCAGGAGCTGAGGCTTCCCGTCGGGTCCGGTAACGTACGCCAGCGGTACCCCGGGGGTTTCGGCTTCCAGGATTGCAATCAACTGCTGCGTAGGCGCCAGGTCAACCGTCAGGAAGAACTCGCCGACAAGGTACACGCGCAGGTCGTAGCGCAGGCGCGTTGCAAAATCGGCTTCGCTTGCCGGCGGCGCAGGCGGGGGGAGCTCCGGAAACTGGCGGGCAGCGACCCAATGGTACTGCGCCAACAGCCACTGCTGCTGTGCTTCGGCAAGGAAGGGTTCGGGCAGAATCAGGCGGGCAGAGAGCAGCAGCAGGGTCCCGCTGAGCTGCGGCTGCTCCCACGTCCCCCACAACTGCAGGCTCTCACTGCCGGTGCTGATGAGTACGGGACCGTAGAACATCGGATTCACCGCCGCCGAAGCGTAGCTCAGCACCAGAAGGCGCCGGATCCGCACCCGGAGGTCGAACGCCCAGGGACGCAGCTCGCGGAGTCCAATGGTGCCGGTCAGCGTTGCACCACTGTTGGGCAGGTCCTCGGGGAGATTCCACAGGGCAAGCTGCTCGATGGTCAACTGCTGCCGGAGGAAGCGTGCCCGCACCAGTGCTCGGTAGGGGATGGCAGTTCGTTGCAGCACGAACGAGAGGGTGTCGCTGCGCAGCCACCCTTCGAATTCCAGCCCCGTTGGCAGGTGTCCCTGAATGGTGAGCTCGGCGCTGAGCTGTCCCCTGAGCTCACGCAGTTGTGGCGCTGCCGGACTGAGCACTGTGGCAGCGATTTGCTCCGCCCGCAAGGAGAGCGCAACGGGGACGCGTTCGAACTCCTCCGGCACAAGCGGGAAGCTCCCGATAGACAGCAGCAACCGTTGCTGCTGCTGTTCCAGGAAGAGCTCGCCCTGCAGGGTGTTCGCTTGCGTGGCGAAGTGCATTCGGAGCGTGCCCAGCGGCACCTTCTCGTAGCGCAGTTGCCGCAGCCAGAGGCTTCCAAGCGCTTTCGGAGCGGCAAAGGCTCCCTGGAGCCGAACCCGCGCAGAGTCTATCAAGCCATCGAGATTCTGGACCTCCGGGTAGTCTGCGAGCACAACCGGCAGAAGGTCGCGCAGTCGAAGCCCCTGTACGGAGAGCTCCAGTCCGGCGAACCTCTCCCATCCGGTTCTGCCGTGCACGCAGAGCCGTTCGGCTTCCGGGCGTTGGAGCAGTAGCGAATCCACGGTGATGCCCTCCGGGCTGATGTACAGCTCAAAGGGGCGTGGCGCCATCCAGCGTAGCCCAGCGGCTGTGTACTCCAGGGCAAGCAGCGGTGTGGAGAGCCGGTACGCCGTGCCTTCGTCCGTAAGGCGTGCCTCCCAAAGCATCCGGAGCTGCAGCAACTGTGCCGAAAGGCGCAGCCGCCCGCTGTCGGGAGAGAGCGTGTACGCCAGGTGCAGGGAATCCAACCGCTGCTTGCCGTTGCTGAGTGCTTCGAGCAGAAGCGAGCCGCCGAGCGTACGCAGTTGTACGGTAGGACGGGCGGAGAATCCCAGCCTGAGCCCGTCGCCACGGAGAGCGCCGATGCGCACCTGCGATTCCGGTGTCCGCAGGTGGAGGTCGCGCAGCAGCACGCGCGAGAATTCCAGGCGGAGCGAATCCGGGCGCGCCGAAAGCGTCCCCTCCAGGCTGAGCGAGCCGGTCAGCTCGTTCGGAGCAAGCCAGCGGTTGAGCCAGCCCAGATCGCGGATCTCCAGGCGGAATGCCACGGTGGCGGTATCCGGCAGCGGGCGCAACTGCACCGGCGGAGGGGCAGTTGCTCGAACGTGCTGCTCCTGCGTCCAGAGCCAGTGTTGGGAGGCTGCCGACATCGCCTCCAGCAGGTTTGGCAGTTGGCTCAGCCGCCACTGTCCCGAAAGCTGTACCGTTGCTGGCGCCCCGGTCACCTGCACAAAGCGCACCGATGCCGAAGGTCGGCTGATGCTGACCGCCAGCTCAAAGGGCAGCAGTGCCCATTGGGCGTACTGCAGCTCGGAGAGCTGTGCCTGCAGGAAGCCCTCCAGGCTGTCCGGATGCGCTCCACGTCCGGAGAGCTGGAAACGCGCGCTGAGCCACTGCGGGAGCGCCGTATCCTGCAGCACGGCAGCCAGGGGAAAGTGGACGAGTTCGGCGTTGAAGCGGTAACTCGGCTGTTCGGGCGTGCGCAGGTCTGCCCAGCCGTAGGCGCGGACCTGGGTGGAATCCTCGTCCAGGACCGACTGCAGCCAGAGGGAGTCTACGGTTAGGAAGCCCTCGGAGAGCTGGAGGCTGGCATCCAATTGGGCGATTGGCAGGCTGCCGATCTGCCCGCCCGTTGCCGTGCCCTGGAGTCGGAGTTGAAGCCGAGAGAGCTCGCGCCCGCGCCCCTCAAGCTGCCAACTTCCGCTCAGAAGAAGTGGCTGAAGCTGCCGTGCCGTTGGAGGCAGCAGCTCGTGGAGGGCGATTCCGGTGGTGCGTAAGCGAACGCGGTAGGCGGGGAGCTCGCCCATCGGGTCGTGCAGCCAGGCTTGGAGCTGGAGCGCTCCAATCCCCGTGCGGAGCCCCCCTTCGAACGCGATAGAATCACGCGAGGCGCTGATGCGGAGGTCTTGCAGCCGCACAAAGCCCAGCGCGGTGAGTTCGGGGGGAAACTCTGCCGCCACGCTCCGGAGCCATTTCACGGGCACCATTGCCGTAGCGATGGTGCCGGAGAGTTGGGCACGTTCGGGCTGGCGCCCATTGCGGAGCCGGAAGCTGCCACGGATCCAGCCTTCACGGCTGTGGAGCCAGAGATGCTGCAGGCGGAGATCCTTCAGGGTGCCGCTGCCCTCCAGGATGCCGGAGAGGTCTGCCGTCAGCGGTGGCACTGCGGGGAGCCAGGGGCGGAGCCTCCGTGGCACAAGGGAATCGATGCGCACGAAGAGCTGGAGTTGCCCCTGCTGCAGCAGCGAATCCGGTGTTGTGGGCTGCGGCGATGTTGCCCGAATATCGAACCGCACTCCTGCACCGGGCGTCCGGAAGCGAAACTCCTCCAACCGAAGCTCTCTGGGCGAAAGCGCGATGCTACCGCTGAGGTGTTCCACCACCGCGCCCGAGAGCAGCTCCGTTGCGCTGAAGGAGCGCACGGCGAGATTCACTCGGCGCTCGTGCGGGAAGATGGCTGCGCTGGCAAGAAGATTGAGCCGGCGAAGCTGCCAGCGCTGCTGTCCGGCGATGCCTTCGCCGGCGGGGCTGAGCGAATCCACAACCGTGAGCTCGGCATCCTGCAGGTGGAAGCTGCGCAGCCAGATGGAGAGCTCCGGAGGTTCGCCGCGTTGGGTATCGCGCGGGAAGATGCGCTCGAAGTTCCACAGGCTATCGCGTCCGCGGACCAGCGTGAGCCGCACTCCCTCAGCACGCGCCGTGGGGAGGATGATCCGCCGCTGGGTGAGCGCGAAGGGTTCGTACGCGATGGCAATCCGCTCGGCAGCGGCGACGGTATCGCCGCTGCGGTCGCGCAGGACAACGCCGAAGAGCTCCAGCCGAGTCAGCCGCACCTGGAGGTCGCCGATGGAGAGCGTGCCGGAGATCCCCGCATTGAAGCGCTGCAGCAGCTGCTCCAGCAGCCAGCGCCGTGGTACGGGATGTTGAAGCACAAGGTAGAGTGCCGCTGCCACCAGCAACAGGCTTCCTACCACACCACCCAGGAAGCTCTGCCACCAGCGCAGCGGTCTGCCCATGAGGGGAGTGGCTCAAGGTTGGAATTCCGCCGAGCGCTCCAGGAACACCTTTACCAGCTCGATCGCCGCCTGCACATCCTCGCGGTGGACACATTCGACGACCGAGTGCGTGTAGCGGTTCGGAATGGAGATTGTGCACACGGGGATGCCCGAACGGCTCAACTGCATCGCGGCGGCATCTGTTCCGCCACGCGGCAGCACCTCCATCTGGTAGGGGATGTTGTGCTCTTCGGCAAGCTGGCGCAGGAAGCGCACCAGCCCAGGGTGGGAGATGGAGTAGGAATCCAGCAGCTTGATTGCCACGCCCTGCCCCAGCCGCGTGCACTGCTGGTGCTCTTCGGTCCCTGGGGTATCGGCAGCGATGGTGACGTCGATGGCGATGCCGATATCGGGTTCCAGTCCAAAGGCAGCGGTGCGAGCACCGCGGACGCCAACCTCCTCCTGCACGGTTGCAACGGCGTAGACATCGTCGCTGCTGTGGGTAAAGCTCTTGAAGGCTTGCAGCATGACGTAGATGCCGATGCGGTCATCGAGCGTCTTGCCCGTGTAGAGGTTGCCCATCTCGATGAGCTCGCGCTCCAGCGTGATCGGGTCGCCGATGCTCACCAACTCCTTGACCTCCTCGGCGGGGAGCCCGACGTCGATGAAGAGCTCTTCGATGGGGATGACCTTGGAGCGCTCCTCCGGGGTGGTCAGGTGAGCGGCTTTGATGGCGATGACGCCATCGAGGACGCGCTTGCCGTAGACCTTGACGCGCTGGGCAACGAGCGTGCGCGGGTCGAACCCGCCGAGCGGGTGGAAGTACAGGAAGCCGTCCTTGTGAATGTGGCGCACGACGAAGGAGATCTCGTCCATGTGCGCGGCGAGCATGATTTTGCGCCGCCGCTCACCGGTGCCGCGCCGCAGAGCAAAGAGGTTGCCCATGACGTCGGTGTAGAGCTCATCGGCGTACGGGGCAAGCTCGCTCTTCAACAGTTCACGCAGCGGCTCCTCGCGACCGGGGACGGCGGGCGTTGAGCACAGACGCTTGAGCAGTTCCAGCGACATGGGGTCGAGAGCGTTGTGAGACGTCACTCTTCACCTTGGGCTCTGCTGTAGAGCGCAGTACCGTTGACGTGGTGGAGCAGCTCTACGTGCATCCAGCGCACCCCTGCAGCGGTCAGCTCCTGCAGTGCCTGCAGGAGCTGCTCCGGCGTGATGGGGTCCGGGGAGAGGTAGCGGCAGCGGTACCAGTCCACCAGCAGGATGGGCGGGGGCTCGCCTGGAAAGACGCGTGTGCCTCGGTTGGAGATCATCTGGAGCTGCAGCGGACCGAGCTGCTGTGGCAGCGCCGGCAAGCCCTCGCGCGAGCGCACGAAGACATCCATACCGTGGAGGTGCCAGGGGGCGGATTCGGGCGAGGCAACCGGCTGTGGACCAGGCGGGGGAGCCTCCGGCAGCGTGGGCAGCTCGGTGAAATCCAGCGGCGCAAGGTTGCTGATCACCGCGCGGGTGAACTCCCGCGTGGTGGCATTGCCTCCGAGGTCGCGTGTGCGGATGCCGGATGCCAGGGTCAACCGCACGGCTTCCTCGATCCGGTGGGCGTGGCGGTGCAGCCCGAGGAAGTGCAGCATCTGGACTGCCGACAGCAGCAGTGCCGTCGGGTTTGCAATGCCGCGCCCGGCGATATCGGGTGCCGAACCGTGCACGGCTTCGAAGACGGCGCGCCCAGTGCCGATGTTCCCGCCGGGGGCAACTCCCAAGCCGCCGACCAGCCCGGCGCACAGGTCGCTGACCAGATCCCCAAAGAGGTTCGGCAGCACCAGCACGTCGAAGCGCTCCGGATTCACCACCAATTGCATGCACAGGTTGTCGATGAGGATGTCATCGGCGTGGAGCTCCGGGTACTCGGCGGCAATCCGGTAGAAGAGCTCGCGGAAGAGCCCGTCGCTCATCTTGTGGATGTTCGCCTTGTGCACGCAGGTGATGCGGCGTCGCCCTTGCCGGCGCGCCAGCTCGAAGGCGAAGCGAATGAAGACCTCCGAGCCCGGACGCGTGATAATGCGCAACTGCTGGACAACATCGGGTGTTTGCCAGTGCTCGATGCCGCCGTAGGTATCCTCGATGTTCTCACGCAGCACGATGAGGTCAACGTTTTCAAAGCGAGTGCGCACGCCAGGAAGGGAACGCGCCGGACGCACGTTGGCAAAGAGGTCAAGCGCCTTCCGGATGGTCACGTTGACGCTTTTGTGCCCGCTGCCGATGGGCGTGGTCGTTGGACCTTTGAGCGCTACGCGGTTGCGCAGGATCGAAGCGAGCGTCTCCGCGGGCAGGGGTGTACCCCAGCGCTGGGCGCATTCCAAGCCGGCTTCGCGTTCCTCCCACTCGATGGGGACTGCGGCGGCATCCAGAATCTCCTGCACCGCAGCGGTGATCTCCGGACCGATGCCATCGCCGCGGATGAGCGTTACGGTCTGCCGGCGGAGCGAGGAAGCAGAGGATTCAGCCATTGCCCGATGACCTACTGAAGCACGAACGGGACGTATTCAGCCTGGACGACCTCGTACGTTGTGCCGTAGCGATGCACGATGCCGATGATGCCGCAGTGCTGCGGGCGCCAGTCCTTCTCGCGCGGGAAGCGGTAGCGGTACGTGCGGCTGAGTGAATCGCCGGCGGCGACGCCCTCGGGATGGAGCTGTTCGCCCCATGCCCCCATGACACCATCCCGCAGCACAAAGCGGTGGAGGTAGTTGGGGATATCCGGTGGGGTACGGCGGTAGTCCAATTGGTACTGTACGATGCTATCCTCGACCACGTAGAGCGCCAGGTAGTCGTTCGGCGTGCCGCGCTCTCGGTAGCGCACCCGCGCGGTGATGGTCAGCTCCCAGCGGCTGGTGTCCAGCCGCGCCTCCAGGGACAATGCCACTGGGGCGTTGCCTTGGAGGGCTTCCGCCACGGCTCCAGCCCAGGCGGTCGGCGCAAGGATGTGGTTGCCGGGGTATCCCCGGCGGTTGACCATCCCATTAGGATTCCCCGCCCGGCTGATGCCGAAGAACTCGTCTAGCTCAGTTGCCACCGGGTTGCGGAAATCGTACGTGTACGGCGGCGCAGCAGGGCGAGCGAAGAAGCCGGCGTGAACACTCATGAGGATAACGCGCCCGGGGTAGCGAGCCTGCAGCTCCTGAGCGCGCTCGTGAGCTTCGGGGCAGTTGCCACAGCGGAAGCCGGTGTAATCCTCCAGCAGCACCTTCTGCACGAAGGCGCCTGCGGTGCCCGTATCGGCAGGGCTCTCTTCAGTGTACGGCGGGCTGATGACGTCGCAGCCTGTGGCAAGGAGCGCTGCCACAAGGGGAAGCAGTACCGTTCGCATTCGGCAACGCGTGCGGCTTGCACTGGGTGCAAAATTAGCCCCCGTGCTGCCAACGTATCCGTAAGCGAGAGCGCTCGGGGTCACTGCCGGGCTTGTTCGACGGCACGGAAGACCTCCTCATAGGGAGGCTCGATGCCCGGGTTCTCTGTCACCCACACGTAGCGCACTGTTCCGCTGGGGTCGAGCACGAACACGCTGCGCTTTGCCGCAACGTAGCCCTTGAGCCCGGCGAAGTCCTCGTGGTACACGTCGTAGAGGCGCACGACTCGGCGCTCGTAATCGCATAGCAGCGGGAAGGGCAGGTTGTGCTGTTCGGCAAAGGCTTTGTTGGCGAAGGGTCCGTCAACGCTGATGCCCAGCAACTGGGCATTGAGCTCGCGGAGGCGCCCGAATTCATCGCGGAAGGTGCACATCTCCTTGGTGCACACGCCGGTGAAGGCGCCCGGGAAGAACGCCAGCACCACAGGCGCTCCAGCGGCGAGGAACTCCTGCAGCGAACGCAACTGGCGATCGGCATCGTAGAGCGTAAACTCCGGTGCCTTCTGTCCTACCTGAGGTCGCATGGGAGGTGCAAAGGATGTGGCACAAGCAGACAGCTCCGTGTACACACAACGGCAGTGCAAAGATACACGGCGGCTGCCCAACGCGATTCAAGGTGCGTTCCCTAATTTGCGGACCGTGTTGGGCGTATGTCAGACAGCTCAGTAGGCAGATGCGCACGACGAAGTCCGTTGATGAGCTGATTCGCGAGGCAGCGACCTCGCAGGAGTTGCGGCGGGAGCTCGGACCGCTCAACCTGGTTGCACTGGGCATTGGGGCGATTATCGGTGCGGGGATCTTCGTGCTCACCGGTCAGGCGGCAGCGCAGTATGCCGGACCGGCGATTGCGCTCTCGTTCGTGCTCTCGGGGCTGGGGTGCGTCTTTGCCGCGCTGTGCTATGCTGAGTTTGCCTCGCTCATCCCGATTGCCGGCAGCGCGTATACGTACGCGTATGCGACGCTGGGGCAGTTCTTTGCCTGGATTATCGGCTGGGACCTGTTGCTGGAGTACCTCTTCGGCGCCTCGACGGTAGCGGTTGGATGGTCGGGCTACGTCGTCAGTTGGCTGGCGGATATCGGCATCCACGTGCCCAAGGAGCTGGCATCGGCACCACTGGCGTTTGACCCGAAGACCCATAGCTGGGCGACAACGGGGGCGGTATTCAACCTGCCGGCGGCGCTCATCATCGCTGTGCTGACGACGCTGCTGGTGTTGGGGATTCGTGAATCCGCCACGGTCAACAACATCATCGTGTTCGTGAAGGTGGGCGTGATTTTGCTCTTCATCACCTTCGGCGCCGCCTACGTCAACGTTGCCAACTGGATTCCTTTCATTCCGGAGAACACTGGGCAGTTCGGGCATTACGGCTGGAGCGGAATTCTGCGGGGTGCGGGGGTGATCTTCTTCGCCTACATCGGCTTCGATGCGGTCTCGACGGCGGCGCAGGAGGCGCGCAATCCGCAGCGTGATATGCCTATCGGCATCATCGGGTCGCTGCTGATCTCGACCCTGCTGTACATCCTGGTTGCGCTGGTGATGACGGGGGTGGTGCACTACTCCAAGCTGGGGGTGCCCGACCCGATGGCAGTGGCGGTCAACGCAATGCAGAGTGCCGAAGGGGAGCCGCTCTACTGGCTTCGCCACATTGTGAAGTTGGGCGCGATTGCGGGACTGACCTCGGTTATCCTGGTGCTGCTGCTGGGGCAGCCACGCATCCTGTACACGATGGCGAAGGATGGGCTGCTGCCGCAGTTCTTCGCGGCGGTGCATCCGAAGTTCCGCACCCCGGCACGAGCAACACTGCTAACAGGCAGCATCGCAGCGGTGATCGCTGGGTTGTTCCCCATCGGGATTCTGGGGGAGCTGGTCTCGATTGGAACGCTGTTGGCGTTCACCATCGTCTGCATTGCGGTGATTGTGCTGCGGTATGAGCGACCGGACCTACCGCGCCCCTTCCGGGTGCCCTGGATGCCGGTCATTCCCATTCTGGGTGCCTTGGTGTCCCTGGTACAGATGCTCTCGCTGCCGCTGGACACCTGGATTCGGCTTCTGGGGTGGATGGCGCTTGGGCTTCTCATCTATGCCGTCTACGGTCGGCGCCACAGTGTGGTGGGGCAGCAAACGCAGCGCTGATGGAGCTGCCTCGGCTGGCGTTGGTGGGGTATGGGCGGATGGGGCGGGAGATCGAGTCGCTGGCGCGCCGCAGAGGGTTTGCGGTGACGGCGATCTTCTCCCGCTCCCGTCCCCTGACCTCGGTACAGGAGCTAACGGAGGCGGACGTGGTGGTGGATTTCTCCGTTGCCGAGGCTGTACCGCACACGGCGCAGCTTGCCCTGCAGGCGGGCAAGCGGCTGGTCATCGGGACGACGGGATGGGAGGCGTACCGCGAGGAGCTGCGCCGCCAGACCGATGCCTGGGGTGGCGGAGTGGTCTATGCGAGCAACTTCGCCATCGGTGTGCAGCTCCTCTACCACCTGGTGCAGCAGGCGGCGCGCTTCATTGCCCGTATGCCCGACTACGACATCTTTCTCCACGAGATACACCATCGCCACAAGCGCGATGCCCCCAGTGGCACAGCACGGAAGCTGGCAGAGCTGATCCTGCGCGAGCTCCCGCGCAAACGTACGGCGAGCACTGCCACCGAGGGACCCCTCCCCGAAGACGTGCTGCACGTGAGCGCATCACGCGGTGGGGAGGTCATTGGAACGCACACCGTCTACATCGATGCCCCCGGGGAGAGTGTGGAGCTCATCCATCGGGCAAAATCCCGGGAGAGCTTCGCTGCAGGGGCGTTGCTGGCAGCGCAGTGGATTGCATCGCGGCAGGGATTCTATGAGTTCTCCGATGTGCTGCGGGCGCTTCTGGGCTAAGCTGAGCGTAGGGACGCTATTGAGCTGCATCGCCGCCGTGGGGATGCCGCCGGAGATAGAGCCGCTGTTGCCCCTGCCCACGATTGAGCTGGCTCCAGGGGAGCGCTTTGGGAGCGCAACGGTGCTGCTGCGCAATCGTGGCAGCGAGCCCGTGCATATCCTGCAGGCGCAGCCGAGCTGTTGGTGTGTGACGGTTCAGCTCACTCAGGCGGTGATCGAGCCGGATTCGGTTGTGCTGCTGCGGCTGTGGGTCAATCGCCAGGGGCTGAGCACGGATACGCTGCAGTGGGTCGAGTGCCGCCTGGTGAGCACTGCCTGTAACAGCCCGCTGAACTTACGCATTCCCGTTCGGGTGCGCAATTGATTCGGCGAATTGCAGCTCCCACAGTCGCGCGTACACGCCCCCGCGCCGGAGGAGCTGCTGATGGGTGCCCCGCTCGACGATTCGCCCCTGTTCGAGCACCAGGATCTCATCGGCGTGAACGATGGTGGAGAGCCGGTGCGCCACAATAATGGCGGAGCGCCCCTCCAATGCCTGCTGGATGGCTTGCTGCACGGCGCGTTCGGATTCCGTGTCCAGGGCAGAGGTGGCTTCGTCGAAGAGTAGGATTGCGGGATTGCGCACCAACGCCCGCGCAATGGCGATGCGCTGCCGCTGCCCACCGGAGAGGAGCACTCCGCGGTCGCCAATGAGGGTGTGGTAGCCCTCGGGGAGCTCCATGATGAAGTCGTGCGCATTGGCAAGGCGCGCGGCATGGATGATCTGCTCCATCGTAGCGTCCGGTGCCCCGAAGCGGATGTTGTTGGCAACCGTGTCGTTGAACAGTGGGGCATCTTGCGGTACGATGCCGAAGAGTGTCCGGTAGTCCTCCAGGCGGAATTCGCGAATATCCACGCCGTCCAGCAGAATCGAGCCCTCGCAGGGATCGTAGAAGCGGATGAGGAGGTCCAGGAGCGTTGATTTCCCACTGCCACTGCTGCCCACGATGGCGATGGTTTGCCCGCGCGAGAGCGTGAAGGAGACCTGCGAGAGCACCGGTGCGCCGGGGCGATACCAGAAGCTCACGTTGCGCACCTCCAAGCGGTGGCGGAACTGGCGCACCGGGCGGTGTCCGGAGCGCACGCTCGGCTGTTCGCCCAAGATGGAGAAGATGCGCTCGGCAACCACAATCCCGCGCTGCAACTGCGAGACCGAGTGCACAACGCTGGCAACCGGCGCCATAATGGCGAATAGGAGGAACAGGAAGGTCAACAGCTCGTGCGCCTGGAGCTTGCCCTCGAAGACCCAGTGGCCGCCCAGCACCAGCACGACCACCAGGGCAAGAATTGCCAGCAGCTCGTTGATGCCTGGCAGCAGCGCCATAACCCGCTGGTGCTTGAGCGCGGAGCGGACGTAGCTGCCCGTCTCGCGGGAGAACGCCTCCGCCATGCGCTCCTCTGCCGCAAACGCCTTGACGATACGGATGGCGCTGAGGAGCTCCTGCAGGATTGCAGTGTAGTTTGCCATCGCTGCCTGCATCCGGCTGCTGTAGCGGCGCAGGTAGTGCGTAGCGGTGCGGATGAGCAGGAGGCTGACAAGACTTGCGCTCAAGGCGATAAGCGTCAGTTGCCAGGAGAGCACCAGTAGCAGCACCAGGAAGAACAGCGCCTGCAGCGATTCCCGCACCAGTGTCAGTGTGGCACCGACGGTACTGGAGTTGAGCACCGCAACATCGTTGGTCACGATGGACATGAGCGCGCCCGTGCGCTGATGGGCAAAGTAGCCCACCGAGAGGCGCACAAGCTTCTGGACCAGCTCGTCGCGGACGCGCTTGATGATGCTCTCCTCCAGCCGTGCCCCCACGAGCGCAGCGGAGTACTTCAGGAGGTTCTTCAGCACAAACAGCACCACGACGACGCCTGCCAAGCGCAGCAGCGCCTGCTGGGGAGAGCCTTCAACCATCCACGCTGTCAGGGCGCCGAAGAGCTGGTATTTGAGGTTGCCCAACCAGTCGTGCGGCGTCGGTGCTGGTGCAGCGGTCCCGAAAAGCACCCGGAAGATCGGCTCGACGATGGCAATCGAAGCGGTACTGATCGCCGAAAGCGCGGCGTTGAGGAGGAGCGAAAGCAGCAGCAGCCACCGGAACGGTGCCACGAAGCGCCGGAAGGTCTCCCACACGAGTGCACGACCGTTCATGAGGACGGGCTCTTCAGAGCATACCGCTGAAGCAGACGCTCAAATGCCTGCAGGGCTTCCTCCACTGGCAGGGTGCGCAGCGAACCCTGGCGCGTGAAGACCATCTCCGAGGGCGAGCGGTACGGCGTCCACGGCAGAAGCTCAGGATTGTCCCAGACATACAACCCAAGGCAAGGACGTTTCCAAGCCGCTGCCAAGTGGACCGCAGCTGTATCCGGTGTGATGATGTAGTCGCACGTGTGCAGCAGGAGCGCGAATTCGTGGAAGGAATGTGCCTGCGGAGCCCGCAGCCCGAGCGCATTGGCAAGGAGGCGCTGCTCTCTGGCATATTCTGGAGAGGCAAACAGCAGGAGCTCGGCATCCGGATGGCGGCGCTGTACGAGAGCAAGGAATCGGTACCAGTTCTCGCGCCCCCAGTACTTGTCCGGATGCGAAGCGGAGAGGTTGACCCCGACACGGTAGGAACGTTCGCAGGGACCCAACTGCTGGAGAGCCCACTGCTCCTCCTGTGGCGTGATGGGGTATTCCAGGTCCAACGTCTCCTGCATGGGGTCAATCCCAAAGGGCAGCAGCAGTTGAGCGATGCGTTCCACAATGTGAACGCGTGCGCGGTCCAGCCGAGGAACAACGTGGGTGTAGACGGCGGCATTCTCCTTGGCGATGCCGAGCTTGACTGGGGCATCGAGCAGGTGGAGGAGGAGCGTGGAGGTGACGGAGGCGTTATCGGTGAGGTCCAAAATGGCGCTGTATCGGCGGCGCTGCAGACGGCGAAGCAGACCGAGCACAGCAAGGGGCGATTTCCGGTACAGCCACCACTGCTGCACGTATGCGGCGGTGGCATGGCGGGCTCCCCAGTTGTTGCGGCTCAGCAGAAGCTCGAATTGAACCTGCGGAAGATGCCTCCGAAGGACCCGAATCGTGGGAATGCTCACCAGCACGTCTCCGATGCGGTCCTGCCGCAGCAGGAGCACCCGCGCTCCGGCATCGAGCTGGAGGATGGGTCGGGGAGCATCAATGAGCACCGTTGCCGGGGCGCTCCAGCGCCGGAGCACGTGGCGGCGGAGAGCTAATTCCAGGCGTTTGAGCAGTGGGTCAGCCATCGGCAGTGCAAAACTACAAGGGCATCCGCAGAGCTCAAGAAAAAGCACAGCCCGAACTCCGTACGGAGTCGGGCTGCGCCGATGCCCCTTTCGGGGGCAGGGAAGGGTGAAGGGCTGCTGCTCTGCCGCCGCACGCCGTATACTCCGGCAGTGGAGCACAGGTTCCCGAAATTTGCGCCCGAAATGGAGTGGCTTCAACGACAGCGGTTGCACTGGAGCGAGCTTGCACGGCGCCTTCGGGAGCAATTGCCGCAGCAACCGCACGCAGCTGTTATCCTCGGCTCGGGGCTCGGTGGGCAGGCGCTTCCCGCTCCACTGTGGCAGTGCCGGTACGAGGAGCTCGAAGGGTTCCCGCGCAGCACCGTTGCTGGGCATTCCGGGGAGCTGCGCCTGTGCAGGCTCTCGGGGATACCGGTGCTGCTGTTCCTCGGGCGCTTCCATCTCTACGAGGGCTACCGGTTGGAGCAGGTCGTTGTGCCGGTCATTCTGGGGTGGCTGCTGGGGGCGCGGGCATTCGTGCTCACCAACGCGGCGGGAGCCGTCAATCCAGAGTTAGTGCCGGGTGAGCTCGTGCTGGTGCGCGATGTGCTCGATTTCACCCTGCGCTCGCTGCCTGTGGATGGGGAGTTCCGTCGCCATTACTCGTGTTGCTTTCTCCCGCGCACCTGGCGGAGGGCAGTGCGGGAGTGCATCGGTGCCCAGGGCATCGCGTGCGTGGAGGGGACGTATGCGGCGATGCTGGGACCGATGTACGAGACCCCGGCGGAGATTCGCTTCCTGCGCTTCGCCGGCGCGGACGTGGTGGGGATGTCCACCGTCCACGAGCTTGCCTGTGCCGTTGCACTGGGCTGTCCGGTGCTTGTGCTCAGCCTTGTCACGAACGCTGCTTCGGGGAACCGTGCAGCTCCGCTGACCCACGCGGAGGTGCTCTCGGTGGCGCGGCAATCGGCTCGGCAGCTGTGGCGGTGTGTGGAGATTGCGGTGGCACAGATGCCAGCGGAGTGAGGGCATCCGATGGTGCGCTTGAGCGAGCACATCGGGACGATAGGGTGGGCATTTGCCGGACGGCTGCTGTTTGTGGGCTACGGCTTTGTGATGCTGCTGCAGATTGCCGTTGTGCCGCCGGAGGAGTATGGACTGTATGCCCTGCTGGTGAACGTGCAGACGTGGATCTTCATCTTGAGCGACTCTTCGGCGCTGTTGGGGCTGGTGCAGTTTGGGGCGGATGTGCGGGAGCGTGCCCGGCTCAATACCTTGGTGGGGATGCTGCACAGCGGGATTGTGCTGGGGATTGCGGGGCTCCTCTGGCTTGTGCGCGCGCCGCTGGCGCAGGTGTTTCAGGAGCCGCGCATAACGGTGGCGCTGGGAGCATTGCCGCTGTATTGCCTGCTGAGCATCCCACGGACGTACTGCGTGAAGCTGCTCTACCGAGAGCTGCAGATGCGCAAGGTCTTTGCCTTGGACCTCAGTTGGCTGGGGGTGATGACGGTACTGACGCTCTGGATGGTCTGGCGTCGGGAGCTCCGCGGCTTTCCGGAGCTGCTCCTAATCGCCTGCACGGGCATGGGCGTGAGCTCCCTCTATGGAGTGTGGCTGTGCCGACCCTGGCTGCAGTTTGGGCTACGCGGGAGCATCACGCTGCGGCAGATCTTGCGTTTTACACTCCCGCAGACGCTTGCCTCGGCATTGCACACAGGGGTGCGTCAACTGGACGTCTACGCCGTTCAGTACTTCTTCGGGCTGGCAGTTGTGGGGGTCTACCAGGCAGCCAAGACCTTCTACCGCGTCTTCGATACGGTATTCGATGCCGTTGCGGGATTGCTGCATCCGGCAGCAGTTCGCCTATTAGCAGCCGGGGAACGGGAGCAGTTGCGGATTCTGCTGGGAAAGATGCTGTCGGCACTGAGCTTCACCATTGCCGGGATCGTGCTGCTCATCGAGCTGGGAGGGGCGGAGCTCCTGCTACCGCCGTTGCTGGCGCGGGAGTATGAGCCGGCGGTGGACTACTTCAAGCTGCTGAGTCTGGGTGCATTGGGGGTGCCGTTTGCGGTGCTTGGACCGGCGATCTTGGCATTAGGGCGCTCCCGACAGATGCTGTTGCACATTGCGGTGGCAACGGGGATAGCAGCCGGTACTCTTCTGCTGGCGGGGCTTGTGGGGAATCCGCTGTTCTCGGCACTGGGCGTGGCGGTGTATACGCTGGTGCTGGGGGCGCTCAACTTCCGCTTTGTCCGCCAAGCGTACGGGCTGAGCTGGAGCGAACTGCTCCGCTTCCCACGGGACCTGCGAGGGCTTGTCCAGTTTATCCGCTCGGAGCGCACATGATTGGGCGATGGTGGCGTGAGCTACTGCGCTACGGAGGGGTGGTCCTGCTGGGAGCTCTCCTGTTGCAGGGGTGGATGCTGAGTTGGTGGCTGCTGGAGCGGACATGGCAGCGGCTCTGGGGTGAGTTGCAGTTGCAGCTCTTCTGCCCGACGGAGGAGCAGGCGCTTGAGCTTCGGCGTTGGCTGTCTGCGGAACCGCTCGTTGCCGAGCTGCGGCAGATTCCCCCGCAGCAGGGCTGGCGTGAGCTCCAACGATGGTTGGGGGTAGAGGCGGAGTTGCCGCAGGTGCCGGACTCCCTGCTCCCCAGCGTGCTCATTGCGCGGCTACACATGGAGGCGCCCAACCGCATTGCAGCGCTGCTTGAGCGGGTTCGCCATCACAGTTCTGGAGCCGAGCTGCATTTCCCTCTGGAGCAGGCACGGCGGCTGTGGTGGTTCCGAACGGTGGGGCAGTGGGGATGGGGAGCGGTTGGAGCCGTCATGGCAGCGCTGCTGGGGATGCTCCTCTGGGCTGCGGTGAGCCGGATGCAGGCGCGGGTGAGAGCGTACCAGGTGCTGGTGCTGTTGGGAATTCCTCCGCTGCGGATCTGGGGACCGCTGGGCGCGGCGCTGGGAGCGCTCAGCGTTGGTACTGCTGCCGGAGTTGTCGGAGCCGCCCTGTGGGGGGCTTCCTGGATGCATGTGATGGATGGTGCAGCCTGGGGGACGGCATTGCCGCAGGAACTGCTGGCGGCGATCGCACTTTCGGGGAGCTGGAGTGCCGCTGCTACCCTGGTGGGGATCCTTCGCCTGCGGAGAGCGCTGCGCTACCGATAGGAATCGGGAATTCCTTTGGGCAATGTTTGGTATTTTAGCGCGCCCATAAGGGCAATTAGGGTCGAACTAAACCGCGAGGGCACCATGCAGCGGTTACTTCTGTCTGTTTGCGCACTCTTGGTTGTGAGCTTCCTGCCACTGTCTGCGGTCGTGGTGACAATCGGAACGGGGACGAGCACGAACAGTTCGTATACGTATCCGGCGCCGTACGGCAATTGGTACACAATGGCACGGCACCAAATTTTGGTGCTTGCCTCCGAAATTATTGCCGCCGGAGGCTCAGCAGGGAGCATTACCAGTCTTGCGTTCAACGTTGCGGCAACGAACAATACGCAGGCGCTCCAGAACTTCACCATTAAACTTAAGCAGACGAGCGCGACCTCGCTTTCGAGCAGCTTCGACAACACTGGCTGGACAACGGTGTACTCGGTGAGCTCCTACACCGTTACCACCGGCTGGAACACGCATACCTTCAGCACCCCGTTTGCATGGGATGGCAGCTCGAATCTGCTCATCGACATCTGCTTCTACCAGGGAAGCTGCTATAACTACACCTACAACGCCAGCACCTACTATACAACAACAGCTTTCACCAGCGTTGTGTACTACATAAACGACTGCGATTTCGGAGTCTGCAGTGTGTCCTCCGGAACAACGAGCTCGAATCGCCCGAACCTGCAGCTGGATATCCAGGCGGGCATGCCGAACGATGCCGGGATTGCGGGAATCGTTGCCCCGGTTGCGCCCTTCAGCCCTGGGAGCCAGACAGTCCAGGTGCTTCTGAAGAACTACGGCAACAACACCATCTCGAGCGTGACCATCAACTGGTCCGTCAATGGCACTCCGCAGACGCCGTACAACTGGACAGGAAGCCTGGCGCCGGGAGCGACAACGACGGTAACCATTGGCTCGTACAACTTCGCTCCGAAGACGCTCTACACCTTCGTTGTGGCGACGAGCAATCCCAATGGGACTACCGACCCGAACTCTGCAAACGACAGCTTTACTGGGCAATTGGCAGCGGCACTGGCGGGTACATATACCGTGGGCGGAAGCACGCCGGATTTTGCCTCGCCGCAGGCAGCGGTGCAGTACCTCCATATCGGTGGGGTGCTGGATACGGTACGCTTCCGCATCCGTAGCGGTACGTACAATGGGCAACTGAGCTTTGGGGCGATTCCCGGAGCCGGCAGTGCAACGCGCTGGATTGCCTTTGAGTCCGAGTCGGGCAATGCCGCAGATGTCGTTATCCAAGCTTCCAACTCCAGTGCAGCAAACTATGTGGTGCGGGTCAACGGGACAGACTGGCTGCGCTTTCGCCGTCTGACCTTCACCAGCAATGGGACAGGCTCCTACTGGCGAGTGGTCGAGTTGACCGGCGGGACGGAGAACCTCACCTTCGAGGGCTGCGTCTTCAACGGTGGTCCGGCGACGTACAACTACAGCTGGGATGAGATAGTCTTCTACAGCTCGAACAATGCCTGCCATAACCTGACGCTGCGGAATAACACCTTTACCGGAGGCGCTGGCAGCCTGTGGATTGATTACTGGACCGCTCCGCTTCAGGGCGTTCAGATCGTTGGGAACACTTTGCAGGGCTTCTACTACTTTGGTGCGGTTGTCCAGTATGCAAACGCACTGCTGCTTGCCCAGAATACCATAACGGCGCTTTCGGGCAGTGGGTCCAATTACGGTGCGTACCTGTATAACCTCACGGGCAGCTTCCAGGTGCGCGAGAACGTCGTTACCGTTGATGGCGGGTACGGGCTCTACTTGGATTGGCGTCCCTCGACGGAGCCTTCGGGCTTGGTTGCCAACAATGTTATCATCGGCGGAGTGGGTACCGGGAACAGCACGACGGGACTCTATGCCTACACGGCGAACGTGAACTTCTACCACAACACTGTGCACTTGGGCACAAGCGATCCCTGGTCTGCTGCAATGTACGTGGACGGCTACCAGGGCATCAATGTGGTCAACAACATCTTTGCGAATGTCGGTGGGGGATATGCCTACTACGTAAATGCATGGGGTGGCTCTCCGCTTTCGAACTCGAATTACAACGACCTGTACAGCTCGGGCAGTTACGTGGGGAATTGGGGTGGAACTGACTACGCCACCTTGGCGGACTGGCAGGTGGGGACGGGCTACGATGCAAACTCTGTCAGCGTCTTGCCGCCGTTTGGGTCGGATAAGTACCACCTGACCGAGGTTGCCGAACCGCTCATCGGTACCGCGGCGCTACTGACGACGGTGCCGAAGGATATTGATGGAGAGGACCGGCGCAATCCGTACATGGGCGCCGATGAGGTGATCCCTGTTATCACCATCACCCAGCAGCCCGCTGATACCGTGTACGGGTGCCAGGGGACGGATGTCACCATCAGCGTTCAAGCGAGCGTGACCTTCAACGCGAGCCTATCGTATCAGTGGTTGCAAAATGGCGTCCCAATTCCAGAGGGCTACGATGGGCGCTTCTTCGGCACACAGACGCCGACACTGACGATCCGGAACACACAAGCACGGGACGCCGGTAGCTACGCATGCTTGATTACCGCCAACAGTGGTGCGACGCCGGTGCAGTCGGATCTGGCGGAGCTCATTATAGCGGTGCCTCTCACGATTGTGGAGCAGCCGCAGTCGGTGCTGACATGCTTGGAAGGGGAGGCGATTCTGCGCGTGGTTGCGGAAGGGACGGTCCTGGGCTATCAATGGCAGCGTGAGGAGGCAACAGGGTGGGTTGATATCCCCGGTGCAACGGGGGCGGAGTATCGGATTAGCAATGCGCAGTATACGAATTCGGCACGCTACCGCTGCATCGTGTTTGGCACTTGTGGGGCAGATCAGGTGCCGAGCGAGCCGGCGATTGTATACGTGCTGGGGCCGACGCAGATTCTCTCGGCGCCTGACACGGTGTACACTGGGGTAGGGGGTCGGGCGCAGTTGTCGGTGGAGGCGAACGTGGTAGGGGCGCCGCCGACGTATCAGGCGCAGTACCAGTGGTATCGTGGGACGCAGCCGCTTGTGGATGGGGGACGCATCAGTGGGGCGCGCTCGTCGGTGTTGGTCATCGACGGGGTGCAGCCGCAGGACTTTGGGACGGACTACTGGGTGGAGGTTGTGGGGTTGTGCGGGCGAGCCGAGCAGCGTGGGTATGCGGTGGTGTCGGCGGGGGTAGAGATTGTGGAGCAGCCGCAAGGTGGGGAGTGGTGTGTGGGCAGTGATGTGGTCTTGAGCGTGCAGGCGCAGGCGACGGCGGGGCAGTTGGCGTACCAGTGGCGGCGCAATGGGCAGCCGCTTGTGGATGGGGGGCGCATCAGTGGGGCGC
>JAUQPR010000007.1 GCA_030550275.1 Bacteroidota bacterium
TCAGTGGGGCGCGCACGGCGCAGTTGCGCATTGGGTCGGTCACGCCTGGGGATGCGGGGACGTACGATGTGGTGGTGAGCCTGGTAGGTGCGGGGGTGGATGTGGTGTCGCAAGGGGCGCAGGTGGAGGTGCGGGAGGCGGTGCAGGTGGTGCAGCAGCCGCAGGGTGGGTCGGTGTGCGAGGGGGAGGCGTTGGCGCTGGAGGTTGGGGCGACGGGAGGGGGTCTGCAGTACCAGTGGTACAAGGATGGGCAGCCGATAGCAGGGGCGACGCAGGCGCGCTATGAGGTAGCGGCGGCGCGGCTGCAGGATGCGGGGACGTACTGGTGCGTGGTGCGGAATGTGTGTGGGCAGGAGCAGACGGTGCAGGTGGAGGTGAGCGTGGTGGAGGCGCCGCGCATTGTGCGGGATGTGCCGCAGGCGGTGCAGGTACAGCGGGGGCAGCCGTTGGTGTTGGAGATACAGGCAAGTGGGGCGGGGCTGCAGTACCAGTGGTACAAGGATGGGCAGCCGATAGCGGGGGCGACGCAGGCGCGCTATGAGGTAGCGGCGGCGCAGCAGCAGGATACGGGGACGTACTGGTGTGTGGTGCGGGGGACATGTGGGCAGGTGGAGAGCGGACGGGTGACGGTATCGGTGGTGGTGAGTGTGGCAGGGGATGCAGGGGAGCGGGAGTGGGTGGAGGTGGTGCCGCAGCCGGTAGCAGGGGTTGGGCAGGTGCGGTATGGGGTGATGGGTCGAGGGGAGGTGGTGGTGCGGGATGTGTTGGGACGGGAGGTGAGCCGGGTGCGGGTAGAGGGTCGAGGTGAGGTAGGGATTGGGTTTGGCGGGGCGGGGGTGTATGTGGTGCAGTTGGAGCGTGAGGGGCGGGTGGTTGGGCAGCAGGTTGTAGTGGTGGTGCGCTAAGGAGTTGCCGGCAGGGGAACCTTCCCCTGTCGGCTTTTGTACTTTATTCAAGCGTGCGGGGAAGAGTGGTGCACTTCCCCGCGTGCGCACAGCGGTTGGAAAGTGTGTCGGTGAGGTATCATCTACTTGCGGGGAGAGACTCATGAAGCGAGCGGTCCTCAAGTGGGTTGTCCTGATGAGCGCGGCTGCGCTTCCGGTGTTTGCCAGCAAGATCATCGTGGCCTCGCTGCCTTCGGTTGTGGAGGTATGCGTGGGGCGCGATACGACGCTCTGCATCGTGGCACGGCCCCTGCTCGTCGGGGATGAACTCCGCTACCAGTGGTACCGAGATGGTCAGCTGCTGTCTGGGGAGACCGGACCGTGCCTGACGATCCGCAATCCGCAGCTCTCTGATGATTGGGCAATCTACGAAGTGCGGGTGGAGTCGTACTACGTGGACCAGCAGGGGCAGGTCAGGGTCAATGGCTCGGAGTCGTCAACGATGACGGTGCGGGTGTACCCGCCGGTGCAGATTACAGCGCAGCCGCAGAACTGGACGGGCTGTGAAGGGCAGCAGCTCAACCTGAACATTGGCTACACTGGCGGAGCAATCGGGTTCCAGTGGTACCGCAACGGTGCTGAGGTACCCGGAGCGAACAGCGAGACCTTTAGCAAGATTGCTACCGTTGCCGACAGCGGGACCTGGTGGTGCGTTATCAAGAGCCCGTGTGGGGATGTGGTGTCCAACCAGGTGCAGGTCCGGGTCTTGGAACTGCCGCGGATTTCGCGGCAGCCCTCGTCGGTAGCGGAGTGCCTTGGACGGCAGGTGACCTTGTCGGTTGAGGCAGCCGGATCGCCGCCGTTTACCTACCAGTGGTATCGAAACAACATCCCCGTCGGGACAGGCTCCAGCTACACCTTCACGGTGGACCAGAACACGGAGGGCGAGTACTGGGTTGTGGTCTCCAATACTTGCGGTAATGTGACATCGCGTCGAGTGCAGGTGGTGGCGTACCGAGCACCGCAGATCATCGCTCAGCCGCAGGGAGGGCAGTTCTCGCAGGGCTCGCGGATCGTTCTCAGGGTTGAGGCAACGGGGAAGCTCCCGCTGACCTACCGCTGGCAGCGGAACGGGGTGGATCTGCAGGATGGAGGAGGCATCACTGGCTCGCAAACCAGTACGCTCACGATCTTCCCTGCAGATTCTGCAGCCCACAGGGGGCGCTACCGCTGCAAGGTGTCGAATGATTGCGGCGAGGTCTGGAGCAGCGAGGCAGAGGTGGAAATAGTCGTTGGAGTTCAGCAAGACATTACCGCCGGTGGGTACCGGTTGTGGCAGGCGGAGCCCACACCGGCAGCGGAGCAGGCATGGGTTCGGCTGCAGACGCCGGGGACGGAGCGCGTTATTCTGCGGCTCTACGACGCCTACGGGCGGGAGCGGGCACTGCTGTTTGAAGGATTGCTCGGCGCGGGCGAACACCGCATCCCCGTAGACGTGCTGCAGTTGGGGCTGAGCCCAGGAGTGTACATGGTGCGCCTGGAGAGCCCGTCGGTGATGCTGTACCGTCCGCTTGTGGTGGTGCGGTAGGGATTTCCCCGCACGGGTGCGGGACGGGGCGCTCGCGTGCGAGCGCCCCGTATTTTTTCAGAGCAGGCGCATAAGGAGGTCGCCGGCGAGGTAGCCCACGATCGCCACACCCAGCCCGACCAGGAACATGTCCAACCCGCTGCGGAAGAAGTCACGTCCGGTGAAGACGCTACGGGCTGCCCCTACGACGAAGTGCATGAGCATGCTGATGGAGAAGGAGAGCCAGATGATGAGCGAGCTGTGCCCGAAGAAGAAGGGGATGACGGGCACGAGCGCACCGAGCGCCGTTGCAGCGCCGGTGAGAAGCCCTTCGCGGAGTGGGGAGCTGTGGAATTGCCCGATCCCAAGCTCCTCGCGTACTTTCTCCTGGAGTGCACGTTCCGGGTCTGCCATTACCCGTCGGGCAGCCTCCTGAGCGGCTTCGCGGGACATACCCTTGGCTTCGTAGAGCAGTGCCAGCTCCTGCTCTTCGAGTTCGGGCATCAGCTCCAGCTCGCGGTGCTCCATTTGGATTTCGTGCTCGTAGACTTCGCGCTCGCTCTTGGCAGCCAGGTAGCCGCTGGCGCCCATGGAGAGGGCATCGGCAATGAGCCCTGCCAGCCCGGAGAGCAGGACCGCCTGTGGAGCGAATTCCGCCCCAATCACCCCCATGACCAGCCCGAAGTTTGCCGTCAGCCCGTCGTTGAAGCCGTAGATGACGTTGCGCAGGAAGCCGCCGGATTCGATCCGGTGCCAGGGTTCGCCCTGTTGCCCCAGAAGTGTGCTGAGTTGGGAGATGTGCTGGGCTTCATCGCGGGCAATCTGTGTGGTCAACTGCGCAATGGGGAGCGGCAGGCGAGCACGGTGGCGGAGGTAGTTCTGCACCTCGCGGGATTCCTCGTGAATGCGGGCTTGGAGCACGGCACGGCGGTTTCCCCGACGTAGTTGCCACAGGAGGAAGCGCGTGCGCAAACTCAGCGGACGCGGGCGTGGCTCGACGCCGCGCTCCCGCAGGAGCTTGGCAAACAGCTCTTGATGCATGCGCTCCACCCGGGCAAGCTCGCGGTAGAGCTCTGCCCGCTGTGGGTCGGGCTCTGTCTCTGCCAAGTGGTCGTAGATGAGCGCCGATTCCAGCTCGTCCTGCCAATGCGCCAGGAGTTCACGGGTTTTCATGGGATTGCTCTGCGGCGGGTTCGACATCCTCCGGACGCAGCAGTTGGGCTTCCCACTCGATTTGGCAGCCCGAGCGGCGCACCATAATTGAAGCGCTGCAGTAGGTCGTCTGCGACAGCTCGATTGCCCGTAGCAGGTCCTGCTCGGTCGCATCTGGGCTGACCAGCTCGTAGCGGAGGCGGATGTGAGTGAACACCTTGGGGTGAGTCTCGGCGCGGGTGGCATGGGCTTCCATGCGGAATGCGGTGATTTGCCGCCGCTTCTTGCGCAGGATGCTCAGGACGTCCATCGCCGTGCATGCCATCATGGCCTGGAGGAAAACCTCCATCGGACGCGGGGCGGTGTCGTGCCCGCCGACGGAGGGGTCGGCATCGAAGCAGGTCGTCTGCCGCCGTTCATTCTGCGCGCATACGCGCATGGCACCATCAGTGAGTTCCAGGAGAGCTTTCATCGGTCGGCATGGGTTTGTACAACATCCACAGCTCCTCGCGTCCCCGGCGTGCTGGATGCGAGGACTCAGGAAGTTCGCGCGAGTGGAGACAGAATCCCGCCCGTTGTGCTAAGGTGAGGGTCTCCTCGGGGGCAACTGGGAAGGGAGGACCGGAGAGCGGCTCCGCTCCGGGCTGCTGTAGCGGGAAGAGGAGCGCAACGAGCCAACCTCCGGGAACAAGCACCTGGGCAATGGTGTGGAGGTACTCTGCGCGCCGGTCTGGAGCGATGGCGCAGTAGCAGGTGTACTCCAGCACCATATCCACAGGCTGGTGCAGAATCTGCGGCAGCGTGAACAGGTCCGCCTGGAGCACTTGGAGGGAGAGCCCCGACTCAGTAGCTCGGCGGCGGAGCGCGGCGATGGCTTCTGGGGCAAAGTCCACGGCGATAACCTCGTAGCCAGCAGATGCCAGCAGGAGGGCGTCGTGTCCGTATCCGCAGCCTGGGACCAGAACGCGGGTTGCCCGGTCGGCTCTGCGCGGCGGAAGCGGAAATCCCCCCTGCCGGAGGAGTTCGGCAAATACCGGTGTTGGACCCCCCAGGTCCCAGCCGGTTTCACCGCGCCGGTAGCGTTCGGACCAGTACTCGGCGGTGTTGACGTCCATGACTCTCGGCATACCGCTCGGTGCAAACTTAGCGGCTCTGCTGCCAAAGCGAGCGGATGCAACGCTGCATGAAGAGCCCCGGCTGCACGTCTTCAGCCGGTGAACCGAATTTCCCGCAAGCGGGAGAGCCTCCGCGCAGAGCATATGGCTGTGACCGGTGCGGGAGTCGGGCGGAGGTGAAGTTTCCCTTCCATGGAGTGTGCCCATGGCAGACGCTCGAGTGCTTGAGGCAAAGCTCAAAGCCGTGCAACTGGCGATTGAGCAGATTGAGAAGCGCTTTGGCAAGGGCTCCATCATGCGCCTGAGCGATACGCAGGTGGTGCCTGTGGAGGCAATCCCCACCGGAAGCCTCGTTTTGGACGCAGCGATCGGGGTCGGGGGAGTGCCGCGGGGGCGCATCGTGGAGATCTTCGGTCCGGAGGCGTCGGGGAAGACCACCGTCTGCTTGCACATCATTGCCGAAGCGCAGAAGCGCGGCGGGTTGGCAGCGTTTGTGGATACCGAGCATGCGCTCGATGTGCAGTACGCGCAGCGCCTGGGAGTGGATCTGGACAATCTGCTGCTCTCGCAGCCGGAGTTTGGCGAGCAAGCGCTGGAGATTGTCGAAACCTTGGTGCGCAGCGGTGGAGTGGATGTTGTGGTGGTGGATTCGGTTGCGGCATTGACCCCGCGCGTGGAGATCGAGGGCGAGATGGGCGATGCGCAGGTGGGGCTGCAGGCGCGGCTGATGTCGCAGGCGATGCGCAAGCTCAGCGCGGCAATCGGGCGCTCGAACACGGTGGTGATCTTCACCAACCAGCTCCGCAGCAAGATTGGGGTGATGTACGGCAATCCCGAAACCACCACCGGCGGCAACGCGCTTAAGTACTACGCCTCGGTGCGCATTGATATCCGGCGCAAGGATGTCATCAAGGAGGGCAACGAGATCGTGGGCACGCGGGTGCGCGTGAAGGTGGTCAAGAACAAGGTTGCTCCGCCCTTCCGCGAGGGCGAGTTCGACATCCTCTACGCTGAGGGCATCTCGCGCATCAACGAGCTGATTGATTTGGGGGTAGAGCACGGGCTCATCAGCCGCAGCGGCTCCTGGTTCACGTATGGGGAGGAGCGGGTTCAAGGGCGCGAGGGCTTGCGCAAGCTGCTCCAGGAGGACGAAGCCGTGCGGCTGCGGCTGGAGCAGGAGGTGCGTTCCCGACTGGGATTGCCGCCGATAACACCACCGGAGCCGCAGCAGAAGGCATCCAAGAGGGCGGCGTCCGCGCCCTGAAGCTGCGCCATCTACTCCGTCCGCTCCGCAGCACCGGAGGAGGATACAGCGGGCGGCTCCGGATTCCCCAGCACCCGAACGTAGAGCAGGCTCTGCCACAGGAGGAGCCCCAAGAGCAGAATGCCGTTGAAGGCTGTCAGCAGCGTGTGGAGCCGATGGTAGCCCCGGAATTGGGCAATCGCATCCAGCTCGTGCGGCTGTGGCTGCTCGAAGCTGCTGACCTGACGCGCGAGCGAATTCATCATCGGCTCCAACAGCGCAGCGTAGAGGGCAAACAGCGTGAGCATGACCACCAGCGCAGCAGCGGAGAGCTTGAGCTGCCAGGAGCGGTAGATGCCCCACAGCAGCCAGAGCGACAGCACGATGAGCACCGCCCCGGCAAGCTCGAAGAGATGGAGCCGTCCCAGAAGCTCCGCAACCATTCTGCCGGCGGAGTCGCGCGAAAGCAGAGCAAACAGCACGCCGGTGGTGGCACCGAAGAAGAGGAGGCTTCCCAGCCACAGGCACAGCCCGAACTGGAAGAGCAGCAGCGACCAATACACCCGCGGACGCATTCGCACACCTGAGGGGAACTCCTACTGCCAACGCCAACGGTATCGCCACAGCAGTCGGCGAATCCACAGCCGGAACCACCGTAGCCACCGCCGCACCGAGGGGAAGAGCACGCCAAGAGGTGCGGTGCGGACGGGAACATAGGTCGCCAGCCACCGACGTTCGGCGCGGCTGAGCCGCACTGGAGGCTGCTGCGGGGCGCCGTACATCCCCGTGCGGAGCACCTGCTGGATGTGCTGCCGCAGCTGCTGCGCAAGCCGCCGGAGGGGTTCGCCATTGGGTGTAAGGTTGGACAGAAGCTCCAAATGCGGCGCCAGAAGCGCAGCTTGATGGAGCTCCTGCAGGGTCGGTTGCTGCTGCAAGCGCTCCAGAAGCCGGGCGGCGAATTCCTCCCATTCCCGCTGCTGTGCCTCGGTGAGGTGCAGTAGCTGCTCTATGGGCAGGTCTTCGATGGGGATATAGACGGTGCAGAGCTGCTGCAGTGCCGTGCTGTAGTGTTCGTAGGCACGCTGATGGAGCTGGCGCGCCACAGCGGCGAGCTGCTGCTCCAGCGCGCGCAGTTGGTTTTGGAGCAATCGCCGCTGGTGTTCCCCGGCGGTATGGGCAAGCTGGTGCTCCAGGTGTCGCTTCTCTGCCTGGAGTTGACGGAAGTAGCGGCTGGGTGTGGAATCATCCCGTTGGGCAAAATCCTCAAGTGTGCGCGCGGAGAACTCCATGTGCCCGGAGCCCAAGCGGATGGCATTGAGCCGGATCTGGTCGCCCAAGAGCGCCCGCAGCTTCTCAACGTGCAGGTAGGCGATGCCATCGGTGATGAGCAGAATTTCGCTCTGCAGCAGCGATGGGGTTTGCCGAATCTCTTCGGCAGCTACGCAGATGGCGTGCTCCAGCGCCGTCCCTTGTCCAACAGCTTGGAGGCGCAGCACATGCTGCAGGAGCCGTTCAAACGAGGGCACATCGTGCGCGTGCCAGCGCTCGCCCAACTGCAGGTCGAAGGTGCGGAAGAAGATCTCGCCCAGCTCTGCTTGGTTGCGGCGCAGGAAGACGTAGACGATCGCTTTCGCCAGGTGGATGCGATGGTGGCTCTGCATAGAAGCGGAGGTGTCGAAGAGCACGTAGAGCTTCTGCTTGCGGATATCGGGGGCGTATTGGTCGGCTTGGCTCTTGTACCCGTAGACCTGAGGCGGACGCGGCGCGGGCATCCACAGCGAGCGCTCTGCCAGCCGGTGGTAGAACACCTCGTCGGGCAGCAGGAACTGGTGCGGGTAGATGTGCACGACATCGCGCAGGTGGCGGATAAGCTCGGCGTCGTACTCTTCGGCAACGAAGTGGCGCTGGACAGTGGAGGGCGGTGGAGAGGCATCAGGGGGCTGCTGCTGCCGGATGCTCCGATGCAGCAGAGGTGCCAGGCGTTGCGTGAGAGGATGGTCTGGATCCTCCAGGACACGGGCAATCTCGTAGACGAGCGCGAACTCTGCCGGCAGGTGACGCTCCAGCGCTTCATGTAGCCCGTACTCCTCCATGGCAAGGAGGAAGCGCTGAGCCTCTGTGAGCTGCTCACCCTGCATTGGCGGAACTCGGCATGCCGCGCAGCAAATTACAAACTTTGCGCTCAGAGTGCTGCCTGAGGCGGCAACGGTAATTTTGCGTCGGTCCAGCAACAAGGAGCGGTGATACCAGATGCCAGCAGCCGTGATTGCCTCTGCGGTGCGGACGCCGATCGGTGCATTTCTGGGGTCGCTTTCGGAGCTTCCGGCGCCTCGGCTGGGAGCAGTGGCGATTGCCGAAGCTGTGCGGCGTGCGCGAATTGAGCCAGCAGACGTGGACGAAGTCATCATGGGCAATGTGCTCACCGCCGGAGTCGGGCAGGCACCGGCGCGGCAAGCTGCGATCTTTGCAGGGTTGCCCGAGCATGTGCCGTGCATGACGATCAACAAGGTGTGCGGCAGCGGGCTCAAAGCCGTCATGCTCGCCGAACAAGCTATCCGGTGCGGGGATGCCCACATCGTGGTCGCGGGCGGGCAGGAGTCCATGTCGAACGCTCCCTACCTGCTGCCTAAAGCACGCACGGGCTTGCGCATGGGGAATGCGCAGCTCGTTGACTCGATGATTCACGACGGGCTGTGGGATGTCTACAACCAGTTCCACATGGGCGATGCCGCCGAGCTGTGTGCCCGCACCTGCAACATCGGGCGCGACGAGCAGGATGAATACGCCGCCCTCAGCTACCGCCGTGCCTTGGAGGCGCAGCAGAAGGGCTACTTTGCCGATGAGATCGTCCCCGTCACCTACGAGCAACGCAATGGGCAGACGGTGACGGTGGACACCGATGAGGAGCCTGCCAAGGTGCGCTTTGAGAAGATTCCGCAGCTCAAGCCGGTCTTCCGTCCCGACGGCACCGTGACGGCTGCCAATGCGAGCTCCATTGACGATGGTGCCGCAGCGCTGGTGGTGATGTCTGAAGAGCGTGCGCACGCCTTGGGTATCGAGCCGCTGGCGCGGATTGTGGCGCACGGCTCCGTTGCCCAGAAGCCGGAGTGGTTCACCACGGCGCCCATAGAGGGAATCAAGCGCGTGCTCGCCAAAGCCGGAATGAAGCTGGAGGACATTGACCTGTTCGAGATCAACGAAGCCTTCGCCGTGGTGGCGCTGGTGGCGCAGAAGCAGTTGGGGATCCCACTGGAGCGGCTCAACGTGCACGGTGGGGCGGTCGCTCTGGGACATCCCATTGGGGCATCGGGTGCGCGGATTCTGACCACATTGCTCTATGCACTGCGGCGCTACCGGAAGCGCTACGGCATGGCGGCAATCTGCATCGGCGGCGGCGAAGCCAGCGCGCTCATTGTGGAGAACCTGCAGCGGTAAGGCTCCGCACACATGCGGTGGTGGGCGAGCATCGTAAGCCTGTGTGTGCTGACAAGTGCTTCGGGCTCTGCTCAATCCGTGCGCTCCGTAGTTGCCGCAGCGGCGGTACGCGCCACCGCCCCAGCCGCTGCGGTGGTGGGAACGTTGGGGCAGCCCATTGTGGGGAGCAGCACCGCCACAGCTGAACTTCGCCACGGCTTCTGGTACGGTGTGCGCCTGCCCGTGAGCGTCTCCCCTGAGAGGCTCGACAGCGTGAGCGTGGAGGTGTGCGGGAGCGGTGTGCACATTCGCCTTGCGTGCCAGCCGCTCTGGGGCGAGCTCTTTTCGCTGTTGGGACAGTGCGTGTGGCGCGTTGGGTGGACGGAGGTGCGTGGAGGGCGATGGCCTTGCCTGCCGCAACTGCCGACGGGGATATATCTGCTGCGACTCCACTGCGCTCGTACGGTGCACTCCGTGTGGGTGCCGATCCTGAAGTGAGTTCCACACCGTAGGCTGGAGGAGATGATGCGCGCCGCTGCTGTTGTGCTCAGCTCGGTGCTCTGCGCTGCGCTGGCGATGGCACAGATCCCACGGACGCTCTCGTACCAGGGCGTCCTGCTGGATGCTTCCGGGCAACCTCTGCCGGATGGCGAGTACGAGATGGAGTTCCGCCTCTACGAGGTGGCAACCGGTGGCGCCCCGCTGTTTGTAGAGTCGCAGCGGGTGCGGGTAGAACACGGGGTAGTCTCTACGCTCATTGGACTGCAGCGCCCGCTGACGCTTCCGTTTGACCGCCCGTACTACCTGGGGGTTGCACTCGGTGGCGGGGCAGAGCTTACCCCTCGTGTGCCGCTGACGGCGGTGCCCTACGCCTTCCGAGCAGTTGTTGCCGATAGCCTCCGCCATTGGAGTGCCAGCGATACTGCGGTGCGGGTGGAAGCGCATCTGCTGTTGGGCTCATCGGCATCGGCGGTGCGGGAGCTGCGCTTACAGGAAGCCGCCATCAACGGTCAGGATTACGTCGGGCTGCGGGCACCTTCGAATGTGCCCAACAGCATTGTCTGGACGCTCCCGGCAACGGATGGAACGCCAGGGCAGGTGCTCTCTACCGATGGCAATGGGAACTTGCGCTGGACGAGCGTCGCCGGTGGGGGGAGTTGGTCGCTCTCCGGAAATGCCATCACCGCAGGGCAGTTTCTGGGGACGACCAACGCGCAGCCCCTTGTCCTGCGTGTTGCCAATGTGGAACGGTTGCGGCTGACCACGAGAGCACAACTGGAGGTGCTCAACAGCGGACAGTCTGTCTTCTTGGGCGAAGGCGCTGGCGCCGCACAGGACATCACCACCCCACGCAACAACACCTTCGTCGGCTACCAGGCGGGAGCGGCGACCACGACGGGTTCCTTCAACGTGGCACTCGGTAGCAGAGCTCTGCCCGCGAACACCACTGGGTATGGGAACATCGCCGTTGGCTACCAGGCGCTCTTCCGCAACTCCACCGGCTACGACAACACTGCAGTGGGCTCTGCCGCACTGTTCAACAATGCCGATGGGGCGCGCAATACGGCGCTGGGATTCCAGGCGCTGTATCGCAATGCCGGTGGGCTGTACAATACCGCCGTGGGAGCCTATGCGCTGGAGCAGAACGTCGGCGGCTCCTCCAACACCGCCGTAGGGTACCAGGCAGGACCCAATGGGGCAGACTACACCAACACAACGGCACTGGGGTACGGCGTAGCGACCACAGCGAGCAACCAGGTGCGCATCGGAAACAGCGACGTAACCAGCATCGGCGGATATGTGAGCTGGAGCACCATCTCCGATGCCCGTATCAAGCTGGACGTGCGCGAGGATGTGCCCGGGCTGGATTTCATCCGCTTGCTCCGTCCGGTCAACTACCGCATTGACCCGGACCGGGTCCGGCAGCTCACTGGTGCTGCCGCAGCCGGTGGGCTGTCAACCGCGTCGGAAGCTGCTGAGCTTGTGCGCACGGGATTCCTGGCGCAGGAGGTCGAACACGCCGCGCGCCGGATCGGATTCCCCTTCGGAGGGATCGATCCGCCGAAGAACGAGCGCGATCTCTACGGACTGCGCTACGCGGAGTTCGTTGCGCCGCTGGTCAAAGCGGTTCAGGAGCTGGATGCGGAGAACCAGCAGCTTCGGCAGCGCTTGGCGTGGGTGGAGGAGCAGCTTCAGCACCTGCGCGAGCAGTACCAGCAGCTCCGCTCACTCCTGCAGGGCATGACCACAGGGAGCGAGGAGGCGGGACAAAAGAGACCAAAATAGTCTGCTTTCGCCTTCGTCCCCTGCCCCGAGGTGCTGCATCAAAACGGGGTGAGCCATGCCGGTACAGCAGGACGAGGTACTGCAGCAGGTTACGCAGTCGGAGTACAAGTACGGCTTCGTGGCGAACATCGAGGAGGAGATAGCCCCCGTAGGGCTCAACGAAGACATCATCCGCTTCATCTGGGAGCGGAAGGGGGAGCCGGAGTGGATGCTGGAGTGGCGATTGCGGGCGTATCGCCATTGGAAGACAATGCAGGAGCCGCGCTGGGCGAAGGTGGTCTATCCGCCCATAGACTACCAGGCCATCAGCTACTACGCTGCGCCCAAGAAGCGCCATGTGCAGAGTTTGGACGAGATTGACCCCGAAATCCGCCGCATGTTCGAAAAGCTGGGGATTCCGCTGGAGGAGCAGAAGCTGCTTGCCGGGGTCGCCGTGGACGCAGTGTTGGACAGCGCCTCTGTGGCAACGACCTTCAAGGAGAAGCTTGCCGAGCTGGGCATCATCTTCTGCTCGATGAGCGAGGCAATCCAGAAGTACCCCGAGCTGGTGCAGAAGTACCTGGGCTCGGTTGTGCCGTATACGGACAACTTCTTTGCCGCGCTCAACTCGGCGGTGTTCAGCGATGGCTCCTTTGTGTACGTCCCGCCAGGGGTGCGCTGCCCGATGGAGCTTTCGACCTACTTCCGGATCAACGCGGCGCGGACGGGGCAGTTCGAGCGCACGCTCATCATCGCCGATGAGGGGGCGTACGTCTCCTACCTCGAAGGGTGCACCGCACCCATGCGGGATGAGAACCAGCTCCACGCAGCGGTGGTGGAGCTCATTGCCCTGGATGGCGCCGAGATCAAGTACTCCACCGTGCAGAACTGGTACCCAGGGGACCGTGAGGGGCGAGGCGGTATCTACAACTTTGTCACCAAGCGGGGAATCTGCCTGGGGCGGGAGTCGAAGATCTCGTGGACGCAGGTGGAGACCGGCTCGGCAATTACGTGGAAGTACCCCAGCGTTATCCTCAAGGGCGAGGGCAGCGTTGGAGAGTTCTACTCGGTTGCCGTCACGAACCATCGGCAGCAAGCCGATACGGGGACGAAGATGATCCACATCGGGCGCCATACCCGCAGCCGGATTGTCTCCAAGGGCATCGCTGCCGGGCACAGCAGCAACACCTACCGGGGCTTGGTGCGGATTCTGCGCGGCGCAGACTATGCACGCAACTACACACAGTGCGACTCGCTGCTGATCGGCAGCTCGTGCGGAGCGCACACCTTCCCCTACATCGAGGTGCTCAATCCGACCGCCGTTACCGAGCACGAGGCGATGACCTCCAAGATCGGCGAGGATATGCTCTTCTACTGCCGGCAGCGGGGCATCTCCGAAGAGGATGCCGTCGCGCTGATTGTCAACGGCTACTGCCGCGAGGTGCTGCTCCATCTGCCGATGGAGTTCGCCGTCGAGGCGCAAAAGCTGCTGGCGATCTCGTTGGAGGGCAGCGTTGGCTGAACACGTGTCGAACCAATCCGAACAAGCGATGAGTGCGCTGTTGCAAATCCGGAATCTGCGTGTCGCAATCGAGGGCAAGGAGATTCTCCGCGGCGTCTCCTTGGATGTCTACGCCGGGGAGGTCCATGCGATCATGGGTCCGAACGGGTCGGGCAAGAGCACGCTGGCAGCGGTCTTAGCCGGGCGTGAGGAGTACGAGGTGCTCGAGGGCGAGGTGCTCTTCGATGGGCAGAACCTGCTGGAGATGGAGCCCGAGGAGCGCGCCCGTGCGGGGCTGTTCCTGGCGTTTCAGTATCCGGTGGAGATCCCCGGCGTCAGCATGGCAACCTTCCTGCGCACGGCGCTCAATGAGGTGCGGAAGGCGCGCGGGCAGGAGCCGCTCGATCCGATTCAGTTCCTCTCCTACGCCCGGGAGCGGATGAGCTGGCTGGGGATGGAGCCGGACTTCCTCCAGCGGGCGGTCAATGAGGGCTTCTCCGGTGGGGAGAAGAAGCGCGGGGAGATCTTCCAGCTCCTGCTGCTGGAACCGCGGTTGGCAATCTTGGACGAGACCGATTCCGGTCTCGACATCGACGCCCTCAAGATCGTTGCCAGTGGGGTCAACCGGATGCGCTCGCCGGAGCGCTCCTTTATCGTCATCACGCACTACCAGCGGCTGCTCAACTACATTGTGCCCGACGTCGTGCACGTGCTCTTCGATGGGCGGATCGTCCGCACGGGTGGGCGCGAACTGGCGCTGGAGTTGGAGGAGCGTGGCTACGATTGGCTGCGCTCGGAGGGCGAACTGGTACTGCCAACGCTTGGGGAGCAGTGATGGCTGCAGAGCTACTGGAGCACCTGCGCGAGCAGTTCCTTCGGCTGGAGCAGACAAGCTCAGAGCCGAGCGAGCTGTTGCAGCAGCGCCGTCGGGCACTGGAGGCGTTGCTGCAGAGAGGCTTCCCCACCACGCGGCATGAGGACTGGAAGTACACCAGCCTTGCTCCGGTGCTCCGCTATAGGTACGAGGTGGGAGCGCCGGCGTCGGAGGAGCTTCCATCGCTCTCGATGGTGCAGGGGTTGCCGCAGCCGCAGCTGTGGCTGCTCGACGGGGTTCCCCACGTTCATGAGCTCCCCGCAGGTGTGGAGTTGCGCACCGCCGAGCGCTTTGCCCTCAATGGGGCACGCAGGGAGCCCCTGCCCGGACAGCTTGTGGATGTGGAAGGGGATGCCTTTGTGGCGCTCAATACGGCATTTGCGCCGGTGCCGCTGACGCTCACAATGCGGGAATCGCTGCCGATGCCGATGCACATTGGCGTAGTCACCCAAGCGGATGCGGTCCCACGCTTGGGGCAGCCTCGGCTTCTGATGAGCGTAGCCTCCGGGACCTCTGCAGCGCTCATCTTCAGCTTCGCCCACCATGGGGCAAATCCAAGCCTGACGAACGCAGTCTTTGAGCTGCTCCTCCAGCCGAATGCGGCACTGGATGTGCTGTTGTGGCAGGATGGGCTCGCCGATGCCTTTGCGGTGACAACGCTGGCAGCGCGGCTGGAATCCGGTGCCCGACTGCGGGTGTGGACGTTGAGCTTCAGCGGTGCGCTGGTGCGGAACAATGTGTATATTCGCCTTGCCGGTGGTGCCGCAGATGCCCAACTCTACGGTGTGACGATGGCAACCGGGCAGCGCCTTGTGGATCATCACACCCGGGTGGAGCACGAGGCGGAGGGCTGTTCCAGTAACCAGCTCTACAAGTCGCTTGCTCAGGAGCGGGCAACCGTCAACTTCACCGGGCGGATCTATGTCCACCCGGGGGCGCAGAGGACCAATGCGTACCAGGCGCATCGGGCATTGCTGCTCTCCACACAGGCAACGGTCAATGCCCGTCCGCAGTTGGAGATCTACGCCGATGACGTCCGCTGTACGCACGGGGCAGCCGTCGGGAACTTGGATGAGCAAGCGCTCTTCTACCTGCGCAGCCGGGGCATTCCGGAAGCCCAGGCACGGAAGCTGCTACTGTACGCCTTCGTCCGGGAGCCGCTGGAGGCGCTTCCCAGCGATGCCCTACGCGAGCTTGCCGAGCGGAGCCTTGCCGAGCATATCCAGTTGCCCATAGAGGAGTTTGCATGAGCACTGCGGTGCATTCGGCGCAGGAGCTACGAGAGCTCGTCTGGCAGTGGCGGCAGGATTTCCCACTCCTGCAGCGCACCGTCTACGGCAAGCCGATTGTGTACCTGGATAACGCCGCAACGACGCAGAAGCCCACAGCGGTTGTGGCAGCACTGCAGCACTACTACACCGAATGCACCAGCAACGTGCACCGTGGGGTGTACTACCTCAGCGAGCAAGCAACGCAACTCTACGAAGAAGCCCGCCGAACGGTGCAGCGCTTTCTGGGCGCCGCTGAAGCAGCCGAAATCGTCTTCGTGCGCGGCACAACAGAGGCAATCAACCTCGTTGCCCACTGCTTGGGCAGAACGCGCATTCGCCCGGGCAGCGAGATCCTGCTCACCCACATGGAGCACCACTCCAACATCGTTCCCTGGCAGCTTGTAGCAGAGCAGACTGGGGCACGGCTGCGCGTGCTGCCCATCACGCCCGATGGGGAGCTCATGCTGGAGGCGTATCCGGAGCTGCTGACGGAGCGCACGGCGGTGGTGGCGGTGGTTCACGTCTCGAATTCGCTGGGCACGATCAATCCCGTCGCAGAGCTTATCCAGACAGCACATGAGCGGGGCATCCCCGTGCTGGTAGATGGAGCCCAAGCCGTTGCCCACATGCCTGTGGACGTGCAGCAGTTGGACTGCGACTTCTACGCCTTTTCCGGGCACAAGATTTACGGTCCCACCGGCATCGGCGTGCTCTATGCTAAGCGGCGCTGGTTAGAGGAGTTCCCGCCCTACCAGGGCGGTGGCGATATGATTCGCCACGTGACCTTCGAACGCACGCTGTACAACGACGTGCCGTACAAGTTCGAGGCGGGGACTCCCAACATTGCAGGAGCAATCGGGCTGAAGGCGGCGCTGGAGTACGTGCAGCAGTGCGGGTTGGAGCGGATTGCTGCGCATGAGCACGAGCTGCTGCGCTATGCTACCGAACGGCTGCAGGAGCTGCCCGGCGTTCGCCTCATCGGCACTGCCCAGCGCAAGGCTGCCATCATTTCGTTCGTCATCGAAGGCGTTCACCCGCACGACGTTGGGACGGTGCTGGATCGGGAGGGTATCGCCATCCGTGTAGGGCACCACTGTACGCAGCCGGTGATGGAGTTCTTCGGTGTCCCTGCAACATCGAGGGTCTCCTTCGGGCTCTACAACACGCTCGAGGAGGTGGACCGGCTTGTGGAGGCGCTCTGGAAGGTCATTCGGCTCTTTGGGGTCGGCGGCAATGGATGAGCTGCAGGAACTCTACCAGCAGATTGTGCTGGAGCATTACCGCAATCCGCGCAATTACGGCGAGCTGCCCGAAGCGACACATCGTGCCGAGGGCTACAATCCGCTCTGTGGCGATCGGCTGGAGGTGATGCTGCGGGTGCGGGAGGGCGCCATCGAGGAGATCCGCTTCCGGGGCAGTGGATGCGCTATCTCGCAGGCATCGGCGTCGGTGATGACAACCCTGGTGCGCGGCAAAAGCCTGGCAGAGGCGGAGGAGCTCTTCGAGCGCTTCCACGAGCTTGTCACCGGCACGGGGGCGGTGGACCTGGAGCAGCTCGGTATTCTGGCGGCGTTTGCCGGTGTTCGGGAGTTCCCCGCACGGGTCAAGTGCGCAACCTTAGCCTGGCACACGCTACGGGCAGCATTGCAGCAGCGCCAGGAGCCAGTTACAACGGAGTAGCGCTGATGACGGTGGAAACGGCGGTCTATCGGCTTCCCGTCAGCGCCGTCATTGCCGGTGCAACGCCGGAGGAGGATATCTTTGTCACCGAAGCCGCTGTAGAAGCGCTGCGGACACTGCGGCAGGTCAACCATTTGCCCGAGCACTACGTCGTGCGCCTGGGGGTGCGGAGCGGACCTCCGGCGCGCCGTGTCCCGTACACGCTCGGCTTCGATGCACAGGTGCGTCCGGAGGACTATGAGTTCCCGGTTGCAGACCTGCGCTTCGTGGTGGATGCCCGCAGCATCTTCTACCTGATGGGCGTGACGCTGGACTACACTGAAGGCAGCGCGGGACGCGGGTTCCTCTTCAAGGAGCCACGGCGGGAGCGCCCCTCAGAGCACGGTCAGGAGCAGGATCCGCTCCGCGCCCGCATCATCGAGGCGCTCAAGACGTGCTACGACCCGGAGATACCGGTCAACATCTGGGACCTCGGGCTCATCTACCGCATCGACATTGACGAGCAGCGCAACGTGCACATCCTCATGACGGTCACGGCACCGGCCTGCCCGGTTGCCGATCTGCTGCCCCGGCAGGTAGAGGAAGCCGTCCGCCAGGTCCCGGATGTGGGCAATGTAACAGTTGAGTTGACCTTCGACCCGCCCTGGCATGTGGGGCGGATGTCCGATGCAGCGCGGCTGCAACTGGGATTGCTCTGAGAGGTCGGACAAACGTCGGTCGGTGGATGTCGGACTCCCCAACGCCAATGGATTCGACGCAGCCCACGCAAGAGGTGGGGCAGCGGCTCGGACAGGTGATGGTGACCGTGCGGCTCTACGGCGAGGAGCACAGCTTTACGATGAGTCCGGAGCAGCATCTGCTCTACGCTGCAATCGAGGCGGGGCTGGATGCACCGCATTCGTGCCTGAGCGGCTACTGCGCAACGTGCCGTGCCAAACTGCTGCAGGGGCAAGTGCGCATGGAGCTCAACGATGCCCTCACACCGGAGGAGGTGGAGCAGGGCTATATCTTGACGTGCCAATCGGTGCCCTTGAGCGAGCGGATCGTGATTGACTACGACCAGTGATGCTGCGGATCTCCAAGCGCGTGGAGTATGCTCTGCTGGCGTTGCGCCATTTGGCGCAGCAGCCGGGGGTTGTCTCCGCGCGCGAGATCGCCCAGGCGTACAACCTCTCGGCGGAGCTGCTGGGCAAGGTGCTGCAGTCCCTTGCGCGCGCGGGGTTGCTCTATGCCCAGCACGGAGTGCAGGGTGGCTATGCCCTGCTGCAGCACCCGAAGATGATAACTTTGCGTGCCGTGGTCGAAGCGGTTGAGCCCGGCTGGCGGGGATTGGTAGACTGCAGCGCACCGGATGAGTTGTGTTACGTCTACGAGCGCTGCACCATTCGCCAGCCGCTGGCGCTGCTGGAGCGTCGGCTCCAGGAGTTGCTCGACTCGATGACCATTGCAGAGCTGCTTGAGGTCCCATCATCGGAAGCTATGCAGCAATGATCGAGACGACCAAGGACGTGCGGATTCCCATTGCCATCGAAGGTGCCGGCGAAGAGGATGCCATCACCATCACTGCGCGGGCGATGGAGGAGCTGCGCCGGATTCGCCAGCAGCAGAACATCCCTGCCGAATACGGCTTGCGTATGGGGATTCGGGGTGGTGGCTGCTCCGGCTTCTCCTACGTGCTGGGGTTCGATGCCCAGCCCCGAGCCGATGATTACGTGCTCTCGGCAGAGGATATCCCCGTCTTCATTGACCGGCGCAGCATCTTCTACCTGATGGGCGTGACGCTGGACTTTGCCGATGGATTGCTGCAACGCGGCTTTACCTTCCGCAATCCCAATGCAACGCGCACCTGTGGCTGCGGTCACTCCTTTGCTGTCTGAGCTGGTGGAGTATGTCACACAGAGGGTCCTGCTGCGATGCCGTACGAGTGGAAGTTCAACCCGCGCCCCTACAGCGATGAGGAAGCGCGCGAGCTCTTGCGGGAGGTGATCTCGCCCGAGACCGCTGACTGGCACTACAACACACACCACAAGGGCTATGTGACAGCGCTCAATCGAATCGAGGCGGAGCTGGAGACCGCAGACCGCTCCGCTGCGAACGGCAACTGGTCCCATATCGGCGAGCTCAAGCGACGCTTCACCTGGAACCACGCCGGAGCACTGCTCCACGATATCTACTGGGAAGTGCTCGGCGGGGATGGGGACCCGCAGAAGGGACCGGAGGTGGTAGCAGCCATCGAGCGCGAGTTCGGCAGCCTGGATGCCTGGAAGGCGGACTTCAAAGCCACAGCACTGGCGGCGAAGCTCTCCGGATGGGCACTCCTGGTCTATGACCAGCTCTACAGCGGACGGCTGCTCAATGTGCTCGTGGATGAGCACCACTACGGAGCCATCTGGGGCGGCATCCCGCTCATCGCCTGCGACGTCTTCGAGCACGCCTACTACCACAAGGATGGTCCGGCGCGGGCACGGTACGTGGACAACTTCCTGGCACATCTGCACTGGGGGCGTATCAACGAGCGCTACAAACGCTACGTGCGCTGAGAGGCGCTCCCGGGGCTGACCCGGCTCACAGCACGGCGATGCACGGTGAGAACGTGACCATCCTGGTCGTAGACGACGAGCCCGACGTCACGGAGTTGCTCGCCTACACCTTCCGTCAACAGGGTTGGCGGGTGGTGACCGCTCATTCCGGAGAGGAGGCTCTGCGCCAACTCAAGCAGTGCAGCGTGGACGTTGCCGTGCTCGATATCACCATGCCGGGCATGGATGGATTCGAGCTCTATCGGCAGATGCGCCGCCTCCCAGAGTGCGAGCACACGGCGGTGCTGTTTCTAACCGCCCGCTCCGATGAGATTGACCAAATTGTAGGCTTGGAGCTGGGTGCCGATGACTACGTGGTCAAACCCGTCAGCCCACGGGTGCTGGTCGCGCGGGTGAGCAGCTTGCTGCGCCGGGTGCGCTCGGTGCGCACGGAGACCATCGTTGCGCCTGAGGTGCTCCGCGTTGGGGATATGGAGCTTCGGCGTGCCAACTACAGCGCCCGGATTGGCGGGCGCGAGCTCTTCTTTGCCAAGAAGGAGTTCGAGCTGCTGGCGCTGCTGGCGGCAAATCCCGGGCGGGTCTTCACCCGTGAGGAACTGCTCCGGCTGCTGTGGGGCGAGATGCAAGTGGTTACCCCCCGCACCGTGGATGTCCACGTAGCTAAGATTCGTGCCAAGCTGCGGGACCGTGCCCATCTCATCGAGACGGTCAAAGGCGTGGGCTATCGGTTCCGCACCTTTGCCTCTTCTACGCCTGCGACAACGAGCCTGAGCCCGAATGGATGAGCCTCGGTACACGCCGGAGGAGCTGCTCCGGTTGCTGTGCACGCCCGAGACGTACCCGCATCGCCCGTCGCAGGTGCGCTTGGTCCAGACCCATACCTCCTACGTTGCGCTGGTCCCGCCGTGGGTGTACAAGGTCAAAAAGCCGGTGAATTTCGGCTTCCTGGACTACTCCACGCTGGAGCGGCGCCGCTACTTCCTGCAGCGCGAATACGAACTCAACCGCGCTTTGGCACCGGGGATCTACCGGCGAATCCTCCCAATCGTGCGAACACGCACGGGAGAGCTCCGGCTGGGCGGACGCGGCACAGTGGTCGAATATGCCTTGCAGATGCGCTATATCCCACAGGAGTGGGTGCTGCGGCACCGGCTCCAGCAGGGGAACGTGCGTGCATCGGAGCTGCGGCGCGTACTTCGGTGGCTTGTGCAGCGCCTTCACCGGGGACAGGAGCCTCCGCCGGAGCTGCGGCAGTGGGGATTGCCAGAGCGGCTGCGGATCAGCACGGATGAGAACTTCGAGCAGACTCGCCCCTTCGTGGGGATGACACTCAGCGCGCTTGCCTACGAGCAGATCCAGGCGTACGTGGAAGCCTTCTACCAGCAAGCAGACACGCTCCTGCGCCGGCGCGCCGAAGAGGGATGGGTGCGCGCCTGCCATGGGGACTTGCATTCGGAGCACATTGCCTACCACGGGCGCCGAGTCCTGGTCTACGACTGCATCGAGTTCAACGAGCGCTTCCGCTACATTGACGTTGCCAACGAGATCGCCTTCCTGGCGATGGACCTGGAGTACTACGGGCGGGTGGACTTGGCGCGGGTCGCGGTGCAGACCTTTGCGCAGGAGCTCGGCGATCGGGAGCTGTGGAGGCTGCTGGACTTCTACAAGTGCTACCGCGCTTACGTCCGAGGCAAGGTGGAGAGCATGCGCGGCACGGCTGCGGAGGTTGCGGAAGCGGAGCGTCAGGAGGCGCTGCAGCGGGCGCGCCGCTACTTCCAACTGGCACTGCGCTATGCGGTCCTGGGGTCTGTGCCGACGGTGGTGGTCGTCATGGGCGGCATCGGCGTGGGCAAGAGCACTGTGGCGCGGCACCTGGCACAGGAGCTGGGGATAGCGGTGTTGAGCTCCGACCCCATGCGGAAGTGCTTGGCAGGGCTCTCCCCGTACGAGCCCAGCCCAGAATGGATGCGCCCGCTGCTGTATGCGCCGGCGGTCACGCAGCGGACGTACCGGACGCTGTGGGAGAGCGCCCTGGCAGCGCTCCCACGCGATGGAGCTGCCATTGTGGACGCCACCTTCGCCCGGCGCCAGCTTCGGGAGCTGTTCGTTCGGCTATCGCAGCGGCAGCCAGTACGGCTACTCTTCGTCGAGCTGAGCGCACCGTACGAGGTGCTTCGGCGGCGGGTGCTCCTGCGGCAGCCTGGGGATTCGGATGCGGGGATTCGGGAGTTCGAGCGCCTCTTCCCCCGCTACGAGCCCCCGCACGAACTCCCGGCGGAGATGCTGCTGCGCTGCGATGCCACCGCCGCCCCGCAGGAGGTCTGCCGAGAACTTGTGCAACGGCTCAGAGAGCGAACGTTGGCGCAGCTCTTCGCCGCTGAGTAGTTGGCGGTGTGTTTGCCACCGTTGTTGTATTTTGCTGCAAATAGCCAAAACAGAGCCATGGTGCGCCGAGTCGTCATCGGAGTGCTCCTGTGTGGCAGCGTTGCGTGGGCGCAGTACTGGCAGCGGGTCTCCTTGCCGGGGCAGTACGACTCCAACTACTGGCTGGACGTCTTCTTCCTGCCCTCCAATCCGCAGTACGGCTGGATTTGCGGCTTCAATGGTATGGTGGTGCGCACCACCGATGGAGGGCGCACATGGCAAGGCACGCAGATTCCCAACGCGTACCAACTGGAGAGCATCCACTTCGTCACGCCCCAGGTGGGCTACACCTCAGGGCCGGAGGGCATCTGGCGCAGCACCGATGGTGGAGCGACGTGGGTGCAGGTGACGCCCCAGGATACGCAGCAACGCGCCTTCTGGGGCACGTACTTTCTGAGCCCAACGGTGGGGGTGGTGATCGGCGGCGGATGCGGCGGCTCAACACAGCGGTTCTACCGCACCACTGACGGGGGAGCCACGTGGTCGGTCTTTATAGGTTCGGAGCCGAACAGCGGCTTGACCGATGCGATTCTGTACCCGGACGGCAGCGGGATAGCCGTCAGCAGCGGGCGGCTGTGGCGCACCAGCGATAGTGGGCAGACCTGGGAGGTGTTCGCCACCACGGGCTCAGCCGTCTGGCAGGAGGAGCTGACGCATGTGGGGCAATCCTACCTGCTGCCCTTTGCCGGCACAAGCTGTAGCGGGCAGGGCAATGCTGGCGGAATGCGCTTCTCCACCGATGGTGGCGCAAGCTGGCGCGAGTACAGCACCGGGCAACCAATGTTCGGGGCATTCCTCCTGACGCCGACCAGAGGCTGGGCGTGCGGCTACAACGGCTCGGTCTACTACACCGCCGATGGGGGGCAGACATGGCAGCTCCGCAACTGCGGCATTGACCCCACGAAGCATTTGGACGACATCTGGTTCATCAACGACACGCTCGGGTGGGTCGTCGGGCAAGGGGTCTGGCGCCTTGCCCCACCGGAGCGGCGCTTTGAGACCGACACGTTGTTCTTCCCGACGGTGTGCATCCCCGGCAATGCAGAGCTGACCGTGCGCCTGGAGAACCGCTCCTTCAATCCGGTGTCGGTGGAGCTGCGAATCGAAGGCACGGATTCAGCGGCGTTCCAGCTCCGGGGGATTCCACCGGCGGCGGTGCTGCAGAGCTGCTCTTGGACGGCAATTGTGGTGCGGTTTGCGCCATCGCGGGCGGGGAGCTTCACTGCGGTGCTCGTGGCGCGCTTCCCCGATGGCATGGTGCGGCAAGTCGTGCTGCGGGGCAATGCGCGGGAAGCCGATGGCTTCCCTCTGCGTGATACGTTGGTAGTGGCACCGGCACGCTGCGGAGTGGAGACCCGTGCAACGCTGCCATGGCGCGTGCGCCGCGATAGCGTGGCGATCGTGCAGATTGACTGGGTCGGAGGCAGCGGGGGAATCCGGCATGAGGCGCAGCTTCCCTTCCCCATCCCCGTCGCGGGTGCGGAGCTGCCCTTCGTGGTGGTCCCCACCGATACGGGCTGGATGGAAGCCCGCTTCCGAATCCGCTTGCAGCCCTGTGCACGCGAGACCGTCATCGTTGTCCGAGTGTACGGCGTCTCGCCGATTCTGAATGCCCCGCCGCAGCGGATCTACGCACTGCAGTGCCGATTGGAGCAGGTGGACTCGATTCCGGTTGTCAACACCGGCAACGACACCCTGCACATCGCGCGGTATTGGCTGGAGCAGGCGCCGCCTGGAGCTGTTGAAGTCCTGGGCTGGGCAAGCGGGGCAGCAACTCCGCGGGATTTACCACCGGGGCGTGCCGATACGCTGCTGGTGTGGGTCCGTCCCCTGCAGGAAGGAGCGTTCCGCGCTGTGCTGTGGCTGGAGAACAACGATTCCACCAGCGCGCGCGGACGCAGGAATCCCTTCGCTATTGAGCTTGTCGGGGAAGCCCGTCGGACCCTGGTCACGGCGCAGCAGGTGAGCTACGACTTCGGGCGTGTCTGTGTGGGCACGGAGCAGAGCGTCCGGATCCGATTGCACAATGCGGGGACACTCACGGCGCTGTTGAGTCAGCCGCGGGTTGCTCCGCCATTTGCTGCGGAGGTGGAGGACCTGCGCAATCCTCCAGTTCTGCTCGGTGGGGACACCGTTGGGCTCCGCATCCGCTTTGCCCCAAGCTGGGAGGGCGTGTTTGCGGATACGGTTGTGCTGGTTGTGCTGCCGTGCGGCGAGCGGGTTGCCATCGCCGTTCGGGGTGAAGGGGTGCGAGCAGCGTTGCGCTTTGAGCCAGCAGCGTTCCAGGCGAGCTCGGTGGTCGGCAAGCTGGATACCGCTGAGGGGCTACTGCGCAACGTCGGTTCGGCGCGCATCCGCATTGCAGGGTATCGGTGGAATCCGCCCTTGCCCAGTTGGGTCAAGCTGCTCGAACCGGTGCCGGGGACGTGGCTGGAGGTGGGAGCAGCGCTGCCGCTGCGGCTGGAGCTGCGTCCGGATGTGGAGGAGACCTACCGGGGGACGCTATGCGTGCGTGCCGATGCGGAGTGTGCAGCGGAGTTCTGCGTTCCCGTGGAGTTGCGCAGCCGGCGAGTTGCGCTGGCGGTGGAGCCGGCGCGGCTGCATGTCCTGCAGTACTGTACGCCGGTAGCTCAGCGGGTTAGTCTGCGCTTCCGCAACGAAGGGCAGGAGTCGCAGGAGGTGCGGCTGTGGATTGAACCGCCGCTGCCGGAGTTCCAGCTTGTGGCGCCCGCTGATGGACGCCTGCAGCTATCCTCGGGTGAGACAGCTCTGGTCGAGCTCCAGGTTGGGCTTGACCGAGAGGGCTTGGTGCAAGCGGAGCTGGTCGTGGAGACGGTGGCACCGGCGGTGGAGCGCTTCTCCATCCCGCTGCAGGTGGAGCATTACCGTTCGGTGCTGCAGGCGGATTCTGCGGTGGAGTTCGGCGAGGTCGAGGTCTGCCGTGAGCCGGTGCGGCTTGGGGTTGTGGTGCAGAATGCAGGGAGCCTGGCGGATACGGTCGAGCTGTGGCTGCAATCGGCAAGCGGGGCGTTCGCCGTTGTGGGGTCGCTCCTTCGTGAGCTGTCCGGTGGCGCGCTCGATACGGTCCTTGTGGAGCTTCGTCCCTGGCAGCTTCCCATTGGAGAGGAGCGTGCCCAGTTGCGGCTCCGCAGCCGGTTCTGCGGACAGGAGCGCTGGGTGCAGCTCTCCGCCGTAGGGGTGCGCGGGTACGCGCTGCCGGAGCCGACGGCGCTGGATTTTGGAGCGCTCTTCCTCGAGGAGAGCGCTGTGCGGGAGCTGCAGGTGTGGAATCCCACCTCGATTGCGCTGGAGGTGGAATCTGCCTGGATCGAGCCGCCGGGAGCGGGATTCGCTGTGGAAGCGCCCAATCTGCCGCAGGTGCTCCCTCCGGGCGCACGGATGCCTCTCCGCGTTCGCTTCGATGCTGCCGCCGTAGGGGATGCGCAAGCATGGCTGCGAGTAGCTCTGCGCTCGGCGTGCACGGATACGCTGCGGGTTCCGCTGACGGCGCGGGTGCAGCAGGAGCTGTACACAGCGCAGGTGTGGATAGAGCGCCATATCGCCGCACCAGGGGATACGGTGCAGCTTCCCATCTGGGCTGCAGGGCTTCCCGCGCGCGCTGGCGTGGAGGAGCTGGAGCTGGAGGTGTGGTTCGATCCGCGGCTGCTGCTGCCGGTGGGGGTCTACCGTGACTCGGCGCTGCCGTTCCGCTTCGATGGACAGGGGCGTTTAGGGGTGCGCCTGGGGCAGGTCGTTGCAGAGGAGCCCACGGTCATTGCCTGGATTCGCGGGGTTGCACTGGCGGGGATCCCCAACGAGACACTCCTGCATCTTCCCCAGCCACGGATAGCAGCACGGAAGCCCGTCGCCAGCACCACGCGCGATGGATGGCTACGCGTGGAGTTCTGCGCCGTTGGGCGTCTGGGGCTGCGGGAGAGCTCAGCGCTGACCCTCCTGCACGCCGGCGATGGGCTAACGCTGGAGCTCTTCAGCGCGGTGGCGCAGCCGTGGCGTATCCGTGTGCTCGCTGCCGATGGGCGGACGAGCTGGGAGGAGCACCGCTGGGTTGGACACGGCGAGCGGCAGCAGCTCTCCTGGCGTGCACCGAGCAGCGGGGTGTACGCCGTGCTCGTCGAAGGGCTGTGGAGTGGGGAGCGCTTCTGGCAAGTTGTCCCGTTGGTGCGCTGAGCTTCTCGGCAGCATGGAGCCAGCCTGGTGGGAGGTGATACCGGCACAGGCAATTGAGCTGCAGCGCCAATGGGCAAGCCGAGTGGAGCGGCAGCGGCGGGTCCAGAATCTGCGCTCTGTGGCGGGAGTGGATGCAGCGTACCGGGGAGGATGGGTGCGGGCGGCGGTGGCTGTCTTTAGCTTCCCTGAGTTGGAGCTTGTGCAGACGGCGATCGTTGAGCAACCGGTGCGCTTCCCCTATGTCCCGGGGCTCCTGAGCTTTCGGGAGGCTCCGGCGATTGTGAGCGCGATCGAGCAGCTTCCCTTCCTGCCCGATGTACTGCTGTGCGATGGGCAGGGAATTGCGCATCCTCGGCGCTTTGGGATTGCGTCCCACCTTGGGGTGCTGTTGGACCTCCCTTCGGTGGGCTGTGCCAAGAGCTTGCTCTGTGGGCAGTATCAGGAGCCGCTTGGAGTGGAGGCGGGCAGCGCGGTCCCGGTGTACGACCGTGGCGAGCTCGTCGCTCGGGCATTACGAACTCGGACAGGGGTGCGTCCGGTGTTCGTCTCGATAGGGCATCGCGTGGATTTGGACTTCGCCTGCTGGCTTGTGCTGCAGTGCTGCCGCGGGTTCCGGCTACCGGAGCCCATTCGGTGGGCGGATCGGCTCAGTCGAGGAGAGCATCTGCGGAAGCGGGCAACTGCGTAATTTTGCAACCGCAGCAACGTTCCTGTGGGTGAAGATGCCACATCACGCGTCAGCGAAGAAGCGCCTGCGGCAAGCGGAGAAGCGTCGGGCGTACAACCGGCGTAACAAGCGGCTGCTCAAGGAAGCCATCAAAGCCGTGTTGCAGGCGCGCACGGTTGAGGAAGCCGAACGCTTGCTGCAGCAGGCGTATAAGGTGATTGACCGTGTGGCAGCCCATGGGGTCATCCACGAGAATGCTGCAGCCAACAGAAAATCGCGCCTGGCGCGGTTCGTCAACACTCTACGGCAACAGGCGGCTGCCCAAAGTGGGGCAGTCTCATCTGCGCACCCGTAGCTCAATTGGATAGAGCGTCTGGCTACGGACCAGAAGGTTCGGGGTTCGAGTCCCTGCGGGTGCGCCAACCAGGGAAGCGCTGCATGAGACGGAGCTTGGTGTACGGAGTGGCAGCGCTGCTGAGCAGTTTCGCCCTTTTGGCGGCGGAGGTCGTCATTGACAGCTTCACAGGGCGCTCGACGGGGAGCAGCATTGTGCTGGAGTGGAGGGTGAGCCGCGAGGAGAGGGTGCTCCGCTACGAGCTGGAACGGGCTGCAGGGCAGGAATCCACCTACCGCGTGATTGCTACGATTGCGGCAAAGGGAGCACCAGCGACGTACACTTACGAGGACAAGGATGCGCCGCGCCTGGCGGCGGAGGTGCAGGGGCTCTACCGGTATCGGCTCAAAATCGTCGGGAGCGACGGTAGCCTCTCCTACAGCAACACCATCCCGGTGGTGCACAACGTCAGCGGAGTGCGCCGCACGTGGGGCATGATCAAGGAGATGTTCCGTTGATGCTGGTTCGCCCAGGGGTGCTATCCCAGGCCGAGAGGCTCTGGAGGCAAGCGCAGACTGTCCATCGGCGGGAGCGTTTCCGGGAAGCGGCGGAGCTATATCGGCAAGCAGCGAGAGCATTTGCACGCGGCAGTGCACGATGGCGCGAATGCCGCCTTCAGGAGGCTCATTGTCGTCGGATGCTCGGGCAATTCCGCTTGGCGTGTCGGCTGTACCAATCGTCCCGGCAGGGAGCGGAGCACTCCCTGCAGTATGCCGATAGCCTCGTCGGAGAGGCGATGGCGTTGCGGGCGCTTGGGGAGCTCGCCCGTGCCCGGACACTGCTGCAGCAGGCGCTCCGGCAGTATCGCCAGCACGGGGATGAGCACGGCTACGCCTACACCCTCTGGGCGCTGGGCGGAACGCTGCGCTTCCTGGGGCAGTTTGATCAGGCACTGGACACCCTAACGGAGGCGCTGGAGCTGTACCAGGAGCTTGAGGATCCACTCGGGGAGGGCTTTGTGCTGTGCGCTTTGGGCGGGCTGTCCCGCATGCGGGGCGAAGCCGAGCTCTCGTTGCTCTTCTACGAGCAGGCACACCGGAAGCTGGAGCAGGTGGGGTCGGTCTTCGGTCGCGCCTACGCTGCTTGCGGTATCGCCAATGCGCATCGGATGTTCCGGCAGTGGGAGCAGGCGCACCGCTACTTTGCCGCCGCTCAGGAGCTCTACGAGCGCCTTGGGGACCGTGTCAGCTACGCCTATACGCTCTGGGGCGAGGCGATGGCGTATCTCCTGCAAGGCGAGCGCAAGGCTGCACGGCAGCGCTTGACGGCGGCGGCACGGCTCTTTCGCCAAACGCGCGATCGACGCGGCTTTGTGTACGTTGTGCTCGCCCGATTGCAGTGCGCTGGGAACCTCCCAAGCGGGAACACCCGCGCTGCGGAGCTCCTCCAGCGGGCACTCCACGAAGCAACCGAGTGTGGCTACCGCTTCGAAGAGCTGCATCTACGGCTCCTGGCGTCCCAGATGGGGGTAGAGTCGTTGGGAGTGCCTCTGGAGCAGTTGCGGAAAGCCTATCGGGCGTGCGGCTCCGCATGGCTGGATTCCGTTGCGGTAGAGCCGCCCTTCAACTTCCCCTGAGGCATGTGGGGAGCGAGTTTTCGTAAGTTTGCGCGCGTGGGCGTTTGAACGAATTCAGGGGCAAGCATGAGCATCTTGGTTGACCGCTCCACTCGGGTCCTGGTGCAGGGCATCACGGGCACGGAGGGGACCTTCCATACGGCGCAGATGTTGCAGTACGGGACGCAGGTCGTTGCAGGTGTCACACCAGGCAAGGGAGGGACGCTCTACACCGGCAAAGGGCAGGACCTTTTCCCGCAGCCGGTTCCGGTGTACAACACCGTGCGCGAAGCCGTGCAGGCAACCGGGGCGAATGCGAGCGTCATCTTTGTCCCTGCCCCCTTTGCGATGGATGCGCTCTTGGAGGCGATAGAGGCGGAGATTCCCCTCATCGTCTGCATCACCGAAGGCATCCCCGTGCGTGATATGGTGCGCGTCTACGAGGCACTGCGGGGCAGCCGCTCGCGGCTCATCGGTCCGAATTGCCCCGGCGTCATCACTCCAGGGGAGTGCAAGTTGGGGATTATGCCCGGGTTCATCCACCGCCCGGGGCGGATTGGGGTGATTTCGCGCAGTGGTACGCTGACCTACGAAGCCGTCAAGCAGTTGACGGACCTGGGGCTGGGGCAATCCACCTGCATTGGCATCGGCGGAGACCCGGTGGTGGGCTCCAGCTTCATCGATCTGCTGCAGCTCTTCCAGGAGGATCCCGGCACCGATGCGGTGCTGCTCATCGGGGAGATTGGCGGCACAGCCGAGGAGGAGGCTGCCGAGTACGTGCGCCAGCACATGACCAAGCCCGTGATTGGGTTTGTAGCGGGGCGAACCGCGCCGCCAGGGCGTCGTATGGGACATGCAGGGGCGATCATTACCGGCGGGCGCGGTACGGCAGCGGAGAAGTTAGCGGCTTTCCGTGCCGCAGGGATTGCAGTTGTGGAATCTCCCGCCGAGATTGGGCGCACCGTTGCCCAGGTGGTCGGGGCGATCGGGCAGAGCCGTGAGGACCGGCAGCCGAAGGCTCGGAAGCGGGCTCGTCCGAAGGGACGTCTACAGGTGCGGAAGAAACAGTAGCAAAGTTCTGGACCATGGCGGAGCGGACCCTTGCCATCATCAAGCCGGATGCGGTGCGGCGGAATCTCATCGGCGAGATCATCGCGCAGATCACGCAGTCGGGCTTCCGAATCATCGGGATGAAGCTGGTGCGGCTATCGCGCCAGCAAGCCGAAGACTTCTACGCCGTGCACCGCGGGCGCCCCTTCTTCGAGGACCTGGTCTGCTTTATGAGCAGCGGACCCGTCGTCGTGCTGGCGCTGGAGAAGGAGCGAGCGGTGGAGGACTTCCGGGCGCTCATTGGCGCAACCGATCCTGCCGAAGCAGCCCCGGGGACGATTCGGCAGCGCTTCGGAACCTCCAAAGGCGAGAACGCCATTCACGGCTCGGATTCGCCAGAGAACGCCGAGCGCGAGATCGCCTTCTTCTTCAGCCGCACGGAACTGCTCGACCATGACGTATGAGTGCCTGAAAAGCACGCTCCTGGCGCGGAATCCTTACTGGGAGTATCGCAAGGACCTCTACCGCTTGCCCGACGGGACCGCAGCGCCCTACTACTACGTGCACAGCCGAGGCTCGGTGCTGGTAATCCCAGAGTTCAAGCCCCGGCAGTACGTGCTGGTGCGCCAGTACCGCTACCTCAACCGGCGCTGGAGCGTTGAGTTTCCCGGTGGTGGATGGGACCCCAGTGGAGCGGAGCCGCTCGAGGAGGCTCGTCGCGAGCTGCTCCAGGAGACTGGTTTCCAGGCCGAGGAGTGGATTGAGCTGGGACGCTTCAACCCGTGCAATGGAATGACCGATGAGGAGTGCACGGTCTTTCTGGCTCGGGGCTTGCACGCGCACGCGCCGCAGTGGGACCAGACGGAGGAGTTGGAGATTCTGCTCTCCGACGCCGACCGTATCGAGGACGCAATCCGCCGTGGGGAGATATGGGATGGCATGAGCCTTGCCGCATGGCTGCTGTATCGGTTCTCGCCGCATTGGCACTGATGCCGCCGCTCTGGGCGCAGGTCCGAGGAGAATCCGTGCCCTCGGTGCGTGAGCCATTGCGTCCGCGACTGCTGGCGACGGTACCCGTGGGGAGGGTCCGCCTCTACGAGCTGGAGGAGCGGCTGCAGGCGCGCCAGCTCCTCCCCGATGGGAAGGAGCGCCAATGGCAGCGGACCGTGCGCTATCGGCTCAGATTGTATGCCTTCTCTGCCCGCGAAGGGGACATGACCGAACTTGCCTGCCGGGTGGAGTCCATCCGCTACGAGTTCCAGCAGGATACGCTGCGGGAGGTGTTCAGCTCCGAGGAGCTGCAGCGGGCGGCGGTGCGGAAGCCCCGGACACCCGATTTAGACGACATCCTGGCGGTGATGGGCACGGAGATCGAGCTCACGCTCTCCCCCTACGGCGATGTTGCCCGTATTGGCGGGGAGGGCTTGGAGTGGCTGCGCGAGTACATCGCTGGCGAGCTTGCCCACGACGCTCAGCGTCGTTCCCGCCTGCTGGAGCGCGTTGCAGATGCCCGCTGGCAGGCGCTCTTCGACCTGCACGGGGGTATCGTGCCGGGCATCCGGGTTCGGGAGGATTCCACGTGGACCCGGCTGCTGACGCTTTGGGTCGAAGGGCTTCGTTGGACAGATACGGCGCGGATTCGGCTCGCTGCTGCCGGTGATACCAGTAGGCTCATCCAGGCGCGGTTGGAGCAATTGGTACCGGAGCGTGGGCAGCACTGGCTCTTTGGCTTCCCCGAGCCGCTCACCGTTCTCGGAGGCTCCGGTACGGCACAGTGGGAGGTCGAGCTGCTCCCTCAGGGGCTTATCCGGCGGTCGCATCTGCGGGCGAACCTGGAGCTGGAGTTGGGCGATTCTACACCGTTTCGACAGTTTTACACAGTGGAGCGACAATGGAGATTTCTCGGCGAACAGTAGCCCTCTGCATCAGCGGGGCGATGGCGTGGCTCTCCCTGGCGGCATGCCGTTCACAGGAGCGGGCACCGGTGCCAGAGGAACACAACAGTGTGGCGGACACGCTGCTTCCACCGGCAGCTACCTCGGTAGCGGTGCCGGAGACGCTGCGGTACCGAGTGCAGCCCCGCCAGTGGTACGAGTACTGGATGACCCGCGTGGATACCGTAGTCTACGATTCGCTCCAGCAGACCAGCCGCATTTGGCAGTACTACACCAAAACAGTGCGCCGGGTGTACCCGGATGGGCGGATCGAGCTGGGCGTGCGGATTGACACCCTTGCTGCCACGTTTGTGACGCCGGACAGCCTGGGGGCGCCGCAGCGAATCAGCTATGATTCACGGCGCCGCGAGGATCGGCAAAACCCCAACTTCACGCACCTCAACGCGCTGTTGGGGGCGGAGGTCCGAATGCTTGTCTCGCCGCTGGGGCAGATTGACTCCATCTACGGCCTCGAGCCCATCATCCGGCGCCTGATGCGCGGCGTGGCGGACTCGATCCCTCCGCAGCTCATGGCGGCGCTCTCCCAGCGAATCGAGGAGCAGATCTACCGCCCTCTGCAGCAGGAGTACCTGGCATTCCCCAGCGGCCGGATTGACACGAGCCGGAGTTGGGCGGAGAGCTATCCGGATGCGCTTGCCTCGATCTTCCCCACCCGCAACACTGCCCGCTACGTCATCGTGGGGGAGCAGCTCCTGGAAGGGCGGCGCGCATTGGAGATTGCCGCACAGTTGCGCACGGAGGTGTTGCAGCGCCGTCAGCAGGAGGGAGCGCTCCGGGCAGAGCTGCGCAACGAGAGGCTCTCCGGCGGAGGAAACATCCTGGTGGATGCCCAGGAGGGCTATACCGTACGGAAGTCCTTGCGGCTGCGGATGCAGTTTGAGGTGGTGCTGCAGGATACGGCGCGCGCCAGTACGGAGCACTTCCGGCAGGCAACGGCAACACACGTGGAGTTTGGGCTTGCCCGAAGGGGATGGTCGAGCAAGTAAAGCGGCTGTTGCGGCTCCTGCTGCCCATAGATTGGTTGGCAGCCGGAGTGGTCCTCTTGGGAGTTGCCATTGCGCTGTTTCTGCAGGATGCACCGGTGCGGCTCATCGGTGTATCGGTTGCGCTGCTGGGGGCGCTGGCGTTTCTCCTGCTGCTCTCCCAGCGGCTGGGGGCGGCGGAGACGTACAATCCACAGCTCCGCTCGGAAGCGGCACAGTTACGGGCAACGGTGCAGCAGGAGCGGGGCGGGCGACGCCTCATCTTCGATGATTTCGCCGAAAGTCTGGAGGAAGCCCCCCGTGAAGAGCCCGCCACTGCCGAGCAGCCCGAGCAGGCAAGCAGCTTTGAGGAGGAGCTCTCCAGCGTGCGCGTGGTAGAGCGGCGCCGCCGAGTTGCCGCGCTCCCTGCACAGCCTGCGGAAACCACTCCGGCGCCTCCGGCGGTGCGGATTCGTAGCTACGCGCTGCCGCCGAATCTCCTGCTGCCTTCGCCGGCAACGCCTTCGGAGCCCCGACAAGCATTGCATGCCCTGCTGGAGCGCTTTCTGGAGCTGCTGCGCTTGGTCACGCCAACGCGTACGGCGGTGCTCTTTTGGCTGGATTCCGAACAGGGGTGCTTGGTGCTGGAGGCGTACCATTCCGAAAGCGATGCCCTCCACACCGAGCGGCGGAAGTTCCCGCTGGGGCAGGACATCGTCTCGCAGCTTGTGCAGCAGGGCAAAGCCGAGATTGTGACCGAAATCCACCCGGCAGCGGAAGCGGAGCTGTTCCCGTACTACCGGGAGCCCGTCGGAACCGCCTGCTTTGTGGGGGTTCCGGTCTTCTTCCGCGGTGCGGTCATCGGTGCGCTGTGCTTGGATAGCGCGCAGCCGGGGGCGTATTCTCCGCAGACGGTGACGCTACTGGGGCATGCCGTCCGCTTCATCGGGGAGGTCTTGGAGGGCTACCTGCGCTGGTACGAGATGCTGCAGCGTAGCTCTGCAGCGGAGGCGTTAGAGCGGACATTGGAAGCCGAAGAGCTGGAGCCGGCACTTCTGGAGCTGTTGAGGTTCCCGTCGGCAGCGGTGGTGGTGCTGTGCTGCTATGTTGCCCGGCAGCGTGGGTGGCAGCTTGTCGCTGCGGATGCTCCCCCTGCGTGGAAGCAGCTCCAGGGGCGCTGGAGTACGCTGCAGGGGAGCTTGGTCGGAGCGGCGATTCACACCGGCACGGTGCAGTACTGGGACCCACGGGTGTTCCGCCATCGGGTGTTGGCGCAGGAGGAGCCTCCTCTTGCACCGACGGCGGCAGCGTGGGCGGTGCCGCTGTGCTCCTCGACGCACTGCTACGGCGTGGTGTACTACGAGGCAGCTCAGCGCCCGACGCCACAGGAGGAGCAGGAGCTTCTGCGCCGGGCTCGATGGGCGGGACTGCTGCTGGAGCATCGCTACCTGCGCGAGCAGGTGGGCTCTGGACTTCAGTGGCTGCCGGGCGTGGAGCTGTGGAGCAGCACCGGATTCCGCATGCGCATCAACGAGGAGCTGGAGCGGGTCCGCACACTCCAGTACCCCGCTACACTGGCGCTGCTGCAGATAGACCGGTACGGGACGCTGGCGCAGTTGACTGTGGCGGAGATCCGAGAGCTGCTCACCGGACACGTGCTGCCGCTCCTTCGGACCCAGCTCCGTGGCGGCGCGCTCGTCGGATATGCCGATGAGGAGACGCTGGGCGTTCTGCTACCGGGGATGTCTGCGGTGCAAGCGCGCCTGTGGGCGGAAGCCCTGCGGAAGCAGGTAGCAACGGCGGTCGCCCCCGTGGGGGAGCGACGGCTCAACCTAACGCTCAGCATCGGATTGGTCGAACTCCAGCCGGATAAGACCTCGGAGGAGATGCTCCGGGCGGCGCACACGGCACTGCAGCGCGCGCTCAGCCGAGGCAACACCGTAACGGTCTTCGCATGAGGAGGCAGAGTCCATGGCACGGGTAAAGACACAGCGAGCGGTCTATCCAGAGCTTGCCGAACGCATTCTGCAGCTTCTGCGGGAGCGCCCATTGCGCGTGTATGAGATTGCGCGCCGACTTCGGATTCGGAAGGATTCGGAGCGCTACGAAGAGTTGCTCGGGACGCTGGAGTGGCTGCAGCAGCAGGGGTTGGTCCGTCGCGCTGCTCGGCAGCGCTATGCCCTCTCCTCCGTGGATGATGCAACGGCGATCGAGGGGACGCTCCACATCGAGCACGGCATCGGGATTGTGCGCAGTGGGCATCCGGAGTATCCGGAGATTGTGGTTCGGCGCCACCATCTGAACACGGCGCTTCCTGGAGATCGGGTGCTGGTGCGCCCACTGCGGGAGAGCTCGCGCCGTAAGCCGCGCGGGGAGGTGCTGCGCGTGCTCCAGCGTGCGCGCGACCTGGTGAGCGGAACCGTTGAGTACGATGGCAACTTCTACTTCCTGGTGCCCGACGAGGAGAGCTACTACGTAGACTTCCTGCTGCTGCCGGATCGGCTCAAAGGGGCGCGGCATGGCGATAAGGTGCTGGCGCGGTTGGTCCGCTGGGATGACCCCAACAAGAGCCCAGAGGCAGAGGTTGTCGAGCTCCTTGGGCGGGCGGGCGACCCGCGCGTGGAGTTCGCTTCCATCCTCAAGGAGTTCGACCTCCCTTTCCGCTTCCCGGAAGCAGTTGAGGAGGAGGCCCGTGCACTGGCGCATCCCCCAACGCCGGAGGAGATTGCGCAGCGGCGGGATTTCCGCTCCGAGACCGTCATCACGATCGATCCGGCGGACGCTAAGGATTTCGATGATGCCATCTCGCTGCGCCGGTTGCCAGGCGGGAACCTTCTTGTGGGCGTGCACATTGCCGATGTCAGCTACTACGTGCCCGAGGGCAGCCGGGTTGACGAGGAGGCGCGCCGCCGAGGCACCAGCGTGTATTTGGTCGACCGAGTCGTCCCAATGCTGCCGGAGGTGCTCTCCAACGATATCTGCTCGCTGGTGCCGGACCAGGAGCGGCTGACCTACTCGGTGCTCATGGAGTTCACTCCCGAGGGCGAGCTGCGGCGCTATGAGCTGTGCCGCTCGGTTATCCGCAACTGCCGGCGCTTCACGTACGATGAGGTGCAGCAGATCATCGAAAGCGGCTCGGGCGAGCATGCCGAGCTCATCGGTGAGTTCCATCGCCTGGCGCAGAAGCTCCGGCAACGTCGGCTCCGCGAGGGCGGCATTGACTTTGAGACGATGGAGCTGCGCTTCCGCCTGGATGAGCAGGGCTTCCCCGTTGCCGTAGAACCAAAGGTGCGCACCGATGCCACCAGCCTCATCGAAGAGCTGATGCTGATGGCGAACCGCACGGTTGCCCGCTTCGTCCGGGAGCGCTCACAGCAGTTGGGGCTCAAACAGCCGCTGCCGTTTCTCTACCGCATTCACGACCTTCCCGACCCGGTGAAGCTGCGCGAGGTGGTTGAGCTGCTGCGTGCGCTCGGAATACGGGTGCGCCGAGAGCCAAAGACCGCGCAGGAGTGGATGCAACTGCTGCAGGAGATTCACGACCGCCCCGAGCGCATGGTGATTCACCAGTTGCTGCTGCGGGCGATGGCAAAAGCCGTCTACTCGCCCTACAACATCGGGCACTACGGCTTGGGGTTTGCAGAGTACACGCACTTCACCTCTCCGATTCGGCGCTATCCCGACCTTGTCGTGCACCGCTTGCTGACGGAGTACTTGCGCGGTAAGCCCTCGCTCCAGCGGATTCGCTCCCTGCAGGAGTACTTGGAGCAGGTCGGGGAGCACTGCTCGCAGCGGGAGCAGATCGCCGTCGAAGCCGAGCGGGCGTCGGTCAAGCTGGCGCAGACTATGCTGGCAACTCGGCTGCTGGGGCGGAAGTTCTGGGGAATGGTCACGGGCGTGACCTCGTTCGGCGTGTTCGTGCTGTTGGACCGGGTCTTCGTCGAGGGACTGGTGCCGCTGCGCGAGCTGGGCGACGATTTCTACGTGTTCGATGAGCGGCGCTACTGCCTCCGTGGACGCCGGACGCGCAAGAGCATCACCATTGGCTCGCGGCTGCGTGTGCAGATTCTGCGCGCAGACATTCGGAAGCGCCAGGTGGACCTGCGCGCTGTGGACCTACGGCAGCGGTGAGGGCATCACTGGTGCAGGCACGTCGTAGATCCCGTTGTAGCTGAAGCAGAGCACGAAGATCACCAGCGCAAGCCAGCCAAGGAGTTGCCGCCCCCTGCCCAGCGGCATGGGATCGGGCACCGGTGGATGCTCCAGGCGAAGGAACAAGCGCACAAAGAGTGCCCATACCAGCCAGCCGCCCCAGGCGTTGTAGTACCACGGGGCAACGTGTTCAATCCAGCGGAACAGCGGCAGTAGCATTCCCTGCAGGAGCTGGAAGAGCACGTTTGGCGAATCCACCTGCAGAAGTCCTGCCAGCCAGCCCATCACCGGACCCAACCCCAGCACGAGCAGAGCGTACCAGACAGCGCGGGCAATCCACACGTGCGCGCGACCGAAGAGTGCATACGCAATGTGTCCACCATCGAGCTGCCCCAGCGGGAGCAGGTTCAGCATGGTCACGAATAAGCCAAACCAGCCAACGCACAGGAAGGGGTAGTGGTACATCTCGTTCATCGGTGGCAGGAAGCCCTCCGGCGAAGCGAACCAGCGGGCAAGCCAGTGGTAGAGCGGGATATCGCCGAAGTGCAATCCCCAAGGCGGAATCTCCGCAAGCTGGGCATACTCCGGATGCACCTGGTAGAGGTACTCGCGCGGTGGCAGCGTTTGGAAGCCAATGATGAGGATGACGAGACTGACGACGAACCCTGCCAGAGGTCCGGCGATGGCGATATCGAAGAGCACGCGGCGCGAGAGAATTGGGGAGCGCGTCCGAATGACCGCCCCCAGGGTTCCAAAGGGGAAGAACACCGGGAGCGGCACGGGCAGAAAGTACGGCAGCGACACATCCACCCCGTGGTATCGGGCGGCAAAGTAGTGCCCGAACTCATGGGCGCTCAGGAAGCACAGCAGCAGCACGGCGTAGGTCAGCCCGTAGTGGAGATTGCTCAGCTCGGTGAAGTCCTTGCCCATCCACTGCACCCCTGCCAGCAGGACGGAGAAGAAGGTGAGCACGAACAGCAGCAGATGCAGCCACAGCCGTTGCGGGCGTGCAACGGTAAGCACAGAGGGCGATGGCAGCGGCGTATAGCCCATAGCGCTTACGGATTGGGAGACGTTCCAACTGTGGAGTGCTCCGGACGCAGATGCGGGAACAAGATGACATCCCGGATGCTGTGCTGGTTGAGTAGCACCATTGCCAGCCGGTCAATTCCGATGCCGAGTCCAGCCGTTGGGGGGAGTCCGACCTCGAGCGCCTGCAGGAAGTCCTCATCCATTGGCATCGCCTCCAGGTCGCCCTTATCGCGCCAGAGCAGTTGCTGTTGGAAGCGCTGGCGCTGCTCCAGGGGGTCGTTGAGTTCGGAGAAGGCGTTTGCCAGCTCCATGCCGAAGATGTAGAGCTCGAAGCGTTCGGCAAGGTCCGGCTCGCTGCGGTGGCGCTTTGCCAACGGGGAGAGCACCACGGGGTAGTCCAGCACAAAGGTTGGCTCGATGAGCCGGGGTTGGACAACGGTGGAGAAGAGCTCGTCGAGCAGCTTGGGTACAGAGGCGTTGTCGGGTACCTCGATGCCGTGCTGCTGGCACAGGGCTCGCAGCTCCGATTCGGAGGCGTTCCGGATATCGCAGCCCGTTGCGTGGGCAACGGCATCGAACCATCGGATGCGGCGGAAGGGGCGCTGGAGCACCACCGTGAGCTCGCCTCGGCGCAGCTCTCTTGTGCCGTTGACGCGTTCAGCAACGAAGAGCAGCAGCTCCTCGACCAGCTCCATCATCCAGTAGTAGTCGCGGTAGGCAACGTAGAGCTCCAGCGCGGTGAACTCCGGATTGTGCAGCCGGTCGATCCCCTCGTTGCGGAAGTTCTTCCCGATTTCGTAGACGCCTTCGAAGCCGCCGACGATGAGCCGCTTGAGGTAGAGCTCGGTTGCAATGCGCAGGTAGAAGTGCGTGTCCAGGGCGTTGAAGTAGGTAACGAACGGTCGGGCGTTGGCGCCGCCGTAGACGGGCTGGAGGATTGGGGTCTCCACCTCCAGCCAACCGCGCTGGTCGAAGAATTCGCGGATGGAGGCGATGATGCGGGCGCGAGCGCGGAAGAGCTCCCGTACCTCGGGGTTGACGATCAGGTCCAGGTACCGCCGGCGGTAGCGCTGCTCCTTGTCGGTGAAGGCATCGTGGCGGATGCGGTTGCCGTGCTCATCTACCTCCTCCTTGGGGGTGGGGATAGGACGCAGGGATTTGCACAGGAGCTGGTAGTCGAGCACGTGGATGGTGAGCTCGCCGGTTTTCGTGCGGAAAGCAAAGCCGCGCACGCCGAGGATATCGCCGATATCGAGCAAGCGCAGCAGTTCATAGCGCTGCCCAAGCTCATTGATGCGGAAGTAGAGCTGGATTCGCCCGCTTTCGTCCTGGATATCGGCAAACGTCACCTTGCCCATCCGGCGGAAGGTCATGATGCGCCCGGCAATGGAGACATCGGCATACTCCTGGGCGCGCTCGTCGGAGTAGCCTTGGCGAATCTGCGCTATGCTGTGCGTGCGATCGTAGGCGTACGGGTAGGGCTCGATCCCCGCCTGACGCAGGAGGGAGAGCTCTTCGAATCGGCGGCGCTGTTGGTCGTTGAGCGATTCCGGCTGCATTGGCTCTGCGGACATCGTGCAAGCTCCAAAAATATCAAAAGCGCTCTGCATCGGGCAGGGAGGCGAGGAGCCACCGCTTTTGCTATTTTTGCTGTGCGCGATATGGTCAAACTCTGGCAGAACTGCAATGGCAAAGCCGGTTGAGGTGAGCGATCAAACCTTCGCCCAGGAGGTGCTGAGCTATCCCGGAGTGGTGCTGGTGGATTTCTGGGCGGTCTGGTGCGGACCGTGCCGCATGATTGCTCCAATCGTGGAGGAGATCGCCCGGGAGTACGCAAGCCGGGGGGTCAAGGTGGCGAAGGTGGACGTGGACCGGAACCCACGCGTGGCGATGCAGTATGGCATTCGGGCAATCCCATCACTGCTGTTCTTCCGCAATGGGGAGCACGTGGACACGATCATCGGCGCAGTGCCGAAGGGATACCTGGTTGAGCGCTTAGAGGCTCTGCTGGCGGAAGCAGGCAATGGCGCGCCCACCGCTGCTGAGTGAGGAGGAGTTGCAGGCGGCTCTGGCGGAGCTCCCGCTGTGGCAGCGCGAAGGTGAGAAGCTGGTGCGTGAGTTCGTCGCTCCCAACTTTGCTGCTGCTGTGGGTCTGCTCAACGCGATCGCGGTCGTTGCCGAGGCGATGGACCATCACCCCGACATGCTGCTGTACGGATGGAACAAGCTGCGGGTGATGCTCTCCACGCATGACCGGGGCGGCATTACGGCACTGGATATCGAGTTGGCAAAGCGCATTGAACAGCTGCGGTTCTTCTAACGCCGACAGGGTAGATGGAGCTCATTGTGCCGAGCTCTCGGCGGATCGAGCAGGTTCGGGCACGCGAGATCTTGGATTCGCGCGGCAATCCAACGCTGGAGGTCGAGGTCGTGCTGGGCGATGGTTCCGTGGGGAGGGCTGCTGTCCCTTCGGGTGCAAGCACGGGGCGGCATGAGGCAGTGGAGCTGCGCGATGGCGAGGCGCGCTACCGAGGCAAGGGGGTGCGCCGGGCGGTCGCAGCGGTGATGGAGGTGCTTGCTCCCGCCGTCTGCGGGATGGATGCTTGCCGGCAGGCGGAGATTGACCTGCGGCTGTGCGAGCTGGATGGGACCCCAAATAAGGCGCGCCTTGGGGCGAATGCGCTCCTGGGGGTATCCCTGGCGGTGTGCCATGCAGCGGCAGCCTCGCTGCGGTTGCCGCTGTTTGCCTACATCGGGGGTGCGTTGGCACGGACGCTCCCCATCCCGCTGCTGAACGTCCTCAACGGCGGACGGCATGCGGAGAACTCGCTCGACATCCAGGAGTTCCTGCTCATCCCTCACGGGGCACGCAGCTTTGCCGAGGCTCTCCAAATGGGGGCGGAGACCTACCACGCCCTGGGTGCACTCCTACAGAAGCGGGGGTACTCCACGACGGTGGGGGATGAGGGGGGCTTTGCTCCTATGCTCTCCTCGCACGAGGAAGCGCTGGAGCTGTTGGTGCAGGCGATCGAGCAGGCGGGATACCGTCCAGGCGAACACATCGCCATCGGTTTGGACGTGGCAGCAAGCGAGCTCTTCGAGGACGGGCAATACCATCTTCGGCGCTCCCGGCGGGAACGGCTCAGCAGCGAAGAGCTCATCGGATGGTATGGCGAGCTACTTGGGCGCTACCCCATCGTCTCCATTGAAGACGGGCTTGCCGAAGACGATTGGGCGGGCTGGAAGCTGCTCACCGGTGCGCTGGGTGCACGCGTACAGCTTGTGGGGGATGATCTCTTCGTGACCAACCCGGAGCGTCTGCAGCGCGGGATTGCCGAGGGAATTGCCAACGCAGTACTCATCAAGCCGAACCAGATCGGCACACTCACCGAGACGGTCGAGACCGTGCGCCTTGCGCACCGCTTTGGCTATCGGACGGTGATCTCGCATCGCTCGGGCGAGACCGAGGATGTCACCATCGCGCATCTGGCGGTCGGGCTGGGGATTGGGCAGATCAAGACCGGAGCGCCTTGCCGAGGTGAGCGCACAGCCAAGTACAACGAGCTGCTCCGAATCGAGGAAGTCTTGGGCGTGCAAGCGGACTACGCGGGCACGCTCCCTGGACTCTTTCGGTCGGTCTCATAAGCACACCGAGCCGGCATGATCACGTTCGGTACGGATGGCTGGCGTGGAGTCATCGCGTACGATTTCACGGTGGAGAACCTGCGGCTGGTGGCGCTGGCAACGGCGCACTACGTCCGTTCGCTCCAGTTACGCAATCCGGCGGTCGTCATCGGGTACGATACGCGCTTCCTTTCGGACTTCTTCGCCCGGGAGGTTGCGCGCGTGTTTGCTTCCGAGGGCATTGTGGTGCATTTGGCGGAGAACTTCGCGCCAACTCCGGTCATCTCCTTCCACACCAAGCAGAAGGGGGCGGCGCTGGGGGTGGTGATTACGGCAAGCCACAATCCGCCACAGTACAACGGATACAAGGTGCGGGCAAACTTCGGCGGTCCGGCAACACCGGAACAGATTGCCGAGCTGGAGCGTTTCCTGCAGCCGCTGCTGGAAAAGCCGCCTCGGCGGTGGGCGCTCAAGTCGCTGGAGGAGTATATCGCCCAGCGGATGGTGCGCCCCTTTGAGCCGCGCGAGTCCTACATCCGCCACGTGCGCAAGAAGATCCAACTGGAGCTGCTGCGCAGCTCCGGGCTGCGTGTGCTGCACGACCCGATGTACGGCGCGGCGATGCATCTGCTGCGGGCAATGCTGCCGACGGTGGAGGAGATCCACGCCGAGATCAACCCCGCGTTCGGAGAGCTTGGGCAGCCCGAGCCCATGCCCGAGCACCTTCGGGCAACCATCGAGTACGTACGTGCCCAGCGGCGCTACGACCTCTGCCTGGTCACCGATGGCGATGGGGACCGGCTGGCAGCGCTGGACCATGAGGGCAACTTCGTGGACTCGCAGCGGCTATTCGTCCTGCTGCTCAAATACCTCTACGAGGACAAGCGGCGGCGCGGCGCGGTGGTCAAGACCGTCTCCGTCACCTCGATGGTAGACCGCTACTGCGAGCGCAACAACATCCCGCTCTACGTGACGCCGGTGGGCTTCAAACACATTGCCCGCATTATGCAGCAGGAGCGTGTGCTGCTGGGAGGCGAAGAGTCCGGCGGTTTTGCAACAGTGATCCATCTGCCCGAGCGAGATGGCGTCTTTGCGGGCTTGCTGCTGTTGGAGATGCTCGTTGTGCGTGGCAAGACGCTCAAGCAGCTCTGCCAGGAGCTGGACGAGGAGTTCGGTCCGCACCGCTACCGCCGCGTGGATGTCCCGGTGACGCAGCGGGAGAAGAACGCCATTCTGCGGGCATGCAGCAAGCGCCCGGCGCGGCTGGGACGCTACGTTGTCGAGCACATTGACACCACCGACGGCTACAAGTTCTACGTGCCCAAGGGATGGCTGCTGGTGCGCCCCTCGGGCACAGAGCCGCTGGTGCGCTTCTACGCCGAAGGGGACTCCATGAGCATGGTCAACGAGCTCCTGGAGGAGGGGCGGAAGCTGCGTTAGCAATCCAGGCGGTAGCGTCGGGCGATATTGGGCGCCAGGTACTCCGTAAAGGTGCGCTGGAGGTCGTACTCGGGAGCCCAGTCCCAATCCGAGCGGGCAGCGGAATCATCAATGTCGGCAGGCCAGGTGTCCACGATCGCCTGACGGCGGGGGTCGGGGCGGAACTGGATTTGAGCACCGGGGAAGAGCTCCGCGACCAGCTCTGCGATTGTAGCGGCGCTGACGGAGAAGGCGGTGACGTTGTACGCAGTGCGGCGGAGCCGCTCGGCGGGGGCGGTTGCCAGCAGAAGCAGAGCACGGATGGCATCGGGCATTGCCATGAAGGGAAGCCAGGTGTCTGGGGTGACGAAGCAGTCGTACGGCTTACCCTCGGCAGCGGCGTGGACCATTTCGGGGGCGTAGTCGCTGGTGCCACCGGTGGGGCGGGTGAACGCCGAGAGCAGCCCCGGAAAGCGCAGAGCGCGGAAGTCAATCCAGCCGGATTCCACCTCGTCGGCAAGCCTCCGGTAGTAGCGCGCGTAGTACTGCCCCAGGAGCTCGCAGTAGAGCTTCGAGGCGCCGTAGATGGTCATCGGCGTGAGGAACTGCTCTTCGCTCACTTTGCCCACGCGCAGCTTCTCCTCGCGCGAGGGGAGCCCGTAGACGGCAATGGAGCTGGGGAAGAGGAAGAGCACGGGCGCCCGGTGCTGCTTGCCTAGATAGTGGGCGGTCTGGAGCAGGAGCAGCGTGCCCTCGACATTGACTCGATGGGCGAGTTCGGGCTCGCGTTCGGCTTGTGAGGAGAGTATCGCCGCCAAGTGGAAGATGGTCCGGATTGGCTTCCGGCGCAGTTGAGCATGGAGCTCAGCGCTGCAGATATCCGCTGTGATGGTCTCAGCACAGAGAGCAGCTGTATCGTTGGGCAGTGGGCGAAGGTCAACGGCGAGGAGCTCCTCCCCGCGTTCGGCAAGGGCGGCGATGAGGCTTTGACCGATCTCGCCGCCGGCACCGGTGACCAGGATCATTGGCAACTCCGCAACTGACGGGCGTCGGCAGGCGTGGGCAAAATTACGCTATTTTTGCGCCACCGCTCGTGGCAGGAAGCGCAATGCCGGTCGTTGTATCGCAGATAGAGCTGCTGGGCTTCAAGTCGTTTGCCCTTCCGACGCGGCTGGTTTTCCCAGAGGGGTTGACCGCGATTGTGGGTCCCAACGGCTGTGGCAAGAGCAACATCGTGGACGCAATCCGGTGGGTGCTGGGCGAGCAGCGCCCTTCGGTGCTGCGCTGTGAGACGATGGAGCAGCTCATCTTCAACGGCAGTCGGGCGCTCAAGCCCTTGGGGATGGCGGAGGTGTCGCTGCGGCTGGAGAACGTCGGAGGGCTGTTCCCCATAGACCTTCCGCAGGTGGTGCTCACGCGCCGGCTGTATCGGAACGGGGAGAGCGAGTATCTGCTCAACGGGGTGCCGTGCCGGCTGCGCGATTTTCAGGAGCTGCTGCTCGATAGCGGCTTGGCACCGCACAGCTATTCGGTCATCGAGCTGAAGATGGTCGAGGAGCTGCTCAGCGGACGAGTCGAGGAGCGGCGCCGCTTGCTGGAGGAGGCAGCCGGGGTGAGCAAGTACAAGCTGCGGCAACGCGAAGCACAGCGCCGTCTGAGCGAGGTGCGCCTGGAGCTGCAGCGTCTGGAGGACCTGCTTGCCGAGCTGCGCCAGCGCGTGCATCAACTGGAGCAGCAAGCCGAGCAGGCTCGCCAGTACCGGCGCTGGGAGAGTGAGCTCCATCGGCTTCAGCAGCAGTACCTGGCGCTGCTCTGGCATACGGCGCAGAAGCAGTTGGACAGCCTGGCAGCCAGCGCTGAGCAGCTCCGTTCCGAACGGACAGCATTGGAGCAGCAACTGGAGCGGCTACGCGAGGGCATCCCGCAACAACAGGTGCAGTATGCGCAGCTCCGCCAGCAGGTGGACACCCTCCACCAGCGCGCAGAGGAGCACAAGCAGCGCATCCAAGAGCTGCGGGAGCGCTTGGTAGCGCTCGAGGAGCGGATACAGCTCGCCCGGCAGTCCCACGAGCGGCTTGACCAGGAGCGCGGGCAGATTCAGCGCGAGCGCGAGGAGCTCGAACAGCAGCATGCACTGCTGCTCCGGCGCCTTCAGGAGCACGAAGCCGCACTGCAGCAGCTCCAGGAGCGCTCCGCCGATGTCCAGCGCCGAGCGGAGTCCCTGCGCCAGGAGCGCCAACGCTGGCAGCAGCAGCATGAACCCCTGCGCCAGGAGCTCCGCCGGTGGCAGCAGCGCCACGATGAGCTCCGCATCCAATGCGAACGGCTGCAAGCCCAACTGGAGCAATTGCACAACCGCCGTGCACAGTTGGACGAGGAGCTGGCGACATTGGAACAGCACCTGCATCAACAGCGCGAGCTCCTTGCCGCAGCCGAAGGGGATGTGCACACCGCAGCCCAGGCGCTCGAACAGCTCCAGCAGCGGCTGCAGCAGCAGAATGCCCACAGCATGGCGATCGCCGAAGAGCTTGCCGAGCAGCACCACCGCCTGGCGCAGTGCCAGCAGGAGCTGCTTGCAGTGCAGACCCAACGGGAGGGATTGGAGGCGCTCGAGCAGCAGCACGAACTCGTGCAGTACCTCCGGCAGCACCATCCGGAGCTGGGAGCGCAGACGGTGGCAGAGCTTGTTCGGCTTCCAGAGGAGCTCCGCAATGCCTTTGCCGCTGCCGCCGCGCCACTGTTGGAAGCCGTGCTGATTGCACACCTGCCGTCGCAGGAGTTCCCTGCACACGTGCGAACCGCTATCAGAGCCGGAGAGCTGCTGCTCCCACGCGGTGAAGAGAGCGCGCTCGAGCCGATCCGTGCTGAAGGGGTTCGGGGCTGGTTGGTGGAGTTGGTCCACATGCCGCCGGCAGTGGCGTCGGCGCTGACGGCGTTGCTGGGGCGGGTCCTGGTGGTGGATAATCTCGCCGTGGGACGGGCGCTGCTGGAGCAGTGCCGTGCCGATGCTGTGGTCACGCTCGCGGGCGAATTTCTCCACCGCTGCGGGCTGTTCCGGTGGCGCGATGGAGCCAATCCCTGGGTAGGGCGTCTGCAACGGCTGCAGGAGCTGCAGGCACGGGAGGCAGAGTTGCAGGCACTACAGCAGCAGCTCGATGCCCGAATCCGGCAGCTCCAGCAGGAGCACCACCATGCAACTACCGTGCTGGAGCAGCTCCAGCGGGAGCGACACCAAGCCGAACAACACCAGCAGCAGGCACATGCCCGTGTGGAAGCATTGCGGCTCCAGCTCCAGATGCTCGAGACCACGCTCCAGCAGCGCCAGCTCCAGCGGGAGGCACTCCAAAAGGAGCATTCCACGCTCGAGGAGCGGCTCCACCACCTGCGCGCAGAATACCACCGCTGCGGGGAGACGCTCGAGCAATTGCGCCGGCAGCGTGCCGAACTGGAGCAGCAGTTAGAGCAGCTCCAGCCCGCGTTTGAGGCAGCCTTGGAGCAATCTCGGCAGCACGAGCTGGAGCAGACCCGTGCGCAGTACGAGCTGGAGAACCTGCGCGCTCAGCTCCAGCAGCTCCGCAATCGCTTGCAGCAGCTTGCACAGCGATGGGAAGCGCTCGAGCGGGATTCGCTGCAGGCAGAGGAGCTGCTCGAACGCCAGCGGCAGCAACAGCAGGAGCTACAGCAGCAGCTCCAGCAGCGTGAGCACGAGTACGCCGAGCTCTACCAGCAGTATAGCCAGAGCCTTGCCGAGCTGGAGCAGTGCGCAGCCGAGCTGCAACGCTCTCAGCGTCAGCACGAAGCGCTTCTGGAGCAGCTCCACACCCTTTCGCAGCGGCTGCATCAGGTGGAGCTGGAGCAACAGCATGCCCGCCTGCAGGCGGACCACGCTGCCGGGCAGCTCAGCGAACAGTTCGGACTACTGCCGGAACAGGTGGAGCTGCCGGCGCCGCCTCCCTCGGCAGAGCAGCTTCAGCAGCGGATTCGCACCTACTCGCGCCGGTTGGCATCTCTGGGGACGGTCAACTTCCGCGCGCTGGAGGAGTTCGAGGAGCATTCGCAGCGGCTGCAGTTTCTGGAATCCCAATGGCGGGACCTGCGGGAAGCCGAGCGTGCGCTGCTGCAGGCGATCGAACAAGCGCAGCAGGCAGCTGTTGAGCGCTTCCGGCAGACCTTCGGGCAGGTGCGCCGGAATTTCCAGCGCCTCTTCCGTCTGCTCTTCGAGGATGGGGACGAGGCGGACATCCGCCTCACGAGCGAGCAGGTGTTGGAGGCGGACATTGAGATTATCGCCAAGCCGCGCGGCAAACGACCGCAGAGCATCGAGCAGCTCTCCGGGGGCGAGAAGACGCTCGTGGCAATCGCCTTCCTGTTTGCGCTCTACCTGGTCAAGCCCAGCCCCTTCTGCATCCTGGACGAGATTGACGCACCGCTCGATGATGCCAACATCGAGCGCTTCATGCGGATGCTGCGCAGCTTTGAGGAGTCTACGCAGTTTGTGCTCATCACGCACAACCGGCGCACGATGGAGGCGGTGGATGCGCTCTACGGCGTCACAACGCAGCCGGAGGGTGTCTCAAAAGTGGTTGCCGTTCGTCTACGTGCACCGGCATCGGTGTGATGGCGGCGGGGAATCAGATGTGGCAGCGTTGTCTTCTGCTGTGGTGCGTGACCGTGCCGCTGTGGGCGCAGCCGCAGGAGTTCCACCTTGTAATCCCGAAGCGCTTCCCCGAAGTGTGGCGCGCCGTCAAGCAGGCGCTCACCGAACGGGGATGCCAGTTGGAGTACGACCGGTACCTGGAGGATACCGCCGGGACGCTTTCGGGGATGCTGCGCTCGGAGTTCTGCGTGCTCGTGCAGGGGGAGGATTCCACGCGTGCGGTGATGGAGCGCTATAGCGTGCAGATTCCGCGCATCCGCGGGGCACGCTGGATGAACGGACGAGTGCAGTACACCGTGCGCCTACGGGAGTTGGATACCGCCGGAGTGGAGCTGCGCTTGACAGCGGAGCTCAGCGGCATGGAGGGCTACATCACCAACCGCGTGCACTTCTGGGCATCCAACGGGGTGCTGGAGCGGCAACTGCTTGCGCGGATCGCCGAGCTACTCCAACTTCCGCAGACGGCACTGACGCCGAAATCCTCCACTGGCGAGGAATCCACCCCTGAGGAAGAGGAGCCCTGGTAGGGCGCTCCATGGAGCCAATCCCCCTGAAACAACTGCTCCAGGGCATCCCTCACGACCTCGTCGCCGGCACGGGCGAAGAGCGCATTGCAGCAATCTGTGAGGACTCGCGCCGCTGCACGCCTGGAGCGCTCTTTGCGGCGCTGCCGGGGCGCTCCACCGATGGACATCACTTCATTGCCGATGCTGTGCGCAATGGCGCGGTTGCCCTCCTCTGCCGCGACCTGCCCGATGAGCTCCCTCCGTGTGCGGTTGTGCGCGTTGAGGAACCTCGCCAGGTGCTGGCACAGCTTGCGCAGCGCTTCTACGGCGAGCCCTCACAACGGTTGCAGGTCATCGGTGTCACCGGAACCAACGGCAAGACTACGGTGACCTTCCTGGTGCGCCATCTCCTGGAGGCAGCGGGCATCCCCACAGGGCTCATCGGCACAACGGGCGCCTATATCGGAGCCGAGCGGCTTCCCACCGCGCACACGACACCGACCGCGCCGGAGCTTGCCCGGTTCCTGCACGAGATGTGGTGCCGAGGGCTCCAGGCGGTGGTTATGGAGGTGAGCTCCCACGCGCTCGACCAGTATCGCGTGGATGGCGTCCGCTTCCGCGCCGCCGCCTTTACCAATCTTTCGCACGAGCATCTGGACTACCACGGCAGCATGGAAGCCTACGCGCGGGCAAAGCAGCGCCTCTTCGCGCTCCTGCCCGCCGATGCCGTTGCCGTGATCGCTGAGTGCCCACCATGGGATGAGTGGATGCAGTGCGCTGCCCGCTGTCAGGTCCTTCGGGTGGGGCAGTCCGAGCAAGCACATGTGCGGTTCGTTGTGGAGTCGCTCGGACCCCACGGGAGCATGTGGAGGATGCGCTTCCCCGGGGTTGACCGCTGGGTGGACTTCCAGGCGCCTCTGCTGGGGGCATTCAACGTCGCGAACGCAGCGGTTGCCGCCGCAATTGCCTGGGCAATGGGAACTCCGCCCGAGCTGCTGCAGACGGCGCTGCGGACCGCTCCGATGCCACCGGGGCGGATGGAGACGCTCCAGCTCCCCAACGGGGCAACGGCGCTCATTGACTACGCTCACACGCCGGACGCGCTGGAGCGGGTGCTCTCCGAGGTGCGCCGGCTGCTTCCCCCGAACGGGCGGCTTGTGTGCGTGTTCGGCTGCGGTGGGAATCGGGACCGAGAGAAGCGACCACGCATGGGCGCAATTGCTGTGCGCTACGCCGATGCTGTAGTGCTGACCAACGACAATCCGCGCTGGGAGGACCCACAGGCAATCCTGCAGGAGATCCTCCACGGCATTCCCCATTCGGAGCGGCAGCGGGTGGAGCTGATCCCGGACCGCGCGCGGGCAATCGAACATGCCCTCTCTGCAGCCCGGGCAGGTGATATCGTCGTCATCGCCGGCAAGGGGCACGAGACGGTGCAGATCATCGGCGATGTACTGCAGCCCTTCTCCGACCGCCGTGTTGTCGAAGACTGGTGCGCAGCGCAGAGCGCAATGTCTCACAAGCCTGCCATAGAGCCATGAGGCGATGGGTTTTAGCGATGCTTCTGGGAGGCTGTGCGATGGCGGAAGCGCAGCTCATCTCTGGGGAGCTTCCGCGCACCCTGTTGCCGGAGCCCGCTGCTGGCGTGTACTGGACGCAAGGGTGCTCGCGCACGCTTGAGCGACGCCCCTCGGCGATTCGCCGGCGCCCCTACGATGTGCTTGCCTACCGGTTGCAGCTGAATTGGGTAGAGCTGCTCACCCGCACGGGGACTTCTCCTGCCGACCGGGTCTTCCGCGGGGTCAACACCATCGTCGTGCGGATCGACAGCGCGAACGTCCAAGCGATTGTGCTGGATGCAGCGGCGATGACAATCGATACTGTCACTGTCAACGGCACTCCGATTGTGCCGCCGCCGCAACCGGTCGGGGATGCGCTCACCATCCCGCTCCCGTCGGTCCCCAGCCCTGCAGATACGCTGACGCTGCGCATCGCCTACACCTCCAGGACTTCGCGCAACGTTGGGCTGCACCTCTACCCGAAGGGCTACTATGTTGGGCGTGGACCCGCGGGCGACTCTGTCGTTGTTGAGGAGCGGATTGCCTACACGATGAGCGAACCGGAGGATGCCCGCTACTGGATGCCCTGCAACGATGCCCCGTACGATAAGGCGCAGGCGGAGATCCGCGTCCTTGTTCCAGAGGGCTTCGAGGTTGCCTCCAACGGCTGGCTGGAGGAGCGGCGCCAGCATCCAGGGGGAGTCTGGGAGTACGTCTGGCGCGACACGGTGCCGATTCCGACCTACCTGATGTCGGTGACGGCATCGCGCTATGCCCATTGGGTGGAGTACTACGAGCGCCCCGATGGGAGCCGTGTGCCGCTGTGGTACTACGTCTGGGCTCCGGATGTGGAGAGCCCCGATACCAGCGGTGCTCGCTACAATGCCCGATACGCCTTCCGCTCAGTGCCCCGAATGATGCAGGCGTACGAGTCCTACTTCGGGCGTTACCCCTTTGTCAAGTACGGCATGGCTGCCGTGCAGCCCTTCGCCTACGGCGGCATGGAGCACCAGACGATGACCACAATCAACCGCTCCTGGCTGCGCGGCTTTGCTGAGTTGGGGATTGCCCATGAGCTGGCGCACCAGTGGCTGGGGGATCTGGTCAGCTGCGCCACCTGGAACGATATCTGGCTCAACGAAGGCGGGGCAAGCTGGTCCGAGGCGCTCTGGCTGGAGTGGGCGCAGGGCGAATCGGCATACCTCCAGCGGATGCGCCGCTTCCGGGATTCCTATCTGGAGGGCATGCCGGGCGTGATGGAGCTCCCGCTCTATGCGCCGCCGATGAGCCAGCTCTTCTACTACCCCACCACGTACGCCAAGGCAGCGTGGGTGTACCACATGCTGCGCCGGCTGCTGGGGGATAGCCTCTTCTTCCCAGCGCTGCGGAACTACATGGAGCGCCATCGCTACGGCTCGGCGGAGACGGAGGACCTGCTGGAGTCCCTGGCACGCGATGTGCCTGCGCCACCGGTGCCATGGCGAACCTTCTTCGACCAGTGGGTCTACAGCGCCGGGCATCCGATTCTGGAGATCGTGCCCTCGGTCTCCGCGCTGGACGGCAATACCTACCTTGTGCGCTGCCTCCTGCGCCAGCGGCAGGAGGGAACAGCAGTGCCGCAGGTCTTCGTCATGCCCTTTGTGCTGCGCTTCTTCGGGCGGTCGGGCGAGCGTTTCGACTACCGTGTCATCACCCGGGAGCGTGAGCAGTGGGTGGAGCTGACGCTCCCCTTCTTCCCCGATAGCATCGGGCTCAACGAGGAGGATGTGCTCTGCCAAGTCTCTGTGGCGCCGGTCTCGGTGCGGGAGCCAGTCGAGGGCTCGGGTGCGCTCCTGCGGGTCCTTCCGCAGCCGGTCGTGCAGGAGGGCACGGTGGAGTACACGCTGCCACGCAGTGGGCAGGTCGCGCTGGAGGTGGTGGACATCCTCGGGCGCCGAACTGTACTGTACACAAGCTTCGGACAGCAGGGGCGGTATCGGCTCCCGCTGCACCGTGCCCACTGGGCAGCCGGGGTGTATCAACTACGGCTGTGGCTCGATGGCGAATGTGTAGCAACGACCCTGCTGCAATGGCAACCGTAACGGTGCTTCCGTACGCGCAGGAGACCGAGCCCTTCCGCAGCCTCTTCCCGCATTGTGCCGATGGGATTGTGTATCTGGACCACGCCGGTGCCGGTCCGCTGCCGCTCCCCGTTGTGCAGGCGATGGAGCGGCATCTGCGGCGGCGTCTGCACGGGCAGACGGATCTCTCCGACGAGCTGGAAGCCGTAGAGCGTACGCGCTGGCTCATCGCAGCGCTGCTCAATGCTCCGTCACCGGGGACGATTGCGCTCATGCCCAATACGACGACCGCGCTGGCAACGGTTGCGATGGGCTTGAGCTGGAGGCACGGTGACGTCATCGTCGTGGGAGCGCGGGAGTTCCCGGCGAATGTCTATCCCTGGCGTGCGCTGCGCCGATTCGGTGTGGAGCTTCGCCTGGTGCCGATGCCGGAGGGGCTGCTGGAGCTGGAGCAGCTCGTGGCAGCCATTGATGCGCGAACGCGCCTGGTGACGGTCAGTGCGGTGCAGTTCCTTTCAGGCGACCGGATTGCGCTGGAGGAGCTCGGGGAGATCTGTGCACAGCGCGGCATCTGGCTGGTCGTGGATGGAATCCAAGCCGTGGGGGCGGTTCGGGTGGATGTGCAGCGGTGTAGGATTTCGGCGCTCGCCTGCGGAGGCGCCAAATGGCTCCTGGCACCCCACGGGACGGGCTTCCTCTACCTTGCCCCGCCGCTGCAGGAGGAGCTGCAGCCGGCACTCCTGGGATGGCTGGCAGCCGAGGACCCTTGGAACTTCTTCGACTATGAGCAGCCGCTGGTGTCTTCGGCGCGTCGCTTCGAAGGGGGCTCGCTCAACGTTGCCGGAATTGTGGGATTGTGTGCGGCGCTGGAGCTGTTGCACCGCTACGGGGTCGAGCGCGCCGAGGCGCGTGTGGTCGCGCTGAGCGGCTATCTGCGGGAGCTCCTGCTATTCTTGCCCGTTCGGGTGCAGACTCCAGAACCTCCGGAGCGTCGCGCCGGGATTGTCAGCATCTCGTTGCCCGATGGGGAGAGCGCCGAGCCCGTCTTCCACTTCCTGCAGCGCTCTGGCGTGCGGTGCTCCTTGCGCATGGGGTGGTTGCGCTTCTCCCCGCACTGGTACACCACCGCTGGCGAGCTGGAGTATGCCGTGGAGAAGCTGCGCGAGGCGCTGCAGAGGCGCGGGGACCACCGAACGTGAAAGCCTCGGTGGAAGGCTAATTTTGCAGCGTGTGCTCGTTCGATGTTGCACCGATGACGTTTCAGCGCCCACGCCCCAGCCCGACGCTGCGCCGGTGCCCGCGCTGTAAGACCGTTGGGCGAATGTACCGCTCGCACGCCCGCAATGTCTTTGAGCGCTGGATGAAGCTCTTCAGCCCGACGCTGGTGCTCTACCGCTGCCACCACTGCAATTGGCGTGGGTACATGTTCCGCCGCTTCAAGCAGCAGAGCCGCCTGGCGTTCTGGCTCACCCTGCTGGGTGGAGCAGCCGGTGTGGTGCTGGGGATCGTGGCAGGGGCATGGCTGCTGTTGCACATTGTCGCACTGCTGGTGGGACGCTAATGCACACCGAGAGCGCTCCGATGCTTCAGATGGCGCTGGAGCTGGGCTTGACCGAAGAGGAGTACGGGCGCGCGTGCCAGCTTCTGGGACGCGAGCCGAACGCAACGGAGCTGGGCATGTTCGCGGTCATGTGGAGCGAGCACTGCAGCTACAAGAATTCGCTGCTGCTGCTGCGAACGCTCCCGCGCACCGGCGCCCGGGTCCTCACCGGCAACGAGAATGCGGGTCTGGTCGAGCTCGGCGATGGCTATGCGATCGCCTTCAAGATCGAAAGCCACAACCACCCCTCAGCCGTCGAGCCCTACCAAGGCGCCGCAACCGGCGTTGGAGGGATTCTGCGCGACATCTTCGCCACAGGCGCCCGTCCGATTGCTGTGCTCAACTCCCTGCGCTTCGGCGATCTGCGGCATCCACGCGTGCGCTACCTTGTGCGGGAGGTTGTCCGTGGCATCGGCGACTACGGCAACGCCTTCGGGGTGCCAACGGTGGGCGGAGAGGTCTACTTCATGCCCTGCTACACGGACAATCCGCTCGTGAACGCCTTGGCGGTGGGGATTGTGCGCACGGACCGGATCGTGCCGGCTGTGGCGCGGGGTGTTGGGAACTCGGTGATGCTCGTGGGCAGCCGCACTGGGCGCGATGGCATACACGGGGCATCGCTCTTGGCATCGCGCACCTTCGGGGAGGACGGCACAGAGATGCGTCCCACCGTGCAGGTGGGCGATCCCTTTGCCGAGAAGCTGCTCTGGGAGGCGCTCCAGGAGATGATCCACGCCGGCGTCATCGCTGGAATGCAGGACATGGGGGCTGCGGGAATTTGCTGCTCAACCGCGGAGATGAGCGCCCGTGGGCGGGTGGGCATGCGGATTGACCTGGATGCGGTTCCGCTGCGCTTCCCCGATATGAGCGCTTACGAGATCCTGCTCTCGGAGTCGCAGGAGCGCATGCTCGTCATTGTCCCGCGCGGGATGGAACCCCAAGCAGAGGCGATCTGCCGGAAATGGGGGGTGCTCATCAGCCGCATTGGGGAGATCACCGACGAAGCCGTGCTGCGCTACTACCGGCACGGGGAGCTGGTGGCGGAGCTTCCACCGTGGACCTTGGTCGCCGGTGAGGGAGCACCGGTCTACGAGCGCCAAGCGCAGCAGCCCGCCTATATCGAGCAGCTCCGCGCCATTGTGCCAGAGGAGCTTCCCGAACCGCTCGCCCCAGAGGAGGCGTTCTGGAAGCTGCTCGGCGCTCCCAATATCGCCAGCAAGCGCTGGGTGTACGAGCAGTACGACCACCAGGTGCAGACCAATACGGTACTGCTGCCCGGCAGCGCCGATGCAGCGGTTCTGCGCCTCAAGGAGCTTCCTGGGCGCGGCATTGCTCTCAGCGTTGATGGCAATAGCCGCTACGTCTATCTCAATCCGTACCGCGGGGCGATGATCGCGGTTGCCGAAGCCGCCCGCAATGTCGCCTGCGTGGGGGCTGAACCGGTAGCGGTGACAAATTGCTTGAACTTTGGCGACCCATACGACCCGGAGATCTTCTGGCAGTTCCGCGAAGCGGTGTACGGCATGGGCGATGCCTGCCGAGCACTGGGGCTGCCCGTGACCGGCGGGAACGTGAGCTTCTACAACGAATCCCCAACGGCGGCGATCTACCCAACGCCGGTCATCGGGATGCTGGGATTCCTGGAGGATGTTACCTGTGCTGTCGGCATGGGCGTGCGTCAGGAGGGCGACCTTCTCCTCCTGGTCGGTCCGCAGCGGGCGGAGCTGGGAGGCTCGGAGTACCTGTGGGTGGTGCACGGAATGGTTGCTGGCGATGCCCCAACGCTGGAGCTGGCGGAGGAGCGCGCGCTGCAGCGCTTCCTGTTGGAGGCAGCACGCCGGCGCTGGATCCATTCCGCACACGACTGCGCCGAGGGCGGGCTGGCAATCTGCCTGGCAGAGAAGGCGATAGCCTCCCGCGGCGAACTGGGGCTCGATATCGCGCTCCCGTGGGAGCCTACGGCTGCCGTACTCTTCGGCGAAGCGCAGAGTCGGGTGGTCGTCAGTTGCGCACCGGAGCAGTTGCCGGAGCTGCAGGCGCTCTGCCGCGATTTGGGATTGCCGTGTGCCGAAATCGGACGAGTGGTTGCGCGCCGCTTCACCATCGCCGGTGTGCTGGAGACCTCCGTGGCGCAGCTACGGCAGCACTACGAGGAGGCACTTCCGCGTGCCCTCGAACAGGTGGCGCGCCTGGGATGAGCGAGGAGGTCGTACTCGTTGCCCTGACCGGACCCCCAGGCAGCGGTAAGAGCACCGTTGCGGAGCTACTCCGCCAGCAGGGCATTCCAGTGCTGCAGGCGGACGCCATCGTGCACGAGCTGCTTGCAACCGACCCGGAGGTCCGGCAGCAGCTCCGAGAGCGCTTCGGCGCAGAGCTGTTCGACTCCAACGACAGGGTGCGGACCGAGCTCTTGGCGGAGCGCATCTTCGGTCCGACGGTGCGCCATCGGCAGAACCGGGAGTTTGTGGAGGAGCTGCTGCATCCGAAGGTGCTGCAGCGCCTGAGTGACGGCATTGAGGAGTTGGTCCGGAGTGGGGAGCGCCTGATTGTGGTTGAGATCCCGCTGCTGTACGAGGTTGGGCTGGAAGAGGCGTTCGATTATGTTGTGCTGGTAGATGCGCCGCTTGCCGAGCGCCGCAGGCGCCTTGCCGAACGCGGCTGGAGCTGGCAGCAGCTCCGTGCTCGTATGGCTGCCCAATTGCCAGTGCAGCAGAAGCGGCAGCAAGCGGATTTTGTGCTGGATAACAGCGGTACACTGGAGGAGCTGCGCTCCAGCGTGGCATTCCTTGCCGAGCTCCTCCGAGCGCTGCCCTCCAGAATTGCCTTGGCGAAAGCGCGCGATGCATCGTAGCGGCTGCAGCAGGAGATGAGGGCGGAGGTGCTCGGACATACTGCCGAAGTGCGCGTGCGGGTGACTCCGGAGATGGTGGCAGCTCTGGATGGCGTGGTGGTGCATCCGGTGTGTTCGACCTTCTGGATCGCCTACTACGCTGAGGTAGCGGCGCGGCGGGCAATCGAGCCCTTCTTCGAAGAGGGCGAGAATGCCATCGGGGCGGCACTGCACCTGGAGCACATTGCCATGGCGCCGGTAGGGAGTGAACTGCTTGTCCGTGCTGTTGTGGAGCGGACGGAGGGCAACCGCGTGTGGTGCCAGTGGGAAGCCTTTGCCGCCGGGCAGCGCATCGCGCAGGGGGAGCAGCTCCAGGTCATCCTGCCGCACGAGCGGATTCAAGCGCTGCTGCGCCAGGCGTACGAGCGAGCCGACCTGGAGCCACCTCCGCCGCATCCGAATGTGCGTATTACCCGAGCAGGTGCGGATGCAGGTTGAGCTGCAGGGCGTGAGCGTGTTCTACGAGCAGATACCCGCGCTGAACGACGTCAGCTTCACGCTCCCGCGCGGTGGGATGCTGCTGCTGACGGGTCCGACCGGTGCGGGGAAGACCACTGTGCTGCGGCTGCTGTACCGGGAGATTCGGGCAACGCGGGGCAAGGTCTGGGTGGATGGAGTCGAACTCTCGGCGCTGCCATACCGTGAGGTGCTGCGGTTACGCCGCCGCATGGGGATTGTCTTCCAGGACTGCCGCCTTGTGCCCTCGGAGGATGCTTACAGCAATGTGCTGCTGCCACTGCTGCTCCGCGGCATGCCTCGGCAGGAGGCACATCGGAGGACACTGGAGCTGTTCTCCGAGTTGGGCATCAGCTACCTCCGGCATCGCCTTCCCCAGCAGCTCTCCGGTGGAGAGGCGCAGTTGGTGGCGCTGGCGCGCGCTGTGGCGCATTCTCCGGAGCTGCTGCTGGCAGACGAGGTGACAGGGAACCTGGAGCCGAACTCGGCGCGGATGGTCGTGCAATTCCTGCAGCGCGTGCATGCAGCCGGAACGACCGTGATCGTTGCCACCCATGCACAGGAGGTGATCCAAGCGCTTGCCCCTGTTGCCCTGCTTGTCGAGCTACGCGATGGGGTGCTCGTCAGCTCCAGTGCCTCAGTTGAGCTGTGAAGCCTCCGGGAGCAGCTCTACGCGTATCTCCACGCGTCGGTTCTGCCGGCGTGCCTCTGGTGTTGTTCCTGGAACGGCGGGGCGCTCCTTGCCGTAGGCGTGAATGGTAAGGCGCTCTCGGGCGATGCCGGAGCGTACAAGCAGCTCTGCCACCGTTTGGGCGCGCTGCTGTGAGAGCTTCAGATTGTACGAGTGCGACCCCACATCGTCGGTGTGCCCGGCGACGAGGATCCGCCGAACCTGTTGGAGCGGGAGCTGGGCGAGGAATTCCCGCAAGCGCTGCTGCTCCTGTGGAGGCAGCTCCCAGCGGGCAAACTCAAAGTAGAGCTGGAGCTCGCGAACGCTTGCAGCGGCGGGGGGCGGTGGGAGCGGTCGGAGTGAATCGGCTAAGCAGACAACGTAGATGCTCGCCTGGCGCGTGATGGGGTCAATCGAGGCGATGTAGGCAGAATCCCCCCGCACGGTCAGGCTGATGCTGGCTTCATCTCCGCTGGTGTTGACCTGGGGTCCGAGATTGACCGGCGAGCTCCAGTGCTTCCACGTGCTATCCAGCCGTCGGCTCATGAAGAGGTCCATCCCACCAAATCCCCGATGACCGGTCGAGAAGAAGTACAGCGTCACCCCATCGGGCGCCAAGTATGGGGAGCCCTCCATGCCGGAGGTGTTGATGGTGGGACCGAGATTCTCCGGTTCGCTCCACGTGCCGGTGAGGGTGTCCAAGTGGGAGGCGTAGAGATCGAGCCCGCCGTAGGAGTCCAGCCGTTGCAGCGCCAGGATGAGTGTGCGCCGGTCGGGCGACCAGGTGGCGTAGTAGTGCTGCGAGAGGTTGTAGAAGTTGCGAATCCGCAACGGCGTGGGGAAGCTCCAGCCGCTGTCGGTCCAGCGGCTCACGGAGAAGCCCGTCTGCTTTGTGCCATCGGGGCGGTAGATGCCGAAGACGAGCGCTTCGGTGCCATCGGGCGAGAGGGCGCACAGGACGTCGCTTCCCGGGGTATTGAGCGGTGGACCGAGGTTCTTCAGCTCGGAGAAGGAGCCATTGGGGAGGCGCTCGGCGTACCAGATCTCATCGGGATCGCGGATGCCGCCGGTGTTCTCCGGATGGTGTTTGCGGTCAAGGTAGAGCCGCCGACCGTCCGGGGAGAGCAGCGGCAGGATGGTGAGCGGATGGCTGTTGATGTGTTCGGACAGGCGCTCTTTGCAGCCAATTTGAGGGGGCTGCCCCAGGGCAATTGGAGGGAGAAGCCCCAGGAGGCACGCAAGCATCGGAAGGCTGGGCTTACCACTCATCGGCATCCGGTGTGGTATGGGGGAAGAGCTCTCGCAGCAGTTTTCCGATGAGGGAAGCCGGAAAGCCCTGGCGTGCCAGGTAGCCTGCAACCGCACGGCGCTGCTTATCGGCGGGCTGGGCAGCAAGGAGTCGGAGCTTCCGCTGGGCGGCGCGGCGGGCTTGTTCGTAGACGAGCTCTTCGGGGAGAAGCTCTGCGGCGATGCTTTGCGCCAGTGCTGGCTCGATTCCCCGGCGGCGCAGCTCCAGCTCCAGTTGCAGTGCGGATGCGGCTTTGCGGCGTATCAGGCTCTGGGCAAATTCCCGGGCGTAGGCAGCGTCATCGAGGTAGCCCTCGCGCTCCAGTGCATTGAGTACGTCCTCCACCAGCTCAGCCGGTGCAGAAGCGCGCCGGAGGAGTTTGCGGCGGAGCTCTGCCCGGGAGTGCGCTCGGCGAGCCAGGAAGCGCAGCGCAGCCGTTCGGAGATGCCAACGCTGTGTGGCGCGCTCAAGTTCGGCAAGCTGTTCGGGGCTCAACTCATCACCTTTGCGGAGCCGGAAGTCCGCAACGATCGGGAGCGGGCAGCGCAGGAGCTCCCCCGTGTCTGTGAGGATGGAGCAGGAGTTGCCCTCGCGCCGAATCCGCACAATCCGCATCGGGCTCGGTGTGCTGTCCGAGCGTAGAGACGCGGCAGCAGGGGACTCCGTGCCCTGCTCATTTGACGAAGAGCATCTCGCGGTAGCTCGGAAGCGGCCAGTATGCGTCGGCAACGAGGCGTTCCAGATGGTCCGCAATGGGGCGCAGCCGCTCCAGCGCCGGCAGGACGTAGTCCCGAACGTACTCGGCTCGCGTGCGCGGAGAGTCCATCGGGATGGCGCGCAGTGCCGAGTGCAGCTCCTGGAGTGCTGTGTCCAGCTCGTCGAGCTGCTCGGCGATAGCACGGGCGCGGGCGGGTACGCTGCGGCAGCCGATCTGCAGCGCAGAGAGGCTGTTGGCGGTTGCCGTCAGCTCCTGCAGGTAGGACAGCGCTGCCGGGAAGATCATCGTCTCGGCAATCCACTGCGCGCTTTCGGCTTCGATGGTGAGCGTCTTTGCGTACTGCTCCAGCAGGACCTGCTGGCGGGCTTCCAGCTCGCGCTCGTTGAGCACACCGTGGCGGGCAAAGAGCTCGCGGTTCTTCGGCTGCGTCAGCAGCACGAGAGCATCGACGGCATTGGAGAGATTGAGCAACCCGCGCTGCGCCGCCTCTTGGTGCCAGGAGGGCGAGTAGTTGTCCCCGTTGAAGATGATGCGCCGGTGGCGCTGGTAGACCATGCGGAGGACGTTCCGGAGAGCCTCCTCCAGGGTCGCACCACGCTCGAGCCACTCCTCCAGCTGGGTCGCCAGGTCATCGATTGCTGCGGCGACGATCGTGTTGAGCACGGTCAGCGGGAAGGCGATGTTCTGCGAAGCCCCAACGGCGCGGAACTCGAACTTGTTGCCCGTGAATGCAAAGGGCGAGGTGCGGTTCCGGTCGCCTCCGTGCCGTGGCAGCGGTGGCAGGGTGGGGATGCCCAATCCCAGCAGCCCCTGTGGCTTGCGCAGCCGCGCGGATTGTTTGCCCAGTTGCTCGAAGATCTCGCTCAACTGCTCTCCGAGGAAGACCGAGATGACCGCCGGCGGGGCTTCGTGCCCACCGAGCCGGTAATCGTTGCCTGCGGATGCGATGCTGATGCGCAGCAGGTCCTGGTGCTCATCGACGGCTTTGACCACGGCGGCGCAGAAGAACAGGAAGAGCATGTTCTCGTGCGGGGTATCGCCCGGGTCGAGCAGGTTGATGCCGGTATCGGTTGCCAGGGACCAGTTCGTGTGTTTGCCGCTCCCGTTGAGCCCGGCAAAGGGCTTCTCGTGCAGCAGGCATACCATGCCGTATTTGCGCGCGGTGTTGCGCAGCACCTGCATGATGAGCTGCTGGTGGTCAGCCGAGACGTTGCAGTGCTCGTAGAGCGGAGCGATCTCGTACTGCCCTGGGGCAACCTCGTTGTGGCGCGTCTTGACCGGCACGCCGATCTTGTAGAGCTGGTACTCCACGTCGCTCATGAAGCTGAGCACACGCTCGGGAATTGAGCCGAAGTAGTGGTCCTGCAGCTCCTGTCCGCGCGGTGGGCGGGCGCCGAAGAGGGTTCGACCGCAGAGGACCAGGTCCGGGCGCCGGAAGAAGAACTCCTCGTCAATGAGGAAGTACTCCTGCTCGGCACCGGCAGTGGCGTACACTTTAGAGGTGTGCTGGTCTCCAAAGAGGCGGAGCACCCGGAGCGCCTGGCGGTTGAGGGCTTCGATGGAGCGCAGCAGTGGGATCTTGTAATCGAGCGCATCTCCGGTCCAGGAGGCAAAGACGCTTGGGATGCACAGCGTTGCCCCGTTGGGATGCTCCATGATGAAGGCGGGCGAGGTCGGGTCCCATGCCGTGTAGCCTCGGGCTTCAAAGGTCTCGCGCAGACCGCCGCTGGGGAAGGAGGAGGCATCGGGCTCGCCTTGGATGAGGTCCTTGCCGGAGAACTCTGCAATGGCACCACCGCCGGCATTGGGGGTGATGAAGCTTTCGTGCTTTTCGGCTGTGCTGCCGGTCAGTGGCTGGAACCAGTGAGCGTAGTGCGTGGCGCCGCGCTCGATTGCCCATTCCTTCATCGCCAGGGCAACGATATCGGCGATGGCGGGATCGAGCTGCTTGCCCTCCTGGATCGTTGCCAGAAGCGAGCGGAAGACCGGTCTGGAGAGGCGCTCCTGCATGACCTGGAGCGTGAAGACGTTCTGCGCAAAGACCTCTTCGACGGGAACGGAGGGATGGGACGGGATGCCGTTGAGACGCCAGTTCTTCGCCGCTGCAATCACGTCGTAGTCATGTGAGAAGAGCCTTGGCATGGCACGGAACCGAGGATGTGGAACATACGCCTATCGGAGCGGAAGGGCAAAGGTCTCGACATGAGTGGAGAGCACCAGGCTTGTAAGCGTGCGCCGGACACCGGGCCAGCGCTGGATCTCCGAGAGGAGCTGCTCCAGGGCAGCTGTATCGTGCACCCGCACCTTGAGCAGGTGCGAGGGCTCACCCGTGACGGCATGGCATTCCAGAATCTCCGCGCGCCGCTTGCAGCGGGCGATAAATTCGGCGTAGTGCACGCTAGATTCGACCAGCACGAACACAAACGCGGTGATGTCGTAGCCGAAGGCTTTGGGGTTGAGCTTGGTGAAGTAGCCCTCGATGACGCCCTGCTGCTCCAGCTTGCGCAGGTGCTCGCGCACGGCAGCAAGGGAGAGTCCAACGGCTTTTGCGATGTCGCTGAGCGAGAGGCGGGCGTTGCGCTGCAAAAGTGCACAGATTTTGCGGTCGGTTTCCTTCACTTCTGCGGTTTGACGCGGCATTTCCTGCGTAAATGCGCCAATTGACCGGCGCAAAACTAAAAAATTTTTGATTCCCAACGCGGCGCAACCGGAGCCTCTCTGGGCTTTCTCAGGAAGCTCCAGAAGGGGCGGCAGAGAGGATGGCGGCGCCCAGCCACACGGGGCAGCGCTTGCCACTGTTGGAGGTCGGACAGGTGCAGCGGTCAATGCGCCTCGTCCCAGTTCCGCCCGATGCCGATCTCCACGACGACGGGGACCTCGCCCAGGGAGAGGGCTTGCTGCATCTCCGTGCGCACCAGCTCTTCGACGGCGGAGAGTTCGCGCTCGGGAACCTCGAAGAGGAGCTCGTCGTGGACCTGCAGGAGCATCATGGTGCGGAACCGTTCCGAACGGAGCTGTCGGTGGATGGCGATCATTGCCCGCTTCATCATATCGGCAGCCGAGCCCTGGATTGGGGCGTTGATGGCAGCGCGCTCGGCTGCGGCGCGCACGGTCTGGTTCTTGCTCGTGATGGTGGGAAAGTAGCGGCGCCGTCCGCAGAGGGTCTCCACGTAGCCCAGCCGACGGGCGCGTTCGAGCGTCTCCTCCATGTAGCGCCGGATGCCGGGGTAGCGTTCGAAGTACTGCTCGATGATACGGTGGGCTTCACTCTTGGGGATGCCCAGGCGCTGGGCAAGCCCGTAGGGCTGCAACCCGTACATGATGCCGAAGTTGACCACCTTTGCCGCGCGGCGCATCTCCGGGGTGACCTGCTCGACGGGGACACCGAAGAGGGCAGCGGCGGTGGCGGCATGGATATCGTGCCCGGCTTTGAAGGCGTTCACCAATCCGGGGTCGCCGCTCATGTACGCCATGATACGCAGCTCGATCTGCGAATAGTCGGCGGAGAGGAGCACGGTATCGGGATACTGGGCGATGAAGGCGCGGCGGATTTCGCGCCCTCGCTCTCCGCGAACCGGGATGTTCTGCAGGTTGGGGTTGCTCGAGGAGAGGCGCCCCGTGCTGGTGGCAGCTTGGTTGTACGTGGTGTGGATGCGCCCAGTGCGCGGATTGATGAGCGCCGGCAGCGCTTCGATGTAGGTGGACAGCAGCTTCCCCAATTGGCGATACTCCAGGATGAGCCCCGCGATGGGATAGCTGGGGGCAAGCTCGGAGAGGACCGAGACATCTGTGCTGTAGCCGGTCTTGGTCTTTTTGAGCACGGGCAGGTGCAGCCTCTCAAAGAGGACTTCGCCGAGCTGCTTGGGGGAGTCAATGTTGAACTCTGTGCCGGCTTCAGCATAGATGCGCTGGCGAAGCTGCTCCAGTTGTGCGCGGAATTGCTCGCCGAGCTCCCGCAGCACTGTCACGTCCACGGCGATGCCGTTGTACTCCATCTGCGCCAGCACCTCGACCAAGGGGAATTCGAGCTGCTCGGCAAGTTGCCAGAGTCCTTGCGTGTGCAGCTCCTGGGAGAGCCGAGCGCACAACCGGAGGATGAGCTCGAGCCGTGAAGCACTGCCTTCGCGCTCAGCCGCGCCCTCCGGTGGGGAACTCAACCGCACGGAGAGCCACTTGTGGGCAAGCGCCTGGAGGGTGTGCTGCTCATCGGGATTGAGCACGTAGCTGGCGAGCATCGTATCGAAGCCGATGGACTGCAGCTCGATACCGTAGCGCTTGAGCAGAAGGGCGAAGGGCTTGAGGTTGTGTCCGTACTTTGGCAGCGTTGGGGATTCCAGCAACGGCTTGAGCTGCTGCAGGACCCATTCGGCGGGAAAGCCTCCGCCGTGCCCGCCGGCGGCAAAGAGAGTGGGCTGGGGCGAGAGCAGCTCACCCCCAGGAGAGATGGGGATGAAGTAGGTGCGACCGGGTTCGGTGGCAAGCGCGATGCCGAGCAGTTCGGCGCGCCAGGGGTTGGCATCGGAGAGCTCCGGTTCGATCCCCAGGCGGGGAGCCGAGCGCAGTTCAGCGCACAGTTGCGCAAGTTGTGCCGGCGAGCTGATGAGGACGGGCTCGGTCAAAGAGAGCACGGCTGCGGAATCGCGCCGGCGGTGCTGCAGTTCGGGGATAAGCTCGGTCAGACGCTCCCGAACGGTCCGTAGCGCCAGGGAATCCAGCAGGGTAGAGAGCTCCTCCAACTGTACTGGGCGCCGGGCGAAGTCCTCTGGGTGGAATTCCACTGGGGCATCGGTGCGGAGCCGCACCAGTTCGCGGGAGAGGAATGCCTCGGTGCGGTGCTGTTCCAGGCGCTCTCGGAGTGCGGGCTTTTCCACCTCGTGCAGCCGTTGGTAGAGCTCCTCCAGTGAGCCGAAGCGTTGGAGCAGTTGTGCCGCGGTCTTCTCGCCGATGCCGCGCACACCGGGGACGTTATCCACTGGGTCGCCCACGAGCGCCAGGAAGTCCACCACCTGCTCCGGGCGGAGTCCCCATTCCGCCATCAGTCGTTCCGGAGTCCAGAGCTCGTAGTCTGTGCCTTCGCGTCCGGCGGGACGCAGGATGTGGATGCGCTCGGAGAGGAGCTGGAAGAAGTCCTTGTCCGAGGTGACGCAGTAGACATGGAAGCCTGCGCGGGCGGCTGCGCTTGCCAGCGTGGCGATGAGGTCATCGGCTTCGTAGCCAGGGAGCTCAATCCGGGCAATGCCCAGGGCATCGAGCAACTGCTTGATGTGCGCAAGCTGAGGTGCCAGGTCCTCCGGTGGTGCTTGCCGGGTGGCTTTGTAGGCGGTGTACTGTTCGTGCCGGAAGGTTGGGGCGGCGGTATCGAAGGCGATTGCGAGCAGCTCGGGATGGTGCTGCCGCAGCAGGAGCAGCAGCATGTTCGCAAAGCCGAAGGTGGCGAAGGTGGGCTCCCCCGTGGGGGCATGCAGCCCCGTGCGCATGAGCGCGTGGTAGGCGCGGAAGACCAGCGACATGCCATCAACCAGATACAACTGCCGAGCTACCGAGGGCATGGTCGGGAGCCGCTCCGATGGAACAACTTCACAGCATGCTCCGCAGACGGCGGATGAGCACGTAGCTGGAGAGCCAGGAGTGGAGCACAATCCAGAGCTTGTGCAGGGTGGAGACGCGGTAGCGGTAGCGGAAGACCTGGAAATCGTCCAGCTCCATCTTCTCCAGCAGGCGATAGTAGATGCGGTCCATTGCTTCGGCAGCGAAGAGCGTTGCACGGTCATCAGGATGCAGGTATGCGCGCGCTCTGTGGTAGTAGCTACGGGCGCGCTGGGCTTGGAAGCGCATCAGCTCGATGAAGCGCTCGTCGTAGCGCTCGGCAATGAGGTCTGCTTCGCTGTAGTTGAAGCGCTGCAGGTCCTCCAGCGGCAGGTAGATGTAGCCGCGGTCCTTATCCGCCTTGACATCGCGCAGGATGTTGGTCAGTTGGAGGGCATAGCCGAGATGGATGGCGTACTGGCGGGCTTCCGGGTGCTTGTAGCCGAAGATCTCGATGCACAGCAGCCCGATGCTGCTGGCAACGCAGTAGCAGTAGTCCTTGAGCTCCTGGAACGTTGCGTAGCGGCGCTGCACGAGGTCGCGTTCGCATCCATCCAGCAGCAGCAGGAAGTACTGCTTGGGCAGGTGGAAGTACTCGATGACCCGCGCCAACGGCATCAATGCCGGATGGAAGGGCTCTCCGCCGTAGATCCGCTCCAGTTGGTGTCGCCACCATGCAAGCCACTGCCGTTTGCGCTGGCGCTGCTCGTCGGTGTCCGGAGGGAAGGCGTCCACAAGCGAGTCCACTGCACTGGCGAAGCGGTAGACGGTCTGGAGACCTAAGCGCTGCGGGCGTGGCAGCAGCAGGAAGCTCTGGAAGAAGCTGCTCTGCTGCGGCGCTGCAAGGGCGGAATCCAGCAGGATGGGCGGAACCTCCCCATCACCGCCGCCAATAGGACCAAAACCGCCAGAGGAGGGCAGCATCGCCATAGTGCAGCTTGGGACGCTTGACCAGCAGACGGGGACCCAGCCGTTCGACCTTTGCAACCATCTGCTGTGCCATTGCAAGCGTTGCAGCGATGTACAGCCGCAGCCGCCGCTGCGAGACCTTCGAGAGCAGTTCGCTTCCCGTGTGCAGCAGCTCAGCCACACGGGAGCTGAGCTCAGCAAGGCACGCGCGCAATTTAGCAGAATTTCCCCAGAGGGCAAACTCCGCAGGGAGCCCGTGGCGGGCAAGCATCTCCAGCGGGATGTAGAGCCGTCCTGCCGGCAGGTCAACCGAGAGGTCCTGCAGGAAGTTCAGCACCTGGAGTCCGGTGCAGAGTGCATTCGATGGTGCAGCGAGTGGTTCCGACCACACGCCGGTCAGCCGCAGGAGCGCTTCCCCGATGGGGTTGGCGGAGTTGTCGCAGTAGGCTTCCAATTCCGCCCATGTGGCAAAGGGTCGGAACTCCGCATCGGAGCGGAAGGCGCACAGCAGGCGCTGGAGGAGTGTGACGGGCAGACTCGTCGTCGTGAGCGTATACGCCAAGACGCGCTGGAGTGGATTGCCGACGCCGGCGTCCCCCGCTGCTGCCCGCAGCAGCAGCTCCTCCAGGCTGTGGAGCGCGGCAAGCTTTGCGTGAGAGGCGATGCCGGGAAAATCGGCAATATCATCGGCGGTGCGGGCGAAGGCGTACAGGTGGGCAACGTGCGGTCGGAGTTGCCGCGGCAGCAGGAGCGACGCAACGGGGAAGTTCTCGTAATGGCGCCGCGCCAGCCACAGACAGAAGCGCGATGCCTCCGCCAATGTGGTGCTGCGGTAGCTCCCCCCGGTGGGGGTGGTGAGCTCAAGGAGTCTATGCCACTCCAGCAGCACAGCCGGCGGCTACCACTTCATCAGGTTGATCTCGTCCACATAGACGGTCTGCTGCGTGCGGAAGAGTGCCAGCACAATTGCCAGCCCGACGGCAGCCTCTGCAGCAGCAACCGCCATGACGAAGAAGACCAGGAGCTGCCCTTCGATGGTGCCCAAGTACGCCGAAAACGCCACCAGCGCGACGTTGACGGCGTTGAGCATGATCTCGATCGACATCAGGATGATGATGGCGTTGCGGCGCACGAGCACCCCCACAACGCCGATAGTGAAGAGCGTTGCCGAAAGGAGCAGGTAGGCTTCCAGCGGTAGCTGCTGAGTCCAGTGCATCGGGTTAGCCCTCCAGTTTGCGCTTTGCCAGGATCACGGCTCCTACGACGGCGCTCAAGAGCAGGAGCGAGACCGCTTCGAAGGGGAAGAGGTAGTCGGTGAAGAGCACGCTTCCGATTGCTTCGGTCGTGCCCAGGCGGGCAGCCTCCGGCGAGAGCTGACGGAATCCCGTCGGGCGGCTCACAAAATAGACCAGGAGCTGCAGCACCAGCAGCGCCCCGAGAGCCGTTGCCAGCACAACGCGTGGGTTGAAGCGCTCGCGCAGTTGTTCGGGGTTGCCCAGGTTGAGCAGCATGATCACGAAGACCATCAGCACCATGATGGCGCCGGCGTAGATGAGCACCTGGATGACCGCGATGAACTGCGCCTGCAGCGTCAGGTAGATGCCCGCCAGGGTGAGGAAGTAGGCGACCATCCAGAGGGCAGAAGCGACCGGATTGCGGCGGCTGATGACCGCCAGCGCCGTACCGATGGCGCCAGCGCCGAAGAGCAGGAACAGCAACACCTGCAGTGCCACGAGTCTATCCCCTGCACTGTGGAACGGCTCTCCTGCTGCAAAATTACGCGGACACCGGCTCAAGAGGTCTCTTCGGTAACCTGGGCGCGGTGCTCCTCGATGAGCTTCTGCTGCAGATGCGGCGGGACGGGCACATACTCCACAAAGCGCTGCGTGTACGTAGCGCGCCCTTGCGTGAGCGAACGCAAAGCGGTTGCGTAGCGATCCAGCTCCGCCAGTGGCATCCGCGCCTTGATGTGCTGGTAGTGCCCATCGCTTTCGATGCCCAGGATGAGCGCCCGGCGCGAAGGCAGGTCGCTCATGACCGCGCCGACGTACTCGTCCGGCACGGTGATGTCCACCTCGTAGATGGGCTCCAGGATCTTCGGGTCGGCTTCCAGAAATGCGTTCTTGAACGCCATCATGCCGGCGATTTTGAAGGCGGCTTCGTTGGAGTCCACCGGATGCATCTTGCCGTCGAAGACGCTCACGCGGATATCCCGAACGTAGGAGCCCGTCAGCGGACCGTCCTGCATCTTCTCCATGATGCCCTTGAGGATAGCGGGCATGAAGCGGGCGTCAATCACGCCGCCGACGATGCAGTTGAGGAAGACCAGCTTCCCACCCCAGGGGAGGTCGTATTCCTCGCGCGCTCGGACGGTCAGCCCGGGCGGATCGGGCATGCCCTCGCTGTAGGGTTCGATGAGGAGATGGACCTCGGCGTACTGTCCAGCGCCGCCGGTCTGCTTCTTGTGCTTGTAGTAGCCCTTGGCTGCCTTCTGGATGGTCTCCCGGTACGGGATGCGCGGTTCTGCGAACTCTGCCTCCACCCGGAAGCGGTGCAGCAGGAGCCAGCGGGCAACAGCAAGGTGTAGTTCGCCCTGCCCGTGCAGGATGATCTGACGCAGCTCCTGTGAGTGCTCCACACGGTAGCTGGGGTCCTCCTCCTGGAGCTGGTGGAGCGCCGTGCCGATCTTCTCCTCATCGCCCTTCTTTACCGGAACGACGGCAACTCGGACGCGCGGCGGCGGGAACTCGATCGGAGGCAGCTCCACAGGCTCAATGCCCTTCTCGCAGAGCGTGTTGTTGGGGTGTGTATTGCGCAGCTTCACTGTTGCGCCCAGATCGCCAGCGCTCAGTGGGGAGATCTCCGTGCGCTTCTTGCCCAACACGGTGTAGAGCTGGGCAAGGCGCTCGACCGCGCCGGTTTGGGCATTGACCAGCTCCATGCCGGCGCGCAGCGTGCCCGAGTAGACCCGGAAGAAGCTCATATCGCCCAGGGTCGGCTCCGAGAGCACGCGGTAGACGAAGGCGATTGCGGGTCCGTTCGGATCGCACGGGATCGGCTTGCCCGTGCTGGTCCGCGCCGGAGGAAGCTCCAGGGGAGAGGGCAGGATCTCGGTCACAAAGCGCAGGAGCGCAGAGATACCGATATCGCGCACAGCCGAGGCGCAGAGCACGGGGAAGCATTGGCGCTGCAGCAGTGCCGTGCGCAGGGCTTTCTGGAGTTGTTCGGGCGAAAGCTCTTCGGTGCTCAGATACGCCTCCATGAGCTCCTCATCGACGGTGGCGACCGTCTCCATCAACTGGCGGCGGAGCGAAGCGGCGCGCTCCTGCTCCTCGGGCGGGATGGGTTGCGGAGAAGCAGGGTTGCCAGGCTGGTCCGCGCCGTACATCTGCATGGTGAGCAGGTCCACGATAGCGCGGAAGCCGCTGGCAGTGCCGATGGGGTATTGGACCAGCACAACATCGGAGCTCAAGCGTTGGCGCGCTTGCTGGAGGACGCGTTCCGGGTCGGCTTGCTCCGCATCCAGCTTGGTAATGACCAGCGCCAGCGGCAACGACAGCCGTTGGGCGTATTGCCAGAGCAGTTCGGTCCCGACCTCAACGCCGCTTTGGGCGCTGAGCAGCAGGAGTCCGAGGTCGGTCACCCGCATTGCCGGGAGCACCTGCCCGATGAAGTCGTCGTAGCCGGGGGTATCGAGCATGTTGAGCTTGTAGCTGCTCCACTCGAAGGTGAGCAGCGAAGCGAAGACGGAGGTCCCGCGTTCGTGTTCGAGCTCGTGGTAGTCCGAGATGGTGTTGCGTTCGGCGACGCTCCCCTTGCGGGTTGTGGCGCCGGCGTGGTAGAGGAGGGATTCCGCCAGGCTTGTCTTGCCGCATCCGGCGTGTCCCAGCAGCACGATGTTGCGGATTGCTCGGGCGTCGTAGACCCTCATCTCTGCCGCTCTGAGGCTGTTCAACGCATTGGGAAATGTAAAAATAGCGACTCGGCACAAAGCGCAGCGTCAAGCTGCGGCAGCGGCTGCCATGCCGCAGGAGCAGACCCCGCGCCGTTCCCATCACCCCCCACCCGTAGGGGCAGACCCCCGTGTCCGCCCAACCGCAAATGCCATGCGCGCGGTGCCTGTCGCGGGGCAACCATGGGGGCGGGGCAACCACAGGGGTTGCCCCTACGATGGAAATCATCGCGGGCACCCGCCGATGGGGCAACCACAGGGGTTGCCCCTACGATGTACCATCGCGTTGAACCGTCGCCTGTAGGGGCAGACTCCCGTGTCTGCCCTGTACCTGCGCAGCCGTGTCTGCCCAACCGCGCCGTTCAGCAGCGGCGCAGTACGCGGGCGCACTGGTTGAGCACCAGGGGATAGAGCTCGTGCTCGTACGGCAAGACCTGTGCAGCCAGCTGCTCAGCGGTGATGGCGGGAGCAACGGGGATGCGTACCTGAGCCAGTACGGGACCGGTGTCGTACTCCTCCTCGACCAGGTGAACGCTCACGCCGGTGTAGGGCTCTCCCGACCGCAGAACCGCTTCGTGAACGTGGATGCCGTACATCCCCTCTCCACCGAACTTGGGCAGCAACGCCGGATGGATGTTGAGGATGCGCCCGCGGTACTCCTGCACGATGGCAGCGGGAACCTTCTTGAGATAGCCCGCCAAGGCAATCAGCTCTACGGCATGCTGCTGAAGGATTGTGCGCAGCGCAGCGACGTACGCCTCCGGGTCCGGATGTGTCACGCTGCTCAGGTGCACAAACGGGATGCCGTGCTGTTGGGCAACCTGGCGGACGCCGGCGGTGGAGTTGTTGCTCACAATGAGCACGACGCGGTAGAGGGCTTCCGGACGCTGGGAGAAGCGGATGAGCGCGTCGGCGTTCGAGCCACGCCCGGAGGCGAAGATCGCCACGCGCACGGGCTGCACCATCAGCGCTTCCAGCGGAAGCCGTGCTCTTCGTGAACGAGGATCCACACTGCCAAGCTCGCCTCGTCCAGTTCGGGCAGCCGGGTCCACTGCAGCAGATGCTCACCGCTGGCGGAGCTGGTATCGTGGGCGGCGGTGGCATCGGAGAGCATACGGCGCAGGCGCTGCTGCCAGCGCTCCATGTTGCTGGGGCGCAAATCGATCCAGCCAGCCTCGCACCAGCGCTCCACCTGCTCGGCGGAGCAGGGCAGAGCCTCCCGCGCTGCAGGCACCCGAACGGTTTTGCCGCGGAGGTAATGGCGCCCATCCGGTAGCAGGATGACCAGCCCAATGCTCAGGATCTGCGAGCGCAGCGCGGCATCCTGCTGCAGCAACTCCAGAAGGCGCGCGGAAAGCTCCTCGGCAGAGGGCTTCAGGGCGGCATCGGCGCGACCGTAGCAGCGCTTGAGCAGATGGGCTTCGTAGAGCAGTTTGGTCAGGCGCGGTGGACCGAGCATTTCGAAGGCGATCCCCTCCGTAGCGTGCCGCTGCTCCAATTGGCGCAGGAGCTCCACTGCTACGCTGCGGAGCGCTCCGCCGCGGTAGGTCGGTCCCATCACAGCGGCATCCAGGGCGGCAACGATGTCGTAGCCGGTGTTGCCGCCGAGGACCTCGTAGACGGCTGCTTCGGCAATCTCCTCCGGGGTGATGAGCTCCATCTGCCCCAGGGCGGTAACGGTCTCGAATTCGGCACGCGAGAAGAGCCCATTTTCGCCGGTGTCAATGAAGACCGAGCGGAGCGCTTCCCCCAGGGAGCGCAGCGTGGGCGGCGGCTCGGCGGGGAAGGTGCTGCCCAGCTCCAGGGCATCGCTCGGAGACAGATCGACCCGCTCCAGGGGTTGTCCGCGGAAGAGCACGGTGTCGTAGGCAATACGCTTCCAGCCGATGATGGCAGCGGGCTTGAGCTCCTTGATGATGGGTGCCCCGGGCGTGCGCCCCATCAGGAACAGCAGCAGCGAGTGAGCGCCGGCAACGGCGGATTTCGCCAGCAGAACACGCGAGGGACGCTCTTCGCTGTGGGTGTAGGGGATGTTTAGCCCCATGCCGCCGGTTCCGGTGGTGCCGATCTTCAGGTACAGCCGCGTGCCAGCATCCACAAGCCCGTGGTAGAGGATCTGCACATGGCGAATGAGCTGCGGGATGTAGAGGCTGCTCAGCAGGCGCTCGAAGGTCTCCTCCGGAACCGCGCCCGTCCGCCGATGCGCCTCCCAGGCGGATTGAGCGGTGCTGTAGATGTCCTGGTAGGCGATGGCGGTGGCGGTGTTGATGCAATCGAGCACGACATCGGGGCGAACCTCCTGCAGGAGCTGGTAGAGTGCCGAACTGTGCAGCCGCTCTGTGTCGAGTTCGCCCAGGATGTCCTCGATCAACTGTGCACGCGTCTGCGGCTGTGCCAGGAGCTGAGCTCTGGGGATATCCTTCCACTGCTGGCGGACGAAGATATCGCCCCAGCGCGCTTCGATCTGGGTGGGGCTATCGGGGAAGAGGGCACGCAGCTCGGCGCATGCCTGTTCGGCTTCGCTCTGGCGAAGGGAGGTCAGTACAAGGCGGCGTGGGGCTTCCCGCAGAAGGCGGCGGCAGAGCGCCGAGCCGACCAATCCCCATCCGCCCAGAACCAGGACTGTTGCCTGTTGCAGTTGCATCGGCAGAGGCCACAGTGGAACCTACCTGGCAGGAGTGGGCACCATCGTGCGGGCGAGCTCGCGTGTTGCTGTCACCATATTCCGCAGTGCCGGGATGACCTCCTCCCAGCGGCGGGTTTTGAGCCCGCAATCGGGATTCACCCAGACTGCTTCCGGCGGCAGGACGCTCAGGATGCGCCGCAAGATGCTCTGGATCTCCTCCACCGTCGGAATTGCCGGCGAATGGACATCGTAGACGCCGACGCCGATCTGGCGCTGCTGTGCCGCCAGCGTGGCAACGCTTTCCACGATTTCGCCCTTGCTGCGCGAGCCCTCGATGGAGATGACATCGAAGTCCATCGCAGCGATGTGCTCGATGATGTCGTTGAACTCGGAGTAGCACATGTGCGTGTGGATTTGCGTCTGCGGTCGGGCATGCGCCGTTGCCAGCCGGAAGGCGCGCACCGCCCAGCGGAAGTACTCGCCCCACTTGTGCCGCTTGAGCGGAGCGCCTTCGCGGAAGGCGGGTTCGTCAATCTGGATGACGCCAATGCCGGCGTTCTCCAAGTCGCGCACCTCATCGGCGATGCACAGCGCCAGCTCGTAGGCGAGCTCCTCTGCGGGGATGTCCTGCCGCCAGTAGCTCCACAGCAGCAGGGTCACCGGACCGGTGAGCATGCCTTTGACGGGCTTGCGTGTCAGGGACTGCGCGAAGGTGATCTCGGCAAGGGTCATCGCCGCCGGGCGGGAGACATCGCCGTAGATGATCGGCGGTCGGTACACGCGCGAGCCGTACGAGAGCACCCAGCCGTGATCGGTGATGGCGATCCCCTCGAGCCGTTCGGCGAAGTACTCGACCATGTCGCTGCGCTCGAACTCCCCGTGCACGAGCACATCCAGCCCCAGCTCCTCTTGGAGCGCAATGGCGTGGCGGATGCGCTCCTGGATAGCGGCGCGGTACTCCTCCTCCGAGCATTCGCCGCGGCGGTATGCCGCACGCAGGCGGCGAAGCTCTGCCGTCTGCGGGAAGGAGCCGATGGTGGTGGTGGGCAGGAGCGGCAGCCGGAGACGTTCGCGCTGCAGTTGTGCCCGCGTTGCAACATCGGGTTCGCGCTGGAAGTCTCTTGGGGTGAGCGCACGCAGGCGCTCGCGCACAGCTTCATTGCGGGCGAAGGGGTGCGCCAGGAGTCGGGAGCGTTCGCGGCACTGTGTTCGGGCGTGCGGATCGCCCGAGAGAGCATCGCGCAGGAGGCGCAGCTCTTCGATTCGCTCTTGAGCAAATGCCAGGCGCTGCCGTAACTCCAGCGGAAGGCGCTGTTCGTGCGCTACGGTGACGGGCAGATGGTACAGCGGACACGACGGTGCCACCACAAGCTTGGGGAGGTTCGCCGCAAGCGGCTCAAGCTCATTGCACACCGCCTCCAGGTCCGTTGCCCAGACCTGGCGTCCGTTGACCACACCGGCAAGCAAGACCTTCTCCGGCGGGAAGCCGTGCTGCGCAAGCCAGCGCCGGTTCTCCTCGTTCGAGACCAAGTCCAGCCCAAGTCCGGCAACGGGAAGCTCCACGTAGCGGCGGTAATCGGCAACGCTGTCGTAGTAGCACAGCACCCACAGAGGGGCGCCCTGGGCGGCAAGCTGCGCGTACCAGGCGTGCACAAGCTCCCAGTGGGCTTCCGGCACGTCCAATGCCAGCGCGGGCTCGTGGAGTACGATGCAGGAGGGGTTCTCCTGCGACAGCTCGTGCACAATGCGGGCGTAGACGGAGCAGAGCGCCTCACCAAAGAGGGCAAGCTCCTCGGTCGTCAGCGGGCTTGGGGGCGCTCCCCCGCCGCGGACGCGCTTGGAGAGGCGCAGGAAGGTGTACGGACCGATCAGGGTCGGCACCGCTTCGATGCCCTGGGAGCGGTGGAAGCGCAGGTCCTCCAGCGGGAAGTTCTGCAGCAGATGGAACTCGGGCTGCTGCAGCTCCGGCACCAGGTAGTGGTAGTTCGTGTTAAACCACTTCGTCAGCTCCAGTGCGGCTTTGCCCCGCGCCATGGCGAAGTAGGTCTCCAGTCCGGTGTATGCTCCGAAGCGCTCCGGAATTGCCCCCACCATGACGGCGGTGTCCAGCATGGGGTCGTAGAGCGAGAGCTCGTTGCAGGGAATCAGGTCCATTGCCGCGTAGGCGGCGGCGCGCTGGAGCTTGAGCTGGGCAATCCCTTCGGAGAACTCTGCTGGGCTGAGTTGACCGCTCCAGAAGCCCTCCAGCAGCGCTTTGTACTCGCGCCGGGTGCCCAGGCGCGGGAAGCCAAAGGCAAAGGCGTGCATTCACTCCTCACGGTCGAGCAACCTGGAAGAGCACGCGAAATTAGCAAAAGCTCAGCGGGGGGAATCGGGCATCCAGCCGATGAGGATGCGCTCGGTGCCGGCGTAATCGCGCCGTACAGAGAGGCGAGCTCCGGTGGAGCGCAGGATGTCAACAGCGGCGGAGGCGAGCCCATCGCCCAGCTCCAGGAGGAACACGCCACCGGGCAGCAACACCTGCGGCAGAATGTGCGCGTAGCGGCGGTAGAAGCTCAAGCCGTCGGCGAAATCGGTGAGCGCCTCGGCGGGTTCGTACTCGCGCACCTCGGGCTGCAACTGCGGCAGGCGGGCAGCGGGGATGTACGGCGGATTCGAGACCACCATGTGGAAGCGCCCCTGGGGAAGCTGCCGGAGGATATCCAACGGGCGGAACCGAACGCGCCGAATGCCCAGTGCGCGCGCGTTGGAGCGGGCGCAACGGAGAGCACGCGCAGAGATATCCACACCGAGCACCCGGGCACCAGGGTGGTGCGCCGCAATCGCCACCGCGATGGCACCGCTACCGGTGCCCAGGTCCAGCACTGCCGGGTTCGGGACCGGAAGCTGCCGGAGAATCCGGATCGCCTCCTCAACCAGGAGCTCCGTCTCCGGACGCGGGATGAACACCCCTGGACGCACCCGCAGGCGCAGCCCGCAGAAGTCCACCTCTCCGAGCACGTACTGGAGCGGCTCTCGGCGCAGGCAGCGTCGAAGCAGCCTCTGGAGCTGGCGGGCGGCAAGGGCGGGGAGGGCCGTGTCGTCGTGCCCGTAGAGCCATGCCCGGGAGCAGCCCAACACATGGCAGAGGAGCAGCTCCATCGTGCGGCGGGGGCTCTCGACGCCGGCAGCCTGGAGCAGGGCTGCTCCGCTCTGGAGGACCTGCTGCAGCGGACGACCCTCCCAGGAGAGGCTACTCGGCGTAGTACTCCTGCAGCGGTTTGACGTTGAGCTCGGCATTGCGGAGTTCGCGCAGTCCGTTGAGCGAGGCGGCTGCGGCTGCCAGAGTTGTGAAGAACGGGATGCGGTACCGCATCGCCGTGCGCCCCATGATGTGCTCGTCGTAGCGGGCATTCTCGCCCAGTGGCGTGTTGATGAGGATGTCCACCTTGCCATCGGTGATGTAGTCGATGATGCTGGGGCGCCCTTCGTAGTGCTTGCGCACGGGGGTGACGGGCAACCCATGGCGGGCAAGGAACTCGGCTGTCCCTCGGGTCGCCCACAGCTCAAAGCCCAGCTCCAGGAAGCCGCGGGCAATCTCCACCGCGCGTGGGGTCTTGTCGTAATCGGCAAGCGAGATGAAGACCCGTCCACCGTTGAGCGGGATGCGGTTGCCCGCAGCGATGTGGGCTTTGATGAGCGCTTTGCCGAACGTGGTGTCAATGCCCATGACTTCGCCCGTGGAGCGCATCTCCGGACCTGGGAAGACGCGCGAGTGCGGGAACTTCGTAAAGGGGAAGACCGACTCCTTGACGGCGACGCGCCCGATATCGAGCCGGAACTCCTGCAGTAGCTCCGGAACGAAGCGCTCTCCCAGCATGGCGCGCACCGCCAGCTCGATGATGGGGATGTTGGTGGCTTTGGCAACGAAGGGCATCGTGCGGGAAGCGCGGGGATTTGCCTCCAGCACGTAGATGACCCCGTTTTGCATTGCAAACTGGACGTTGAGCAATCCCACAACGCCCAGTTCGCGGGCGATTTGGCGCGTGTAGGTGCAGAGTGCCTCCAGTTGCTCGTGCGTGATGTTGTAGGGCGGGAGCACGCAGGTGGAGTCTCCGGAGTGGATGCCCGCCTCTTCGATGTGCTGCAGTACTCCGGCGATGAGGGTGGTTTCGCCGTCGGAGACGGCGTCGACGTCGAATTCGTAGGCATTCTCCAGGAAGCGGTCCACCAGCACGGGGCGTTCGGGGAAGGCTTCCAGGGCTTGCCGGATGTAGCGCCGCAGGGAGTCTTCTCGGTAGCAGATCTGCATGGCGCGCCCTCCCAGGACGTAGGAGGGACGCACAAGGACGGGATAGCCGATTCGGGCAGCGATGCGCACGGCTTCCTCCTCGGAGAAGGCAACATCCCATGGAGGGCAAGGGATGCCGAGCCGTTCCAACAGCGCGGCGAAGCGCTGGCGGTCCTCGGCAAGGTCGATGCCCTCCGGCGATGTCCCCAGGATGCGGAAGCCGGCAGCCTGAATGCGGTGCGCCAGCTTCAGCGGCGTCTGCCCGCCCAGCGAGACGATGACACCGTCCGGGCGTTCGTGTTCGAGCACATTGAGCACATCCTCAGCGGTGAGCGGCTCGAAGTAGAGCTTGTCTGCGATGTCGTAGTCGGTGGAGACGGTCTCGGGGTTGCAGTTGACCATGATGGCTTCGTAGCCCAGGCGCCGGAGCGTGAAGATGCCGTGCACGCAGCAGTAGTCGAACTCGATCCCCTGCCCGATGCGGTTGGGACCGCTCCCCAGGATGACCACCTTCGGGCGGCGGGAGGGCGAGGCTTCGTTCTCTCCGGGGGCGTAGGTGGAGTAGTGGTACGGCGTGGAGGATTCGAACTCGGCGGCGCAGGTGTCAACGGTCTTGTAGACGGGGCGAATGCCGTAGCGCGCCCGAAGCCGGGCAACCTCGGCTTCGGTGGAGCCGGTCAGTACGGCGAGCTGCACATCGGAGAAGCCGAGCGCTTTTGCACGGCTGAGCTCTTCGGCGCTGAGTGAGTGCAAGGGGTTCTCCGTCTGCGCGCGGAGGGCGATCAGCTCCTGGGCTTCCTGTACGATCTGGCGGCACTGCTCGATGAACCAGGGGTCGTAGCCGGTCAGGCGGTGGATCTCCTCGGTGCTCAAGCCGCAGCGGAGTGCATCGCAGAGGTCAAAGATGGAGCGGGAATGGCGCACGCGGAGCCGTGCCCGCAGGGCTTCCAGCTCCTCCGGCGGGAGCGGGCGGAGGTATTCGGGGCGATCGAAGCCGAAGCCGTAGCGCCCCTGTTCCAGGCTGCGGAGCGCTTTCTGGAGCGCTTCCTTGAAGGTGCGCCCGAATGCCATGGCTTCCCCGACGGATTTCATCTGTGTGCCCAGCTCGTCGGGGACCTCGGGGAACTTTTCGAAGTCCCAGCGCGGGATCTTGACCACGACGTAGTCAATGGCGGGCTCGAAGCACGCTGGGGTTTTGCGCGTGATGTCGTTGAGGAGCTCGTCGAGCGTGTAGCCGATAGCCAGCTTTGCCGCGATCTTGGCAATGGGGAAGCCCGTTGCCTTGGATGCCAGCGCAGAGCTGCGCGATACGCGCGGGTTTGCCTCGATGACCAGCATCCGCCCCGTTTGCGGGTGCACGGCGAACTGGATGTTCGAGCCGCCGGTCTCGACGCCGATGGCGCGGATGACGCGGAGTGCGGCGTCGCGCATGGCTTGGTATTCGGCATCGGTCAGGGTTTGCGCCGGGGCGACCGTAATGGAGTCGCCGGTGTGGACGCCCATGGGGTCGAAGTTCTCGATCGAGCACACGATGACGGCGTTGTCCTTGCGGTCGCGCATCACCTCGAGCTCGTATTCCTTCCAGCCTAGCACCGATTCCTCCACCAGCACGCGGCGGATAGGGCTGGCATCCAGGGCGATTTGCAGCAGCTCACGGTACTCCTCCATGTTGTAGGCGATGCCTCCGCCGGTGCCTCCGAGCGTGAAGGAGGGGCGCAGGATGGCGGGGAAGCCGATCTGCTCGATGCAGTTGAGCCCCTCCTCCAGGCTGTGCACGAAGACGCCGCGCGGGGTCTCCAAACCGCACTGGGCAATGGTCTGCTGGAAGAGCAGGCGGTCCTCGGCTTTGCGGATGGCTTCAACGGTGGAGCCAATCAGGCGCACGCCGTACCGCTGCAGGACCCCCTTTTCGGCTAATTCGACGGCGATATTGAGCCCGGTCTGCCCGCCCATTGTGGGCAGCAGTGCATCGGGGCACTCACGGGCAATGATCTTTTCGACGAACTCCGCCGTGAGCGGCTCGATGTAGGTGACATCGGCGATGTCCGGGTCGGTCATAATCGTTGCGGGGTTGGAGTTGACCAGGATCACGCGGATCCCCTCCTCGCGGAGAGCTTTGCAGGCTTGGGTGCCGCTGTAGTCAAATTCGCAGGCTTGCCCGATGACGATTGGACCGGAGCCGATGATGAGCACGCTGCGGAGTTCGGGATTGCGCGGCATCGCACTCAGACGGCTGAGCCGACGTACGGGATGCGACCCTGGCGGCGGAGTTCGGATTCGATCCAGCGGTAGGTGCGCTCCAGACCCTGCTCCAGCGGTATTTGCGGTTCCCAGCCGAGCACCTGGCGCAGCCGAGTATTGTCGCTGTTGCGCCCGCGGACGCCCTGGGGTTTGCTCAGGTCGTGCCGCCGGCGGATGCGCTTGCCGGCAATGCGGGCAACAAGGTCCACCAGCTCGTTGATGGTGACCAGGTGGTCCGTGCCGAGATTGAGCGGATGGGGATAGTCGCTGTGCATGATGCGGTAGATGCCCTCGACGCAGTCGTCGATGTAGAGGAAGGAGCGGGTCTGCTGCCCATCGCCCCAGACCTCGATCTCGTCCCCATCGCGGGCGAGCGCGATCTTGCGGCAGATGGCTGCTGGGGCTTTCTCGCGACCGCCTTCGTATTCTCCGAGCGGACCGTAGACGTTGTGGAAGCGGGCGATGCGGATATGCATGCCGTAGTCTTCGGCGTAGTACTGGCAGAGCTTTTCGGTGAAGAGCTTCTCCCAGCCGTAGCCCTCCTCCGGGTCAGCGGGGTAGGCGTCCTCCTCGCGCAAGGGGGTCACATCGGGGGTGTTCTGCCGGTACTGCGGGTAGATGCAGGCGGAGGAGGAGAAGAAGAAGCGGGCAACACCGTTGAGGCGGCTGGCCTCGAGCATGTGCGCGTTGATGAGGATGTTGTTGCGGGCAATATCGGCGTGGTTGCGGCTGATGTAGCCGATGCCGCCCATGTCGGCAGCCAGGTTGTAGACATGTTCGATCCCGCGCGTTGCCTGCAGGCAGTTCTCCCAGCGCCGCAGGTCCAGGAGCTCGAACTCGTGTGCCGCCGTTGGCTCATACGCGGGCGGTTTGATATCGACGCCGCGGACCCAATAGCCGCGCTCGACGAGGAACTTGACCAGATGATGCCCGATGAAGCCGCCTGCTCCGGTCACCAGTACACGGGTTGCCATTGAGATGCCTGCGTGTGCTGGACTTGCTGTGGCGCAATGACGTATAGCGGGGCGCTTTTGGTAGCTGGTGGCTTGTGCGGCTGCCGTAACTTTGCGCCCTCGGTAGCATCGCCGTAGGCTCTATGAGCGCGCTGCGATGGCAACGCTGGTGGTGGAGCTGTGTGCTCCTGGGCGGGATCCTCTGGCTCGGGGGTGGTGCGGTTCGGGCGGTGAGCGTGTACGCGGTGTTCCGTCCGTTTACACTGGAGCTGGATCCGGAGCTGAGCGCGCAGGAGCGGTTGCAGGTCTACCGCATTGCGGCGCGGGCGACGCCGTATGTCCTTGCCGGGGGAGCGCTGGCGTGCGTGGGGTTGTGCGCCATTGGCATTCAGGAGCGGCATCGGCTGCGCCAGCGAGGGTGGCTCTTCATGGTGCTGGTGCTGGCAGCGCTGGCGCTACCGGTGGAGCTGTGGCTGCTGGTGGGCTATGATATCCCGCTGCTGAGGGCGATTGTGTGGGGCGAGCCTACGGTCGAGGCTCTGGATGCCCTGCTGCTGCGCCGGGCACAGGCAGCCGGAGCTGCAGCGGGCTTAGCCACCTTGGCGGAGTGGACTATTGCCCTGCTGTGTGTGTGGCGTCCGTTGGAGCGAGCGGAGCACGTTCGGAATGCGCTCGAAGGAGTTGGTGCGGGAGCTACTTGAGATTGTGGCGCGCTGCGGCGTTGAGGTGCGCCACGAGCAGGGGCGCTTTCGCGGAGGATATTGCCTGCTGCGCCGGCGCCCGGTCATCGTGCTCAACCGGGCGTTGCCTCCGGAGCAGTTGCAGTACATCCTGGCAGAGGCTCTGCAGCACCTACCGCTGGAGCAGGTGCCGATGAAGCCTGCGGTGCGGGCATGGCTGGAAGCCTTTCGGCAGCCGCCACATGGGAAGCAAGGCAGCAACGTCTCCAGCGTTGCAGTGGACAGGCACGAGCGCGGCTGATGTGGCGGCAGGTCGGCATCCTCGGTGTGGTGGGAACGCTGCTGTGGGCGCAGCTCCCTGTGCGGGAGGGGGAGGCGCTGGACCGTGTGGTTGCCATCGTTGGAGGCGAAGCCGTATTTGCTTCCGATGTCGAAGCTCAGCGCCAGTTGCTGCGGCAGCAGTTCCCGCAGTTGCAACTGCCCGATTCGGTGCTCTGGCAGCGCGCTCTGGAGGCGCTGGTGGATGAGAAGCTCATGCTGCTGCAAGCGCAGGAGGACAGCATCGTGGTCTCCGACGATGAGGTAATGCAGCGGCTGGAGTTTCAGCTTCAGCTCCTGGTGCAGCAGTTCGGTTCGGAGCGGCGGGTGGAGCAGCTCTACGGGATGCCGCTGGAGCAGATTCGGCGCGAGTACCGCGAGGAGGTGCGCAAGCGCTTGCTGGTGGAGAAGCTGCAGCAGCGCCGGTTCGGCAACGTCGAATGCAGCGCGCGTGAGGTGGAGCAGTTCTTCCAGCAGTATCGGGATTCGCTCCCGCCGGTGCCGGCGCAGGTGGAGCTGGCACATCTGGTGCGCTACGTGCGTCCGGATTCGCTCCAGCGGAGTCGAACGCTGGAGCTGGCGCTGCGGCTGCGGGATAGCCTTCTGAAGGGGGCGGATTTCGCCGAACTTGCCCGGCGCTACAGCGGCGATGCTGCCTCGGCTGCCCACGGCGGGGAGCTGGGCTGGATTGAGCGCGGCAAGCTGCTGCCAGAGTACGAGCGAGCAGCCTTTGGACTGCAGATCGGCGAGATCTCTGCCCCTGTGGAGACGCCCATGGGGTACTACCTCATCCAGGTGCTGGACCGGCGTCAGGATGCCGTCCGAGTGCGCCATATCCTGCTCCGGATGCAGGGCGATGCCGAGCGGGTCCGCGCAGAGCTGGAGCAGTTGCGGCAGCGCGTCCTTGCAGGGGAGCCGTTCGATTCCCTTGCGCTGCGCTATTCGGAGGAGGAGGACACGCGTGGGGTCGGCGGCTCGCTGGGATTGGTTGCCTTGGAGACCCTTCCGGGCGAACTGCGCACACTTGTGGAGTCGCTCCCCGATGGAGGCGTTTCGGCTCCGGTGCCGTATTTGGCAGATCCGACCCGACCGGCGCTGCAATTGGTCTACCGCAAGCGCCTGATTCCGGAGCATCCGGCGCAGCTGCCTGAGGATTTTGCCATCCTCCAGCGGATGTGCCGCCAGTGGAAGCGCGAGCAGCTCTATCGCCAGTGGATTGGGCAACTTCGGCAGCGCTTCCCATGGCAGTTGCGCCCGTGATCGGGCGGAGCGCGGTGCTCCTGCTGCTGGGGCTCCACAGCCTCTGGGCGCAAAGCGGGCTACCCTTCCAGCACTCTAAGTCCCCTGCGCGGGCACTCCAGGGCGCCATACCGCAGCAGGATACGGTTCGTCCTGCACCGCTGCCAACCGAGGAGCCGGTGCGGTTTACGCCGGAGCAGGACAGCGCGTACGTGCGTGAGCTGCAGAGTACGCTACCTCCGGCTGCCCGCTTTGCCGCTGCACTGCGGGCCTCACAGGCGCAATGGGAGCGGCTGCAGGAGCAGGCTTTCCCTACGGCATGGCAGAGTGCGCTACGGAATCTGCAGCTCCGGCAGGAATTGCTCTCGCCCGACGCACAGGAGCTTGTGCAGTACCAGTACGCGCTCCAACAGGCACAGGCGCTGCCGAACCCGACGCTGCGCCGAACCCCGGGCGCGACGGCTGCCATCCCGCTGGAGACAATCGCGCGCGTTCTGGGCTTGAGCGAAGACCTCTCGCCGAGAATTGCCTACGAAGTGCCCTCGGTGGCGCGGGTGCAGGTGCTGGTCTACTCGGTCCAAGCCCTGCGCGTTGCTACACTGCTGGACGAGGTGCAGCGTCCTGGACGCTACGAAGTCACGTGGAACGGACGCGATGACCACGGACGGGCGCTGCCCCCGGGCGACTACGTTGTAGAGGTTCGCATCGGGGAGCTGTTGCGCTACTACAAGCGGATTCAGCTGCGCAGCGCCGATGTTCGGTGACACAACCTAAAGGCGTATCCATGTGCAAGCGCTGGTGCTGGGCAATCCTGCTCATCGGTATTGCTACTCAGGCGGGGGCAGTGCCGATCGTTGTGAAGCTGCGCGAGAGGAGTGGGGCATTCCTCCAGTGGGAGCGGGCGGGGCGCAGTGGGATGCTTTCCGAACTCTCGGCGGTCCTTGGGGTACACTCGGCGCGCCCGTTGGTTCCGGAGGGGCTCCTGCATGCACTGCGGCAGCGGGCACAGCAGGCGCAGCAGGCGCCCAGAGGCGCCTCAGCGCAGATTGAGAGGCTTCGGCAGATTGCCATCCTGGAGCTGCCTTCGGCGGTGGATACGGCGCTGCTTCTACGCAAGCTCGCTCGCCATCCAGCCGTCGAGTACGCGGAGGCGCTTCCGGAGCGCCGGATCTGTGGGGTGCCGAACGACCCGCTCGTCGCCGAGCAGTATGCGCTGCGGCTTATCCGCGCCTTCGATGCTTGGGAGCTGCTGCCGCAAGGAGCGCAGCCCGTCATCGTCGGCGTAGTGGATACGGGTGTGGACCCTCAGCACCCCGACCTTGCTGACAACATCTTCCTCAACCCTGGGGAGACTGGGCTTGACGACCAAGGGCGCGACCGGCGTACCAACGGCGTGGATGACGATGGCAACGGCTTCGTGGACGACTGGTGGGGCTGGGACTTCGCCGCCGGTGACGGAAGCCTGCAGGATAACGATCCCCGCCCGGGCAACCCACACGGGACGCATGTGGCGGGCATCATCGGAGCGGTTGTCAACAATGCTCGGGGTATTGCAGGGGTGGTGCCCTCGGTGCGGCTACTTGTAGTCAAGATCGGACCCGATAACCCTGCGTCGCCCGCCATCTACAACAGCTACCAAGGCGTGCTCTACGCGGCGGCGATGGGAGCGCAGGTCATCAACTGCAGTTGGGGAGGACCCGGGCGTTCGGAGTCCGAACACGACGTCATCCGCACGGCGGCTGCGTTGGGGGCAGCCATTGTCGCCGCTGCAGGCAACGACGGAATGCGCGCTCCATTCTATCCGGCAGCCTATCCGGAGGTGCTCTCGGTTGCGGCAACGGACTCGGCGGACAACAAGTCCTACTACTCCAACTACCACGCCACCGTAGGAGTGACGGCACCCGGGGATGACATCCTCTCGACGCTGCCCGGCGGACTCTACGGGCGTATGTCTGGCACCTCGATGGCGGCGCCGGTAGCAAGTGGGGTTGTGGCGCTGGTACGGCAGAGCTTCCCCTCGTACAGCGCCGAGCAGGCGCTCGCACGCGTGATGAAGAGCGCTGATAACATCGAACGGCAACAGCCTTGGCTGGCGGGATTGCTCGGCTGGGGGCGGGTCAATGCGTACCGCGCGTTGGCGGAGAGCACGCTCTACTTCTGCCGCATTGATAGCCTCATCATCGAGGACGCCGATGGCGATGGCTTCTTCGACCGGAACGATGAGCTGCTCATCCGGCTGCGGGTGCGTAATGTCCTGGATGCCCTCGATAGCGCAAGCCTGGAGGTGTTCACGCCGCTGGTGCCCGCGCCGCAGTACCTTGTGCGCCGAGTCAATGTGGAGGCGCTTGCACCGGGCGAAGCACGCTGGGCGTCGGAAGTATTGCGGCTACGCCTGCCGCAGGACATCCCCGATAACACCGTCATGGAGCTACGCTTCAGCGTGCGCCGAGGAAGCGAGCTTGTCGGACGCACGACGGCAAGTGTAGTGCTGCGTCCCAGCTACCGCACGCTGGCGGCAAACAACATCGCCGTGACCTTCAACAGCATCGGCAACATCGCCTTCAACGACTATCCGGACAACACGCAGGGCGATGGCTTCCGCTATCGCTCCAGCATGAACCTGCTCTTTGAAGGCGCGCTCATGGTGGGCATCTCGCCCGAGAGGCTTTCCAACGTGGCGCGAGGGGCAATGCAGGCGCAGCAGGACCGCTCCTTCGTTGCACGCCAAGCTCTGCAGCTATGGCAGCCCGGAACCCAAGCAGCCGCGCAAGCCGAAGCCATCTTCGCCGATGAGCAGCGCCCGGGGGACCTGGGAGTGGAGGTGCGCCAGCGAATCTACCAGTTCGCGCACCCGGAGGAGTGGCGCGACTTCGTGCTGGTGCTCTTCGATATCCTCAACCGCACAAGCGAGCGCTTCGATTCGATGTACGCCGGCTGGTATCTGGACTGGGACATCGGACCCTCGGCATTGGGCGACCGCGCCGTCTGGGATGACTCCAGTGCCATCGGCTATGTCTACCACGAGGAGCGTCCGGGCTACCCCATGGGCGGGGCAGTGGTGGTGAGCAACCAAGGGGTGAACTTCTTCGCCGTGGACAATGACGGTCGGAGCGACGACAACCCCGGCGTCTACGACGGCTTCACGCGCGCGGAGAAGTGGCGCATGATGAGCAGTGGCATTGCCCGCAAGCGCTCCTCGCGCACGGATGCCTCGATGGTGATTGCTGCCGGTCCAATCCGGCTGCTGCCGGGCGATACCGCCCGTGTGGCGCTGGCATTGGTGGCGGGGATGACGGTCGAGGAGCTGCGCCGTGCTGCTACAGCAGCTCGGCAGGCAGCAGCGTCGCTGGGAGTGGATACCATTGATTGGCGCTTCCTGCCGCAGCGCCTCCAGGCAACCATTCGACCCTCGGTGTGGACGCCTGGCAATCCCCTACCGAGACTACGGGTGGAGCTCCCTGAACAGCGCTACCTGCGCGTGCTGCTCGTGGATGCGCTCGGCAGGCGCGTTGACGAGCTCTTTGCCGGCAGAGGCGAGCCGGGCGCGCTCGAGCAGACACTGCCGGTTTCGGCGCTCGGCAGTGGGGTGTACTTCATCTACCTCCTTGCCGGACGCGAGGGAATGGTTGTGCCCCTCCAAGTCGTGCGGTGATGCTGCTGGAGCGCTACGCGGAGTTGCTCCGTTTGGTCGAGGGGATGCAGAGGGACTTCGAGCGCTTCGCGCTCAAGCAGAACCGGCGCGCGGGCATACGGCTGCGCAAGCAGCTCCAGGAGCTCCGCCGCCTGGCAAAGGAGATTCGCCAGGAGATTCAGCAGGTGCGCCGTACCTTCCCGCCGCGTCCGAAGCGGCGTCGGGACCGAGCCGAGTACAGCAGTAGCTCCGGCAGCGGCGCCTAATTTTGCCTGGCACGGTTGAACAGCTTCACACAGGCGCAATGCGGACTCGTATCGAGACCGATACAATGGGCGCCGTCGAGGTGCCTGCGGACAAGTACTGGGGAGCACAGACGGCGCGCTCGCTGCAGCACTTTGCAATTGGGACGGAGCGGATGCCGCGCGAGCTCATCCGCGCGCTGGGCATCGTCAAGAAGGCTGCTGCACTGGTCAATGCGGAGTTGGGGCTGCTGCCGCCGGAGAAGGCGCAGCTCATTGTGCGCGCTGCCGATGAGGTCATCGAGGGTCGGCTCGATGAGCACTTCCCCTTGTCGGTCTGGCAGACGGGCTCCGGAACGCAGACCAACATGAACGTCAACGAAGTCATCGCCAACCGAGCAATCGAACTTGCCGGAGGCGAGCTGGGAAGCAAGCGACCGATCCACCCGAACGACGACGTCAACAAGTCGCAGAGCTCCAATGACGTGTTCCCGACGGCGATGCACATCGCCGCCGCAGAGCAGCTCGTGCACACGCTGCTGCCGGCGGTGCGCGAACTCCAGCAGACGCTTCAGCGCAAGTCCGAGGAGTTCGCCGACATCATCAAGATCGGGCGGACGCACCTGATGGATGCGGTCCCGCTGACCTTGGGGCAGGAGTTCTCCGGCTACGCGCACCAGCTTGCCAATGCAATCCGGCGCATCGAGGCGGTCTTGCCCGATCTCTACGAGCTTGCAATCGGTGGGACGGCGGTCGGCACCGGACTCAACACGCATCCGGAGTTTGCCGAGCGCATGGCAGCCAAGATCGCCGAACTGACCGGATTGCCCTTCGTTTCGGCGCCGAACAAGTTCGAGGCGCTCGCTGCCCATGATGCCCTGGTCTGGGCGCACGGGGCGGTGCGCACGCTGGCGGTGGCTCTGCACAAGATTGCCAACGACATCCGCTGGATGGCATCGGGACCGCGGGCGGGGCTGGCGGAGATCCGCATCCCGGAGAACGAGCCCGGCTCCTCGATCATGCCCGGCAAGGTCAATCCGACGCAATCGGAGGCGATGACCATGGTCGCCGTCCAAGTGCTCGGCAACGATGTCACCATCAGCATCGCCGGGGCATCGGGCGCCTTCGAGCTCAACGTCTACAAGCCCGTCATCATCTACAACTTCCTGCAGAGCGTGCGGCTGCTGAGTGACACCTGCCGCATGTTCAACCGCTACTGCGCCGTCGGTATCGAGCCGAATCGGGAGCGCCTGCGCCAGTACGTGGAGCAATCGCTGATGCTGGTGACGGCGCTCAACCCCTACATCGGCTACGACAACGCTGCCCGGATTGCCAAATACGCCTACCAGACGGGCAAGACGCTCAAGGAAGCCGCCGTCGAGCTGGGGTTGCTGAGCGCCGAGGAGTTCGACCGGATTGTGCGTCCGGAGGCGATGGTTCGCCCGAACCTGGGTAGTGGCTCAGGCTGAGATGATCTCCCCGATGACCCTAGGGGAGTCTTCGGCGCAGAGCGTGAGCACCTCTGCGACGTGCTCCGGAGGCACAACCAGCACCATGCCGATGCCGAGGTTGAAGACGCGGCGCATCTCCTCGGTGGGGATATCGCCGGCGCGCTGAATGAGCTGGAATAGCGGGGGCACCGTCCAGCTCTCCCAGCGGAGGAGCGGCTGTGTATTCGGCGGGAGGATGCGCTGGAGATTGCCCAGAATCCCGCCGCCGGTCACGTGTGCCATGCCCGAAAGCAGCCCGCGCTCCAGCACCGGCAGCAGCGTCTCCGCATACGAACGGTGAATGGCAAGCAGGGCTTCCCCCAGGGAGCTCCCCAGCTCCTCAACGTAGGAGTCCAGCGGGTAGCTCTCCAGCGCGCGCAGCGCCAGAGAGTAGCCGTTCGTGTGCAATCCGCTGGAAGCCAACCCCACGAGCACGTGCCCGGGGCGGATCGCACGACCGTCCAGGATGCGCTCCCGCTCGACGATGCCGATGATGGTGCCCGCCAGGTCGTACTCCCCTGGGGCGTAGATGGAGGGGAGCTCGGCGGTCTCGCCGCCGATGAGCGCGCAGCCGTGTTTGCGGCATGCTGTGACGATACCGCCGATCACCTGTTCGGCAACGTTGGGCTCCAGGCGCCCAGTGGCGAAGTAGTCCAGGAAGAACAGCGGGCGCGCCCCACCGCAGAGGATGTCGTTGACGCAATGGTTGACCAGGTCCTGCCCAATGGTGCTGTGGATGCCCAGGCGAATTGCCAGCTTGAGCTTTGTGCCGACGCCGTCGGTGCTGGCAACCAACACAGGGTGCTGGTAGGAGGGGAAGCGCGCATCGTAGAAGCCGCCGAAGTGCCCGATATCGGTGAGCACCTCGGGCGTGAAGGTCGAGCGGACCAAGCCACGGATGCGGCGGACCAGCTCCTCGGCGGCATCCAGGTTGACCCCGGCGTCCTTATACGTCAGCATTGGTGCGGCGATTGGGATGGGGGACAAGCACAGCTTCGCACAGGCTGCCAAGCTCGGACCAGCGAGCGCCCCAACATCCAGGCTGCCAGGGCATTTGCCGTCCAGAGCGCGAGCGTGCGCACGTACCCGTACTGGCGATACCGGCGCGGGGATTCGTAGACGAGTAGCGTCCACTCCATTCGGATGCGCCCGAGCCGACGCAGCCGACGGTAGAGGTCGAAATCCTCTCCGGCATACAGCCGCTCATCGTAGCCGCCCACGCGCCAGAAGGGTTCGGCGCGCACGATGTGGCATTCACCCCGCCCCATTCCGATGCCCAGTGCGTTGAGCAGCCACACGTAGCGGTTGTACAGCCAGTGGAAGATGCGGTCCTGGAGCTGCTCGTGTGCCGGATGGACTCGGACAGGGCAGCACAGGGCAATCTCCTGTGGGCATCGCTCTGCCCACGTGGTGATGCGCTCCAAGAAGCCAGGCGGATCGGCAGGGATGGTGTCGGCGTTGAGGAAGATGAGCACCGGCGCGCACGCCACAGCAGCTCCCCAGTTGCGCCCTTGGGCAATGCTTTGCCGCTGAGTTCCACGGTAGACAACGAGAAGGTCGGCATGGCGTTCGGCGATGGCGAGCGTTCCATCGGTGCTGCCACCATCGCTGATGATGAGCTCTACGCCGAAGCGCTGCCGCAGCTCCAGCGGGAACGCTGCCAGGGTGCTCTCCAGCGTGCTCTCCTCCTGCAGGGTCGGGATGATGAGGCTGAGCCGAACCGCTGACTCGGCAATGCGCCGGTGCTGCTGCACGTGGGCATCCCGGGGCAGGCTCCGTGATGCCATCGCTACTCGACGAGCTCGCGCACGTCATCCACGAAGACCGTAACCGTGGGAGCCACGCTCAGCGGGCGCGCGATCGGCAGTGGAGGGAGCTCCGGCACGATGCGGATCCGCTCCTCTCCGTCGCGGACTCCGGCAAGAGCTTTGGCGACGGCGTCCGCGCGCGCCTGAAGGAACTGCTGCGCCCGCTCCAGCAGCGTCGGCGGTGCAGCTCCGGAGGGTGCAGGTGCAGTTCTGGAGCGCTTGCGCGAGGAGCTCTTCGGCGAAGTGCCCTTCCCGGGTGCTGGTTCATCCACGAAGCGCGTGTCCAGCATTGCCACGTGGACGCTCACGCGCAGGGAGCGGTTGCGGTTGAGGAGCTGGACCAACTCCTCCAACTGCTGGCGCGCTTGCGGGCGCAGCGTCGTGCTCCCTGGGTCGAACGCATGCAAGCGCAGCAGCTCCATCCCCTTGCGCAGCACGCGCACGCTGAAGCGCATCGGCAGCTCGGTGTACTCGCGCACGGCGGGGATACGAACGGTATCGGATTTCCGCAGCACGTTGTACCCGCGGAAGGTGAGCACGTAGCTCTGCCCCGGCTGCAGCACCAGCTCGAAGCTCCCAGTGCGGCTGTCGCTTCTGCCCATCTGGAGCCGCTTCCCGGAGAGGTCACGCAGTTCAAATTCCGTCCCAACAGGCGTTCCCGTGGTCGAGTCCACCACCGTGCCCCGCAACAGGACGACCACAGAGAGCTGTGCAGAGGCGCTCGCCGAAGCGGCAAGCCATCCCAGCAGCAACAGCGTGCCGATGCGTTGCATCATTGCCCTTGCGCTTTGTGGGACGAGAGGAATTGTTCGATGCCCTGGCGGAACTCCTCGGTCGTGCGGATGAGGACGTTGAGTCCGGCGGCGTAGTGAAGTGCCGCCTCCGGCACCATCCCCGGCAGGCGAGTCAGCAGTGCTTTCGTCAGCCGGAGGGAATCCGCGCTGTAACTTGCCAGGCGGCGTGCCAGCTCGTCGGTGAAGGCATCCAACTGCTCATCTTCGACGACGTAGCTCACCAGACCCAGCCGCTCGGCTTCCTCGGCGGAGAGGAGCTCGGCGCTCAGCAGCAGCCGTCGGGCGCGCTGCTCGCCGATCTTGTGCACCAGGAACACGCCCACAATTGCGGGGATGAAGCCCAGGCGCACCTCCGAATACCCAAAGCGTGCCCCCGTACGGGCAGCCACGATGAAGTCGCACACACTGGCAAGACCGCAGCCTCCGGCAATCGCTGGACCGTGCACCTTTGCAATGACGGGCTTCGGAAAGCTGTAGATGCGCCAGAGGACGCGGGCAAGGAGCTCGGAATCGGCAAGGTTCTCCATCGGTGTAAACGCCGTCAGCTCGCGCAGGTATGCCAAGTCCGCTCCGGCGCAGAATGCCGGTCCGGCGCCCTCCAGCACGATGGCGCGGATGCGGCTATCAGCTTCTGCTTCTGCAAAGCGCTGCTCCAGCTCCTGCAGCAGTTGCGGGCTGAGCGCATTGCGCTTCTCCGGGCGATTCAGTCGGATGCGAGCGTATCCATCGGCGGCGAGCAGTTCAACCAGCATTGGGAGGACCGCTGTGTGTGGGACATCACGGAGGAAGGGCAAGCACTGTCCGGAAGCGCGAGCGATGATGCGAGAGCTGCACCGCGTATATCCCCGCAGGCAGGCTCGGGAGTGGGAGTTGAAAGCGCCCATCTGGGGCAACGGTGAGCGTTGCCGTGAGGAGAGCTCTGCCGAGGATATCCCACAGCTCCAGCCGCCATTCGCCTGGCTGTGGGAGCATGCCCGTGAGGATACCTGGAGGCTGCCAGCGAAGGAGCACCGGAGCCGCCGGCAGAGCCTCTACGGCAAGCGCTCGGGCATCGGCAATGCATTGATGGAACAGCGCCGATAGCGCTGCAGAGCTCTCCGCTGCTCCAAAGCACAGCAGGAAGCGCCGGCGCTGCCCTGGGTGGAGCTCCCCTGCGAAGCGCATGCCGGCGACAAGGGCGACATCGCCGCTGTCGGTGGGCTGTACCGTGGTACCGGCGGTGAGCAGCCGCTGCTTCTGCACGCGATCGGCGTCTCCGTAGAAGACTCCAGCGGCAAGCCCGGCACATTGGGGAGCAGCGGGGGTATCCAGCGCCACCACGCAAGCACCAACGCTGGGGTAGCCCTCGCGTTCGATGACCTCGGCGCAGTGCGGCAGGGCAATCTCCGGCTGCAGCGCCTCGGTGAAGAGCCGTGCGGAGTTAGCACGCCCCCCAGCGCCCAAGTCCCAGTCCATAAAGTAGGCTGCCCCAAGGTCGGGAAGCGTGCTGGCGGAGGCGTTCTCCAGTGTGATGAGGAGCCGTGCCACGGCGGAGCTTTCGGCAATGAAGCCCAGGAAGCGCTGCTCCAGCCGCAGCCCAATCCGGTAGGATTCGGGGGCGTTGGCATCGGAGAGCACGTTGTGGGTTGCGTCGGGCGGAGCGAAGGGCTTGAGGACGGCGAAGTCGCTGTCGCGCCCAAACAGGCTCGGGGCGGCGCTGACGATGCGGCTTCCGCTGCCGGCGAAGAGTCCACCCGAATAGAGCAGCCCGCAAGCGTCCCTGTACCGGAAGCCGATGCCGAGCGTGTTGTCGGGGAAATCGGCAAATCCGAGCGCGCCGTCGTCGGCGATGCTGAACTGCGCAACGGCATTGCTGAAGGTGGTGAAGTTGGGCACGGGCACGAAGCGTACAAAGAGCGCGTCGCGGTACCAGCCAGTGCTGTCGCGGCACTCCAGCCGGAGCAGCAGGGGTTCGGTGGTCTGGTATCGCGGAAGAGCGCGGAAGGGACCAATCCAGCTGGTGGAGTTGGCAGGAAGCAGCGGGAGTTCGCGGAGTGTGTCCAGTAGCTCGATCGCATCCGCTGCGCCGGCGGCAGCGCGCAGACGTGCCTGGAGTGCGGAGCCGCTGCCGAGCACATTGCGCACCTGCACCCAGAGCCAGAGCGTGTCGCCGGTGCTCCAGCGCTGGAGTGGAGTTCCGGCAGCGTTCGTCACCACAAGCTGCGGTAGCACAAGCCCGGGCATCTCCAGTGGGTCAGATGCCAGCGCCATCCACAGGTTGAGCCGTCCGGGCAGCGCATCAGCGTCTTCGGGATTTTCCGCGCCGATATCCTCAGCGGTCCGCCGCAGCAGTGCGAGCACTTGGAGCGGACCGAGCTCTCGCCGGTATGCTCGCAGCAACGCGGCGGCTCCGGCAACAACGGGTGCTGCTGCCGAGGTACCACCGAATGTGGTGTAGCCTCCGCCGTTGTCGGTGGTCCATGCACCCTCACCCGGCGCGAGGATGCCTACTCCCAGCCCCCGTGCCGAATACGGCAGCAGGCGGTCCTCAGGGGTTGTGTTCCCAACGCCCAGCGCTCCGGCGTATCCGGCCGGGTACCATGCGCTGGTGGCTACTGGGGTGTTCCCCGCAGCAGCCACCACGAGGCTGCCACTGGCAAGGGCGAAGTCAATGACCGATTGCTGGATGCACGAGTACGTCGGGCTTCCCCAACTGCAGTTGATGACCGCAAAGCCCATGGCGGCACAGTAGAGGATGCCCTGGTAGCCGTAGTAGATTGCCGGCACCCCCACTGGCGAAGCCTTGACAGGGAAGAAGCGGCAGCGGTAGCCAATCCCGGCGATGCCGATGCCGTTGTTGGTCGTGGCAGCAGCGATGCCGGCAACAGCAGTGCCGTGCCCCTCGCCGGGGTTGTACGGATCGCCTGGCGAGGTGCCGTCCTCCGCAGCGGTGAAGTTGTAGCCGAAGAAGTCGTCTACGTAGCCGTTGCCGTCGTCATCAATGCCGTTGAAGGGGATTTCGCCACGGTTGTGGTGGAGCGAGCCCTGTAGGTCCTCGTGCGTGGGGAAGACGCCGGTGTCCACAATGCCGATGACTACGGTGCTATCCCCTTGGAAGAGCTCCCAGGCTTGCAGCGCAGCGATGGTCCGCAGCAGTTGCTGCCGTGGGAGCAGAGGGTCGTTGGGTTGTTGGCAGGGAAGGGCGATGGGGTAGGGTTCGGCAACCTCGACCGCAGGGCAGCCCTTCCGCAGGCGTTGTGCAACCTGCTCCGGAGGGAGCGGGTCCGCGTACTCCAGCACCACGGTGCGGAGCAATGGCTCTGCAGCAGCCGCGATGGCTGCCCGGCGAGCCGCGTTCTGCGGTGTGGAGCGGGTTTGAAGGAACTGCCAGAGCTGCGGCGGCAGGAGTGGCTCGACGCGGAGAACCTGCACCGGCAGCATCTCCATCCCCAGAAGCTGCCACGGCGTATGCTCCGGGCGGAAGCGCACCAGGAGGACTCCCCACAGGACGGGTCCGCTGCGCCCGTACGCCGGATCGGGCTGGAGCACGGGCTTCTGCGCCAGGGGGATGGAGGAGACGGTCAGTGTGGCTCCCACCACGACCCCTGCGTGCAGCAGCACCGCCGTGAGCCATATGGCTTTGGGCATTTTTGTAGTTTGCACGCTGCAGAGCAGGCACCGAGGCAAAATTACAATGCCGCAGCAGCAGGAGCAGAGCGGCTTTGTGGGATTGGCGCGGAAGTGGCGCCCGAAGACCTTCTCCGAACTCGTCGGGCAGGAGCACATCACCGTGACGCTGCGCAATGCCGTGCGCATGGGGAGGATTCACGCTGCGTACCTGTTCTGCGGACCTCGCGGAGTGGGGAAGACCACGACGGCTCGCATCCTGGCGCGGGCGCTCAACTGCACCCAGCTCCGCCCCGATGGAGAGCCCTGCAACGAGTGCCAGAGCTGCCAGGAGATTCTCAGCGGGCGCTCCGTGGACGTTGTCGAAATTGACGGGGCATCGAACAACAGCGTCGAGGATGTTCGGCGGATTCGCGAGAGCGCGAAGTTCCCCCCAGCAAGCGGGCGCTACCGGCTCTACATCATTGACGAGGTGCACATGCTCTCGGTCTCTGCCTTCAATGCGCTGCTGAAGATTCTGGAGGAGCCGCCCGCCCATGTGGTGTTCGTCTTTGCGACAACGGAGCCGCAGAAGCTGCCGGCAACGGTTGTGAGCCGCTGCCAGCGCTTCGATTTCCGCCGCATCCCCATCGAGCGCATTGCCCAGCATCTTGTGGCGGTAGCACGCCAGGAGGGGGTCGAGCTGCAGGAGGCAGCCGCTTCGGCGCTGGCTCGCAAAGTGGATGGCTCCCTGCGCGATGCGCTCTCGCTACTGGACCAGGCAATCGCCTTCTGCGGCACGCACGTTACGCTGGAGGCGCTGGCGCAGATGCTGCGCCTGGTGGATGTGGAGCTGCTCTTCCGCACCACCCAAGCGCTGGCGCAGCGGGATGTTGCAGCGGTGCTGAAGTTGGTCTGGGAGCTTGCCCAGCGCGGGTACGATGGACTTGAATTCGTGGAAGCCCTGCAGGAGCATCTCCGCAACCTGCTGACCATCCGCACGACGGGCTCGGCACAGCTTCTGGATGTGCCCGCTGAGCTCGTTGAACGCTACCGCAGCGAGGCGGAGCACTTCTCGGTTGCCGATCTGCTCAACTTCCTGGCACTGCTACACTCCACGCAGCAGGCGATGCGCTACAGTAGCCAGCCGCGGATACGGCTGGAGCTGGGGTTGGTGCAAATGGCGCTGCTGGAGCGCGCCGTAGAGTTCGGCGAGCTGCTGCAACTACTCAAATCCAACTCGGGAAGGCTCGGTGAACCTCTACCGCAGTACAGCGCTGCACGGACGCAGCACTCCACACCGCACCCGACCTCTGCAGCTTCTCCAGCGCAGCCTGCGCCAGCACAGCCAGCGGTGCAATCGTGGGAGAGCATACTCGGCGAGGAGGACCCAGCCCTGCAGGCAGCCTTTACCTCCGGAGCGCTCAGCGTGCGGCAGGAGGGCACAAGCCTTGTCCTCTTGCCCTCGCAACCCTTCCTGGTGGAGCTCCTCAAAGGGCGGCTTCCGGCACTGACGGCGCGGCTGCGGGAGCGGCTGGGGATCTCCCTTGTGCTCCGGATCGAGAGCCCGTCGGCAGCGGAGTCGCAAGCAGAAGCTTCCTCGCCGCTCCTGGAGCAGATCGAGCAGCGCCTGACCGGGCTGCTCTCGGCACAGCGGCTGCCACTGATTTCGCCCGCGCCTCGTCAACGGAGCCGTACGGAGTAGGTCTGATAGCCTCGGTCCAATGGTTGCCGTCGGAGACATTGCCCCGAACTTCCAAGCCTATGACGACAGTGGCAATCCCTTCGAGCTGGCGCAGCTGCGCGGGCGATGGGTGGTGCTCTACTTCTACCCCAAGGACAACACCCCTGGGTGCACGCGCGAGGCATGCGGCTTCCGTGATGCCTGGGCAGGCTTTCAGCGGTTGGGGGTGGAGGTCATCGGAGTCAGCCCGGATTCGGTTGCCTCGCATGCGCGCTTCAAGCAGCGCTACGGATTGCCCTTCCGCCTCATCAGCGACCCCGGAGGTGCCATTGCCCAGCAGTATGGCGTCTGGAAGGAGCGCGTGCTCTACGGACGCCGCTCCATGGGGGTCGAGCGCACAACCGTTGTCATTGACCCGGAGGGAGTGGTGCGCGCAGTCTTCCCAAAGGTCCAGGTCGATGGGCATGCCGAAGAGGTGCTGCAGACGGTGGAGCGATTGCAGCAGCAATGATTGACACCCACGCGCATCTGGACCTTCCCGTCTTCGATGGCGACCGTGCGGAGGTGCTGGCACGGGCACAGGAAGCAGGGGTAGAGGCGATTATCATGCCGGCAATCAGCCCCGAAGGCTTTCCCAAAGCGCGGGGACTGGTGGAGGAATCACCCCTCCTGTACCGGGCGGTGGGGATCCATCCGCATGCGGCGGCTGAAGCCGATACGGCGGCGCTGGCAGCGGTTGAGCGCGAAGCCGAATACCCGCGTGTTGTGGCGATTGGGGAGATTGGGCTGGACTACTACTACGCCGATGGCGCCGAACCACGCCAGCAGCAATGGCTCTTCCGCGAGCAGCTCCGCATTGCAAAGCGCTGCGGGCTACCGGTCATCATCCACAATCGCAAAGCTGGGGCTGATGTGCTGCGCATCCTGGAGGAGGAGCAGGATGGAAGCCTCCGTGGGGTGTTGCACTGCTTTTCCGAGGATGCCGAGATGCTGCACCGTGCACTGCAGTTGGGCTTTTGCGTCTCCTTTACCGGCAACATCACCTATCCCAAGAGCACGCTGGGGGAGCTGGTTCGGCACGTTCCGGCAGACCGGCTCCTGTTGGAGACGGACTCGCCGTACATGGCGCCGCAGCCCCGGCGTGGACAACGCAATGAGCCCGCCTTCGTGCGCTGGATTGCCCAGCAGATTGCGGAACTGACCCAGAAACCGCTCCAGCAGGTGGTCCAGGAGACAACGGCTGCTGCCCGAGCACTGTTTCGCCTGGGGCTTGTGCTCATTGCTGCCGTCGGTACGCTCAGTGCACAGCAGGGTACGCCGCGCCACCAGTTTGCCAAGGGATTCGGCATCGGTCTGCACGGGGCGACCAACACGATTGTGGAGCTGCGCGAGTTCTCTACGCAAGAGCACCAGACCTTCTCCTACGAAGGCTTGCCGGCATTTGGGGCACATCTGTTCTACGAGTTTGCCGACCACTTCAGCCTGGAGCTGGCGTATCTCTACTCGCGCAACACGAAGGTGCTCAAATCGCCCCAGCGTCCGTGGGGGCAGGACAATCCGGATATCTACCAGGTGGTGGAGCTGTGCGTGCACGTCAGCCCGAATCCCTACGGACGGGTCAACTTCTACGGTACGGCTGGGGGAGCGCTGATGTTCAACCGTATCCAGGAGCGCGCCGAGCACAAGCGGGCTCTCACGGTGGGGATTGGGCTACGGGCAAACTTCCCAACTTCGTTCGGGATGCTGGTGCCGTGGATGGAGTGGCGATTGGACTTTGCACTGGGGCGGGAGCGCCGGCAGGTGCACCTGAGCGCAACGGAGCAGCGCCCGGCGGACGTGGGATTCTACCTTTCACTGCCCCGAATTGGGCTGCTGTGGTGCCCCCCGTGGTGAGGAACACAGAAGGCGGGGAGGGCTTCCCCGCCTTCCTTGCACTGTCAGGCGTGCAGCTTTACGGCTTGTTGCGGTCGTCCACGACGCGGTAGTCGGCTTCCTCGACCCGCGGCTCTGATTCGGAGGTGCTGCCCCCCGGTGTAGAGCCGCCCGGCGCCGCTGCCGAGGCGCTCTGCTGGTAGAGGTGGACGGAGGCGTCGTTCCAGGCGCGCGTGAGCTCCTCCATAGCGGCGCGGAGTTCGTGCACAGGAGCGTTGTTCTTGAGGGCATTGCTGAGCTTCTCCCGCGCCTGGTCGATGCGCCCGCGGTCTGCCGGCGAGAGCTTCTCGCCCAGCTCGCGGAGCTGCTTTTCGGTCGAGTACAGCAGTGCATCGGCTTGGTTGCGCAGCTCGATCTCCTCGCGCCGACGGCGATCCTCTTCGGCATGCTCCTGCGCTTCGCGCTTCATGCGCTCGATCTCCTCCTTACTCAGCGTGCTGGAGCCGGTGATGCGGATGCTTTGCTCCTTACCCGTTGCCCGGTCTCGGGCGGTGACGGTGAGGATGCCGTTGGCGTCAATGTCGAAGGTGACCTCAATCTGTGGCACCCCTCGTGGCGCCGGTGGGATGCCATCCAGGTGGAAGCGCCCCAGCGAGCGGTTGTCCTTTGCCAGCGGACGCTCGCCTTGGAGGACGTGGATTTCGACCGAGGTCTGGTTGTCCGTTGCTGTGGTGAAGATCTCGGTCTTGCGCGTGGGGATGGTCGTGTTGGCAGGGATGAGTACGGTCATCACTCCGCCGAGCGTCTCCACCCCCAGCGAGAGCGGCGTCACGTCCAATAGGAGCACATCGCGGACTTCGCCCGTCAGAACCGCTGCCTGGATTGCAGCGCCGATGGCAACCACCTCATCGGGGTTGACGCTCTTGCTGGGCTCCTTGCCGAAGAACTCCCGCACCAGTTGCTGAATCCGTGGGATGCGCGTGGAGCCGCCGACGAGGATGACCTCGTCGATCTGCGCCGGTGTGAGCTTCGCATCGCGCAGTGCCTGCTCGCACGGACCCAGCGTCTTTTGGAAGAGGTCCTCGCACAGGCTCTCGAACTTCGCCCGTGTGATGGTCATCTGCAGGTGCTTGGGTCCTTCGGCTGTGGCGGTGATGAAGGGCAGGTTGATCTCGGTCTGCAGCAACTGCGAGAGCTCGATTTTGGCTTTCTCGGCAGCCTCCCGCAGCCGTTGCAGCGCCATGGGGTCTTTGCGCAGGTCTATGCCCTCCTGCTTGTAGAACTCATCGGCGATGTAGTCAATGAGGCGCTGGTCGAAGTTGTCGCCGCCCAGATGGGTATCCCCATTGGTGGCTTTGACCTCGAAGACGCCCTCGCCAATCTCCAGAATCGAGATGTCGAAGGTCCCACCGCCCAGGTCGTAGACAGCAACGGTCATGGTGCGACCGCGCTTGTCCAGACCGTAGGCGAGCGCCGCGGCGGTCGGCTCGTTGAGGATGCGGCGGACATTGAGCCCGGCGATCTCCCCGGCGATCTTCGTCGCCTGCCGCTGGGCATCGTTGAAGTACGCCGGAACAGTGATGACGGCGTCGGTGACCTTCTCACCCAGGTAGGCTTCGGCATCTGCCTTGAGCTTCTGCAGAATCATCGCCGAGATCTCTTCGGGTGCGTAGAGACGCCCCTCAATGTCCACTCGCACAGCGTTGCCATCGGGCGAGGGGACGACTTTGTAGGGCACCATAAGCATCTCCTGCTGCACCTCCTCCGGTCGGCGCCCCATGAAGCGCTTGATGGAGTAGACGGTGTTCTTGGGGTTGGTGATGGCTTGGCGCTTGGCTGCAGCGCCGACCAGGCGCTCACCCGTCTTAGTGAACGCTACAACCGATGGGGTCAGCCGCGAGCCCTCAGCGTTGGGGATAACGACGGGCTGTCCCCCTTCCATGACCGCTACGACGGAGTTGGTTGTTCCCAGGTCTATCCCTACGATGCGACCCATGGTGCTCTCGCGTTTGTGCGACATTGTGTGACAAACTCAAGATATGGAAACCGGACGGGGAACGCACCCCCGTCCGGAGCCTTCAGCGTATGCAGTCCGGTGTGTGCTGTTACCGGACCTTGACCTCGACCTCCTCCGGCTTGGAGGGTTCGGCTTTCGGGATTGTGATCGTCAGCACGCCGTTCTCGAAGCGTGCATCGATCTGGTCGGTCTTGAGGTTCTCCGGCAGCATGAAGCTGCGAGAGAAGCTCCCGAACGTACGCTCCACCCGGAGGAAGTTGCGCTCTTCGACTTTGCGCTCCTGCTTCTTCTCGCCCCGGATTGTGAGGACGCCGTCCTTGGAGATGGTCACCTTAACGTCCTCCTTCGCCACCCCAGGCAGCTCCGCCTGGATGTAGACGTTGTGCTCATCCTCGCTCACATCCACCCGAGGCGAGAAGGTTCCCAGCTCGAACCGGACGGGCAAGGAGCGATCCAGCTCGTCGAAGAGCTCGTTGAACCGACGGAGCATGGACTCGATCCCACGGAAGGGCTCAAACCGGACCAGCGTCATGGCACTACCTCCTGTGTTGTTGGACATCGCTGTTTGAACTTCCGCGCAGCCCTTGCGAGCCGCCATCGGCTGATAGAGAAACAACCGTGCCAATCGCCTCAGCCACGCCGAATTGCGCCAAACTGTCGGCAAATTCTGCCATTGCTCTGCCAGCTTGAACGGCGGGAGCGGACACGGCGGCAGCAGCACTCACCGCAGGATGCGCCGGTAGTGCAGGCTCCCCATGCGGTGGAGCTCCTCCACGGGATCGATGACGACGCCTCGGCTCGAAGAGGCATGCGCTATGCGCCCGCTGCCGAGGTAGACCCCGACGTGCGTGTAGCGACCGCCGCGGTGCACAAAGACCAGGTCGCCAATCTCTGGGGCATGCACCGCCTCGCCAAGGCAGGCTTGCTCGGCGGTGGTCCGAGGCAGTTGATACCCCAGAGCGGCAAAGAGCTGCTGCACAAAGCCGGAGCAGTCCATACACCCGCTGCCGCGACCGCCATAGCAGTACGGGGTTCCGATCCAGCGCTGGACCTCCTGCAGGAGCCGATTCTGGAGCGGGGTTCCTGCATCAGCGTCAGCCGCTTGAGCTGCCCGATGAGTGAAGACGGCGGTGCTCTGGCAGCCGAGCAGTGCCAGCACAAGCGCAGCAGGGAGAACCTTCCATGGCTGCAGCATGCTCATCAGCTCCGGAGGGGTTGCCCCGAAGCTGATTCAGCCACTTTGTGTGCCAGACTCCTCTGGGTGAAAGTAGGCGTAGAGCGCGTGGGCACGCGAACGCGGCAGATGCTGCAGCAGCTCCTCCAGCGATGCCGTGCGGAGCCGTTCCACCGAGCCGAAATGCCGCAGAAGGCGCTCAGCGGTCCGCTCGCCGATGCCGGGGATGGCGGTGAGCTCCGTGCGCAGGGTGTGCCGAGTGCGGAGGAGCCGGTGGTACTCGACGGCGAATCGGTGTGCCTCGTTGCGGATGCGTTGGAGCAAGCGCAGGCTCTCCGAAGTCCGAGGCAGCACGATCGGTTCGCTCTGCCCAGGGCGGAAGAGCTCCTCCAGCCGCTTCGCCAGTGCCAGCACGGGGAACTGCGGATAGAGCCCTGCCTCCGTCAGCGCTTCGATGGCTGCCGAAAGCTGCCCCTTCCCGCCGTCGATGAGCAGCAGGTCGGGAGCGGCATCCTCGCCGTTGAGAATTCGGCGGGCATAGCGGCGAACGACTTCGCGCATGGCGGCGAAATCGTCGTTGCCGAAGGTCTGCTCCAGCCGGAAGCGCCGGTATTCGGACTTGCGCGGCTTGCCGTCGAGGAAGACCACCACCGCCGAGACCGGTTCGGCTCCCTGGAGGTGCGAATTGTCAATGCAGGCGATACGTCGAGGCAAGCGCGGAAGCTGGAGCTGCTGCTGCAAGGCTTGCACTGCCTGAGGGACGCGACCGGCTTTCTTGGCTTGGCGCAGCAGCTGCTCCTCCACCAAGGCTTGCGCGTTGAGCGTTGCCATCTTCACAAGCTGCAGCCGTTCGCCGCCGCGCGGGACCTGCAGCAGAACAGGTTCGCCACGCCGCTGGCTGAGCCATTGGTGGAGAAGCTCGTGCTGTTCGGGCAGCAGCGGCAGTAGCAGCTCCTGTGGAATCTCCTGCTGCTCCATGTACCACTGCTCCAGTGCCGATTGGAGCAGCGCCGGCAGTCCCTGATGCTGCGGGTTGTGGAGCAGCAGATGGCGCTTATCCACAAGCTTGCCGTCCCGGACAAGCAGGAGCACAATGCAGGCAAGCGCCTCGTGCGTTGCTACCCCGACGATGTCGCGGTCAACGGCTTCGGAGCTGACCACCTTTTGCCGTTCGGTGTGCTCCTGGAGTACTTGCAGCCGATTCCGCACCAGGGCTGCTTCCTCAAAGCGCAGTTCGGCTGCCAGGCGGTGCATGCGGTCGAGCAGCTCCTGCTCCAGGCGGCGGGTCCGCCCCCGCAGTACTTCGACGGCTTGGCGGATGTACTCCCGGTAGCTCTGCTCGGAGATGAGCCCTTCGCACGGGCCCAGGCACTTGCCGATGTGGTAGTCCAGGCACACCCGGTACTTCCCACGGGCGATGCTCTCGGCGGTGAGCGGTAGGTCGCAACTGCGCAGCGGGAACAGTGCCCGCAGAGTCCGCAGGAGCTGCTTAGCGTAGCGGGCGTCGGTGTAAGGACCGAAGTAGAGGCTGCCGTCGCGGACCACACGCCGCGTCAGGAAGATGCGCGGGTAGGGTTCGTTGGTGACGCGGATGAAGGGGTAGGTTTTGTCATCGCGCAGCAGGATGTTGTAGCGCGGCTTGTGGCGCTTGATGAGCGTGTTCTCCAGGATAAGGGCTTCGACCTCGGTGTCGGTGAGGATGAACTCAAGGTCCGCAATGCGGCGCAGCATCACCTGCGTTTTGGCGTTGTCGGGCGTGCTGTGGAAGTAGGAGCGCACCCGCTGGCGCAGGTTCTTCGCCTTGCCAACGTAGATGACCTTGCCGGAGGCGTCCTTGAACAGGTACACCCCCGGTGCCGGAGGAAGCGCCTCCAGCTTTGCCTTCAGGTCCTGGCTTACAGAGCCGCTCATGGCAAGTCGCCGCGCTGAGGACGTAGCCAGAGCTCTTCAGGGAGCGCCTGTGGGAGGCTGGACAAGCGCACCAGTGCGGCAACGGCGTCGGCAACGTCGCGTGGCTGCAGCATCCGCTGGCGGTAGCGGCGCCGCACCGACGCCGACCACAGCGGCGTTGCCGTTGCCCCAACCAGAAGGTTGATGACCTTGATGCCCTCGGAGCGCACCTCCTCCCGCACGGCGCGCAGGAGCTGGGCAACCGCTGCCTTCGCCGCCCCGTAGACCGAGGAGTAGGCAAAGGGCTTCTCCGCCGCCACAGAGCCGATAGCGATGACAAGCCCGCTGCGCTGCTGCCGGAGAAGCGGCAGCACCGAGTGCAGGCACAGGTACATCGTGCGCACGTTGTTGGCAAGGAGCCGCTCGAACTCCTCCAGGGTGAACTCCACAAAGGGCTTGAAGAGCGCCTCGCCAGCGGAATGGATGAGCCCTCCAATGCGTCCGAAGCGCTCCTGCAGGGTGCTGACTGCGGCAGCAACGGCATCGGGATCGCTGCAGTCGCAGGGAAGTGGGAAGACCCCATGGCGTGCAAGGCGCTGCAGCGGTGCACTTCGCCGAGCGCTGGCAGCAACGGGATAGCCCAAGAGGGCAAGCTCGCGCGCAATCGCCGCCCCGATACCGCTGCTGGCGCCGGTGACCCAGAGAACGCCCCTAACCGCCGTGCCGGTCATGGCTATGCCGATTGCACCGTCACGCTCCAGTACTCGGCAATACCAGGCTCCAGCTCTGCAACAAAGGGCGATACCTTCGTGAATGCCCAGCGGTCGCCCTGCTCAAAGCCGCGCAACGGATAGACGATATAGAGCCAGCGCCGTGCACGGGTACAGGCAACGTAGAAGAGCCGCCGCTCCTCCTCGAAGCTCTCCAGCGATTCCCGCGCCTTCAGCGGCGGAAAGCGCCCATCCGTTGCCCAAATCAGCAGCACGGCATCCCACTCCAGCCCCTTTGCCGAATGCACCGTCGAGAGTACTAGCGGGGATTCCTGGTCTGCACCGGTGGGTTCGACCTCTACGAGGCTCTCCGTTGGCGGCTCCAGAGATAGGTCCGCCAGGAACTCCTCCAATCGGGCGTAGCGTTCGGCGATGGAGAGCAGCATCTCCAGGTCCTTCCAGCGCTTGTGGGCATCATCGTAGCGGCGCTCCAGAATCGGGCGGTAGAAGGCAACGAGTTCCTGCAGCAGCTCCGGAAGCGGAGGCGGTTGCAGTGCCAATCGGCGCAGCAGATGCCAAAAGCTGGCAACCGCTGCACGGGAAGCCGGTGCCAGCGCCTCCAGCCGATGCGGATCCTCCCAACGCACCCCCTCCTGCTGGAGCGACTCCACGATGCGGCGCGCTGTGCGCGGACCAACCCCCTCCAGCAGGAGCAGGGCGCGGTACCAGCTTACCACGTCGCCGGGGTTGTGGAGCACCCGTGCCAGCGCAATGATGTCCTTGATGTGCGCCGTTTCGGTGAACTTCAGCCCGCCGAACTTCCGGTATGGGATGCCGGCGCGTGCCAGCTCAATCTCCAGGTCGAAGAACAGATACGCCGACCGGGCAAGCACGGCAATCTGCTCCAGCGGGATGCCCTGCTCGCGCAGCTCCAGCACCTGCTGAACCACAAAGAGGGATTGCTGCCGCTCGTCCTCTGTGCACACGATTACCGGCAGCGCACCCTCCGGAGCCCGGCGCGTAAAGAGGCGCTTGCGGTATCCGAACGCAGCACGGGCGAGGATGGCGTTGGCAAAGTCCAGAATCGGCTGCGTGCTGCGGTAGTTCTCCTCAAGCTGAATGAGCCGGCACTGCTGGAATGCCTTGGGAAACTCCAAGATGTTGCGGAAGTCCGCCCCGCGGAAGGAGTAGATGCTCTGGGCGTCATCGCCCACTGCCATGACGTTCTCCTCCGGTCCGCTGAGCAGCAATGTGATGCGGTGCTGCAAGCGGTTGGTGTCCTGGTACTCGTCCACCATGAGGAAGCGGTACTGCGCGTGCAGGCGGGCGCGGACCGTAGGATGCTCCTCCAGGAGCTGGAGCAGCAGTACGAGCAGGTCATCGTAATCTACCAGCCCGTGGCGGCGCTTGTAAGTGGTGTACGCCTGCAGGAGCTGCTCGATAGGCTCCAGGAGCGGCAGGAAGTGCGGGTATTCGGCAGCGAGCGCCTCCGACAGCGGCTGGCAGCGGTTGAGCGCGGTGCTGTAGAGTTCGGAGAGCGTTTGCGCTGTGGGGAAGCGCCTGGAGGTGAGCTCGCTGCGCAGGTCGCTCCGGAGAAGGTTCAGCACGTCGTGCACATCGCTGGTGTCCAGCACGGTGAAGGTCCTCGGCAACCCAATGTGCTCGCCGTAACGGCGCAGGATGCTGTGGGCGAAGGAGTGGAAGGTCCCACCGCTGACCTGCTCGCAGCGCCCATCGAGCAATCCAGCGGCTCGGCGAAGCATCTCCTGAGCGGCTTTGCGCGTGAAGGTCAGCAGCAGGATAGATTCCGGCGGTACGCCATCCTCGACCAATCGGGCAACGCGGTAGACCAGCGTCCGCGTCTTTCCCGTTCCGGCGCCGGCAATGACCAGCGCTGCTCCAGTGGTATGCATCACCGCCTGGAGCTGGGCGGGGTTGAGCTCCTGCTCGTAGGGGATGCGGTAGCGCCCTGCGGAGTGCCGGTGGATGATGATCCGTCGCTGCATCGCTGCCGCTGCTGGCTTTGCCGGAAGGACGTGCCGGCGATGCTGCCGATTGCATCAGCTCGCGCGCACGAGTACAGCCGCCAGGACGCGGCACGCACCCGCGTTGAGCAGGGCTTCAGCGCAGCTATTGAGCGTTGAGCCTGTGGTGAGCACGTCGTCTACCAGGAGGACCGTTCGTCCGCGCAGCCGCTCAGGATCGCGTACGGCGAACACGCCGGCAACGTTGCTGCGGCGCTGGGCAGCCGAAAGGCGGGTCTGCGAAGGTGTAGCAACGCGGCGCTGCAGCAGGTCGCTCCAGACGGGCTGCCCGGTCACCGCCGCGATGCCCTTGGCGAGCGCTTCGGATTGGTTATACCCGCGCTCCCGACGCCGCGAGGGGTGGATGGGCACAGGTACAAGGGCATCTCCGGAGGTGCCCAACTCCGTGCACACTACGCGCCCCAGATGCTGTCCCAGCAGGTATGCCGCACGCCACAGCCCTCGGTACTTCAGCCCGTAGATGAGCCGCATCTCAGGGCTGTGCTCAGCGAAGGCAAAGGCAGCGCAGACGGCGGAGAGCGCCAGCTCATCGTCGGGGAAGTGGCGGAGCAGCTCGTTGAAGAGCCTCTCCGCCGGAGGGGCTACAGGCAGGTTGCTCCAGCACGTCGGGCACACGAATGCACCGATGCCCTCGGTGTGCTCTCCGCGGCGGCTACAGATGAGGCACTGCAGCGGTGCAACGAAGGAGAGCAGCGCTTCCGCCGCTGTGCGGAGCTGCGCAATCATCCCTGGCCAGCGAGCTCAAAGGCAAAGCGCAACTGCGCCTGGAGCTGTTCCGGCAGCGGGGGGATCTCGCTCCGCGGCAGGAGGTAGCTCGAAAGCTGTGCCAAGTCCGCGAAGACGCGCTGCCGGATGGTCGTCTGCAGCAGGTAGTCGTATCCGCTGGAGCCACCGGTGCCAACCTTGCTGCCAATCATGCGGCTGACCATGATGGCGTGCCGGTAGCGCCATAGGCTCAGTTGCTGGTCTACCCGGATGAGCCCATCCAGGAAGCGGAAGGGGAGCTGCAGCAGCGGATAATCGCGGTAGAGCATCAGGAAGAGCGCCGCCAGTGTTGCCCGATACGAGAGGCGACGGAGCCGCTTGCGGCGCAGCTCCTCGTAGCGTTCTGCATCGAACAGCGCTTCAAAGGCTGCGGCGTTGGAGTCCACCTGTTCGAGCTTGCGCTGCTTCTCCTGCTCCGGCAGCGCCGGATGGGCAAGGATAGCGGCGCGTTCGCGCTCGAACATTCGGTGCACGGCGTGGCGGTATTCGCTCCAGAAGCGGTACTGCCCAACCTCCAGGAAGGGCATCCGCTCCAGCCATTGCTCCGTCACGGCAAAGAGCGTTGGCTGGGTTCGGACCTGCTCTATCCGCGCGCGGTCGCGTTCGTCCAGGCTGGCAGCGTAGGAGCGGAGGACGCGCTCCTCCTCGTCCAGCCCCAGCCGCAGCTCCAGCAGGCGGAATTGCAGCGATTGGAATCCACTTGCCGGATGGAGCAGGTCGCGGAACTCCAGGAAGTCCAGCGGCGTCATCGTCTCCAGCAGCTCGAACTGCGCCACGGCAAGCTCCAGGATTTTGCGGATGCGCTCCAGCCGGAACACTGCCGTGGCGACCTCGTGTTCGGGCACGTAGGGCTGGGCAAAGCGCTCGATGATATCGTCGAGCTCGTAGAGCGCCAGTTTGAACCAGAGCTCGTAGACCTGGTGCACGATGATGAAGAGTAGCTCATCGTGCGCCGGGGTGCCTGCGGCAGCGCTGCGCGGCTGCTGGGCGCTCAGGATGCGGTCCAGTTGCAGGTAATCGCGGTAGTACAGCTCATTCTGCGCCATTGTGCGGGTGACCGCGCTGTGCAACACACGGTTCAGTGGAAGTACCAGAGGTCCGCTCTGCGGAAGATCCGCTCCAGCAGCCCCATCCCTATGCCGATGTACCACCCCTGGAAGTGCGCCGATCGCCTGAGGATGTCCCAGCCGAGCTCCGTAGCACGCAGCACGCTCCCGCTGGCAAAGCCCGCGACGAGGAAGAGGTTCGTCAGGTCCGATGTGCGCAACACCAGCCGTCCGCTGAGGTGGAGCACGCTGGAGGGGTAGTACAGCCACTCTGCAGAGCCGTCCAGGGCGAGCACGCCCGGGACAAGCTCCTGCCAGTATCCCAGCCGAAGAGGAAGGATGCCCACACCGCCGGCATCCGTACCCATGATGACGATGCTGCCCAGAGCGGTCCCGGCGTACAGCCCCGGCAACTGCGGCAGTGGAGCGGCAAGCTGCACCGGGAGCAGCCGCGCGACCATCCCCGTCAGCAGCGGCGAGCTTCCCTCGGTCCAAATCGAACGCTCTGTCCCACTGCGCAGGAAAGCGAACTGTCCGATGCCAACGCTCCAGGCGGAATGGCGATGGTATTGCCACTCCTCTTCGAGTTCGCGTTCGCGGTTGAGGAAATCCATCAGCGAAACGCCGATACCCGCATACGGCTGCGTAAGCGAGGTGCCCTGCGCCGAGCCGCTCCAGCGCGAGTTTGCCGGAGTCTGCCCCAGCACAATCCCTGCGTAGGCGCGCAGGTTCACTCCACCCAGGGAGCCCAGTTCCGCTGAGCCGAACAGGTTCACGTACTGCGACGGGAAGATGCTCACCCCGCCACCGAGGCTCAGCGCGGCGTAGGGCGGAAGGTCTCGCCAATACCAGCGCTTGCGGAGGTAGAGTGGCAGAATCCCCACCAGGGCATCGTTCCGCGAGAGCTGGAGCCCTTCGAGCGCTGCTGACCCGATACTCCAATCAGGGGCATCGAACCAGCGGAAGCGGTACTCAACCGGCAGCAGACGGTACCAGGCACCGGTGAAGAGATGCCCGCCGGCGGGGTTTTCCCAATCGAGCCGATCGGGGAAGAGCCCGAAGAGTCCAGCGCCGTAGCCCTCGCCCGCCGGTGCCGTGCCGATGAGCCCAACGCTTTCGAACAGCCCGAAGCGGATGAAGTTTGGATAGTGCCGTTCGACCACGCTATCGTGCAGGAGCAGCTCCTGCGAGGAATGCACCTGCCGCGCGGTGGGGAAGAGAACCCCTCGGGGAGTCTCCCCCGGGGGAGGCACAAGGCGCGAACGCTGGAGCGTGTCGCGGAGCACGATGGTGTAGAGTTCGCGTTCGGTGCGTGTCAGCGGGATTTGGAAGAGATCCATCGCGGCGCATCCGGACAGCAGCCCCATGCAGCAGCCGAGCACTCCGAGCACCTTCATGGCTTGACGAAGAGGATTTCGACCACCTCGGCAGCGATGCCTACACCACAGGTGCCGCGCTGTTCGGGCAGCAGCCGCAAGCGCAGCCGCGCCTGGGCATCGTTGTGCTGCAGCCGCTTGAGCAGCCGCTCCGGACCCATCAGCTCGTAGAAGGTCTTCTCGCGCATTGTGCCGGTTTCCAGGATCCAGCACTGCTGCTGCCCCATCTGCAGCAGGTTGAGGATGCCCTCCACCTCCACGACGCTGCCGGCAGGGCGGGGCGTGGCACAGCCAGCCCCGAACAGTGCTGCAGCGGCAAGCAAAGCCAGAACACCTTCCGTACGCTTACGGCTCATGGGTGCGGGCATACTCGCGCAAGAATTCAACCGATGCCACGATTCCGCGCAGGAAGTTCTTGAGGTGGAAGTGCTCGTTCGGAGCGTGGGCACCTTCGTGGTCGAGCCCCAGTCCCATCAGGACGATGGGCACACCGAAGGTGCGCTGCATCCATTCCACAACCGGGATGGTGCCACCTTCGCGCACAAAGACGGGTTCGCGTCCGAAGACTCTCCGGAGAGCACGCCGGGCGGCTTGCATCGGCGGGCTTTGCAGTGGGATTAGGACCGGATTTGCCCCGTGAAGGCGGCGAATCTCTACCTGCGCCGTCGGCGGTGTGAGCGCCCGAATGGCGGCTTCTGCTTTGGCGGCGATATCTTCGGCATCCTGGTATGGCACCAGGCGCATGGAGAGCTTCGCAGAGGCTTGCGCCGGTAGCACCGTCTTGGCGCCACTGCCAGTGTAGCCGCCGATGATTCCGTTGATGTCCAGCGTGGGACGGGTCCAGCGCCGCTCCAGAACATTGCGTCCGACCTCTCCGAAGAGTATCGGGGCTCCCAGTTGCGCGCGGAGTTGCGCTGCGTCGAAGGGTAGCTCCTCCAGGGCTTGGCGCTCCTCCGGAGTTAGCTCGGCAACGGCATCGTAGAAGCCAGGGATGGTCACCCGACCGTAGCCATCGCGGAGCCCTGAGAGGATACGGCAGAGCACGGTGATAGCATTGTCCACAACGCCGCCGAAGACGCCCGAATGCAGGTCCGCTGCCGCTGTGCGCACGGTCACCTCCAGGTAGCAGAGCCCGCGCAACCCATAGCAGAGCGTGGGCAGGTCGTCCTGGTACATCGCCGTGTCCGAGATGAGGACGGCAGTGCACCGGAGCAGTTCGGCGTTGTGCTGGAGAAACTCCTGCAGGTGAACGCTGCCGATCTCCTCTTCGCCCTCCAGCAGCAGCTTGACGTTGAGCGGGGGAGCCCCCGCCGTACGGATGAAGTACTCCAACGCTTTGACGTGGGTGAAGAACTGCCCTTTGTTATCGGTCGCTCCACGGGCGTAGATGCAGCCGTTACGCAGGGTCGGCTCAAACGGGGGAGTTTCCCACAGCTCCAGTGGATCGGGGGGCTGCACATCGTAGTGCCCGTAGATCAACACCGTTGGCAACTCCGGCGAGCGCTGCCATTCGGCGTAGATGAGCGGATGCCCGGCGGTGGGGAAGAGCTCAACCCGCGTGGGCTGGAGCGTGTGGAGATGCTCCATCAGCCACTGCGCGCACGCCGCTACGCCCTCGCGGTATGCCGGGTCGGTGCTGACGCTGGGGAAGCTCAGCAGTTGAGCCAGCTCCGATAGGAACCGTTCGCGGTGCTGCTCGACGTACTCGAGTGCTTCCATGGGTCAGGAACGCGGTTGCTGGACCGATGGACGGCGGCGCCGCTCACTGTCGGCGTAGTAGTGGTAGTACTTGTAGTAGCGGTAGTAGCGGTAGTACGAGCCGTACGTCGTGGCAATATCGAATTCGTTGAGCACAACACCGACGATGCGGGCAGCGACCCGCTCCAGAAGCTCTTGCGCCTTGAGCAGGGCTTCGATGCGGGTCTCGTTTGCGCGGGCAACCAGCACGTATAGCTGCACCAACGGAGCCAGCACCAGGGCATCCGTGACGGCAATGACCGGTGGGGTATCCACCAAGATAAGGTCGTAGCGCTGGCGGAGCTGTTCAAACAGCCGGCGGGTTCGCTCCGAGCCCAGCAGCTCTGAAGGATTGGGGGGAATCGGTCCGCACGTGAGGATATCCAGCGAAGCGATACCGCTGGGGCGGCATGCCTCCTCCAGTGGGAGAGCACCGATGAGGACGTTGACCAACCCTGGCTCCCGTCCAAAGCCAAAGACCGTGTGGACGGAGGGGCGCCGGAGGTCCGCATCCAGCAGCAGGGTGCGCTGCCCGGCTTGGGCAAAGGTGATGGCGGTGTTGACAATCGTTGTGGTCTTGCCCTCCTGCGGAACGGCGCTGGTGAAGACAATGACCGGCGTGGGGAGATCCACAGCCGCAAACTGCAGTGCCGTGCGCACGGAGCGGTAGTTCTCCGCGATTGGAGATTTGGGGTTGAAGTGCGAGATCAGGTGCGGCGGCAGAGTCTGCTCCGGTGGGAAGCGCCGGTAGAAGGCGATGTCCTCCTCGCTTTGGGCAATTCCGACAGCATCGGCGGCGGTCAGGTCAGGGGGGATGCGCGGGATTGCTGCCAGCACCGTCAACCCCTTGCTCTCGATGTCTTCGGGGGAGCGCACGGTCGTATCCGTCAGCGCCCGGAGCAGCACCAATCCGATTCCCAGGAGCAGCCCTACGATGGTCGCCACCGTCATGTTGAGCGAGCGGTTGGGGCTGATTGGACGCCGGCTCGGCGTGGCGCGCTCCAGGATGGAGACGGTCCCGAAGACAGATTGCTCGGCGATGATGGCTTCGTTGAGCTTCTCCGAGAGCAGATCGTGGAGCTTTGCCAGGCTGGTTGTGGTGCGGCGCAGTCGCGCCAGCTCGATGGATTGTGCAGGCAGGCGCTGGAACTCTGCTTCAGCGCGCTGGCGGGCAGCTTCGATTGCAGCAAGGCGTGCCTCTTCGGCTTGCAACTGAACGCTCACTTCGAAGGCTTTCTGGCGTAGGGTCTGCAGCGCTGCTGTTGGACCCCCGCTCTCGGAATGCAGCGGGATTGCGCTCAGCTTGGATTGCTTGAGCTCTTCAGTGCGCTGGCGGAGCTTCTCCTTGAGCTCGGCGATCTGGGAGTCCAATTGCTGGATTTGCGTCTGCAGGTACGCGGGGCTGGCAACGACGGGTTTGCTGGAGACCAGGAGGTCGCGCTCGACCTCCAATCGGGCGATTTGGCGTTGCAGGCTCTCGATGTACGGGGAGCTGACGGCTGCCAGCTCCTCGGCAAGGCGCGGTTCGATCTCGCGGAGCTGGCGCTGGTACTCTGCAAGGGTCTGCCGCAGAGCATCCCGCGCAATACGGGCTTCTGTGGCTTTGCCGTCGAGCTCGGATAGGCGCGTCACGAGCGCATTGGCTTGGACGTCGAGCTCAACTGCTCCACTGCGGCTCATGAACTCCTGGAGTGCACGCTCAGCTTTGGAGAGCGTATCGCGCGTCCACTCGTACTGCTGTTGCAGGAATTCGCGCACCCTACGGGCGTTGGCGCGATTGTTGCGTTCGTTGACCTGCAGATAGACCTCGGCGAAGGTGTTCGCAATCACAGCGGCTTCATGAGGGTCGGTCGTGCGCACGCGGATCTCCACAATATCGGCGTCTCGGATGGGGGTAAGTGTCAGCACGCTGCGTAGCCGGGCGGCAACGGCTTCGACGCTGTCGCGCCAGGTGGCGGGACGGACCGGCCGCTTCTCCTCCTGCGCAAAGCGGGTAATCGGGAGAGGTTCGCGCCGTAGCAGAGCGGCAGCCACCTCTTGCATCGTCTCGTGCGAGCTCATCTGCATGAGCTCGTTGCGCAGGGTGCGGTCCTCCTGCCCGGCAAGCCCAACGAAGACAATCCCCCCTGGGGGGCGCGTCGTCGAGACCAGTAGTTGCGCCGTGGCTTCGTAGATGAACGGACGGGTCCACGTGTAGTAGAAAGCTGCTGCGCACACGGCGGCGGTCACCCCCAGGATCCACCACTTCCCGCGCCACAGCAGGTAGGCATAGTCCATCGGGGTGAATTGCCGCTGCAGCGTCGTGCGCAACAGCCCATTGCGCTGAGGCGCCGGCAAACGGGAGTTCGGTGATGCAGGCATCGAGCTGTTCCTGCGCTCTCGGGTGGCTGGACAACAGTCAAAAATACGCCGTCACGGGCGAATGCATTGCACGAAGCCATGCCCTCTCTCGTTTCTCCACTGCAGCAGCCGATAGCGGTCCATGCGGAGCGGATGGAGCCTGCTCCTCCTATTGAGTGCGCTCGCGATAGGATGTGAGGAAGCCCCGGTGCAGGTGCTCTCCCCGGAGGAGCCCGCACCGTTGCGGCTGCGCTCAACGCTTCTGGGAGGGAGTGAAGGGGAGCCCGGCAGAGAGTACGAATTCGAGCTCCTTGCCGAACGGCTCCCTGCCTGGTCTCGAGTGGAATGGGATTTCGGCGATGGTGGACGGGTGACAACCATCGGGCGTACGTTGGTGCGGTATCGGTTCACGGCTGCGGGAACCTATACGGTGGTAGCCCGCCTGTACGACCATAGCCGGGGATTGCTCTGGGGAGTTGCTACAGCGATTGCCAATATCCGCCCGACGCCGCCTCCGCCTGCAATGGTGGAGCTACCCCCAGGGCGCTTCTGGATGGGTTCGGAACGGGATTTTACCGAGCAGCCGATTCACCAGGTGGAGCTGACCCGTCCGCTGCTGGTGATGGTGACCGAAGTACCGCAGTGGCTGTGGAGCGCCGTCATGGGGTACAATCCCAGTTGGTTCCGCGGGGATTCGCTGCCGGTGGAGAATGTGACCTGGTGGGAGGCTGTGGAGTTCTGTAATCGGCTCTCGCTGCGGCACGGACTGCAGCCATGTTATCGTTGGCAGGGTGATACGCTTCTGTGGGACCGCCTTGCCAACGGGTACCGCTTGCCTACGGAAGCCGAATGGGAGTATGCCTGCCGGGCGGGGACGGTAACGGACACCTACGCCGGCGACCTCCAGCAGCCGTGGGGCGGATGTGAGTCGGAGGAGCCTCTGCTGGACGATATCGCCTGGTACTGCCGCAATAGCGATGCCCGAACGCATCCGGTTGCCCGCAAGCGCCCGAATGCCTTTGGGCTGTACGATATGCTGGGCAACGTCTCCGAATGGGTGTGGGACTGGTACGAATCCACTGCCTACCAGCAGCATTCGTCGACGGATCCAGAGGGTCCGCCCTCTGGAGAGCGGCGTTGCGTGCGCGGAGGGAGCTGGCAGCAGGGGGCGTTCCTCGTGCGCTCGGCAGCGCGGGGAGCGCTCTCTCCCTGGCACCATAGTCCGGCGGTTGGATTTCGGATTGTGCGCAGACCATGAGGGCGTACGTACTTGCGCTCGTAGCGCTCCTGTGGTGGGGATGTGCCGACGAGAGTAGCGTGGGTGTGCCACCCTCTTCGCCGCGCGCCGATAGCATTGCGGCACTGCGCCGGATGGTCGCCTCTGCCGAGCAATGCCAGCCGTGCCATCCGAAGCACTACGAGGAGTGGAGCATCTCCATGCACGCCTACGCGGTGCATGACCCTGTCTTCCATGCGCTCAACGAGCGCATGCTCGCTGGGCAGCCCGTTGTGGATGACCAATTCTGCATGCGCTGCCATACGCCCTTTGGCTCTCTGTTTGGGGAGACGCCTCCGGGGACGGGGTTCCAGCAGCTCTCGCGCGTTGCTCGCGAGGGCATCACCTGTGATGTGTGCCATCTGATGGCGCTGCCGAGTGCCCCGGGCTTTGCCGTACGCCGCTTCCGGCTGGATGGCGCACGCCAGGGGAACATTCCCGATCCGGTGGAGAACCCCTTCCATCCCTCCGCTCACGAGCCGATGCTCTCCAGCTCGGAGGCATGTGCCCTGTGCCACGATGTGCGGAACCCGCTCGGAGTGCTCGTAGAGCGGACCTATACGGAGTGGCGGGAAAGCCTCTACCCCGGGCGGGGCATCACCTGCCAGGTGTGCCATATGACGTGGGTCGAGGAGCCCGTTGCCGTTGGAGCACCTCCGCGCCGGCGCCACCGCCACGTGATGGCAGGGGTGGATGTGCCCCTGTCGGACTTCCCCGGACGGGAGCAGTTGCTGGAGGAGGTGGAGTACCTGCTGCAGAACGCGGTGCGGATGAGCGTGACTGCCCCGGCACGGCTCCGGCGCGACAGTGTGCTGACGGTTCAGGTGACGATTGCAAACAACATCACCGGGCACGACATCCCGACAGGCTCCATCTTCATGCGGCAGATGTGGGTGGAGCTCATCGTGCGCGGACGCTCCAGCGGCACTGTCTTCTACGCTACGGGAACGCTGGATGCTAATGGGGACCTGCGCACGCTCCACAGTGAAGAGGTCCAAAGCGGTCGTGCTCCGCTGGATACGGCGCTGCTGCTCTTTACGGGCACGGCGCTCAAGAACGGAAGACCCGCCTCCTTCTGGGAAGCCCATGCGGTGGAGTTCCGCACAATTCCTGCCTTCGATAGCCGGACTGCGCGCTACCGGATTCCTCCGCCGGCGGGGGGATGGCGGGAGGAGCTGGAGCTGTCGGTTCGGCTGCGCTTCCGTGCCTTTCCGCCGTACATGCTGCGTGCGCTGGGGCTGGGACATCTGGTAGAGCGGCTGCCCATCTTCGATATGGAGTGGGAGCAGCGCTCTATTGCGCTTGAGTAGCCGGCTGCACCGCGTTTGGCGAAAGAGGCGTAATTTGCAATGCTTTTTCCAGCACAAGCTGGCAAGCATGTCTCACAACCGGTGCGTAGGCAGTGCATGAATAGCAGCCTCCTGCAAGGCGGCGCGGCACAGGAAGGACAGAGCGCCCGCCAACGGCAACAATTGGAAGCGCTGTTGCATGGGGAGATCCAGCCCATCGGAATCGGCGATGAGGAGTTGGAGCGGCTCTATGCTCCCACTCTGGCGCGGTTCCGCGAAGGGCAGTTGGTCAAGGGACGCGTGGTGGGCATCAACAAAAACGAGGTGCTCATAGACATCGGCGCGAAGTCCCTGGCGATCGCCCCGCGGCGGGAGTTCTCCGAGCTCCCCAAGGTTGGCGAGGAGATTGAGGTGCTTGTGGAGAAGCCTGAGGACAAAGAGGGGCGGGTGATCGTCTCGCGCCGCCGCGCAGAACAGATGCGCCTGTGGGAGCGCATCCAGGAGATATACGAACGGCAAGAGACCGTGCAGGTCACCATTACGCGCAGGGTCAAAGGAGGGTTTGTCGTGGACCTCATGGGCATGGAGGCCTTCCTGCCGGGGTCGCAGGTGGATATTCGCCCGGTGCGGGACTTCGATGCATGGCTGGGGCGGACGATCGAGGTGCGGGTGGTCAAGTTGAATCAGCCCGGGGAGAGCGTCGTCGTCAGCCGGAAGGTGTTGCTGGAGGACCAGATCGCCGAGCAGCGGCAGCGCATCCTGCAGCAGCTCGAACGCGGATTGGTGCTCGAAGGAACGGTCAAGGCGATTACGGATTTCGGAGTCTTCGTGGACTTGGGCGGGGTGGACGGGCTGGTGCACATTACGGACCTGTCCTGGGGGCGTGTTAACCACCCCAGCGAGCTGGTGTCGCTGGACCAGCCCATCAAGGTGGTGGTGCTGGACTTCGACGAGGAGAAGAAGCGCATCTCGCTGGGCGTCAAGCAGCTCACGCCGCATCCGTGGGAGACCATTGGCGACAAGTACCAGCCCGGTACAATCGTGCGCGGCAAGGTGGTCAGCATCACCGACTACGGCGCCTTTGTGGAGATTGAGAAGGGCATCGAGGGGCTCATCCACATCAGCGAGATGTCCTGGACTCAGCACATCAAGCATCCCTCGCAGGTGCTCTCGCTGGGGCAGATTGTGGAGGCAATGGTGCTGAGCATTGACAAGCAGGAGCGCAAGCTCGCACTCGGGCTCAAGCAGTTGCAGCCCGACCCCTGGCAGGAGCTTGTCAAGAAGTATCCTGTGGGGAGCCGCCACAAGGGCATTGTGCGCAACATCACCAACTTCGGGGTCTTTGTGGAGCTGGAGCCTGGAGTGGAAGGGCTGGTACACGTGAGCGACCTGTCGTGGACCAAGAAGATTCGCCATCCGGGCGAGATCGTGCGCCGTGGGCAGGAGCTGGAGGTGGTTGTCCTGGCAGTCGATCCCGAACACCGCCGGATTGCGCTCGGGCACAAGCAGCTCCAGGAGAACCCCTGGGACTACTTCGCCGAAAAGTACAAGGTCGGTGCCGAAACCCAAGGGCGGATCATCCGAATCGTGGAGCGGGGTGTCCTCGTGGAGCTGCCCGATGGAGTGGATGGCTTTGTGCCCGCCTCGCAGCTCTCCTTTGCTCCCGTGCCCAACATTGCCGACTACTTCCAGGTCGGTGACGTGCTCCCGCTCAAGGTCATCGAGTTCGACAAGGAGGCGAAGAAGATCGTGCTCTCGGCGGTGGAGTACTTGCGCGACAAAGACCGCGCAACCATCGATGCCTACAACGCTCAGCATCCCGTCCCTGGAGCCGAGAAGTACGCCTTCATCGAGCCCATAAGCCCGCCGGCAGAGGAGGTTGCCGAAGCCAATCAGGCAGAAGCAGAATCCAAGCCCAAGGCGCGCTCTACGGGACGGAAGCGGAAGGCAGCCGAACCCGCCGCGGAGAGCGAGGGTACACAGGCAGCGGCAGAGGAGCAGCAGGCGCCGCCGAGCGCAGAGGCGCAGGAGCCTCCCTCTGAGGAGACTCAGTAACCCAGGCGGAATTCCAGCGTAGCCCAGCCGCTGCGGAGCGGGAAGTTGCCCCCGCTGCGGTGCCGATATCCCAGAACAAGGAAGCTCATGACGCCGGGCGCCCACTCATGGGCAAAGCGGAGGTGGGCACGGCGCTCAATGCTCCGCCGACCCCGGAGGAAGCGGTTGGGCTGCTCCATATCGCGGTCCCCTCGGAGGAGGTCGCCTCCCACGTTTTCCACAAGCTCCCAGCGCCCATTGCGCCATTCGAGCCCATTCTCCCCATGCCGCGAGTAGTCCAGTCCCAGCGTGAGCGAGCTCCGCACCCCCAGCCAGTAGCGAAGCTGCACCGCCCAACGGTCGCTATTGGGCTGCATGCTGTAGCCCAAGGGAGCATCCAGGTGCGACCATGAGTTGACAATGCTGCGATGGGAGAAGACAAAGGGTCCGATGCGCACGTACTCCACAGCACAGTGGAGCCCGAGAGGACCCATGGGTACCAAGCCCACCACCCCGACTTGCCAGGCGAACTTGTTCGTATTGCCGCGCACGGTGGTGTCGAAGAGCGTAGAGAAGTTGAGGTCGTCCACAAGCAACGTGCCGTGAAGCAGTATGCGCGTTCGAGGTCGCCAGGCGAGCTCAAACGCCAGGAGCGAATTGTCCTGATTGCTGCGCCATGCTGTGCCTAACCCAGCCGAGACAAAGAATGCCAGCGGGTTGAGGTAGGCAAGGTCGAGCCCGCGTCCGGAATAGACAATCATGTCGTAGAGCGCAAGGGAGAGCCCCTCGATGGGCTCCCAGCCCAGCCGGTGCAACCCGATGAACTTCGAGGTCACCGGCTGTCCCAGCGTATCCGTGCCCTCTGCAGCGGCATGGAGGAAGCTGAAGCGGAGCCCGCCGTGTTCGAAGTCCAGCAGCAGCCCATCCTGCAGAGGGGCAGCCTCCGAGAGGATGAGCGCTTCGATGGGGCTATAGCCGATACTGAGCGCCTCGCGCCCGAAGCGCACACGAGCGCCGCCCCAGCGCAACTGAACGTAGCCGATGTAGCGGTCGAAGTAGCGCCGCCCCTCGATGTTGAATTTCAGAATTCTCCCCAGGCTCGGGTCGACTGCAGCAGCGGCATCGGGCGAGCCGGAAAGTCGCGCTCCATTGGCAAGGTCGAGCAGCATCTCCAGATGCTCGCCGAAACGTGCAGCAGCGCGCGCCCCCAGCCGGGCAAGCAGGAAGCGCTGCGGAGAGGAGGTATCCGGACTCAACTGCCCTGGGCGCAGCATGAAGCTCAGCTGTGCAAGGCATCGGAGGAGGCTATCGCGGTAGCTCAGCGCGTAGGGATATCCCTCCAGCGTTGGCAGGGGGCGCAGCCCCGGGGGAATCTGTGCACTACTGGCAAGCGGTTGCAGCGGAAACGCAGCCGGAGAGAGCAACCGCTGTGCCTGCTCCAGCGTCGGTGGCCACACGACGAAGCTCTGGAGCGGGACGGTGGGGTCGCTCAGTACGCGGTGCAGTGCAAGCTCCCGCGCCCAGGGATCGGAGAGCGGCTCCAGATTTTGTGCCCAGAGTATGCCGGGCAGCGCAAGCACTGCGGCGGCACAGAGGCGCTTCATGGAGCGCCGTTGGGAACAGGGGCGACGTACTCAGGGGAGAGCCGAATCGGAGCCCCTTGGGCGCGCAGGGATTGCTCAGCAGCTTCCAGGATAGCGACGACCGCTCGTCCGGCATAGCCGTCGCTAATCGGGCGGCACCCGGTGCGGATGCACTCCAGGAAGTGGCTCACGACCCGCTCCAAGGCTTCCTGATTCCGCAGCGCTGGCGCGTACATCTGTCCGGCGCGGTATTGCACGCGGAGTTGCTCTTCGCCCTCTTTGGAGCAGATCTCCACGCCGCGGTCGTAGATGCGCAGCTTCTCGCTCGTCTCCATGTCGTCGTAGATTGCCATCCGGCGGCTACCACCGATGCAGATTGTGCGCAGCTTCACCGGCGAGAGCCAATTGACGTGGAAGTGCGCCAGGAAGGAGTTCTCGTAGTAGACCGTCACGTACGCCAGGTTCTCCAGCTCGTAGTAGTGGCGCGCCCCGACGGCAGAGACGGCGATCGGCGGAAGCTCCACAAGGTAGTGCAGAATTGAGGCATCGTGCGATGCCAGGTCCCAGATGACGTTGACGTCGGGCTGGAACAGCCCCAAGTTGGCGCGCACGGAATCGAAGTAGAGCAGCTCTCCCAGCTCACCTGCCGTGATGAGCTCTTTGAGCTTCTGCACGGCGTCGGTGAACAGGAAGGTGTGATCGACCATAAGGACGCGACCGACGTGCTCGGAGAGGGCAATCAGCTCCGTTGCGTGCTGTGTAGACTGCGTCAGCGGCTTCTCCACAAGCACATGTTTCCCATGCCGAAGTGCCGTGCGCGCGAGCTCGTAGTGGAGAGCCACTGGAGTGGCAATGGCAACCGCATCAATGGCTGGATCGCGCAGGAGCTGCTCGGCAACGCTGCAGATGCGAACACCCCGGAAGCGGGCACGTACCATCTCCAGCCGGCGCTCATCCGGGTCGCAGGCGAACACGGCTTCCACCTCCGGTCGCTGAAGGAAGTTGCGGATGAGGTTGGGTCCCCAGTAGCCGCAGCCCAAGACAGCCACAACCATCGCCGTTCTGCTCAGTTATTGCGTCCGCGCAGCATGTAGGGCAAGGTCCGCAGCAGGACGTACAGGTCCAGCCAGGGCGTCAGATTTTGCACGTAGTAGACGTCCAGCAGCAGCATCTGCGCAAAGGTATGGGAGCGGTCGGAGATCTGCCACAGCCCTGTGCAGCCGGGCGGGATCTGGTGGCGCCAGCGGGTGATGAACGGAGGGAGGAATTCCGCTTCCTCCGGCAGCAATGGGCGGGGTCCGACCAGGCTCATCTCTCCGCGCAGCACATTCCATAGTTGTGGCAGTTCATCGAGACTCCAGCGGCGGAGCCAGCGTCCTACGCGCGTGAGTTGCCGCTCGGGCACAACCTTGCCCAAGGGGCGATTGGAGAGGATGCGCTCCCGAATGAAATGGCGCCACTGCTGGCGAGCAGCGGCGCTGTTGTGCATCGTGCGGAATTTGTACATCCAGAACAGCCGCCCGTGGCGCCCTACCCGACGCTGCCGATACAGAACAGGACCAGGCGAATCCACCGCAATCGCGATGGAGATCAGCAGCAGCAGCGGAGAGAGCAGCACCAGCGCCGCAGCCGCTATGACCACGTCCATTGCGCGCTTCAGCCAAATGAACATGCGGCGGCTCTCCAGTCCTGCGAAGCCCACGACCGAGAGCCCTGCGATCTCGTCCGTGAGCCATTCGGGGAGGAGCGCCGGGTAGAGCTCTGTGGCGATGGTGACACTCTTGCGCTGCTGAGCCCAGCGCTCCGCCAGTTGCAGCACGCGTTCGGGAGAGAGCTTTGGATCGGCGCAGATGATGTGCTCAACGGGAGCCTCCAGAGCCTCTTCGTAGCTCCCGAGGACTCGGTATCCGTTGAGCACGGGCGTTCCCCGCGGGAGAGTGTCGCTGAGGAAGCCTACCAGACGCCACGGGTGGGCATCTCCGAGCAAGAGGCGCTCCGCCACCAGGAGCCCCAGCGCTCCGGTGCCAGCAATCGCAGTGCTGTAGTGGAGCCGTGCCCGCTGCAGCAGAGAGCGCCACAGCATGGGGAAGGCAAGGAGACGCCACAACAGCAACAGCAGCACCGTTGCGGCGAAGATAGCGGCGGTCAGGACACGGCTATCAAGCCAGTACGGCGGGCGAATGAAGAAGGAGATCGCCGCAAAGCCAATGAGGGCATAGAAGGCGGCGCGGAGCAGTACCACAGCCTGCCGGAGCCGCGAGCCGAATGCTCGCAGCTTGTACAGTCCATGGTGCTGCAGTATCAGCACCCAAACCACGCCGAAGAGGGCAAAGACCGCTGCAGCTTCCCATTCCTGCAGCAGGCGCCATGCGTCGGGTCGGTGTGCAAGTCCGGCTAATCCAGCAATCGCTGCGAAGTAGCCAGCAAGGATGCATGCGTAATCGCCCACCGCCAACACGAGCTTGTAGGGTTCCAGGCGCGGGATCCATCTCATGGCATGCTCCACCGTGATGGTGAGTCCACTGCTGCTTTCCGTCGGGTACGCCCCATCGCGAATTTCGGCTTCTCCGAACGGCACCGTTCCACGCGCCCCCACCCTTCCCTGGAACCCGTCGCAGCATGCAAATTAGCACACCGGCGCAAACTACGGATGCACCTTGCTGTGCGCAGAGCTGCGGGCAAGGCGCCGCAGAGCGTGTATCATGGCAGGCGCTGCTCCGGCACGGTCCGGAGATGAGCCCTCCAGAGCCGCACGAGTTTGTAAGTTTGGTACGGTTCCTCAGCCACACTGCAGCAGCAATGGCGCTCTACATCACGGACGACTGCATCAACTGCGGAGCATGCGAGCCGGAGTGCCCAAACACAGCCATCTACGAACCCGGGGCTGAATGGACCTTAGCGGGGCAGACCTACCGGGGCTCCTACTCGCCGGGCGGATACAAGCGCGATTTCTGGTCGGAGGAGCACTACTTCATCGTACCGGACAAGTGCACCGAGTGCGTCGGCTTCTACGATGAACCGCAGTGCGCAGCGGTCTGCCCGGTAGATTGCTGCTTGCCCGATCCGGAGAACCCCGAAACGCGGGAGCAGCTTCTGGCGAAAAAGGAGTATCTGGACCGCATCGATCCGGCACGCGTGCGTGTGTGAGGACGGCACCGCATGCAGCCACAGCAGGCGCTCATTCGCTTGCACCGGGGGCGTATTGCCGAGGTCGTACCACGCGCAGGGGAGGTCCGCATCTGCACGGAGGCGTGGGAGCACGTCTACCCCGAAGCGTGGGTGCTTCCCGGCTTTGTGGATGCGCACGGACACTTGGTGCACCTGGGGCTGGAGCTACAGCAGCCACGCCTGCACCACTGCCGCAGCGCGCAGGAGTGTGTGGAAGCGCTCCGCACCGTACAGCCCAACCGTGGGGAGTGGCTCGTTGCCTCCGGCTGGAACCACGAGCACTGGGAGCCGCCACAGCTCCCGACGGCAGCGCTTTTGGACGAGCTCTTCCCCGACCTTCCCGTAGTGCTGCGCCGAGTTGATGGGCATGCCCTGTGGGTCAATAGCGCGGCGCTGCGTCGCGCTGGGATCTCAGCATCTACGCCCGATCCACCCGGTGGATGGATTGTCCGCACCCGGTCGGGAGCGCCGACGGGAGTTCTGGTGGATGCGGCAATGGAGCCGGTGCTGCGGCTCATCCCAGAGCCAACGCCGGAGCAGTTGCGGCAGGCGATTCTCCAGGCAGCATCCCTGTGCCTGCAGTACGGCATCACCGAGGTGCACGATATGGATGTGGCGCCCGAATGGGTTCCGCTCTTCCACGAGCTTGCCGAAGCAGGGCAGCTCCCCATTCGGGTGCAGAGCTACGTCCGTGGGCAGCGGGGCGAATGGGATGCCGCGGGGCTATTGCCGACGGTAGGCGAATTCTTCCGCCTCCGAGGGGTCAAATTCTACGCCGATGGAGCCTTGGGCTCCTATGGCGCAGCACTCCTGGAGCCGTACGCCGATAGACCCGAACACCGGGGACTCCTCCTGTGGGAACCGGGACAGCTCGAACGCGCGGTGCGCCGTGCTGTGGAGGCGGGCTGGCACATCGCCATCCACGCCATCGGAGATGCTGCTAACCGGATGGTCGTGCAGCTCTACTGGAAGCTCCGTCAGGAGGGGATCCTCGCCGAACGGCAGCTCCTCCGAGTGGAGCATGCGCAGGTCGTTCATCCCGAGGATCTGGAGCCCTTTGCCGAGTCTGGAGCCATTGCCTCCGTGCAGCCGATCCATTGCCTCAGCGATGCAGCGATGGCGCAGAAGCGGCTGGGGACTGAGCGCACTGCATGGGCATACCGGTGGCGTAGTCTGCTGCAGGTGGGGATTCCGTTGGCGGCGGGTTCGGATTTCCCCATTGAATCCCCGGACCCTCGGCTGGGAATCGCTGCCTTCTGCTTCCGGCAGCCTCCACACTGGGAGCATCCCTGGCATCCGGAGGAGTGCCTGGAGATGAGCCAAGCCCTCCAGGCGTACACAATCTGGGCGCACCTGGCTGCCGATACCGATGAGCGGCGCGGCTTGCTGCTGCCGGGCTACGATGCCGATCTTGTGGTAGTGGACCGCAACCTTGCAGCGGCGCAGTCACCAGAGGAGATCGCCGCCACGCGCATTCTGGCGGTCTACGTTGCCGGTATCCGCCGCTTCGCCGCAATAGGGTGAGGTTGATCTCCGGAGCTGCAGAAGCTCCCGAACTTGTTTGACCAGCCTTCCCTTACCACCGCAGACTCCCGGCAGCCGGGCGGTGCGCTGCAAACGCTGCCGGTGGTGCTGTGCGGTACCGTGCGTTCTCTGGCTTCTGGTGGCGATTCCGTAAATTCGTGGCGCTGGTCGGAACCGTCGGGTGCGGCAAATGTACGATCCCGCCTTTCGGCAACACCTGCTCCAGGAGCTGGAGGCAATCCGCCAGGCAGGGCTGTACAAGGAGGAGCACGAGATCTTGGGTCCGCAGGGACCAGTCGTGCGCATCCGGTACAGGGGCACGGAGCGCGAGGTGCTCAACTTCTGCGCCAACAACTACCTGGGGCTCTCCTCAGACCCGCGCCTCATCACCGCGGCGCAGCGGGCAATGCAAACGCACGGCTTTGGAATGTCCAGCGTCCGCTTCATCTGTGGGACGCAGGATCTGCACAAGGAGCTGGAGCGCAAGATCGCCGAATTCTGCGGCACAGAGGACACGCTGCTCTACGCTGCCTGCTTTGACGCCAACGGTGGGCTCTTCGAGCCCTTCTTCACCGAGTCCGATGCGATCATCTCCGATGAGCTCAACCACGCCTCTATCATTGACGGCATTCGGTTGACGAAGGCGCGGCGCTACCGCTACCGCAATTGCGACATGGAGGACCTGGAGGCGAAGCTGCAGCAAGCCGACGCGGAGGGCGCGCGCTTCAAAATCATCGCTACCGACGCCGTTTTCTCTATGGACGGCAACATGGCGCCGCTGGATAGGATCTGCGAGCTTGCCGAACGCTACCGCGCTCTGGTCATGGTGGATGAAAGCCATTCCTTGGGCTTTGTGGGAAAGACCGGACGGGGAGTAACCGAATACTTCGGGGTCATGGGGCAGGTGGACCTCATCACGGGAACGCTAGGGAAGGCGCTCGGTGGAGCAATTGGTGGGTTTACGACCGGACGGCGCGAGATCATCGAGCTGCTGCGGCAGCGGTCGCGCCCGTACCTGTTTAGCAACTCACTGCCGCCGATGGTGGTCGGCGCTGCGATCGCCGTGTTCGACCTGCTTTCGGAGACCACCGAGCTGCGCGATCGGCTGGAGCAGAACACGCGCTACTTCCGGCAGCGCATGAGCCAGGCGGGGTTCGATATCAAGCCGGGGGACCACCCGATAGTCCCCATCATGCTCTACGATGCAGTACTGGCGCATCGCTTTGCCGATCGGATGCTCCAGGAGGGCATCTACGTGGTGGGCTTCTCCTATCCGGTGGTGCCGCGCGGGCAGGCGCGGATTCGGGTGCAGATCTCGGCAGCGCATACGCGGGAGCATCTGGACCGCGCTGTTGAAGCGTTCGTCAAGGTCGGGCGGGAGTTGGGAGTACTGCGGGACTGATGCCATGAGGGTGGGCATCTGCGGTGCGGGCACGATGGGGCGGGGCATTGCGGTGGCGTGCCTCCAAGCGGGGCTTCAGGTGCTGCTGTACGATATCCGCAGCGAGGTGCTGCAGAAGGCTTCCCAGGCGATTGCCCAGCTGCTCCGCACGGTGCACGAGCGCGGAAAGCTTGCCGAAAGCCCCGAGAACGCACTCCAGCGGCTGCGCACAGTCACAACGCTTGCTGAGCTCATCGGATGCGACCTCATCGTGGAGGCGATCGTAGAGAACCGCAGTGCCAAGCAGGAGCTGTTCCGTGCATTGGAATCGCTGGGGATTTCGCCGCAGACGATCATTGCCAGCAACACCTCTTCGATCTCGATTGCGGCGCTGGCGTCGGTGCTGCACCATCCGGAGCGATGCATCGGGTTGCACTTCTTCAACCCCGCCCATGTGATGCGCTTGGTGGAGGTGGTCCGGAGCGCGCGCACCTCGGAGCAGACGTTGCAGCGGGCTCTGGACTTCGTGCAGCGGCTGGGGAAGACCCCAGTCGTCGTGCGGGATATCCCCGGCTTTATCGTGAACCGAGTCGCGCGCAACTACTACAACGAAGCGCTCCGGATTGTGGTGGAGGGGGTTGCCGAGGTGGCGCAGGTTGACCGGCTCCTGCGTGGCGCGGGCTTCCCGATGGGACCCTTCGAGCTGATGGATCTCATCGGGCTGGATGTGAACTTGGAGGTGACACGCTCGATCTACGAGCAGCACTTCTACGAGCCACGCTTTGCGCCGTCGGTGCTGCAACAGCAGTACGTCGATGCAGGGCTCCTGGGGCGCAAGACGGGGCGCGGCTTCTATCCGTACGATTCCAATGGGTGATGTGCAACAACTTCACACGGTGTCCAATGCGTGGATTGCAGCGAATCGCCGCAGTGCTACTGGCGAGCGCAACGGTGATGGCGCAGCAGTTCCTCCGCCCAGGGGGCGAGAGCCAGCTGCTCCTGCTGTCGAATGAACCCGTAGTTGAGCGGGGCGGGCACGGGCTGGATTGGTCCAAGCTCCGCGTAGATGCCACGCTTTCCGGTGGGAAGGTCCCGGCAGCGATCCAGTACTTCATCTTCGACTCGCTTGTCAACGCCTTCTCCTACTACTCCTGGCAGCAGCAGCCGCTGTGGTGGGACCCCACCGCCGATGTGCTCCTGACGGTCAAGCGTGGGGCAACCAATGGCAACCAGCTCTTCTACCGCTACTCCACCAACCGTGGGCAGAGCTGGACTCAGCCGGTGCTGCTCTTCGATGCAGCTGCAACGGGTGGGCAGCAGTTCCCGCGCTACCCCAGCGGCTACCTGGTCAATCCGAACAATTCCGTGACGACACCGGAGGACCTGCTGCTGGTCTTTGCCAGCCCTGTGACCTCCGGTACCGGCTGGGTGGGATTCCGCGATGGGTTTACGTACTTGGGCCCCGGGGGGACACCCCAGAGCTTCTTCAACAGTGGGGTGACGATCGGGCAGTACCAGTACACCTGGTCAACGGACTCGCGGATTACAGCAAACACTGCCGGCGATGGCGCGTATGTCCTCGGTGCTTTGGTGGCGCCATCGGGCGTGCCTACGTCGGAGCAGAACTACATCGGGCTGCGGATTCACGATTTCTTTACCGCTCCGCTGGGATACGTTCCAGATGAGTGGGCAAGCACGGTGTTTGCCGACCCCGGGCAGCCAGGCTACCGCGCGAATGTGCCTATAGGGATTGCGCGCGATGCTCAGGGGAACCTCGTTGTGGCGGTCTTCGGTCGCTTTGCAGCCTCCGACGATCCTTCGGTGCCGACGGTGGGCTTCTGGAGCTCCAGCGATGACGGGAGCAGTTGGCGCGGACCCAACTTCGTGCAGCCATCGGCGATCCTTGCCTACGCCCAGGGACAGGGGATGACGCCGGGGACGATCTCGATCCCCTTCGGGCTGAGCACCCAGGCGGGCGGTTCGGTTGCGGTCCCCAAGAGCTTTGCCGCTTACGGCAACGGACGCGTCAGCATCGCCTTCCAGGTCTTCGAATTCGATAACGCGAAGGCACCCTTCAATCCCGACCCGACGGCACCTCCGGCACTGGCGCAGCTTGTGGAGGCTAGCTGGGATGGGACTGCTTGGCAACTGCGCCGGATTGCAGACCGCTCATTCCTGACGCTGGTGTTCAATCCTCTGAATCCAGGGGACCCTGCCTCCACGCAGGTGGGCAACGAGCTGCAGCTCTGCGTGACCGCTAACGGGCGCTACCTGCTGGCGAAGTGGATCGAGGGTACCATCTACATCGCGCAGCAGGATATCAACGGCGATGGTGTGGCGCCGGATACCTTCCTGACCACGGACGTGTACGTTGCCGTCCGCGAGCTTCCCAACGGGGAGTGGAGCGAACCGCTCAATGTCACGCAGACCCCGATTTGGGACCGGCTGGCATGGCTGCCGCCGATTTTGCCGAGCAATTTGCAGAATATCCCGCTGCTGACGGTCAAGGCGGATATTGACACCAATACGTATCGGACACTGCTGGAGCGCCTGGTCAATAGCCAGTTGGACATCGCCAACAAGCAGTACGTGACGATCTCGCAGTTTTCCATCGAAGGGGTATCGGTGCGGGAGCTTCCGCAGCCGGCGGCAGAGCTGCGCGTGCGTGTGACGCCGCAGCCGGTGCGGAGAACGGCGGTTGTGACGGTGGAAGCACCGGTACCGACGACAGCGCGCCTGGAGCTGTATAGCGTTGCGGGCACGCGCGTGGCGACGCTATGGGAGGGAAGCCTATCCCAGGGTCTGCAGACGCTGGCGGTGCCGATGCCGACCGTTGCAGCAGGTGCCTACGTACTGCGGATGTGGACAGGCACGGGCGCGGTGGTCAATGCTCCGCTGATGGTACTGGAGTGATGCGTTCGGGTTCTGTGCCGCTGAGTGGCTTCCCTGTAGGGGATGCGCGGGAACCAGCCTGCAAGGTGTTGCATCTGTGCGGGATTTGCTGTATTTTAGTGGCGCGGTTGGGTACATGTTCCACAATTTGCGGGGTGGTTCCATGAACAAGGCCGAGCTGGTAGCGGCAATCGCCCAGAAGGCAGGCATCTCCAAGGCGATTGCCGAAAAGGCGCTCAAGGGCACGGTGGAGGCGATCTCCGATGCCCTGGCGAAAGGTCAAACGGTGACGCTCGTGGGGTTTGGGAGCTTTAGCGTGCAGCAGCGGAGCGCGCGCAAAGGGCGTAATCCGCGCACCGGGCAGAAGATCACGATCCCGGCACGCAAGGTTCCCAAGTTCACCCCGGGCAAGGCACTCAAGGACCTGGTCGCAGGGAAGAAGGCAGCCGGTGGAGCACAGAAGGGAACAGCCAAGAAGGCAGCGGCAAAGAAGAAGTGAGGGCGTGGAGCGCCTTCCCGACGCCGCCTCCTCAGCACGAGGAGGCGGCGTTTTTTGTTGAACACCGTCGGTGCGGTCGCAGATGCCACTGGGTTTTGCACATCACCATCTCCTGGGGATACGGCAGCTTTCACGTCAGGATATCGAGCGGATCTTTGAGCAAGCCGAACACTTCCTGCCCTATTGCCGCTCGGCGATGTACCGGCTACCGGATCTGCGCGGGCGCACGGTGGTGCTGGCATTCTTTGAGCCTTCGACGCGCACGCGTGTGAGCTTTGAGCTGGCAGCGCGCCGCCTTTCGGCAGATGTGGTGAGCTTCCAAGCCGCTGGCAGTAGCCTTGCCAAGGGGGAATCGCTCCTGGATACGCTGGAGACGCTGGAATCCATGGGCGTAGACGCCGTGGTGGTGCGCCATCGGGATTCGGGCGTGGTGTGGTTCCTGCAGCGTTTCCTCCGGTGCAGCATCATCAACGCTGGGGATGGGCAGCATGAGCACCCAACACAGGCGCTGCTGGATGGCTTCACGCTCTGGAAGCGCTTTGGAAGCCTGGAGGGGCTGCGGGTCTGCATCATCGGAGACATCCTCCACAGCCGTGTGGCACGCTCCAATATCGAGTTGCTGAGCCGCTTTGGAGCGGAGGTTGGCATCTGCGGTCCGGGCACTTTGATTCCGCAGCAGGCGGAGCAGAGCTGGAAAGTGCGCCGATTCTTTGTGCTGGAGGATGCACTCCAGTGGGCACAGGCGGTGATCGTGCTCCGGCTGCAACGGGAGCGCATGGAGAGCGGCTTGATCCCAAGCCTGCAGGAGTACCATCGCTTCTACGGGCTCACGCGGGAGCGCCTGGCACGGGCACCGCATCTGTGCCTGCTGCATCCAGGTCCGACCAACTACGGCGTAGAGCTCACGCGCGAGGTAGCAGCATCGCCCCAATCCCTGATTCGCCAGCAGGTGCACTACGGCGTAGCCATCCGCATGGCGGTGCTCAAACTCGTGGTGGGGGACCGGATCGCACGGTAATCAGGCGGTAACGCACTGGGAGCCTTCTGGGAGGGATTCGCCACCTATATTCGCAGCAGTCTGGAGAGTCGGTTTCACAGCCATCTTCGAGCAACATGCGGAGAGCGCTCCTGCTGTGTGCGTGCACGCTGGCGCTGTGGGCACAGTCTAATCCCACGCCCTTCGACCTCTCGTCAGGGAACTACAGCCTGACGGCGTGGGATCCAAACAGCCCTGCCGGCACGTATCCGCCGAACATGTACTTCCACCGCAGCAACGTACAGGACCCACAGCTTGCCGACGAGATGACCACCGATTACACTGGGGCGTACAACCTGACCAGTGGCACCCGCATCAACGGCTTGGGGACAGATGGGTTCTCCTTCCTCAACACGTCAACGAACGGGAATCTGGGTGCGGCAGTGCTGGCGCTCAATACGACGGGGCGGGTTAATATCCAGGTCAGTTGGGTTGGCGGTACTGTGGCAACGGGGGCGCGCGAATACCGCATCCGCTTGCAGTACCGCATCGGCACGACGGGGAGCTTCTCCGATGTTCTCGTCGGTGGGCAGCCCGTTGAGTACATCGCCAGCGGTACGGCTGGGCATTCGCAGAGCTTTGGTCCGATTACGCTGCCGGCGGCGGTGGAGAATCAGCCCGTGGTGCAGCTCCGCTGGAAGTACTACTACGTGCCCGGCGTAACGGGAACACGTCCGCAGTTGCGGGTGGATGACATCCTGGTGACGAGCACGCCGGCGGTGGGGCTTCCAACGCGGCTCTCGATTACGGAGATTCTGCCCGCTACACCCTCTGCCAATACGCCCTTCACGGTCACCGTGCGGGCAGAGGATGACAACGGAACCCCGCGCAATGTGACGCAGGCAACGACGGTGGCGCTGTCGGTGGCAGCGGGGACCGGCACGCTCGGTGGCACCACCTCGGGGGTAATCCCCGCAGGGGCAAACACGGTGACGATTTCGGGAGTGACCTACAGCGTTGCCGAGAGCGGGGTCCGGCTCCGCGCCAGTACAACAGCGGGGATGTCGCTTGCCAGTGCGGTGAGCGCTCCCTTTACAGTCATGCCGGCAGCGACGCATCTGGCGATCACTGCCGCTCCCAGCAGCGGCTACACCATCGTGCCGCTCCCGCCGCTGACGGTCCAGGCGCGCCGTCCCGATGGTACGGTGGACCCGAACTATCCCTACGCCATCACGGTGTCGAAGGTGTCGGGTCCGGGGACACTTTCGGGCACTCTCTCCAAGCTCCCCAGCAGCGGAGTGGCGAGCTTTACGGATTTGAGCGTTGACCAGCCCGGAACGTATGTGCTCCAGGTTTCGGCGCCAGGGCTGACATCGGCGCAGACGGTGCCCTTTACGGTGCTGCCGGTGCCGCAGATGAGCGAGCTCATCGTGCCGCGCTACATGAAGTCGCTGAGCACAACGCTGCGCGTGCCGGTGTGGGCGTTGGTGGAGCTGAGCGATCTGCAGCCCAACACGACCTACCGCTACTTCGCCGGTGGGGATACCGCGCCGACGACTACGGGCATCGGTGCCGGCATCACGGTCTTCTACGACGCCATCGCCGATAGCTTCTACTACAACAGCCTGCGCTCGTTGACCACTCCGGGGCAGTACTCCGTGCTGCGGACGGGTCCGGGGCAGACTCGAGCGCGGGTGTGGTTGAATCTGGTGCCCAGCACGAACGTTCGCTTCACCGAGGGGAACTCGATCTACTGGCTGCTCGTGCTGGGGGATAGTGTGGGGAACCAGATTCGCCGCTTCAGCGGCACACTGCCGATGCGGACGCTGGATTTCGGGAGCGAACCTACACGGGCAACAGGGGTCTACGACCGCAACAGTTGCCTGCAGCCGCGCCAGATCCTGTGCTTGTACGACGACGTCGAGGGCAGTGGGCGTCCGGTCGCTACTGCGATGGTGCAAAACGAGGGGGTGCAGTTGCCCGGTGGCGCGCCCTTCTACGCTGCGGTGGATTCGATTCCCGGCGGATGGGCAACGCTTATCCCCAACACGTTGCCGAACGGAATACGGCGCATTGAGGTGCGTAGCTTCCAGGATGGCGAGCTCATCGGCTACTGGACCTCGCCGGACGGGACTTGGAGTGGCACCTCCACGGTGAACCCAAGTGGAGGCAGCGCCGCCCCGATTGCGCTGACGACGCCCTGCTTGCAGCTTTTGGAGCCGGTGGCGGGTGCGGAGTGGTGTGCAGGAGTGGTGCAGGAGATCCGCTGGACGGCACGGGGGGTTGACCGAGTGCGGCTGGAGCTCTCGCGCGATGGGGGGCAGAGCTGGGAGCTCATTGCGGCGGGAATCCCGGCAGCCGATGGGCGCTTCGCTTGGAGTGTGCCGGATACGCACAATTTGGGCATGCGCTATCGGGTGCGCATCGTGAATGAGGCACATCCTTGGCATGCCGATACCAGCGGGGTGTTCGCGCTCAATGAACCACCGCGCGTTCGGGTGCAGCCGCAATCAGTGGTGGCGTGCGTGGGAGAGCCAATTCGGCTGGAGCTGTTCGCAACAGGGACGGGGCTGCGCTACCAGTGGTACAAGGACGGCGTCGAGCTCCAAGGAGCCACGGCGCCGGTGCTGAGCTTTGCAGAGGCAAGCTATGAGCTCAGCGGAGGGTACGTGTGCGTGGTCTCGGGTGTGGGAACCTGCCCGCCGGAGACGACGCAGGTTGCCTACGTGTACGTTGTTGGTCCCACGCGCATCGTACGGCAGCCGAACGATGTGGTGGTCCCGTACGGAGGGACTGCGCTGCTGGAGGTCGAAGCGCACGTGGTTCAGGGGCAGTACCAGTGGCGGCGCGACGGGGTAGCCCTCCGCGACGATGGGCGCATCATTGGGGCGAACTCCTCGGTATTGACGATTCGGCAGGTCACCGAAGAGGATGCCCAGGGGCGCTACGACGTCGTTGTGCGCGGGCGGTGCGGGGTGGATAGCTCCGTTGCGGTGCGGATTATCATCCCGCGCATAGCGTTTGTGGAGCAACCGCGCTCGCAGGATGTGTGTGCCGGAGGGGTGCTGCGCTTGCGGGGGATGGTGGCGACCTCGCCGCCGACTTTGGGAGTGCGCTACCAATGGCTGCGCAACGGGGTACCGCTGGAGGATGGTGGGCGAATTAGCGGAGCAAGAGCCGAAGAGCTGGTGATAACGCCAGTGCTGCCCGGGGATTCCGGTACGTATGAGCTGGAGGCACGGGTGCAGGAAACGGGAGAGAGCGTGCGTTCGCAGCCGGCGGTGGTGGACGTCCTGGAGCCACCGGTGGTGACCGCTGAAGCTCCAGCTTATAGGGAGCGGCTGTGTCGGGGAGGCACGGCAACGCTGTACGGGAGTAACTGGGTGGAGTCCGAGCTGCAGCGCGGAGGCGTGCGTGGGAAGAAGCTGCGCTACTACTGGATGCACAACGGCGCTGTGGTGGGCGAGGGCGGCGAACTCCAGGTCGTCGCCAGCGATAGCAGCGCCTTCGGCGAGTACTGGCTGGTGCTTGCCAACGACTGCGGGGCTGATTCGGTGCTCTACTGGGTGCTGGAGGGGTTCCTGCCGGAGACGCGGATTCTGCAGCAGCCACCGCGGCGGCTCAGGGTCTTGCAAGGGACCACCGTTGAGCTGAGCGTTGTGGCAACGGGCGCGGGAACGCTGGAGTACCACTGGTACCACAATGGGCAGCAGCTGCCGGTGCCCTCGCTGCCGACGCTGACGCTCTCTTCGGTGCGGCTTGCCGATTCGGGCGCCTACTACTGCTATGTGCTGGGCGCATGCGGAGGGGTCTACTCGGATACGACGTGGCTGGAGGTGGAGCCGCAGAGTGTGGCGGAGCACTCCACAGAGGGGATTTCGCTGCGCCTGCAGCCGCAGCCGGCGCGCGACCGGGTATGGGTGGAAGCACAGGTTGCCCAGCCCGGTTCGTGGCTCAGACTGTACTCGGCGCTCGGAGAGCTGCTCTGGGAGCAGCCATTGCACGGGGCACGCCAGTTTGAACTGGAGCTGAGCCCCTACGCAGCGGGTGTGTACTGGATTGCGGTGGAGGCTCCAAACGGGCGGCTTGCCCGACCGCTCTGGATTGTGCGCTAAGTGCGGGGGTTGAAATATGCGCGCGCTCCGCTTGCTGCTTCTGCTGGCAAGTGTGGGGGTACTCTCTGTGGCGTGGGCGCAGGTGGTGCCCCCGATTGTGGTCAGTGAGTACTTCAACACAAGCCCTGAGCCCGTAGAGGAGTGGACCGAACTCCTCGTGGTGCAGGACACGCTGGACTTGCGGGGGTACATTCTCACCGACAATAATCAGACGCAGACGCAGCCGCAGGGTGGCGTTCGCTTTGCCAACCATCCGCTCTGGCAACGGCTGCGTGCGGGAACCATCATCGTCATCAACCACCGGGGCTCACAGGTCGTGGATGCGGATGCGCGCGACGGCTACATCGAGATAGGGGCGCAGAACACGACCTACTTCGAGCAGATTCGGCTGGACTCCAACCCTGGGCTGCGCTGGGAGGATGTTGCGCTCAACATCGCGCTCCAGGGCGATATCGTGCAGATCCTCTCCCCCAGCGGGCAGCATGTGCATGCGCTGGGGCATCGGGATACGCCCGGACCCTACTTCCAAGCGCTGCCACCGCCGAAGGTCCATTACAACGGCACATGCCCTAATCCAGGCAGCGTGCGCGTAGTGCCGGGATTATCCCTGGCGGCATACGCTGCCGGAGCCGGCACGGACTCGGCGATAGCGCTGGGGACGGATGTCACCAAAGGGCTTCCCAACCAGAGCCCAGCGCATCGCGACCGCAACCAGTTGCTGTGGCGGTGGCTGCGTCAGCCGCGGTGGAATGCCCCACAGGTCCTGCGGTTGCAGCTCAGCTCGGCAGGGGTGTGGCTGGAGTGGTCCGCCGCAGAGGATCCCGCCCCAGGGGATAGCCTGCAGGGCTACATCGTCGTGCGCGATACGGCTGGGAGCCGGAGCATCCCCCGCGATGGGCGTACCTACCGGGTGGGCGAGCGCATCGGCACGGGATTGGTAGTAGCACAGGTGTACGGACGCCAGGCGTTGGACACCTTCCCGCTGCCGTGTGGGGCGCGCGTGGTCTACCGCATCTACGCCTTCCGCTACCGTGAGGATGACCGCTTGGGCAATGACCCCGGAGAGCTTCTGGCGCGGGGGCGTTCCTACACTGAGGAGAGCTTCGCCGAAATCACGGTGGAGAAGCCGCTGCCCGCTTTGCCGCGCATCTCCGCTTCGGCGCAACAGGTCTGCGCGGGCGAGAGCGTACGGCTGTGGGTGGATTCCGTAGAGCCCTCCGGCGAATACCGCTGGCTGCGCAATGGGGAGCCTATCGCCGGTGCAACGGGTCCGGAGTACATTGCCCGGGTGAGCGGACGCTATGCGGTGGAGTTCCGCGATACGCTGGGCTGCAGTGTGCGGTCGGCAGAGGTAGAGATCACCGTCCATCCCCTGCCCAGTATTGCTGTGGCACCGGCGCGGGATACGGCGCTGTGCCCAGGCGATACGCTGCGGCTGCGCGCGTACGGGGCGGCACGCTACCGATGGTACCGTGATGGAACCCTGGTGGGATCGGCAGCCGAGCTCGCCGTTACGCAGCCGGCGGAGTATTGGGTCGTGGGCGAGAACGAGTTCGGGTGCCGCGATTCCGTCCGCGTTCGAGTTCGCTCGCGCCAACCGGTGCTGGTGGCGGTACCGGATACGCTCCAGTTCGGCACGCTGACGGAGTGCCAGGGCGCGGTCGAGGGTACGCTGGTTCTGCGCAACCTGGGTCCGGAGCCGGTCTGGGTGTACCGTCCGACGCTGCCGCCGGGGTTCAGCGTCGTGGGGCAGAGCTTTCCGTTCGAGATCGCCCCTGGGGCGCAGCATTCCGTGCGCATCCGCTTCCGTCCGGCGACGGCTG
>JAUQPR010000008.1 GCA_030550275.1 Bacteroidota bacterium
GCCGGGCAGCCCGACCCGGAGACTGGCTACGTCATCGACCTCAAGGAGCTGGCACGGCTCATCGAGCAGGAGATCCTCTCCAAGGTGGACCACCGCCACCTGAACTACGACGTGGACTTCCTCCAGGGCATCAATCCGACGGTGGAGAACTTAGCCATCGCCTTCTGGCGCATCCTGGAGCCGAAACTGCCCCGAGGGCGGCTCCATTGCGTCCGGGTCTACGAGTCCGAGCACATCTACGCTGAATACCGCGGCGAACCGGTCGCGCTTGTGGGAAACGGTGCCATCACAACGGTTACTGCCAATGCAGAATGAGCACACGTGCACAAACGGACGGCAATATCTGACGCAGACAGCGCCTCCGTTTGATGCCAATGGGAACTGCCCAATAGGTGCCGAGGAGCGCCAGGCAATGGTGCAGGCGCTCGAGCAGAAATTCGCCGAAATCATGGACATCCTGCGCATCGACCGCTCAGACCCCAACAGTGCCGATACCCCGCGCCGCCTGGCACGCATGTGGGTGGAGGAGCTCTTCCGCGGTCGGTATGAGCCGATGCCGCGCTGCACCCTGTTCCCCAACCGGCACAAGACGAGCGGGATCGTTATGAGCCGAGGCATCGAGGTGCGCTCGGTCTGCTCGCACCACTGGCAGCCCATCATTGGGGAGTGCATCATCGGCTACGTTCCCGACCGACACATCATCGGGCTGTCCAAGCTCAACCGCATCGTGGAATGGTTCAGCCGGCGCGGACAGGTGCAGGAGGAGCTCACCGAGCAAATTGCCCAATTCCTCTGGGAGCGGCTGCGCCCGCGTGCGCTGGGGGTCATCCTGGCGTGCCGCCATTACTGCATGATTCTGCGCGGGGTCGAAAGCGACGAGGAGCAAGCCATCATGGTCACCAGCGCATGGCGTGGGGAGCTCGCCGAAGATCCACATTGGCGCGACGAGTTCTTCCGCTTGGCTGGACTGGAGCTGCCCGACCATGCCCGGATCGCTGCTCCCAGAGTATGAGCAGCCCTTCTGGAGCCAGGGGAAACTCGTAGCGGGGGTGGACGAGGTTGGGCGCGGTGCCCTCGCCGGACCCGTTGTTGCAGCAGCCGTTATTCTGCCAAGAGGCTTCCAGCCAGGGCTTCCGATACGAGATTCCAAGCAGCTTACGCCCGCACAGCGGAGCCGCATTGCCCATTACATCCGCAGTTGTGCGCTCGCCTACGCCGTCGGATGGGTCGAACCCGAGCTCATTGACACCTTCAACATCCTCCGCGCCACGCTCCTGGCAATGGCACAAGCCGTCAATGCGCTCCCGATACAGCCCGACTACGTGCTCGTTGACGGCACGGCACTGCCGGATATCCCCATACCGGCACGGGCGATTGCCCAAGGAGACCAGCGCTGCCTCTCCATTGCAGCGGCAGCCATCCTGGCAAAGGTCGCACGCGATGAATGGATGAGCCAAGTCGCCGCTCTGCGCTATCCCGAGTACGGCTTCGCACAGCACAAGGGCTACGGCACTCCGCAGCACTGGGAAGCGCTGCGGCAGTACGGACCCTGTGCGCTCCATCGGCGAAGCTTTCTCAAGCGGTTGCGTCCACAGACGGTGCAGCATGAACCTCCTCTTTGAGCACATTCGGATCGTGCACCCGGCACAAGGGCTGGACGGACGCTACTTCCTGTGGCTTCGGGACGGGCGCATCGAAGCCCTCTCGGTTGAGCCTATCGAGGGAGACTCCCATACCCACCGCATCCCGGCAGAGGAGCTCGTTGCCGTTCCTGGGCTCTTTGACCTCCACGTCCATGCCCGCGATCCCGGGCAGACGCACAAGGAGGACCTGGACTCGGTGACCGCTGCTGCCGCAAACGGCGGCTTTACCGGCATCTGCTGCATGCCGAACACGGAGCCAGCGCTGGACCGTCCCGAACTCCTTGCCTACGTGCGCGAGCGCACGCGCACCGCACCGGTGGAGGTCCACTGCTGTGCGGCTCTCACCCGAGGGCGGCGTGGGGAAGAACTGGCACCGCTGCTGGAGTTGTACGCCGCCGGTGCCCGCATGTTCTCCGATGATGGCACCTGGCTGGCATCGGCAGAGCTCCTGCGGCGCGCCTTCCGCTACCTGGAGGGAACCGATGCGCTCATTGCCCAACATTGCCAAGAACCGACGCTGACGGTGGACTTTGCGATCAACGAGGGCATCCTCTCCACCCGCCTTGGGCTCAAGGGCTATCCGGCGGTTGCTGAAGAGATTGCAATTGCACGCGATCTGCTGCTGGCAAGCGCCTGCGGAAACCCACGCTACCACGTGCAGCACATCAGCACTCGCGGTGCCGTTGAGCTTATCCGCATTGCCAAACAGCGTGGACTCCGTGTGAGCTGCGAGGTCACGCCGCACCACCTGGTCCTGACCGAAGAGGCAGTAGCGGAGTTCGATACCAACGCGAAGATGAACCCGCCGCTGCGCACCCAAGCCGACGTCGAGGCACTGCGCGAAGCCCTTGCCGAGGGGACGATTGACTGCATTGCCACCGACCATGCCCCGCACGCGCTCCATGAAAAGCTCCAGGAGTTCTCGCAAGCCCCGCTGGGAGTCATCGGGCTGGAGACGGCGCTGGGTGTAGTGCTGACGAAGCTGGTCCACACGGGCATCATTACCCTGGAGCGCCTGGTAGAAGCGATGGCGATCGCCCCACGCCAGCTCCTTGGCTTGCCCATCCCGCGGATCGAACCAGGAGCTGAAGCGAACCTGACCATCTTTGCTCCGGATGAGGAGTGGAGGGTGGAGCCCGAACGCTTCCGCTCAAAGGCGCGTAACACCCCCTTTGCCGGATGGGAGTTGCGTGGCAAACCTCGCTGGACCATCTACCGGCAGCACCTCTGGGAGTCGAGCCTGTGAGCTGCCCCCAGCACCAGCACAGAGGGGCTTTTGTAGTTTTGTAGCCAGACGGTGCCACGAATCGGAAGTGCCGATGCGCTCTCGCACGCTGTGGATAGGAAGTGCAACCCTTGCCTTCCTGCTGCTTGCAGGCTGCAACATCCGGGGCTTCTTCGTGCGCTACGAGGACGAACCCGTCTTCCACGGTCCGGCGCAGGAGCAGACACAAACTCAGACTGCGGAAGCCACTGCAGGCGGAGCCAACGAGAAGGGAGCTGGGGTCTACGCACGTATCTGCGCCTCTTGCCACCAGCCCAATGGGCAGGGCATTCCCGGGGTATATCCGCCGCTGGCAGGCTCAGAGCTCCTGCAGGGGGATCCGAGCATTCCCATCCGGATTGTGCTCCACGGCTTCCAGGGACGCATCGAACGCGGAGGGAAGGTCTACAACGGCGTCATGGCAGCGTGGGGAGGTGTGTTGAGCGACGAAGACATCGCTGCAGTCCTGACCTACGCGCGTTCCTCTTGGGGCAATTCCGCACCCGAAGTCACCCCAGAGCAGGTCCGCGAGGTGCGCCAGAAGACCCAAGGACGCTCCCGTGCCTACACGGAAGCGGAGCTGAAGCAGCCGCTCTGAGGAGTGCCTCATGCGTGCATCCACTGCTGAGCTCGCGTTCGAGGGAGTCCCGACCAAGGGCTTTCTGCGCTTGACGCTCCTGCTGCCGCTTGCAGCCTTCCTCCTCATCGGGCTGGGAGGGCTGGTCAATAGCACGGGCTCAGGGCTGTCCGTGCCGGATTGGCCAACCACGTACGGTCGCCATCTCTTCCTGTATCCGCTCAGCGAATGGAAGGGCGGCATCCTCTATGAGCACTCGCACCGCTTACTTGCAGCAGTGGTGGGCTTTTTGACGTTTGCTGCGGTGCTGTGGAGCTGGCTCGGTATCACACATCCGCGCTACCGATGGCTGCGATGGGGTGCTGCGGTTGCCTTTCTGCTGGTTGTGCTCCAAGGCATCCTGGGAGGGCTGACCGTGCTGCTGCGGCTGCCGACAGCGGTCTCCGTGAGCCATGCAATGTTGGCGCAGAGCTTCTTCGCCGTCACGCTGCTCCTTGCATTGGGAGCACGCCCGGGGTGGTATGAGGCTCCGGCAGTGGGTTCGCTCGCGGTGCTGGAGCGTGCTTCCTGCATTGCCACAATTGTGTGGGTGATGACGTTTGTGCAGATCCTTGCCGGAGCGCTCACCCGGCACACCTACAGCGCACTGGCAATACCAGACTTCCCGCTGGTCTTCGGCGGGCTCTTCCCATCTGTGCTCAACGACCAGGTACTGCTGCACTACGTGCACCGGGTGGTAGGCTTTGCCCTGGTGGCAGCAGTGCTCTGGCAAGCTGTGGTGCTGTGGAAGCTCCCGGTGCTGCGCGGCTGGATAGTGGGTTCGCTTGTGCTGGTACTGCTCCAAATCCTGCTGGGTGGCTGGATCGTGTGGTCCTTCCGCGCCGTTGTTCCAACAACGCTGCACGGTATCGGAGGGACAGCCCTATGGGCAGTCCAGTGCATCATGGCATTCCAACTGTGGCGATGGAGAAGGCTACAGAGACCGCAGCCTTGACGGCGCAGCGCTCGCGTACGGCGGCGTGGCGGGCGTACTACGAGCTGACCAAGCCCGGCATCACGCTCATGGTCGTGCTGAGCACCTTCGCCGGGTACGTGCTGGCATTGCCAGAGGGGCTTGCAGCGTTGCAGTCGTGGGAGCGGCTTGGACACCTGCTGCTGACTCTGCTGGGGACGGCACTGGTGTGCGGCGGAAGCGGTGCGCTCAACCACTACGTGGAGCGCGAAGTCGACCGCCGGATGTCCCGTACGCGCGGGCGCCCAATTGCCTCAGGGCAAATTACACCGGCAGCGGGGCTGCGCTATGCCCTGGGGCTGACCTTCGCTGGGCTGTTTGTGCTGTTGTTCATCAACTTCCTCACGCTCCTGCTGGCAACGCTGACCGTTGTGGGCTACATTACAGTATACACGCCGATGAAGCAGCGCACCCCTGCGGCGCTGTACATGGGGGCAGTTCCAGGTGCCATCCCACCCGCTGGAGGCTGGATCGCCGCACAGGGGAGCCCGGAGTGGGGAACACTGCTGGTGTTCCTGGTGCTCTACTGCTGGCAGATTCCGCACTTCCTGGCGCTGGCGTACCTCTACTCCAAAGACTACGCCCAAGCCGGCTTCCGCGTTGCCGAGCTGGGGCAGGGGCGGAAGGGCGCATACTGGCACGCGCTGCTCGCTTCGGTTGCACTGCTGGGGAGCACACTTCTGCTGGGCTGGCACTCCGCACTGGGATGGGCATACACGGCGGGGATGCTGCTGTTGGGGCTGTGGCTGCTTGTCACGGCACTCGATTTTGCCCGTCGGCATTCCACTGCCGCAGCTCGGCGTATGCTCGTGAGCGCCTACGGGTACTTGGTGGGATTTGTCGTGCTCTCGGTGCTGCGGTAGCCATGCGCCGGAAGTGGATAGCTCTCGGCATCGCTGTACTGTGGTTCGGATGCGCTGAGCGACACGCTCCGCCACCACCGGAGCTGCCAGTGCTCATGAAGGCGCCCGAGTTCGCCGGGCTTACCGCCGAGGAGCAGCCCTTCCATAGCCACCAACTGCAGGGGAAGGTCGTGGTGGTGTCCTTCTTCTTTACCTCCTGCACGGGACCGTGCCCGGTGATGAACTCGCGCTTGAGTGTGCTCCAGGCGCAGTTTGCCAACGAACCGGATGTGCGCTTTGTCTCGATTACCGTTGACCCGGAGCGTGATACCCCGGAGCGGCTGCGCGCCTATGCGCAGCGCTACGGAGCCAAGCCCGAGCGATGGATCTTCCTGCGGATGAGCCCCGATAGCGTCGAATGGCTGGCAACCAAGGGCTTCCGTGTGCCGGGTTCGGCAACGCAGCCCGACCTGCACTCGACGCGCTACATCCTGCTGGACCGCCAGGGGAACATCCGAGGCTACTTCTCCGCACTGGACGAGCAGCAGGTCCAGCAACTGGAGCAAGCTCTACGCCAGCTCCTGCACGAGTCGAACCGAGCAACCCAGTAGATGCTGCGCACCGAGGATCTCCCGTTGCTCAACGCACTGCTCAACGGAGCTGCAACGATATGCCTTCTGGCAGGGCGGTGGGCAATTGCCCGCAAGCGGATTGCACAGCACCGCGCCTGGATGCTGGCAGCGCTGGGGTTTTCAACAGCGTTCCTCGTGTCGTACCTGGTCTACCACTTCTCCACCCACGTTGTGACGCCCTTTGCCGGAACAGGCATTTGGCGCCCGATTTACTACAGCATCCTAACTTCGCATGTTGTGCTTGCGCCAGCAGTACCGGTGTTGGCAGTGATAGCGGTGTGGAGAGGACTTCGGATGCAAGTGGCGCGCCACCGGGCGATCGTTCGGTGGGCATTCCCGATTTGGCTCTACGTCTCGGTGACGGGCGTGCTCATCTACCTGATGCTGTACCATTGGTTTGCGCCTGCGCAATGAGCTGTTGGTCTACCGCTGGGAAGTGCTGATGTTTACGCCGAGGACTGACCGCCGTATCAAGCAGGTGGTGCTCTGGGGGTTGGGAAGCCTCCTGACCGCGGCACTGGTAACGTACTTCGGCATGCACAACCGGGTCACCGATGTGGGCTATCGTCCGCAACAGCCAGTACCGTTTTCGCACAAGCTGCACGTTGGGGAGTTGGGCATCAAATGCGTTTACTGCCACGCGGGGGTAGAGCGCTCGGCACATTCGCCCGTTCCAACGGTGAGCACGTGCATGGGCTGCCACCTGGTCGTCAAAGCAGAGAGCCCGCGCTTGGCGTTGGTACGGCAAGCCTACGAGAACGGCACACCGCTGGAGTGGCGTCGGGTGCATAAGCTGCCCGACTACGTGCACTTCAACCATGCTCGGCATATCCGCGCAGGGATCGATTGCGCCTCCTGCCATGGTCCGGTCGAGCGCATGGGGGTTGTCTCCCAGGTTGCTCCGCTCAGCATGGGATGGTGCCTGGATTGCCACCGCAACCCGGAGCGCTACATCATCCCGGCACGGGAGATCTCGGGCATCTTCACTGGGTTGCGGGCAAACGGGCAGACAGTCCAGCTTGCGCAGAGCACCCCGGTGACCAATCCACCGTATGGCATGTGGAGCACCCCTGTGGACACCCCCGAAATCGCAGGCGTGCCAATGCCGAAGCTCCCTGGGCGCGGACCCGAGAACTGCTCCTCCTGTCATTACTGAGCCGCACATGTAGGACGAAGGAGAACGCTCCATGGGCAAGCACAAACTCTGGCAGAGCATCGAGGAAGTGCACGGGGAAGCACACGAGCCGAACGCTCCTGAGCCGCTTCTGGAGCAGCCCTTTAGCCGACGGCGCTTCATGGCGCTGCTCTCGGCGAGCATGGCACTGGCTGCCGGAAGCGCCGGCTGCCGTCGTCCGGACCACAAGCTCGTCCCCGCCGTTGCAGCGCCGGAGTACCAGATTCCAGGGCTGCCGCTCTTCTACACGACCACCTTCCAGCACAAGAACGCTGCCTTCGGGCTGCTGGTCAAGTGCCGCGAAGGGCGACCCATCAAGATCGAAGGCAACAACCTGCACCCCATCTCCGGAGGTGCCTCCACTGCGTATGCGCAAGCGAACCTGCTGACGCTGTACGATCCGGACCGCATTCGCCGGGTCCGTATGGGCAACACACTCCGAGTGCCGCTGGAGACAGCTCTGACGCGCCTGGCAGAGGCGCTCAAGGAGGAAGCCGCTGCTGGACGGCTCTGCTACCTGTGCATCGAGGAGCACTGCTCGCCATCGTACGAGGCACTGCTGAAGGCATTGCAAGCGGACCTCCCCTGGCTGCGGGTGGTCTTTATGCCCTCGTTCCTTGCAGAGCATGCTGCAGCACTCAATGCCCAGGTGCTCGGCATTGACGGGGAGATAGTGCCGAACCTGGAGCGGGCAGACCTCATCGTCACGGTCGAAGCCGATCCGCTGGGCATTGACCGGTACGCCCTGTGGCACACGCGAAACTTTGCCGCGCGACGCCGTGTGCGTAGCCGCCAGGAGGCACGCATGAATCGGCTGGTTGCCATCGAGGCAATCATGAGCTTGACGGGGACGAATGCCGATACCCGGCTGCGGATGCATCCGGCGGCTTTTGAGGGATTCCTGGCAGCGGTTCTGCGCGAGCTGGCGCGTCATCGCCCCGTCCCATCGGTGCTGGTGAACGCAGCAGCGCAGCTTCCTGCAGCCTATGCCGAACAGGCAGCGCAACTTGCCGAGGAGCTCCACCGTGCTGGCGAGCGTGCAGCAGTGCTTGTCGGAGGACACCTTGGGGAGCCACTCCATGCCCTGGCGCTGGCGATCAACCTGGCGCTCGGTAGTGTGGGGCAGGGGAGGGTGTTCGACCCTGCCTACGTCCTGCCCAACAGCCACCGGAAGCAGCCTGAACTGGAGCGCTTCCGCGAAGATCTGCGCGCCGGGAAAGTTGGAGCAGTGCTCTTCGCAAACGTCAATCCCGAATACACCGCCGATGCAGAGCTGCGCCAGCTCCTTGCCCGCGTTGGACGGAAGGCAGCGCTGTCGCTGTACCACGACGAAACCGCCCAAAGCTGCTGGATCCACATCCCCGTTGCCCACCCCTTGGAGTCGTGGGGCGATGCGCTTGCCGTGGACGGGACACTCTCGGTGCAGCAGCCCCTGATCGCCCCGCTCAACGAAGGCATCGGCTCGCTCCAGGATGTACTGCTCCAGCTCGCCAAAGTGCTTGCCCCAGAGCGGTGGTCTGAGGTGGAGAGCTACTACGACTTCGTCCGCCGGCACTGGCGCACCACCTACGGCGTGGACGATCAGCAGTGGGAGCAGATCCTGCGTGAGGGCATCTATCGGGTACAGCGCCCTGTGCCGCCTCTGCGGGTAGACCTCAACGCGCTCGCGCGTGCGATTCGCCCCTCGGGGCTGGACCGGAGCCGGTTGCTGCTCCTTGCGCTCCCGTCGTATGCGCTCTACGATGGCACCTACGCCAACTGTGGTTGGCTGCAGGAGTTGCCCGATCCCATCACCAAGCTCACATGGGACAATGTTGCAGCGATAAGCCCCGGCACTGCCCATCAGCTCGGGCTCAAGTCGGGCGATCTTGTCCGGCTACAGCAGGAGGATGGGGCGACCATCGAGCTGCCCGTATGGGTCCAGCCCGGCATGGCTGATGGGGTGGTGTTGACGAACTTGGGCTATGGACGCACCGCCGGAGGCGAGGTCCTGCGCAACGTTGGGCAGAATGCATACCCGCTGCTGCGCTCCGGACACCTGGGGTACACAGCGGTTCAGCTCACCCCGTTGGGACGCCGCTACCCGTTAGCAACGACGCAGCGCTACTACCGGCTCCAAGGGCGCCCGATCGTGCAGCTTGCCAGCCTCGAGGAGTACACCCGACCGGAGGGTCCCCAGTTCCACTCACCGGAGTTCCCTGGCTACCCCGGACCCGATGGACGGCGGATCCCACTCACCATAGTGCCTCCGTACGAGTACAAGGGACACCGCTGGTGGATGGTCGTTGACCTGAGCGCCTGCACGGGCTGTGGCGCCTGCGTAGTTGCTTGCCAAGCCGAAAACAACATCCCTGTGGTCGGCAAGGAGCAGGTCCTGCGCGGGCGGGAGATGCACTGGATCCGCATCGACCGCTACTACGTGGGGTCGGTGGAGAACCCGCGCGTTGTGCACCAGCCCATGCTGTGCCAGCACTGTGAGAACGCCCCCTGCGAGAATGTCTGCCCTGTGGCTGCCACTACCCACAGCCCCGAAGGACTCAACGAGATGACCTACAACCGCTGCGTGGGGACGCGCTACTGCCTAAACAACTGCCCGTACAAGGTCCGCCGCTTCAACTTCCTCAACTACCACACCGACCAGCGCCCGCCGCTGGAGATGCTCTTCAATCCCGATGTCACCGTGCGCATGCGCGGGGTGATGGAGAAATGCACCTTCTGCGTCCAGCGCATCAACGAAGCCAAGTACCATGCCAAGGACGAAGGGCGCAGCCGCGTGCGCGACGGGGAAGTGCTCACCGCTTGCCAACAGGCATGCCCGGCGGGAGCCATCCTGTTCGGCGATGCCAACGATCCGGAGAGCCGCGTCAGTCAGCTCCGCCGCAGCGACCGCGCCTTTTCCGTCTTGGAGGAGCTCAACGTACGCCCCTCGATCACCTACTTGGCAAAGCTCTGGAACGCACCGGTTGAGCAAGTGCACCAGCTCAGGGAATCCTGATGCAGCCAGCAACTGCAACCGCAACGCACCCTGCTGCCGTCAACGGGGAACTCCAGCGCGAACCACTCGTGCTGGGCAATCCCACGCTGCACGATGTCACCGAGACCATCGCCAGCATCGCCGTACGCCCTCCGACGTGGAAGTACTGGCTCACCCTTGCCATCACAGCAACGGCTGCCGCGTGGGGCATCTTCGCCATTGGCTACACCATTGCCACGGGCATCGGCGTGTGGGGCTTGAATAACCCCGTTGCCTGGGGTTGGGATATCACCAACTTCGTCTGGTGGATCGGTATTGGGCACGCGGGAACGCTCATCTCTGCTATTCTGCACCTCTTCCGGCAGCGCTGGCGCACGGCAATCAACCGTTCCGCCGAAGCCATGACCATCTTCGCCGTCATCTGCGCCGGGCTCTTCCCGCTCATCCACCTGGGGCGCCCGTGGTTTGCGTACTGGCTCTTCCCGTATCCGAACCAGATGCAAATGTGGATCAACTTCCGCTCGCCCCTGGTCTGGGATGTGTTCGCCGTGAGCACGTACCTGACCGTCTCGATCCTCTTCTGGTACCTGGGCTTGATTCCGGATTTGGCAACGCTGCGCAACTACGTCAAGCAGCGTATCCCCAAGGCGCTCTATACCTTCTTCAGCCTGGGGTGGGTTGGCTCGGTGCGCCACTGGCAGCATTACGAGATCGCCTACCTCATCCTGGCAGCAATCTCCACGCCGCTGGTGCTCTCGGTGCACAGCGTGGTGTCGTTCGATTTCGCCGTCTCGATCCTGCCAGGCTGGCATACGACAATCTTCCCGCCCTACTTCGTCGCCGGAGCAATCTTCTCCGGGTTCGCCATGGTGCTCACGCTGGTCCTCATCATGCGCTGGGTGCTGAACCTGGAGAACTACATCACGCTCAAGCACATTGACAACATGAACCGTATCCTGCTCGCCACGGGCATGATGGTGGGCTACGCGTACGCGATGGAGTTCTTCATCGCCATGTACAGCGGCAACGAGTACGAGCGCTACGCCTTTCTCAACCGCGCCTTTGGACCCTACGGCTGGGCATACTGGGCGATGGTGTTCTGCAATGTCGCCGTGCCGCAGCTCTTCTGGTCTGCCCGACTGCGCCGGAATGTGCTCGTCACCTTCATCGCCTCCATCTTGGTCAATATCGGGATGTGGCTGGAGCGCTTCGTTATCATCGTTACTTCGCTGCATCGGGATTTCCTGCCCTCCAGTTGGGACTACTACGCCCCGACGTGGGTGGAGGTGTCCATCTACATCGGGACGCTGGGCATCTTCTTCACGCTCTTCCTGCTGTTTGCCAAGTACGTTCCGGTGATTGCCATTGCGGAGACCAAGGCAATTCTCCCAGGCGCACAGCCTGAGCATCATGTCGTAGCAGAAGCGGCGGCATCGCGATGATGGCGCGTCCACGACCATTGGCAGTGATGGGGAACTTCTCCGATCCGAACACGCTGCTTTCCGCCGTGCGCGCGGTTCGGGAAGCCGGATACACGGACTTCGATGTCTACACGCCGTATCCTGTCCACGGCTTGGAACAGGCAATGGGCTTGCGCCGCAGTAAGCTCCCCTATATCTCCTTTGCCGGCGGAGCGTTGGGGTTGACCACAGCGCTGTTGCTGCAGTGGTGGACCGGGGCGGTGGACTATCCGCTCAACATCGGCGGCAAGCCCTTCTTTGCCTGGGAGTTCTCGGTTCCGGTGGACTTCGAGCTGACGGTCCTCTTCACCGCATTTGCAACGGTGTTTGGATTCCTGGCGCTGTGCCGTCTGCCGCGCTGGTACTCCGATTACCAGCACGACGCCGGCTTCCGAGCCGCTACCGATGATACCTTCGTGCTGAGCATCCACGCAACCGACCCTCAATTCCAGCTCGAGCGAGCGCAGGAGCTGCTGCGCTCCTTGGGGGCAGAGGATGTGCGATTGGTTGAAGCATAAAGAGGTTGCCATGCGGCGACTGCGATGGTGGCATATCCCGTTGGGAATTGCAGCGGTGGCGTTCGCTGTCTTCTGGGTCCTGGTGCTCTCCGGGCAGAAGACCTGGTTCTCCGAGCAGCCCCCGCTGATGATTATCCCCGACATGGACGACCAGTTCCGCGTCGATCCGCAGGAGGCGAGCCGCTTTTTTGCTGACCGCCGCTCCTTCCGGACACCGCCGGAGCATACCGTCCCACGCAATGCCTCCGCCTATCCGTTTGGGCAGGCAGATGTTGCCGAAGCCGAGAAGCGCTTTCCCACAGCTCCCATCCCAGCCACTCCGTTCGTGCTGGCGCTGGGGAAGAACCGGTATGAGGCGTTCTGCCAGCCCTGCCACGGTCCGGAGGGGAAGGGCGATGGCACCATTGTCCAGCGAGGGTTCGTGCAGCCGCCGGACCTGACCCGCCCCGAGGCACGCGCCTACAGCGACGGGCGGATCTTCCACGTTATCAGCGCTGGGCAGAACATCATGCCGTCGTACGCAGGCAAATTAACCGAGCCCGAGCGCTGGGCAATCGTGCACTACATCCGCAAACTGCAGCAGTCTGCAATGACTGCAGCAGCAGTGCCTGCCGGCGCAGGCGCTCTCTCGCAGGTGAACAAACGGGGAGAGGGGCAATGAGCCACGGAAACAACTTCGAGCTCACCGCGCCAACGCTGCGGGGAACTCCCGTCGTGCGCACACTCCGCCGCGCAGCACTCCTGCTCCTGGCGATAGGAGCCCTTGGCGCTGTTGTGACCGCGCTGAGCGCTCCACACCGGCTGGCAGCGAACTACCTGGTGGGGGTGGCGTTCCTGCTGAATATCGCAGCGACGGCGACCTTCTTCTCTGCGCTGCTCTTTCTGGTCCACGCAGGCTGGAGCGCTTCAGTGCGTCGGCTGGGGGAGTTTGTGGCGGGATTGCTCCCTTGGGTGCTCCTGGGGCTGCTGCCCATCATCGTTGTGCCGGGGAGCTTCTACCACTGGACCCATGAGCTGCACACGGATGCGCTGATTGCCCAGAAGAGCTGGTACCTTGACCCCTGGTTCTTCCGCGCACGGCTTGTGCTCTACGCGCTGCTGTGGCTGGGGATGTACCGATTCGTCATTGGGAACTCGCTCCGGCAAGATGAAGCAGAGGACTACGCCCCCACACTCCGCAACGTTCGCAGCGCCGGCGTCTGGGTGCTCATCTACGCGCTGAGCTTCACCTTCGCCGCTGTGGACCTCCTCATGACGTTGGAGGCGCACTGGTACAGCACCATCTTCGGCGTGTACATCTTTGCCGGCTCCTTTGTGGCAACGCTGGGGGTGATCACACTCCTGGCGGTTGTGCTCCGCGAGCAGGGCTACCTGCGTGACTTCATCACCGTTGAACGCTACCACGACCTGGGCAAACTCGTGTTCGCCTTCAGCATCTTCTGGGCATACATTGCGTTCTCGCAGTACATGCTCATCTGGTACGGCAACCTGCCCGAGGAGACGGTCTACTTCCTCAAGCGCATGGGCAGGGCAGAGTGGCAATGGATAGGCATTGTGCTGCCGATTGTGCGCTTTGCGCTGCCGTTTGCCCTGCTGCTGCGTCGGGATGCAAAGCGGAATCCCGCAATCTTGCTGACGGCTTCCACCATCGTTGTGCTCGGGCACTACTTGGACCTTGCCTGGATTGTCCTGCCGGCGTTCGGTCGGGATGGGCTCGGGTGGCAGGAGGTTGCCATCTTTGCCGGATTTGTGGGGATTGGCGCAGGCATGCTGAGCTTCCAACTGGAGCGTGCGCCCGCCGTAGCAGTGCGAGACCCGTACCTGCGGGAATCTCTGGAGACGACCTCCGGATAGCCGGATGTCCTGGGAGCGCGTTCTGACAGGGGTTCTGGTGGTTGCCGCCGCCGGAGCTGTCGGATGGCTGCTGGAGCAGGGCGTGCGCTGGAGCCTGCAGTGGCTGATTCGCCGCCTGGAGGGAAGCTGGGTGGAGCTCTTCCGCAAAGCGCTGCGCGGGCTCCTCACCGCCACCGGCGTGCTCGTGGGGATACTCTGGTTGCTGGAGTGGCTGGCAGTAGGGGACCCCTGGCGGCACCGAGTGCACCAAGCGCTGCTCGTTCTCGGCGTCTTGGTTGGAGCGGTCTTCGTCTATCGCCTCGCCGTCGGCACTGTCAAGAAGCTTCTTCACCAGCCAGAGAGCGGGATTCCGGCGGTCTCTATCATCGCAAACCTTGTGCGGCTTGGAGTTCTCCTGGTTGCTGCGCTGGTTGTTCTGCAGGTTCTGGGAATCCCCATCACACCTGCGCTGACGGCACTGGGCATTGGCGGTCTTGCCGTTGCCTTGGCGCTGCAGGACACGCTGTCAAACCTCTTTGCCGGTCTGCAAATCCTGGCAGCTCGGCAGATCCGCCCCGGAGACTTTGTGCGGCTGGACAACGGCGACGAAGGCGTGGTGCAAGACATCAGCTGGCGCAACACGCTCGTGGTGACCCTGGCGGGCAACACCGTAATCATTCCAAACTCACGGCTGGCGAATACGGTCGTGCTCAACTACCAGATTCCGCAGCCGAGCCTCTCAGTGCTGGTTCCAGTGCAGGTTGCCTACACAAGCGATCTGGAACGGGTCGAACGCATCACGCTGGAGGTTGCCCGGACTGTCCAACAGGAGGTGAATGGAGCCGTGCGCGAGTTTGAGCCGTTGCTTCGGTACCAGAGCTTCGGCGAATCGGGGATCAACTTCACGGTCATCCTGCGCGCGGAGGACTTCAGCAGCGTTGCATTGCTGCGGCACGAACTCATCAAGCGCTTGTATCGCCGGTACCGCGAGGAAGGTATCGAGATTCCGTTCCCACACCGTCGGCTCGAAGGGAGCCTCTCTGTGCAGCTTCCGCCCAAAGGAGCGTAGACGCTGGGGGCGTCCGCAGGGGTGCACGATAAGGGACATTATGTAAACCAAGCTCCCTTGCCCCAGCTACGGAGCTCGCAGCAGCAGCAGCTGTTGCTCTCCCACGACGAGCAGCGTCAGCGGCGCTGCTGGACAGAGCTCCTGCAGAAGTGTTCCGCTCTCCAGCAAACGCCCATCAAGGCTGTAGAGCCGGTACGGGGTTCCGATGCCTACTCCGAGCTGTTCAACCCGAACGCAGGAAGCAACCAGCACACGGGAGGCTTTCGGCACATCCTCTCTCTCTGGCACTACGGTCGAAGAGCTTATGGGCTGCAGGAAACGCGCCCCCACGGCGTCCAGATCGAAGCCGCTCAGCGTTGGGTCCCAGAAGGGATGCCACGGACGCTCCTTGAGCCACCAGGTCAGGTCTCGAATCCGAATGTAGCGGACGCTGTCTACACCGAGCAGAGCCAGGTCGAACCAATCTCCGCCGGCGGATGTGGGGTCCAGCGGATCAGCCGCTCCATTCGTCGGGGTTCGTCCCGCGCAACCCTCCAGCGTGAGCGTGTCCCATGGGAATTCCAGCCACTGTTCCCCATCCCGACTGACAGCAACGAGAGCGGGTTCGGCAAAAACCTTGCCCGTTATCGGGCTGAAGAAGGCGTTCTCGAAGATGACGAAGTCCGGTCCCGGTCCATCGCGCAGCAGCATACCTTTAAAGCCAACGATGATCTCTCCGCCCAGTCCCAGCGAGCAAATCTGCTCTGGTGATGCCGAGGGGCGGTCGGGACGGGCACTGGAGTCCGGCGGTCCGAAGATATTGCGCGGGAAGTACGCACTGTCCTGCCCGAAGTTCTGTCCCGTGCCGGGGTGAAAGGCGTAGACGGTGTCAATCCAGCCGGAACGGTACGGCTGCGCCTGGAGCCAAAGAGCCGCAATGCAGCCCACCGCCACCACGAAGAACCCGCATCGCCTAATTTCGCAGCTACGCAAGCGGTCACACCCTGCAGGCAGGAAGCGCGACATGGAACGGAGTAGGTCTGAAGTGCACCGGCTCACCGTCATCATCGGGCTTATCCTTGCGGCAGCCATTACGCGGTTGCTCCCACACCCACCGAATATGACGCCGGTGACCGCAGTCTCCTTGTTCGGCGGTGCATTGCTGCCGTCGCCTTGGCGCTTTGCCCTCCCGCTACTGGTCATGGGGCTGAGCGATGTTGCTCTAGGACTCCGCGCGGGCGACTGGAGCATCGCCTTCCACCCCACGCTGCCGGTAGTCTACGCAACGTTCCTTGCGATTGCGCTGGGAGGCGGGGCGTTTCTCCGGCGGCGGTTAACGTTGGGGCGGACCCTCGGTGCGGCGTTTGCTGGCTCGGTGCTATTCTTCATTACGACAAACTTCGCCGTCTGGGCACTGACCGAGCTTTATCCTCCGACGCTGGAGGGCTTGGTTGCGTGCTACGTTGCAGCGCTTCCCTTCTTTCGGAACTCGCTGCTCGGGGATATCGGGTACACGGTACTGCTCTTTGGGCTGTACAGCGCTGGTGCGAGGGTATGGAAGTACGAGCTGCTGCCGCGCCAAATTGTGCAGCGGGATTAGTCTGCCGAAGCAGCTGCACGGCGATTGGTGAGGAAGCGCACGAAGGTAGAGATTGCCTTGAGGACGGCTGCGAGTACGGCGGTTGTCTCCTCCAGTGGGCGTGCCAGGCGCCTGTAGACGCGCTCCTCGACGGACTCGATACGCTGTGCGATCCGCTCCATCGTTGTCACGAATCGCCCTGCTGAGGCAACCGCCGGCTCAGCATCGCGGAGTGTCTTCTCCAAACGCTGTCCCGTCGCGGTCCACACCTCCAGTGCCGGAAGCAGCAGACGGCGAAGCTCTCCAATCAAGCGGAGCCCCTCCTCCACCCCAAGGCTGACCGCCACCACCGCCTTACGGAGCTGTAGCAGCAACGCAATGAAGGCGATGCCGATGGCAACGATGACCGCTGCCACGACGACCAGCAGTACCACCAGCCACCACTCCATGGGAACTTCTCCGGCTGCTCAGCCTTGTGTCTGGGAGTCCTCTTCTTCAGACGTGGACTCACGAGCGGAGCCGAGCTCCTGCTCGAATGCTTCAGCGCTTGCCTTTGCTGCCCGCTGGACGCGCTGCACTGTTGTTTGGATGCTTTCCCGCACCGCAGCCGTCCGAGACTTGGCTTCCTGAATTGCGCGCTCTGCTCCTTCAATCAAGGCTTCGGCTTGACGCTGGGCGCTCTGCACGATCTCATCGGCGCGCTGGCGAGCCTCGTTGAGGGTCTGTTCTGCTTCGCTGCCCAACTCCTCAAAGTAGCGGCGCGCTCTGGTGTAGAGCTCCTCGGAGCGCTGGCTGATATCCCGCCGCAGCTCCCGACCGCTCTTGGGGGCGAACAGGAGTGCCAACACCGCTCCAACCACCCCACCGACGACCGCACCAACGAGGAATCCCTTGGCGTAGGAATGCTCACGCTCGCTCATTGCTTGCTCCAACAGCTACTCCACCATACCGCACAAGTTGCTCAAGCTGATGCCCTTGGGCGCGCAGGATAAGCTCGGCGAATTCCCGCACCGCTCCGAAGCCTCCCGGGGCGCTGCAGACGTAATCCACCCGACTCCGCACCTCCGGCACCGCGTCCGCAGGGCATGCACTGACGCCAGCAATCTCGATTGCCGGAAGGTCGTTGAGATCATCGCCGATGTAGGCAACTGCTTCCAGGGGAACGGCGAGCTGTTGCGCAAGGGTAGAGAGAGCCGACTGCTTGTCCACGGCTCCCAGGATGACGTGGCGCACTCCCAGCTTGCGTGCGCGCGCAAGCACAATGGGTGAATTCTCACGGGTGAGGAACGCCGTCGGCAGCCCTGCGGAGTGCAGGAGTTCGATAGCCATTCCATCGCGGGTGTGAAAGCGCTTGAAGAGCTCGCCCTCGGCAGAGAAGTACATCGCGCCGTCGGTCAGCGTCCCATCCACATCGCTGACGAACAGGCGCACCTGGCGTAGTTTTGCGTACAATTCTTGCCTCATCTCAGCAATGCCCTTCTTCGCAGCCGGAAGACGAAGCCTCCACATTGCGATTGCAGCGGTGCTGCTCCATGCGTGTGCGCAAAGGGTGCAGCAGGAGCAGCGTACGCCGGCGGATACACCGTCGCTCCCCTCCTTCGATGCCGAGCGTGCATATCGGCTCATCGAGCAACAGGTTGCCTTTGGAGCGCGCGTTCCGGGCAGCCGTGCGCACCTTGAGTGCCGAGACTTCCTGCTTGAGGCGTTGAAACAGTACGCCGATACCGCCTTCCTCCAAGGCTTTGAGCAACGCGTCTACGGGCAAACCCTGCGCCTATGGAACATCTGCGCCTCCTTCCGGCGCGAGCATCCCGAGCGGATTCTCCTGTGTGCTCATTGGGATAGCCGTCCATACGCGGATGAGGAGGAGGACCCTGCCCTGCGACGTCTTCCTGTCCCCGGGGCAAACGATGGTGCCAGCGGCGTGGCTGTTCTACTGGAGCTTGCGCGCATCTTCTCTACCTCTCCCCCACCGGTTGGGGTGGATATCCTGCTGGTGGATGGGGAGGACTATGGTCGTGCGGGGGATTTGGAGCACTTCCTTCTGGGGTCCCGCTACGCGGCACGGAACTACCCCTTTCCCCGATTGCCTCGGTGGGGCGTGGTAGTGGACTTGGTCGGCGACCGCCAGGCGCGTTTTCCCGTGGAGGCTCAGTCCCTGCAAGCGGCTCCTCAGTTGGTCGCGCGCCTTTGGGAGATCGGTCAGCGCCTTTTCCCGCAATACTTCGACTCCGCTCCAGCAGGAGCGATCATTGATGACCACCTACCCTTCATCGAGCGTGGGATTCCGATGGCGCTCATCATTGACGCCGAATTGGTAGGCAACCGCTCCCCGATAGCCCGCAGACGCTACTGGCACACACGCCGCGATCTTCCCGACAATATCGGGCAAGAAACCCTCAGGGCAGTCGGCACAGTGTTGTTGGAGTGGCTGTACCGTTCGCCGTTACCGTAACGTCAATGCCGTCCAAGGATTTCGTGGTTGTCCGAATAGCGCTCTCCGAAGCCGAACGCGAGCTCCTCTATGGCTACCTTGCCCGGCTCCCGATCTCAGGTATCGAGGAAACTCCAGAGGAGGTCCGCATCTACCTTCCGCAAGACTCATGGAGCACGGCGAAGCAGCTCCTTCAAGCCCTTGGGCTCTCTACGCTCCGACTTCACGGGGTCGAGCACGCACGCACACAGGATTGGTACGCAGAATGGCTCAAGCAGCTTCAGCCGGTGTGGCTGACTCCTTCGGTTGTTGTTCACCCGTTTCCGACTCCGCCATCCCCTTCCGAGTATCCTGGTGCTGACCTCATCGTGCACATCGTTCCTGGAATGGCATTTGGAACTGGACACCATGCTACGACACGCTTGACTGCCGCAATGCTGTTGAAATACATTGGTCCTGGGCAACGCTGGCTTGATGCTGGAACCGGAACGGGCATCTTAGCCATTGTAGCCGCAAAGGCGGGGGCAAGCGAAGTTGTTGCAATTGAAAACAACCCATTTGCTCTTGAGCAAGCGCAAGAGAATCTGCGCCTCAACGCTGTGGAGTCCACCGTACGGCTCTGGGAAGCCGACCTTGAAGAGCTCGAGCCTCGCATGCTGGGAAGGTTCGAGGGCATTGTCGCGAACCTTACACACAACCTGTTGATAAAGCTTAGGGAAAGGTTCACCCTACTCCTGCATACCGGTGGACTGCTTATCCTCTCGGGGGTGCTCGTTGAACAACTCCCTGAGCTATTGAACAGGTACACGGAGCCAAGGCATTTCGAAGTTCGTGAAGTGGTGTCTGAAGATGAATGGAGCTGTGCCGTTCTCCAGCGCACCTGAGCGGTTCGCCATCGTTGACGCAGGAACCAACACCTTCCTATTGTTGATCGCCGAGCTTTTCGACAAAACGTTGACAATAATTGAAGATGCTCACCGCATCGCCCGACTTGGAAGCCGTGCCTTGGCATCGGGTAGCATCGGACAGGAGGCAATAGAGCGTGTCCTGCAAATAGCATTGCATTACAACAAGTCGTGTCAGCAAAGCGATGTGTCCACCCTTCTTCTCGCCGGCACCGCAGTATTTCGGACTGCACAGAATGGCGCTGAGGTTTTTTCGCGTATTGCCAAGATTTTTCAACTTTCTCGTGTCTACACCCGGATTCTGAGCCCCCAGGAGGAGGCCCAGCTCAGCTACCTTGGGAGTACCTTCCCCATCCTTCAGAGGAGCTCCGCAGCAGCGCTGGTCATAGACATCGGGGGAGGGAGCACAGAGCTGACTTGGGGACATGGGCTACAGCCCCACCTCTGGAGCAGCACCCCAATTGGAGCAGTGAAACTGTGGGAGATGGTACAGGCACAGCGGCTATCTCTCGACGAGGTTCTCCAACACGTCTCCGCACAGCTTGCACTGGTCACCCCGCCCTTCCACTCCCCTTACTACGCTATCGCCGTTGCCGGGACGCCCGTTACCTTAGCCGGGATTGCCTACGGTATCCCCTACACCCGCTGGTGGGAAGCTCACCTGCGCACCCTCCACCGCGAGCAGGTACAGGAGTTATTGAGAAGTCTCTGGAACATGCCATTGGAGGCTCGTTGCTCCCACCCAGCCATCCATCCAGACCGGGCAGAGATCCTCCCCGCAGGAGCTGCAATCCTTTGGGTGATAATGGAGTTGCTGAACATCCCTGCCCTCACCGTGAGCATCTACGGACTCCGATATGGGTTACTTTTGCAGCTCCTGCAGGAGCTGAAGGGGGTCGAGCTCGAGCAGCTTCAACTGATAGACACCCGGGTCTCCGCCACAGCCCGATGAAACGCCTGCTCGATAAGCTGGCGCTGCTCCTGCTCGTGCCGTAGTGAGGAGCCCGTTGCCGGACTGGCAGCGGGTGGACGTCCAACGTACAGGAGAGGTTTGCCCGTAGGCAGCAGTGCTTGCAGCTGGGGTGCCAAGAAGCTCCATGCCCCCATGTTCTGAGGCTCCTCCTGTGCCCAGACGTACCGCTCGGCACGCTGGTACTTGCGGAGAAGCTGCTCCAACTTCTCCGCATGCAGCGGATATAGTTGTTCGATCCGCAGCAGGGCAACATTTGCGAGCCCCCGCTCCCGCCGGTACTCCGCAAGCTCGTAGAAGAACTTCCCCGTGCACAGAACTACTGCCTCCACCTCCTCAGGGGCGCTCGGCAGATACGGGTCATCGAGCACCTCCTGGAAGCTGCCCTCGGTGAAGGATTCCACCGGGGAGCTCACCAACGGATGGCGGAGCAAGCTCTTCGGGGTCATCACCACCAACGGTTTGCGGAAGGGAGCCAACACCTGGCGCCGCAGCAGATGGAAGTACTGCGCCGGCGTCGTCGGGTTGCACACGTAGATATTCCCTTCGGCGCAGAGCTGTAGGAAGCGCTCCAAGCGTGCACTGGAGTGCTCGGGTCCCTGCCCCTCGTAGCCATGTGGCAGCAGCAGCACGAGATTGGAGAGCTGCCCCCACTTGCTTTCACCGCTGACGATGAACTGGTCAATGATGACCTGTGCCCCATTGGCGAAGTCTCCAAACTGCGCCTCCCAAAGAGTCAGCCCATGCAAGGTCTGCGTGCTGTAGCCATACTCGAAGCCCAGCACGGCAAGTTCGCTCAGCGGGCTATCGTAGATGCTCAAGCGCGCACGCTGTGCCGCAAGGATATGGTTCAGCGGAATGTAGCTTTCGCCTGTCTCGGTATCCACCACCACCGCATGGCGCTGGCTGAAGGTGCCCCGTCGGGAATCCTGTCCACTGAGCCGCACAGGAAAGCCTTCCAGCAGCAGGGTTCCAAACGCCAGAAGCTCCGCCGTTGCCCAGTCCACGGTTCCGTGCTGGAGAATCTCTGCACGCTGGCGGAAGAGCCCATGGAGTTTGGGATGCAGGTGGAACCCCTCCGGAACCCGCCCCAATGCTTGCGCAACAAGCTGCAACTCCGATAGCGGAACCCCGGTCTGCACCGGCTGCAGCAGGTTCTCAAGCGACGGAGAGAGCTCTGCTGCCTTCACCTGGGGTGCTCGGCGCTCGGCAAACGCTTGGTTGAGCTGCTGCACGTAGTTCTGCAGCAGCTCTCGCTCTACCTGCTCTGAGAGTACGCCATCACGCAGCAGACGTTCCCGGTAGCGCTGCCGTACGGGGACCAGCTCGCGGATCCTCCTGTACAGCAGAGGCTGCGTGTAGGTGGGCTCATCAGCTTCGTTGTGCCCGTACTTGCGGTAGCAGAACAGGTCGATGACCGCATCCTCGGCAAAGCGCATCCGGTAGTCCAATGCAAGGACTCCGACCGCGCAGACCGCGTCGGGCTCGTCTCCGTTGACATGGAAGATTGGCGCCTGGACCATCTTGGCAACGTCGGTCGGGTAGACCGTCGAGCGCGCATCAGCGGGCTCCGTGGTGAAGCCGATCTGGTTGTTCACCACGATGTGCACAGTGCCGCCTGTTGTGTACCCTTTGAGCTTCGCCAGGTTGAGTGTTTCCGCAACGATCCCCTGCCCTGCAAAGGCAGCGTCCCCGTGGATTAGGATTGGCAGCACCCGCTGTGCTCCCCCCTCTCCGAGCTGCTCCTGCAACGCACGGGCGATGCCCTCCACGACGGGATCGACCGCCTCCAGATGGCTTGGATTCGAGGTCAGCAGCACCTGCAGCTCGCGTCCATCGGGCGTGCGGAATACCCCGCGCGCACCAAGGTGGTACTTGACATCTCCAGAGCCGAGCGTTGAGAGCGGATCCAGCTCTCCTTCGAACTCATCGAAGATGCGCCGGAGAGACTTCCCAATGAGGTTCGCCAGGACATTCAGCCGCCCTCGATGTGCCATGCCGATGACGACGTACTCCACACCGCGCTCGGCGGCTGCCTGCAGCAGCATATCCAGCAGCGGCAGCAGCGCCTCGCCCCCCTCCAGCGAAAACCGTTTATGCCCGACGAACTTTCGATGCAGGAACTGCTCAAACTGCTCGGCTGCCAGGAGCTTCTCATAGATACGTCGGCGCTGTTGTGGTGAGAGCTCGCGCCAGCCACGCTCCCGCTCCAGGCGCTCCCGCAGCCATGCCCGCCGCTCCGGGTCCTGGATGTGCATGTACTCCACGCCAATAGGACCGCAGTAGCTCTCCCAGAGCAGCTCCAGCACCTGCCGCAGCGTTGCGTGCCGCTCCTCAAGGAGTTCGCCGACGTAGAAGCGCCGGTCCAGATCCCAGATCGTCAGCCCGTACTGTGCAGGGTCCAGGTCCGGATGGTAATGCCAGCGCTCCTGCAGTGGATTGATCTGCGCCAGCAGGTGCCCCCGCACGCGGTAGGAGCGGATGAGCTGTGTCAGGCGCTCCTGCTTCTGCCCAGCATCACTGGTGCGGTCCACCGCCCACACGAACGGAGGAATTGGAATGCGCAACTGCTCGAAGATGCGTGCGTAGAACTCCTCCTCTCCCAGCAGCAGCCGCTCGATGTAGGCGAGGAACTCCCCAGATTCCGCCCCTTGGATGATGCGATGGTCGTACGTGCTCGTCAACGCAAGGACCTTCCCAACCCCAAGCTGCGCGAGCAGCTCCGGAGGCACTGCGCGGAACTCGCCGGGGTAGTTCAGCGCACCGGCTGCTACGATCAGCCCCTGCCCCTCCAGGAGCCGAGCCACAGAGAGCGTCGTCCCCAGCATCCCGGGGTTGGTCAGCGTCACGGTGGCACCGGTGAGCTCCTCGACCGAAAGGCGTCCTGCCCGTGCTTTGGCGACGAGCTCCTCGTACTGCGCAACGAATGTGGGGAAGTCCAGCCGCTCCGCCGCTTTGATGCTGGGCACAACGAGTGAGCGCGTGCCATCCTTGCGGAGGATATCCACGGCGATGCCCAAGTTGATGGAGCGGCGCCGGACGCGGTAGTACTTGCCGCCGATGAGCGCACAGGCATCATTGAGCTGCGGGAAGCGCTCCAGCGCCCGCACAATTGCCCAGCCGAGCAGGTGCGTAAAGCTGAGCTTGTGCTTGCCGGAACGCTCCCGATAGCGGTTCACCAGCCAGCGGTTCTCCTCCAGCAGCTTTGCCGGGATGATGCGGAAGGTGGTCGCCGTGGGCACTTGGAGGCTTGCGCTCATGTTGAGCGCAATGCGCTCGAAGACGCCCTCCAGCGGCTGGAGTTCGTCCTCAGGGCGAATCCACGCCGGAGCCGCCGGCGAGCTCGCCGGTGCAGCGGTCTGCGGAGGCGGCGGGTATCCATTTCCCGCTGAACTCGGCTCGATTGCCCCACCCTGCTCGAAGTAGCGCCGCCACTCTGGAGGAACAGACTCCGGGTCGAGCACGTACTGCGCGTACATTTCGCGCACGTACGCGGAGTTGATATCGGGGACGTTCGCCGGCTGCGTTGGCTCCATGGTCATCCGAAGATCTCACGTTCACTCCACGCCATAAGACGCACGGAGCAGCGTCATAGTCCGCACCAGAGGCTCCAGGCGGAACTGTAGGGCGGATGGGCAACACAACCGCACGGGGATGGGCGATTGCACTGGCTCTCCTCCTTGGAACACGGGGCACAGCGCAGCCGGCTGTGGAACTCCGCGGCGGTATCGGGTACACTCTCCACAGGGCAAAGCTGTACAGCCTGGACGGTATCCTCGATTGCGGGCTGCTCCGCTCCGGGCACGGAGAGCACTGGGCGGGGACAGCCTCTATCAGACCCTGGGGCGCTGCGCTTCCACTCGAGTTTGGGCTCCTCTTCGCCGAACGCGGCGCCGTACTGCAGAACTCCTCCACCCTTCCCTTCCGCGATAGCCTCAGCGGTCAGGTCATATCGGCATCTGCAGCGGTCGAACTCCACAGCCGCTGGCGCTTTGCCGAGCTGTGCGTCCTTGGCTGGCTGCCTCTTGGGGAACGGATTGAGCTCCTGGGCGGGCTGCGTGGAGCGATTCCACTTTCGGCGCATTACAGGCAGCAGGAGCGCCTGATTGCTCCGGAGACGCTCTACTTCCTGCTCCCAGATGGGCGCCGCAGCAGGAGTCGGGAGCTTGCCTCTGGGGAGATTCGCTCGCGCAATCCTGTCGTGCTGGGCGGTAGCATTGGCATTGCGCATCGCCTGCCCTTGGGCGGACGACTCTGGTGGACACAACGGCTGCTTGCCGAATTCAGCCTCACCAGCATGGTGACACCGCTCCCGTGGCACCACTGGAATCTAAGGCTGGAAAGCGGTCTGCGCTGGGAGCTCTCCGCTCCGTCGCCTCCGCCCTCACCGCAGCCCGCCCCGCCGCCGGTAGCACAGCCGAGTTCACCAGGGCTGCAGCTGGAGCTGGCGGACATCCGCGGACGCCTCCGCAGTGGATGGGAATTGCTGGCAACCGTGCCAATGGTGCTGGCGGTCTTCTTTGAGCAGAACTCCGCACAGCTACCCAGTCGCTACGTGCTCGACACATTCCCATCGCCGGAGCAGTGGAACAGCCTGGATGCCGTTGAAGCCCACCGGTACGTGCTCCCTTTCATTGCGCAGCTCCTGGCGCGCTATCCGCAGGCGCAGCTTCTCATCGAGGCATCCACATCGGGCGAGGATGAGCCCGGCGGCATAGCGCTGGCGCAACAGCGCGCGCAGAGCGTTGCACAGGCGCTCGTGCGCTTGGGGGTGCCGGCGGAGCGGATCCGCACTCAGTGGAGCCTGTTGCCGCGCACACCCTCCAGCAGCGTCTATCCCGAAGGGCGCGCCGAGAATCGCCGCGCAGAGCTCATCCTCCGCAATGCCCCGGCGATGGAGTACCTGTATCGGCAGCGCCTCCGCAGACTGGAGGGCACTCTGGAGGTGCAGCTCCACTGCACCGGGATCCCAGATACTGCGGCGCTTGAGCTGTGGTGGAGCTGTTCGGATACGCTCCTGCGGTTGCGCTCCTGCAGCGGGCGCGTACAGTTGCCGCTCGGCTGCCAGGTTCCTGCCGATGCAACGACTCTTCCGATATGGATTCGGGGAACGGTCCCAGCCTATGGCATCGCAACAGAAGCTCATGCCACGCTGGAGCTGAACCAGTTCCCCACTGACACCCTGCCGCTCTCGCTGGAGCGCTTTCGGGCAATCCTGCGCTTTGACTACAACAGCGCGGTGCTTCGCCCGGAGACCGAAGCGTGGCTTCGAGAGCTCGTCCAGCTACTCCCTCCGGGGAGCCGACTCCTCATCTACGGCAGCAGCGACGCTCTGGGCACAGAGCAACGCAATGCAGAGCTTGTCGAACAGCGCGCACGCACAACGGCGGAATTTCTGCGCCGCTTGTCCCCTTCACTGACGCTGCGGACGGCGCCGCTGCCCCGGGAGTGGAAGTTCCCAGAGAGCCTCCCTGAAGGGCGCTTCCTAAACCGCTCGATTTGGCTCGTCGCTGAGTAGACACTCCAAGCCCCGCGTGCACGTCTGCCCGATGGGGATTGGTCACTCCTGCAGGGAGGAGCCCATGCGGATTGCCTTCTCGAAGGCTTCGGGCGCACCGAAGTACGAGCGCTACATCGAGTGGCTGCGCTCTGTTGACCCCACGCTGGAGCCGGTGGACCTTTCGCGCACCTCGGAGCCGCTGCAAGCGCTTGCTCAGTGCGCAGGGCTGGTCCTCACCGGTGGACCAGATATCGCACCCGAGCGGTATGGGCACCCGGAGTATGAGCAGTTCTGCACGGAGCCGCCCGATCCGGAACGCGATGAGCTGGAGTTTGCGCTTGTCCATGAAGCCCTGGAGCGCTACCGTTTGCCGGTGCTGGGGATCTGCCGTGGTGCACAGCTCCTCAACGTTGCCCTGGGCGGGACCCTGTGGGCAGACCTGGAGCAGCAGTACCCCGGGCGTCCGCTTCTGCGGCACTGGAAATCGGAGGAGCAGGATTCGGTCCACCGAGTGTTGCTGGAGCCCGCCACGCTGCTGTACAAGTACACGAAGGTGGATGAGGCGGACGTTGCCAGTGCCCACCACCAGGCGGTGGCGGAGTTGGCTCCACTGCTGCGTGTCTGCGCCGTTGCCGAAGATGGTGTCATTGAAGCCTTCGAGTGGGCAGAGCCCTCCGGACGCGGCTTCCTCCTGGCAGTGCAGTGGCATCCGGAGCGGATGGATTGGCGCCATCCGCTTTCGGGCACGCTGGCGGAGCGCTTCCTGATGGAGGCGGAGAGCTATGCGCTACTGTTCCAGCCGTGATTGCGCCCTCACGTATGGTGGCGCGGGAGCCCTGGGGCAACACCGGAGGGTGGCGATGCTCAGCGGGAAATTTTTGTAATTTTGCACCGCGCATGCGGGAATAGCTCAGTTGGTAGAGCACGACCTTGCCAAGGTCGGGGTCGCGGGTTCGAGTCCCGTTTCCCGCTCAGCGACGCGAGTCGCCACTTCCTCTTTATGCTGCATGCCTTGCCATCACCTTCCCCAGATGGCAGGGCATTGTTTTTTACACGCGCGGCTGCGCTGATACGTCCACGGCAGCCGAGTCGGTCGGTGCAACCAGAGAGGGCAGCGGAGTGCACGTGCGCTACTGCCTGTTCGAGTAAATCATGGCAGAGGATGCTCCGCTGGCGCAGTCTGTGCCTGGTGCTGCTCATCGGCAGCGGAGGCGGATGGGCGAACGCTCTACCGGAGGGACTCCAGCGACTGCGCTCCTCAGCTGAGGGGCTCGAATTCCAGTACACCCTTCCCGCAGTGCGGGTGAGAAGCTTGCCCGGCGGGTTCGTCCTGCCGGAGGTTCCAGACGCCACCATCGCGGGTCCTGCGCTCACGCAGCCCATTGCCGCCACTGTTCGCTTTGCAGTAGAGGTTCCGGGACCCTCGGCGATCGAGGCAGTTGAGCTCGTGGAGTTGCGCACCCGCCGCGTAGCCTGGCGTCTGCCTACGGCAGAGCAGCTTGGGCAACTTCTCGGGCAGGTGCCGCCGGTGGATTCTGTTCCCGAGGAGTGGGTGCGAATCCGCTACGCCGGCATTACCCGGGGAGTGCATCTGGCGCACGGTGAGCTGCTGTGCGTGCGCGCGCACGGCGATGGCGCTGAGCTCCTGGAGTCGGCTCGCATTCGGGTCCGCTTTCGTCCGCAGCCGGCTCCGGCGGAGCTGATGACGAGCCCTCCTGCATCACTTCCGCAGTCCATCCCTGCAGGGAGGTGGGTGCGGATTGGGGTCCAGCGCGAGGGCATCTACCGGATCACGGCGGAGCAGTTGCGGCAACTGGGTGTCCGAATCGCCCCCGAGGAGGTGCCCACGCTGAAGCTGTTCGGTATCGGAGGGGCTCCTCTGCCGGAGGAGCGCTCTGCGCAAGCTCTCCAGCTGCTCCCCAAGGAGCAGCCGCTCCTTGTGCGGACGAACGCCTCAGGGGAGCTCCAGGAGATTCTCTTCTACGGCGCTGCCCCACGTGGCTTCTACTACCGCTCGGGGCAGTTTCGCCATTGGGTCAATCCCTACACGAACACGACCTTCTACGTGCTGACCTGGGGCGGAGCGCCGGGGCTGCGCGCAACCCCTCTCCCCCCGCCAGAGGGTCCTGTGACCCTGCGCCCGAGTTCACACACTGCCCGGGTCTTCATCGAGGAGGAGCTCTACCAGCCCTTTGCGTTGGGCTCCGGACGCGAATGGCTCGGTCCGATGCTGGATGCCGCCATCCCCGTTGTCTACACAATGCCGCTGACCGGGCTGGAGCGTAGCGATAGCGTGCTGTACCGCTTTGTCGTGGTCAACCGTGCAACGAGCCGCGCCCGCTTTACCGTCTGGGAGGGGAATCAGCAGCTCTGGAGCGGCAGCGTGAGCGGAACCGCCGGATACACGGAGGCGGTCCCATCGGGCATCATCACCGTTCGCCTGCCGGCGTCGGCGCTTCCGGCGGACAACCGCTCTACCCTGCGCTTCACCTACACCCCCGACGGCTACGCCACGGGCTTTGGGCATGTGGATTGGGTCGAATGGCACTTCCCCAGAGCCTTCACCGCCGTTGGGGATGAGCTGGAGTGGTGGACGGACCCGAGTTGGTCGGGGATACTCGAGATCGCCGTCACCGGCTTCTCCGGAGGGCCGCTCTGGGGCTTTGAGGTCACCGATCCCGCGGCTCCACAGTTGCTGACCAACCTTGCGGGAGCGCCTGGCAGCTTCGTTGTGCGCTTCGTGCAGGACTCCGGCGTACCTCGGCGCTTCTTCGTCAGCGCTCGGGTGCTCGAACCGGCAATCCTGGAGCCCGTCCAGAGTGCCGGCTTGCTGCAGGCTCCCGGTGCTGAGCTTGTTGTGATTACCCACCCCCAGCTCCTGGGCTCTGCGCAGGAGTACCAACGCTACCGGCAGGGGCGCGGCATCTCCACGATGGTGGTGACGACCGAGCAGATCTACACCGAATTCGCTGCCGGCAATCCCGACCCCACCGCGATTCGCAACTTCCTGGCGTGGGCGCTGCGTTCCTGGAGCGTTCCCCCGCGCTGGGTCCTGCTCTGGGGCGACGGGCATTACGACTACAAGAACATCAGCACACAGCAGCCCAACTTTGTGCCGACCTACCAATCCGCCCGCACCTCCGAGAGCGACGCCTTCAACGCCATTGATAGCTACTGCACCGACGACTACTACACCTGGGTCCAAGGCGACGATCGCCTGCCCGACATCGCCATCGGTCGCATGCCCATCAACTCCGACGCCGAGGGCATGCAGATGGTCCAGAAGCTGCGCCTCTACGAGACTGCCTCCGATCTGGGGCTGTGGCGGGCGACGATCACGCTCGTTGCCGACGACGGTCCAACCAGCTACGGAAGCGACGGCAGCATTCACACCGACCAGAGCGAGACACTCGCGCAGCGGCTGCCCGAATGGCTCTGGCAGCGCAAGCTCTATTTGGCGGAGTACCCCACGGAGAACTTGCCCGGCGGACGGCGCAAGCCCGAGGTCACCCGCGACCTGGTCGCTGCAGTCAACGCTGGGACAGCTATCCTCAACTGGATTGGGCACGGCAACCCACGCCTCTGGGCACACGAGCAGGTGCTGGAGCGCGAGACGACCATCCCACAGTTCCAGAACCTGCGCCGCCTGTTCTTCCTGACCGCAGCAACTTGCGATTTCGTGCGCTACGACGACCCGCGCACCCCCAGCGGCGCCGAAGCCATGCTGCTCAGCCCCTTAGGAGGAGCGATCGCGGTGTTCGGAGCAGCACGCTTGGTCTACTCCACCCCGAACGCACAGCTCCTCTACGAGTTCTACGACCGGCTCCTGCGCCGCTCCCCGCAGGGCGACTACCCAACGCTGGGAGAGGTCCAGATGCTGGTCAAACAGCTCCGCACCGGGCTCAACGACCTCAAGTTCGTGCTGCTGGGTGACCCAAGCCTGCGGTTGCTCCTGCCCACGGCAGTGGTCGCGCTGGACTCCATCAACGGGCGCCCGATTGGGAGCGATTCTCTTGCCTCAATGGTCTCCGCACTGCAGCTCGTCCGGCTCTCCGGGCGGATCCTGGACCCCTCCGGAGAGAGGCTGCTGGAGGACTTCTCCGGGCAGCTCCTTGTAGTGCTAACCGATGCACCGGTGCAGCTCTCGATTCGAGAGGGGAGCATCACCACGTACCGCTTCACGCGGGTGGGTCCGGTGCTTCACCAAGGTACCTACGCCGTGAGCAACGGGCGCTGGAGCGCCGCCTTCCGCATGCCGCTGGATGCGGACTTCTCCGGTGAGCGCGGTCGCTTCTACCTGTGCGCCTTTGCCGATGACGGGCGCAGCGCTGCGGGGTCGCACCCGGGGCTCTCCATCCAAGGCATCGCTCCCGATACCACACTCGATACGCTCGGTCCCACCATTCGGCTCTACCTGGACCATCCCGACTTCCGCCCCGGGGATATCGTGCGCTCCACGCCGGTGCTCTTCGTGGAGTTGGAGGATGCCTCTGGCATCAACACCGCAGCCGGTGTCGGACATCGCATCCTGGCATGGATTGACGAGGACCCAAAGCCGATTGACCTGACGCCACTGTACCAGCCTTCACTGCAGGACCCACGCAGGGGCATTGCGATGAAGCCGTTGGTGGGGCTTCCTCCGGGACTCCACCGCGTCCGAGTGCGTGCGTGGGACATCTACAACAACTTCGGCGAGGCAGAGACCACCTTCCGCATTGCCGAATCCACCGTGCTCGTGGATGCGCAGGTCCTCCCCAATCCCGCAACGGAGTTCCCGCTGCGCATCCGCCTGCGTTCGAGCGCTTCGGCTCCGGAGCCGGCGTATCTCCAAATCGCCGACCTGTGGGGTCGGATCGTCTACGAACAGCAGTTCCAATTGCTGCCCACGTGGCAGTTTGAGCTCGCCTGGGATGGGCGCACCGCTGAGGGTGCACCCGTAGCCCCAGGCATGTACGTCTATACGGTTCGCTTGCTCTCGGAGCCGTCCCGCAGTGTGCGCGGGACCTTTGTGATTGTGCGGTAGTTGGACAGCAGATGGAAGACACCATGCGGCGGAACATTGGAGCGCTTGCGGTGGCGATGCTCCTTCTGGCGTCGCCGGCGCTGTGGGCACAAGCAGGGGCAGCAGCCGTGCCCTTCCTGCTCATCTCTCCAGATGCCCGCGCCAGCGGGATGGGCGAGGCAGGCACCGCCATTGCCGATAACATCAACGCCATCTTCTGGAACCCCGGCGGCTTGGGCTTCCTGCGGTCGCGCCAGATTGCGCTGAGCTTCTCGCGGTGGCTTCCGCAGTTCAACGCCGACCTCTTCTACAGCTACGCCACTGCCGGGCAGTACTTCAAGGAGCTGGATGGCACGGTGGCGCTGAACTTCATCCTGATGAACCTGGGCGAGTTCGTACGCACCGACAACTTCGGCAACACCCTGGGAACCTTCCGCTCCAACGAGTTCACACTGGGTGTCTCCTACGGGACGCTCATTGCGGATGACCTGGGCGCGGGGATCCAGCTCCGCTTCATCCGCTCCAACCTTGCGCCGGCTGCCCCGGGCGAATCCGTTGCCGGAATCGGCACCAGCGGTAGCTTTGACCTGGGAATCCTGTGGAAGCCGCGCCAGCTCCGCATCGCCGGAGTGGAGCTCGACGATCGCCTGGCGCTGGGGCTCAACATCCAGAACATCGGTCCCAAGATGACCTACCGCAACGAAGCCGATCCGCTCCCGACCAATCTCCGGCTGGGGCTGGCGGTCCAGGCAGTCCGTGATGAGTTCAACGACCTCAAGTTCGCCGTTGACGTCTCCAAGCTCATGGTCCGGCGCGATAGCCTGGGTTCGGATGCGCTTCCGACCTCCTTCATCACGGCGTGGAAGAACCCCGGCGTTGAGCTCGCCATGGGCATGGAGTACTGGTACCAGCAATTGGTGGCGTTGCGGCTGGGCTACTTCACCGAGCCCTCGCGCCTGGGTAATCGCCGCTTCATCACCTTCGGCGCCGGCATCCGCTACGACATGTTCACGTTGGACTTCAACTACATCAACACCATCGAGGAGAACCACCCGCTGGCGGGCACCATGCGCTTCTCCCTGCTCATCGACCTCGGTTCGACGGCTTCTCCGGAGTAAGGGCAAGGAGCTGCTTGCGCAGGAGCTGAGCCGAGAGCAACCCCTGCTCCGTTGCCACCAGCGTGAGATGCTCCCACGGGGTGCAATCGTACAGCGCACGCCGCTGCGGAAGGGTTGAACGCAGGCACGGCGGGGCTTCCCCTTCCAACTCCTCACTCCACGGCTGCGGGAGTAGCTTCTGGCTGCACGCAAGCACCCACACGGGGCGATGCTCCATCCAGGCAAGGTAGGCCAACGGTGCGCTGCCGACCTTGTGCACCAGACCATCCAAGCAGAGCGCGTCGGCACCGAGGAGCAGGAGCTGCACCTGTTTGAGCACGCCGTACGCCTGCAGATCGCAGACAAGGCAAACCTGCATCCCCAGCCGCCGCGCCGTGCGCGCAAGGGCAGCCCCCTCCCCTCCTGGCAGCGACAGGGTGCAGAACAGCTCAATCTGCTTGCCCAGTTCCCGGAGGCGCCGCAGCAGCTCGTAGAGCTGAGTGCCGGCAGAATGTGTCAGCACCGAAGCTCCGGAGGGGAGTTCGCGCGCGACCGATTCCACCGCCTGACGGGCACTCTCGGCGACCTCCTCCGCAAAACGCTGAGCACTCTGCACCAGCTCCGCTGCCGTTGCTCCCTGCGCAGCCTGCTCCCTGAGCCGCTGTCCGAGGTTCCACAGCAGCGCCATCGCTGGATGCGCCTGCTGAAGCCGCTCCACTACCGCAACGAGATGCTCCGGAGCCGCCCCCGCATGCGCCATCTCCGCACACAAATGCACCGTGCGCCCAAGCAGGTGGAGTGAACCGCTCCGGCGATCGCGCAAGAGATGCTCCAGCTTTGCCTGCCAACTCATTTGAGCACCTCCCCCACCTCCAGACTCCACAGGAGGAACTCCAGCTCCTCCGGGGCAAAGTCCATCTGGCGCGCCACAGCGCAGAAGCGCTGCTCCAGCTCTAGATATGCAGCCCCCGCAGGAGGATGTTCGGGTGCGGGCATCCCCAGACGGCGCATCCAGCGCAGGACATGCCGGTCCAGCACCACCACACCCCGATGCCCCGTATTGCGCAGCAGGTGGGATGCCTCCTTCATCCCCAGCCCGGCGACGTTGTCGCACAACCAGCGCCGCTTCTGCTGTGGCAAGAGGTGCTGCGAATCTCCCAGCACCGCCACAATTCTCCCACGCTCCTGCCAAGCTCGCCAGAGGCGCTGCGCCTTCCGGCGATGGAAACGGATGTAGTGCTCCGGCGCGCGAAGGATCGCCTCCAGCTCCTCCAGGGGAAGCCCACGCTGGAAGAATTCGCGTGCGCGGAGTTGCTCGACCGCCTTGAGCGCACTGACCGCCTTCGTTGCCGGCGTACACAGGCAGTAGCACAGCTCGTAGAAGCTCTCTGCCGGATCGCCTCCCGTACGGCGAAACTCCTCAAAGCGCTGGCGCAACGCAGCAGAGCGCTCCGCATATGCAGCGCGGAGCTGCGGCAGAAGCTCCTGCAGTACGGACGCACTCACAGGCTCGAGGCGCGCGTCAGTTACCCCTGCAACCGGCTGCTGTAGCGCAGTGCCCGATGCTGATTGCCTTCTACAAGCCATACGGTGTGCTCTCGCAGTTTCGACCAATCCAGGGCTCGCCCTTCCGCACCCTGGCAGAGTTTGGCTTCCCGCCAGGGGTCTATCCGGTCGGTCGGCTGGACGCCAAAAGCGAAGGGCTATTGCTGCTGAGCGACGAGCCGTGGATTGTCTACCGGCTCTTGCACCCGCGCTTCCGGCATCGCCGCCTCTATTGGGTCCAGGTCGAAGGGATCCCCTCCGAGGAAGCCCTGCAGCGGCTCCAATCAGGAATGCGCTTGGGCAAATACCGCACGCGCCCGTGCCGAGCGTGGCGCCTGGTGCCCCCGCCAGAGGTCCCACCCAGGGAGCCTCCAATACGGCTGCGCAAGACCGTTCCCACCTCCTGGATTGCCATCGAGCTTACGGAGGGCAAATACCATCAGGTGCGCCGGATGACCGCTGCTCTCGGGCACCCTACGCTACGGCTGCTGCGGGTCAGCATCGGGAACTTCTCCCTGTGGAGCCTACGCCCAGGGCAATGGCGCATCCTGAACGCTGCCGAACGAGCCGCCGTGCTGGAATTGGGCGATCACCCGCCAAAGGAGAGCAGCAGCACCGCAGAGACGTAATCCTTGCGCTGCTCCCCACTGGTCCGCCCGATGAGGTTGGCAATGGAATAGCGCCCCTCCACTCCGATGCCCAGGATGCCGAGCCAGAGCTGTATTCCAGCCCCAATGCCGGCACCCACCCGGTGGTCGCTCTGCGAGCCGATCGCCAGCGGGAACGAGAGCACGCCCTGCTCTACATCGGTCGAGGAGTTCACCAGCGTGTAGGCGAGCTCCGCCAGCGCGTACAGCCGGAGCTGCGAGAGTGTAGCACTCACGGTGATGCCAGCGCTGATGGGCACCATGTTCTGCACCGACGCCAGCACGAGCACTGTATCCCCGCGCTGTGGGTCGGTGATGTAGAGCCGGCTCTGCGGAAATCGGACCAGTGCAATTCCCCCGCCGAGCTGCACATTGGGATGGACCGCAGTGAGCGTCCGGATGCCCAGTTGGTAGCCCATTCGCACGGCATCGCGCACGATGCTGCGCAGGGTGTCCCCGTTGCGCAGCTCGGAGCGGTTGTATACATCGTTGACCGCCTCCCCAGGTGTTGCCAATCCACCGTAGAAGGTCACGCTCACCTGCGCCGACGCTACACTTGCAAGTCCCAGGAGGAGGATGAGCACACGCATGGCGCACTCCACATGGTGCGACCTACTGCTGCTGGAGCAATGCTTCCAGCCGGTCCTGGATATCGCGCAGATACAACTCCTCGGAACTGAAGCCCGTGGAGCGGAACTGCAGGCGACCAGAGCGGTCAAGGTAGAGCTGGGTTGGGATTCCCGTCACGCCGAAGCCCAGCGGCAGCACGTCCGCCAGGTCCAGGTACACGGGGAAGGTGTACTGCGGGTTGTTGCGCAGAAACTCCTGCACGACCTTCTGCCGCTCGGGCGTGCGCTCCCAGACGTTGAGCACGAGGATGGCGACATCTTCGCGCTCGCGGTACAAGTCCCAGAGCTTCTGCAGGCTGGGGAAGGAGCGCAGACACGGCTGGCACCAGGTCGCCCAGAGGTCCACAAGCACGACCTTCCCGCGCAGTTGGCGCAGCCGGAGGGAATCCCCCGTGAGCGAGTACACGAGGCTATCCACCACGGTTGGGGGGTCCCAATCCAGACGCTCATTCCACAGCTTTGCCCGCCGGAGCTGGGCAGCGTGCTCCTGAAGGCGCAACATCTCGGCTTGCATCCGGGCGCTATCGGGTTCGACCACCTGCAGGAAGAGCTCACGGAACTGCGCCCACAGGGTGTCGCTGTCTCTGGATTGCAGCAGCGCCTCGGTGCAGATGCCAAAGGCATTCTTGTGCTGCCCGAGCACGCGCAGCGCCTCGACGAGCTCCTCGGCTAACTCCGTGGGGAAGCGGTCGCCGTAGGTGGACCAGGCTTCGCGGTAGCGTTCGATGGCTTCCTCCACGCGGCGCTCCTGCCGCAGGAAGCGCGCCTGCAGTGCAAGGAGCCGCGCATGGAGCAGGCGGTCGCTATCGCTCCATTCCACCGTGCTGCGGTAGCGGGGCTTGCGCTGCATGCGCCCCATGCGCTGCTCCTGGAAGCGCGCCATCATCAGCCGCACCCAGGGAGCAGCCCTCTGGCTCTCCCTTCGGTTCAACCAGTAGTGGACGAGCTCGGCATAAGCGGCTGCCGGCACCCGTGGGAAGCGCCGGAAGAGTTGCTCCACCTCCTCCGGGCGCTCATTCTGCAGGAGTGCCCGCACCAACAGCACGTACACGTGCTCGTAGCCCGGGGAGTTGGGGAACATCCGCAGGAAGCGCTCGGCAGTGGCGTAGTACTGCTGCGCTACGGCTGCGCGGTTGAGTCGCACCAGCAGAATCTCCTCCCCCAGCTCCCACGTGGGGAACTCCTTCAGGATGCGCTCCTCGAGCCGCTCCATGCGGTCGGACTCCCCCAGTACATTCAACGCCCACAGAGCTGCTCGCATGTTCCCCTCCGTCTCCGGATAGGGCTGGGCGAGCAGCTCCCGAAGCTGCTGCTGTTGTGCTGCACGTTCGAGCTTGCGCAGCCGCCCTCGGACGGCAAGCAGCCACACCCGCGCGGCGAAATGCTCCGGACGCAGCTCTACGACCTGCTGGAGCAAGCGTTCGGCTTCCCATAGGTCTGGAGCGCGCCGCCAGCTCTCCTCCTGCAGCGTCCCAAAGCGCGACAGCGCCGCCCGCAGAAGCGCTTCCGGGCACGGACTGCCGCCGCAGTGCACCAGAATCTCCCAGAACCTGCCTCCACGCGTGTCGAAGGTCCGTCCATTGCCCACCTTGCCCAGCACGAACACCGTCGCCGTATCCAGCCGGAAGGCTGCTGCGTAGAGCTTTCGCGTGCGCTGGTACTCCAGCTCCACCTCCTGCAGCGTTGGGTAGCCGCGTTCGGCATCGAATTCGTAAGCATAGAGCCAGAGCGGCTCCCCGGGGGCAAAGCGTGCAGAATCCGGAACGTACTCAACCGAAATCGAAGCCCCGCGCTGCGGCTTTTCCGGAACCCAACGGAGCTCCCCGGCAACGGCAATGCCGGAGAGCAGCAGTAACGCAATCGCCCACATCGCTTCCTCTGCGGCTGTTCTACGGTGCTTCCTCGTACGGTGCCCCAAGGCTATGAACCCGTGCAAGGCGTTCACGCAAGTACTCAAACGCCGAGTGCGGATCGCTGACGTAGCAGAAGAGCTGCAGGTCCTCCGGCGATATCGTCCCCTGCTCCACCAGGAATTCGAAGTTGATTGCCTTGCGCCAGAACTCCTCTCCGTAGAGCAGAATCGGGAGCGGGCGGCGGATCTTGCGTGTCTGCACGAGCGTGAGCACCTCCATGAGCTCGTCCATCGTCCCGAAGCCGCCGGGGAAGAGCACCATTGCCTTGGACAGGTAGACGAACCAGAACTTGCGCATGAAGAAGTAGTGGAACTCGAAGTTCAGCTCGGGCGTGATGTAGGGATTGGCAACCTGCTCATGTGGCAGGCTGATGCCCAGCCCGATGGAGATGCCACCGGCTTCGTACGCGCCGCGATTGGCTGCCTCCATGATGCCGGGTCCGCCGCCGGAGCAGATGACGAACCGGCGTGCAGGCGGCAACGTCAGCGACCACTCGGTGATGAGCCGGGCAAGGGTGCGCGCATCCTCGTAGTAGCGCGTCAGCGGTCGAATCCGCTCCAGCTCCCGGAGACGCTGCTCCAGGTGCGCCCGCTGCCGATTGTCCGACCACTGGAGCTGCGCTTGCAGCGCCGACCACTGGTGCTGAAACTCCTCCTCCGACAGGCAGCGCGCCGAGCCCCAGAAGACTACGGTGTTGCGGATCCGCATGCGGCGGAACCGGTGCTCCGGATAGAGATACTCCGCCAGGATGCGCAACACACGGGCATCCCGACTGTGGACGAACTCCGGGTTATCGTACGCCTTCGGCGGACGCTGCCCAGCGGGAAGCTTGTCCTCCATCGGTTCCTCAGCGCAAGTGGTACCCTCCATCCACCAGCAGGCACTGTCCCGTGATGTACGGGGTGGCTGTTGCAAAGAAGTAGACGGCATCAAAGACGTCTTGTGCCCCTCCGTAGCGCCGAGCTGGGATGCGCTCCACAGGCACCGGAAGTGTCTCCCCTGGTTCCAACTGCAGGATGCCGGGGCAAACGGCGTTGACCGCAATGCGCGGTGCCAGCTCCAGCGCCAGGTTCCGTGTCAACTGCAGCAGCGCTGCCTTGGATACGTTGTAGGGCAAGCGCCCGCGCCAGCTCTCCAGCGCCCCCACCGACGCGATGTTGATGATGCGTCCGCTGCCCTGCTGCACCTGGGCGAAGACTTGGCTGGTGTAGAGGCTCGCGCTGAGATTGCTCTCCAGCGTCTGCTGCCAGAGCTCAGCCGTGAGGCTCTCCAGCGGAGTCCGCGGCGGGAAGACACCAGCATTGTTGACCAGCACGTCCGGCACGCCGAGCTGCAGCGCCTCTTCAAAGGCAGCCCGAACCTGGAGCGGCTGCGAGAGCTCAGCGCGGACGGCAACGGCACGGCGCCCCTGCCGCGCGATCTCTTGCACCACCGCTTGCGCCTCGTCGGCATGGCTACGGTAGTGCACCACGACATCCCACCCTCGGCGGGCGAACTCTACGGCGAGCAGCCTCCCCAGCCGCCGCGCCGCACCCGTGATGAAGACGATGGGCATCGGCTCACCTGTTTGGACCGTCGGCTGAGCACAGCTCCAGCGGGAGCTCCTCGCCCGTCGGCGTCCGAGCAGAGAGAGCACCCCGCTCCAGGTACTCCCTGCGCACGTACCCCAGGGCAACCCATCGCTGGAGCCACGGTGCAGGAGCAGCACTGGTAAGCTCTCCTGCAAAGGCTTCCCCGCAAAGGAGCTGCATGCCGGGATGGAGTGGCTCCCGTGCGCACACCCGCACCAGGCGACGCTGCACCTTGCCGTAGGTCTGCAGCCGCGCCAGCACCTCTTGCCCTACGTAGCAGCCCTTGTCCAGGCTGACAAGCCCCTCCAGCCCCGCCTCGAAGGGGTTGTACTCCTGACGCCACTCGGCTCCCCAGCGCCCAATACCGGCGAGAATCCGCAGCGCCTCCGCTGTTGGCTCGTCCACCGTTGGAATTCCCGCAAGCCGCCTCTCGAGCTCTTCGTGCACGGATTCCGCCACAAGCAGCGCCACTCCATGTGCGCGGAGCCCCGGAATGGCGACCACGTGCACCGGGATACCCTCCAGCTCCACCATTGCCCAATCCCCCCATGCAAGCCGTTGCGGCAAGCGCAGCTCCTTGCCCAGCAGCGCGGAGAGCTCCTCGGCGCTCCGGATGCCATGCAGCTCCATCCCAGTCCAGCGTTCCGGGGGTGCAAGTTCGAGGTCCTCGGTAAAGTGATGCTGCCGCAGCCAGCGCCAGATGAGCTCGCCCGCACCCGGGGAGAGCAGCAGCTCCACCTCCTCCGCCCCAGTGCGCAGGAGGCAAGCAACGTCCAGAATGCGCGCCTTCTCGGTGACAAAGACCGTTGCCATGCCTGCGCCGGGTTCGAGCCCGCGCAGGTCAGCGGTGCTCATTCGCTGGAGGAAATCCAGGCAATCGCGCCCCCGCAGCCGAATCCGATCGCGCGCAGCCCGAATGCGCAACGGCACAACAGGCTCCGGGCTATCACTCCTGCCGTGGCGTTGGCGTGCAGGCATTGGTGAGCGTGAGCGTCATGACCACGACCCCATGGCGAGCCGCAGCAAGGAAGGCTTGCCGAAGCGCCTCGAAGAGCGCGTCGAGCTCTCCGGTCAACTCCGTGTGCATCGGCTGCACATCGGCACTAAGTCCGGAGTGGGTGAGCACCTCGATGGCGTCCTCGATCGCGCGGTAATCGGGCTGGCGCAGTGGGTAGACGGCAACGGTTGCGGAGACCATCATGGCTTGCTCCATCGTAGAATGACCATCGCTGGTGGATTGCCCGCTCGGCGTCCGGCAGCATCGGCTTCTTCAAAGGGTTCGGCTGCTGTAGGGGCGCAGAATACCGCTGATGCCCGTGCCTGCGCTGGCAGTCCGACCATCTCTTCGAGCTCCTCGGGCGTGTAGAAGCGTGCCGTGCTCCAGGGGACCTCACCGCGGCGCCCCAGCCAGCAGTAGAGTGCCGCCCATGGGCTGTGCGCATGCAGCAACGCCACAATCAGGAAACCACCCGAGCGGAGCACCCGGAGTGCCTCCCGCAGCGCACGCTGTGGCTCGGCAACGAACTCCAGCGTTGCAAAGAGGAGCACGCACTCATGCGCACCATCGGGAAAGGGCAGCAGCGAAGCATGCGCAGCGAGCCACTCCACGCTCAAGCCGGAGGTCCGCTCCACCCCATAGCGCCGCATCGCCGCCGAGGGCTCAACGGCGATGACGGAATAGCCCTTCCGGGCGAGCCAGGCGCTCACCCGACCGGTCCCAGCACCTACCTCCACAACAACACTCTGCGGCGGCAGCGGCAAGAGGAGCTGCTCCAATGCCGCCAGCTCCCGCGCCTCCACAAACGCCCCCAGTGGGGTTTCGTACCACCGGTCGTATGCGGCAGCGACCTGCTCCAGCTCGAACGGGTTGAACTCCACCATCCCTCAGCGCAGAATGCGCACCGGTACGCTAAGCACTGCGTTCGGGGACTTCAGCAGCAGCCGGTAGAGCCCCGAGGGCATCTCCTCGGTGGAGAACCGCAGCACCGGTGCATCCCAGGGGAGGCGCCATCGCGCAACGGTGCGCCCGAGGAGATCGTGCAACTCCACGTGCAGCCACTGCTTACGGAAGGCTTCGGGCAGCTCCACTTCAACCCACCCGCGCGCCGGCTGTGGGAAGATGCGCACCGGAGCTGCACCGCCGTAGTGCTCGACATCGGAGACGAGCTCGATGTCCTCATCCTTGCGCGGCACCAGCTTGTAGTTGCCGAAGCTGTAGAAGAGAATGCCCCGCAGCACCCGAATGCGCTGCCCACGCTGCAGGACGCGCTTCCCATCGGTGCCGCGTGTGCCGTAGCTGGTGGCTCCATCGTCGGTCTCTACGCGCAGCCGTGCACTTGCCTCCTGTGGGGTGTCGAAGAGCTCGGCGTCCACGACCGTAAACTCGCCGAAGTTCGAGGGGGCATCGGCATTGGAATCGGCAACGACGCAATCACGCAGCTCCACAAGCATGCTCTCCCAGCCTTCGGCGGGCATCTCGCCCTGGCGCCGTCCGGCAATCTCCCGTGTGGTCACCAAGACGGGCGGCACGGTATTGCCCGAAGAGATGAATCCGCCATCCCCGTTGCGGTCTACCAGCGCCAGCGCCGTCAGTGCGGTCACCTGCCGGTCCTGCGCCCGCGCTCCCAGCTCGGCAACGATGCCAGAGACGCGGATCCGGTCCCCACGCCGGAAGCTGCGCAGCGGGTCGGTCGTTGCGCTCGTGTGCAGCCAGATGCCGGAGAAGGCAACAGTGTCGTCCTGCATGTACATGCGCGGCGAGGCGTTGTTCGGGATATCGGAGGTGTCCGCCGTGATGACGCCCTCGACCGTCACGCGGAAGCCCACGTATCCGGAGGAGCCATCGGGATTGAGCGTGTGGCGGATGTCGGCAATCTTGGGCGCGCGGTCGAGCACTTTGTAGAAGTAGACCCCGCTGACGGGCATGCGCACACGGGTTCCAGCGCTGTCGGTCACTTCAACCCAATAGGCGACGAGCGATTCCGCCGGCTGTGGCGGGATCTCAGCCTGGAAGAGTGTGTCGCCCAGCGCCTGAGCCGTCAGCACCGTGGTATCCTGCCCCCGAACGTACACCAGGCGCACCGCGCTCACGGGGTAATCCCCACGGCGGACCCCAATCCGAATGGGAACCGGCTCCGCAGAGCTGGGGAACGGACGCGCAGGATCGCGGCTCACCGAGGTGATCACCGGTGGAGCTGTCCCCAGCTCGACGTCCTCCGGATACACGGGCGTGAGCATGAACGACTGCGGCTGCCCACCAACGGTGCTGGCGGTGATGTAGCCCCGAATGCGCCGGATGCGCTGCCCAACCGGATAGGGCACAAACTCCCGTAACCGGTGCGCCCGCGTGGTGAAGTAGCCCGATTGGTCGCGCATGTACATCTGGTTGCCCTGGTCGTCCGAGAGCACAATGACGGGCTGATTGGCAACAACGGTGACATTGTGCAGCTCCACGAGCATGCCGACATAGCGCGAACCGCTGGCGATATTGGGAACGCCGCTCCCCACTGGACCGGTGTAGAAGTCCGAGATCTGCACCGGAATGGGTTGTGGCAGCGGGCGCTCGTAGTCGAGGAACTCCACTGGTCGGGCAGCCGCACCGGTGATGACCTCCGCCTGGGTCGGACCCAGCCGGTTCCGCACAGGATCGGCGCTGGTGGGGAAGTTCGTAATGCGCACCAGCACCTCGATGTAGTCCCCTGGGCGGATGCGGTCGAAGTAGGTGCTCGTCACCGTTGTATCGGCTTGGAGCACGTTGATGCCGGCGTAGGCGGTGAGCTCCGGATTGGAATCGCGCAGGAAGGTCACCCAACGCGCTCCCGCCCACAGCAACGGACGCCGGTCGCTCACAGGGTCCAGCACCGGCGGCACGGTGACGACACCCACCAGCAGCACCGTATCCCCCAGCCGTGGCGAGAGCAGCGAACCGACGGCGAGGGAATCCGGCGGCAGCGTCATAATCTCATGCACGTGCAGCCGAGGGTAGTTCTGCGCCCACAGACTCGCGCACAGCAGCGCAGCGATTCCGTACATGCGCCATGCCATTGCGGCTCCCCTTGCTTGGTTTCACTTGATGACGAGCAGATGCCCTACGCGGACGGCTTCGCTCTCCAGGTCCTCAGCAATGACGAGGTAGATGCCCGGGGCAATGGGCTGGTCCTTCGCCGTGAGCAGATCCCAGGCGTGCTGCCCGCCGGAGCTATGGAACGCGCTTCCAACGCCGGCAGCGGCGTACCAGCCAATCTCCTGCCCCTCTGAGCTTCCGGCGACATGCTCCAGGAGCGCAACCCGGTCCCCGGCAAGGCTCCAGATGTGGATGCGGCAGCGGCGCGGGAGGTTGTAAAAGTACACCTTCCGCCCGCGCTCGGAGCGCCCATGTTCCCAGGCGGCGCCAAGCCGGTAGGGATTCGGGTAGATGCCCACGCGCTCGACCGTGTCCAAGCGCACCGGCGGTCGCCCCGGAATGACCAGCAGCTCCGTTGCAAGCGGGCTGGACTCCAGCGAGGGGATGCCATTGGGCTCGTCCGGCGAGCTGAATGCCGTCAGCGCGATTCGGTAGAGCCATCCATCGAGCAGGTTCCCAATGCGGTAGCGATAGACGTAGCCGACCGTATCGCCATCGAAGAAGTAGCGCACGGGCGAGCCTGAGGCATCTCGGATGCGCAGCTCCTCAAAGCCGTTGTCGTAGCCGATACCGTTGCCGGGCAGGTCCCACTGGCGCAGGAGCTGGAGCGAATCCTGCGCTGTTGCTGCCGGTCCGGCAATCCAGAGCCGGTAGCCCTCGAAGTGGCGCCGGTTGGTGAAGAGATCGCGGGAGGCTTCGGCGTTATCGCTCCAGTAGAGCATAATCTCGCCTGCGTTGATTGCCAGACGCACCCGAGGGGATTCCGGTGGCGTAGGGAGCAGGAAGCGCACGATGCTCCCATCGCCCCGGAGATCGGGTTCGTCCGGGTCCAAGCGCCCATTGCCGTTGAAATCCGTTCCGTTATAGGCCCGCTGTGCCCAATGGGCAAAGCGTAGGAGGTATACCCGGCTCTCCTCCGTGTCGGCAGCGGGGTCGCCTGGCTTCTTTGCGCAGATGACCGCAAAGCTCACGCGGATGGAATCGCCGGGGTCCAGCCGTTCAAAGGGTCCTACCCCGAGCAGGAGCGAGCGATTGCTCGGCTGGCGCAGCAGTGCACGGGCTTGGTCCAAGGAGACCTGCCCCAAGAAGCTCGATTGCAGCCGACGGTAGCGGCTGAGGTCATCCTGCGGGGATTGCGTCCACTCGTCGCCCGTGGTGTTGCGGAACTGCCAGGAGTTGAAGGTCACCGTAGCGGCAGCGGGTTCGCTGCCCAGGAACTTCAGCGCGAAGTAGCTATCCGCCAGCCCACGGTCTCCGGCAGCATCCCATTCGTAGATGAGCCGATGCTCCTCCAGGAAGCCCTCAGCTCCAGCGCTGTAGAATGCCGATCCCCGAGGCGCCACCAGGCGCGTGTTGCGCACGACGGCATCCGCCCAAAGCCCCACGTACAGACTCTCCAGCGGTGTCGCGCTGACGTTGGTGATGGTGTAGGAGAGGATGACGAAGCCATCGGCGAAGGGGAAGTTCCAAGCGTAGCTTTCCAAGCGGACCCGCAATCCCAGCGGCGTATGGTTTGGGATGGGCTGCCCAGTGCTGGGAGCTACGCGGTTGGTATCGGTGAACTCGGCGATGAGATCCCGATGCGAGACCGCCTTGGGGCTGTAGTACGGGTCCATAGGGAGCGAGGAGCGGATCTGCAGCGGTGTGAGCGGAGTGAATTCAAACCCTTCGCTGGAGTAGCGCACGGAAGCGACATCCACTGCGGCGGTGGAGACGGCGATGCGTTGTTCACCGCCGGCGCTGGTGCGGGCACCCACCCACAACCCTCCGATGAAGAGGTGCTCGATGCCGCTGCCGCGCGGGTACTCACACGAAGGCTGCTGCGGCCACTTGCTGAATCCGTGTCCGATGGTGCCGAAGTTGCTCACCGTCAGCCGGATGTTGCCCACATCGGTGAAGTGGGAATCATCCTCCAGCACCTGGGAGGCGCTCTCCAGCACCGCGATCACACCGAGCAGCAGACAGCCGTAGCGCATTGCGGGTGCAAAATTACCGGGCGCCCCCTACTCCTCCCGCAGGACGGCTGCTGGGTGGAGTCGCGCAGCACGAGCTGCTGGATACAGCGCCGCCACTATCGCCAGCATGAACGCAATCAGCCCAATCGTGGCAATATCCCACGCAGAGAGCTCCACTGGGACCTGCGAGAGGATGTAGCGTGAAGGGTCTAAGCGCAACCAACCGTAGCGGCGCTGCCCCCAGTAGAAGAGTCCGCCCAGAAGGGCGCCGAGCACCGTCCCGATGGCACCAACGCCGATGCCTTGCAGGAGGTAGATCCGCTGCACCTCGCGAGCCGATATCCCCAGCGCCCGCAGGATGCCGATATCGCGCTGCTTCTGCACAACGCTCATCACCAGGGATGCCGTTACCCCGAATGTTGCCACCAGCACGATGAGCGCCAGCACCAGCGTCGTTCCTAAGCGCTCCAGCCGTAGCACATCGTAGAGCTGCCGATGCCGCTCCTGCCAGGGTTGGACGATGACGCCGTGCCGGGCGAGCTTCTGCCGCAGGGATGTCGCCACGGCATCGGTGTACTTGATGTCGTGCAACCACACTTGCACTGCGCTGTAGCTTCCCGGCGGTATGTCAATGAGGGTGCGTCCGAACACAGTATCGGCGTAGACGGCAAAGGAGCTCTGCTCGACCACCCCGGGGCGTACAATCCCAACCACAACGGCGCTGGCTGCTCTCCCTGTGGGGATTCCCAGCGCCAGACGCTCCAGTGCCGCCGGAGTCAGGAGTTCCACGGTATCGCCAGGCAAAGCTCGGAGGCGGTCGGCAAGAGCCGCACCCAAGAGCACCGCTCGCTGCGCCCGCAGCATCGGCTCGCCCAGCAGGATACCCTGTTGCAGTGTACTCCTCTGCAGTAGGCTCTCAGCCGCTGCGGTGAACAGCGCCGGCGCTAATGCCCCTTGGCGCGCAACGACGACGCGCTCGCTCAGCACCGGCACACTCAGCCGTGCTTCAGGCAGATGCCGGAGCAGCGAATCCAGCGCGCCAATCTCCCGCAGCGCTCTCCCCTGCTCCGGAAGCAGCAACAGATGCGGCTCCTGCTCCAATAGTACGGCGTAGATGCTGTCGTGCAGCCCTTTGAAGATGCTCGACACAATGGTCAGCGCCGACACCCCTATCGAGATGCCGAGCACGGAGAACCAGAAGATGAGCCGGGCAATCCCCCAGTGCTGCTTCAGAAGGAACCAGCGCCGGGCAATCAGCAGCGCCGCTTGCCAGCTACCGCTCATTGCGTCACGACGATGAGAGACCGGCTCCGATACTCGCGTCCACTCTCCCGATCCCGCGCCTCCAGCAGCAGGATGTAAGCGCCCGGAGGCACCATCTCCCCCTGCTCCGTCCGCCCATCCCATACCAGGGAGCCCTCCGCAGCCGTGTAGGTTACATGCGCAAGGGTCCGAACAAGCTCCCCCTGTTCGCTGTACACTCGCGCCGTCAGCAGTGCCTGACGGAAGGGCAAGTGGTACTGCACCAGGCAGTAGGCGCGCTGCCCTGCATGCAACCGGAATGGGGCGGGCGCAACCTGCACCTCCCCACCACCACTGAGCGGAACTGCAATGCTGTTGGGCAGCCCTGGAGTTGCCCCCTCAGGAGCACCGCAACTGCTCCAAGAGGAGGCAGCAGCGGAGGGGAGTGCTGGATTGAGCTTCTCCAGGCTGATGCCGCGTGTGGCACCGCTTAGGAACGGATCGTGCCAAGAGGGGAGGTAGTACAGCGAGTCCACCACGACTCCGTTGGGGTCGCGGAGCAGCAGGAGGTCGCCGTCGTTGTTGAGCATGAGGTTTGTGGATGTGTTGAGGTTGGTTTTGGCTTGGGGGTGTTTGGTGGTGATGGTGGAATCACTTGCAATAACGGCAAATTGTCCCGGCGCAATCCGGATCCCCTCCCCAATCCGCACAAGCCGCCCGGAGGCATCCTCCAGAGTCCAACCCGCCAGGTCCACCGTGTCCCGATGCAGGTTCACCAGCTCCACAAACTCCGGCTCGCCAGGGTGCGGCTCATACAGAATCTCGTTGATGCGCACGGGCAGCAGCTCCGCGCTGGCGAACAGCTCGCCCTCGCTTGTATCGTTCCAGCGCCGCTGGTCCTCTGCTGCGGTGACAGCAGCACGGTAGCGGTATCGGCGTCCCATCTCCTGTGCCGAAAAGAGGCTCCCAAGCTCCTCCCCCACCGTCCGCTGCTCGCCGGGGAAGAGTACGGGAAGCTGCCACTGCTGGCGCAGCTGCCACTGTCCCTCCCGCGCAATCCAGAGCGTAACGCTCGCTGCTTGCGGAAGCTGCTCACCGGTGTTGCGGACCGTGATCTCCAAGCGTGGTGGCAGCCCACGGACCACAACTCCCGCAAGGGCGAAATCCGCCGGCAGTGGCGTGACGCTATTGACCGCTCCCGGCGTTGCTCCCGCAGGCGCAATCGAAGGCTGCACATTGGAGGAGGCGTGCGCAGGCTCAGTAGCCAAGCGCCGCTCCAGCGAAACTCCAGCTCTCCCCCACCGCATCGAGTAGAAGAGGGAATCCACTACCGCCGAATCCGGTCGGCGCAGTACGACCGCGTCCGTGGTGTTGTTCAGTGTCGGCAAGCGCAGCTCAACAAGCACCGCTTCGGGTGGAATTGCCCGCGCCTCCAGCAGTGCTGTCGTATCGCGGGTCAGCACCGCGTAGCCTCTCGGCGGCAATCGAAGTGCCGGCAATTGCACCATGCTCTTGAGGTCGGCAATCCACCACCCCTCCAGCGCAACGGCACTATCGGCGGTGTTGAACAATTCGACCCATTCCGGTTCCCCTGTAGGGGGAACGGGCATAACTTCGTTGACCACCACCTGTGCCCGCAGCCCCAGCACGCCGAAGGCAAGCACAACACAGTGGCGAACATAGCCTCCCATCGCTATCCCTGGCAGTAGTGGCGCAAGCGTTCTAGGTCGGTCTCCTGCAGCAGTGCCACAACAATTTGCTCCAGCCCGCGCGCATCCGCTTCGGTGAAGCGCCCCAGACGGGGGCTATCCAGGTCCAGCACACCGTAGAGCTCCGCTCCCCAGCATAGCGGTACCACGAGTTCGGCTTGCGTCTCCGGCGAGCAGGCGATGTAGCCGGGGAAGCGCGACACATCGGGCACAACGATGCTCTGCCGCCGTACCGCAGCCGTTCCACACACTCCCTTCCCCAGCAGAATCCGCTGGCACGCCGGTGCCCCTTGGAAGGGTCCCAGAACTAACTCCTGCCCCTCGCGGAGGTATACCCCAATCCAGTTGACCTCCGGTAGCCGCCGGTAGAGTAGGGCGACCATATTCGCCATGCGCGGGAGAGGGCTGCGCTCCTCCCCCCAGAGCCATTGCAGCTCCTCAAGGAGTTGCCCGTAATCCGTTCCAGGGAGCTGCTGCGTCATTGCTCAATATCGATCTGCGCCCGCTGGAGCCGCCCGGAGTAGTCGATGTAGACCGTCTTCCACTCGGTGAAGATGTCGAACACCGTCCACCCGCCCTCTCGATGCCCGTTGCCCGTTGCCTTGACGCCGCCGAAGGGCATATGTGCCTCCGCCCCAATCGTTGGGGCATTGACGTAGGTGATGCCCGCTTCCAGATCGCGAATCGCACGGAAGGCTGCCACGATATCGCGCGTGTAGATGGACGAAGACAGCCCGTAGTCGCTATCGTTCGCCAAGGCGATGGCATGCTCGAGTGAATCCACCAGCGTCACCGAGAGCACCGGACCGAAGATCTCCTCGCGGAAGATGGTCATCTCCGGCGTCACATCGGCGAAGATCGTCGGGGCAAAGAAGTAGCCATGCACATACTCGCCCTCCGTGAGGCGATGCCCTCCCACCAGGAGCCGCGCTCCTTGGCGGCGCCCCAGCTCGACGTAGTGCTCAATCCGTTCCAACTGCCGCGCGTTGATGATGGGTCCGACGTTGACCCCTTCATCGAGCCCATTGCCCACCCGAAGCTGCTGAGTTGCAGCGCAGAGCCGTTCGAGGAAGTGCTCGGCAATATCCCGATGCAAAAGCAGCCGTGAGGTTGCCGTACAGCGCTGCCCACTTGTGCCGAACGCTCCCCAGAGCACGCCCTGGAGGGCTAAGTCCAGGTCCGCATCGGGCAGCACGATGAGCGGGTTTTTGCCCCCCATCTCCAGAGAGCACTTCTTGTTGAGCTCGCCGCACAGTGTGGCGATACGGCGCCCGACGGCGGTCGAACCCGTGAACGCGATCAGGCGCACGCCCGGATGGCGCACCAGTGCTTCTCCGGCTTCTGCATCGCCATGGACAACGTTGAAGACGCCCGGCGGGAGCCCCGCCTCCTGCAGAATCTCCGCCAAGAGATTCGCGCACAGGGGAGCGTCTTCGGAGGGCTTCCAGACAATCGTATTGCCCGCGACCAGCGCGGGGAAGATCTTCCAAGAGGGCACGGCGATGGGGAAGTTCCACGCCGTGATGATCCCGCAAACCCCTACGGGCATGCGGAAGGAGAGGTTGACCTTGTTGGGAAGCTCACTCGGCGTGGTGTAGCCGAACAGGCGCCGTCCTTCGGATGCAGCGTAATCGGCGGTGTCAATCGCCTCCTGGACATCGCCGCGCGCCTCGACCAAGGGCTTGCCCATCTCGCGCACCATTGCCCGTGCTAGCTCCTCTTTACGCTCCCGCAGGAGCTGTCCAGCGCGGCGCACGATCTCCCCCCGCTGCGGTGCCGGCACCAGGCGCCAGCTCCGATAAGCCTCTGCCGCAGCCTCTACCGCCAGCGCCACATCCTCTGCCGAGGAGAGCGGGAACTCCCCCACGCAGTCCCGCGTATCGGCAGGGTTGAGATTGCGGAAGGTGCGCCCGCTCCGACTGGGCACCCACTGTCCGGCAATGTAATTGAGCAGTTGCATGGCGGCATTCCTCCCTGTGCGGCGCGAATTTACGCAACGGCATACAGCGGCTCCGCTGAACGCGCGTTCATCAACTTGTTAGCGCCCGCTTGTCAACTTGTGTGGCAACCGTCATTGCCTTTTTATTGCTCGTTTAGCGGTGCCCGGGCAATTTCGCAGTGCAGTTCGGTGCATGTTGAACCTCTCAGGTCCTACCCATGAAGCGCCTCATGGTAGCGGCGCTGGCTCTGGTGATGAGCAGCGCCATGTGGGTGGCTGCGCAGACGCAGCAGACCAAGCCGGCAACTCCTGCAACTCCAGCAAAGCCGGCAACTCCTGCAACCCCGGCAACCCCAGCAACTCCGGCAACGCCAGCAAAGCCGGCGCCGGAAGCAACAGCAACGCAGCAGGAGTCTGCCGCTAAGCCACACAAGGCGAAGAAGCAGGCCAAGCACCACAAGAAGGAGAGCAGCAAGCCCTCCAGCGAGCAGCCCAAGTAATCCGGTAGCGCGTGCTGCACTACAACAGCGCCGGGCACCACGCCCGGCGCTGTTTGTTATCGAGCAAGCACTATTTTCGTGGCGCTCAAGTCAGGCAGTGCGTCATGCGCTACGCAGACAACATCCTGCAGCTCATCGGGAAGACCCCTCTGGTCAAGCTCAACCGCGTCACCGAAGGGATTGCCGCTACGGTGCTGGTCAAGCTGGAAAGCCGCAATCCCGGCGGTTCGGTCAAGGACCGCATCGGCATTGCCATGATCGAAGCCGCCGAGCGCGAGGGGCGCCTCCGCCCGGGCATGCTCATTGTGGAACCCACCAGCGGCAATACCGGCATCGGTCTGGCGCTGGCAGCCCGCATCAAGGGCTACCAATGCCTCTTCGTCATGACCGATAAAGCCTCGCAGGAACGCATCCGCTACCTCCAGGCGCTCGGCGCCGACGTGCTCATCGTCCCTTCGGCTGCCAGTCCCAGCTCCCCGGAGTACTACTTCAACGTTGCCCAGCGCCTGGCACAGGAGCTGCCCAACGCCATCATGCTGAACCAGTACGACAATCCCGCCAATCCGGCAATCCACGAGCAGACGACCGGACCCGAAATCTGGCACGACACCGAAGGGCGCATCACCCACTTCGTCGCCAGCATCGGCACCGGCGGCACAATTACAGGCGTGGCGCGCTTCCTCAAGCGCATGAACCCCGCCATCCGGGTCATCGCTGCCGACCCGGTCGGCTCGGTCATCAAAAGCTACAAAGAGACCGGACGCATCGGAGAAGCCCTCCCCTACCTGGTCGAGGGCATCGGGCAGGAGCGCATTCCGGGCAATCTGGACATCGGGCTCATCGACGAGGTCATCAGCATCAGCGACCGGGAGTCCTTCCTGATGGCGCGCCGCCTGGCACGCGAGGAGGGCATCTTCTGCGGCGGCTCCTCTGGAACGAATGTTGCCGCTGCGCTCCACGTTGCCCGGCTGTTGCCCGCCGATGCCGTCGTGGTCACACTCATCTGCGATACCGGCGAACGCTACCTCTCGAAGCACCACTCCGAAGAGTGGCTCCGACAGCATCAGCTGCTCGATGTGGGGCAGTTCTCGCTCAAATCCGTGCTGCAGAGCAAGCTCTCGCGCGGACGTGTGCCCGCGCTCGTTGCCGTCTCTCCTAACCACTCCGTCCAGGAAGCACTGCAACTGATGCAGCAGTACGAGCTATCTCAGCTTCCCGTCATCCAGGACCGCCACGTCGTGGGAACGGTGCGCGAGAATCGCCTTCTGAAGCTGCTGCTGGACAACCGGCACGTGCTGGAGCAGCCCGTCCGCCTGCACATGGAGGAGCCGCTACCCGTCGTGGATGCCCACACGAGCATCCAAGGCGGGATCGACATCCTCCGGGAGCATCCCGCAATCGTGCTGGCGGAGTTCGGGCATCTGCTGGGGGTTATCTCCCGACACGACCTCCTGGAGTACCTCTGAACTGAAGCCGTCCAACGACCCCAGCCGAAGATGCGAGCTCTGGTCACGGGCGCAACCGGCTTTATTGGAAGCCACTTGGTGGATGCACTGCTGGAACGCGGCATCGAGGTGCGCTGCATCGTGCGCCGAAGCAGCAACCGGCGCTGGCTCACGGGCAAACCGGTCGAACTCGTCGAAGCCTCGCTCGATGCTCCCGATACGCTCCCCCGAGCCCTCCAGGGCGTGGATATCGTCTTCCACATCGCCGGCGTCATTGCCGCGCGGACCTTCCAGGAGTTCCTCCGGGGCAATCGGGATGCAACCGCGAACCTGTTGCACGCCACCCTGCGCTTTGCCCCGAACGTCAAGCGATTTCTCTTCCTGAGCAGCCTGGCAGCTGTTGGACCGGCGCCGTCGCTCAGCGAGCCCGTCACCGAGGACACCCCTTACCATCCCATCACCGCCTACGGTCGCTCCAAGCAAGCTGCCGAAGAGGTGGTGCTTGCTGCCCGCACGGAGTTGCCCATCACGATTGTGCGCCCGCCAGCGGTGTACGGTCCGCGCGATGCAGCAACGCTGCCCTTCTTCCGGGCGATTCGCTACGGGCTTGCTCCCATCATCGGGCTGCGCGAGAAGTACCTGAGCCTTGTACACGTGCGCGACCTGGTCGAAGGCATTCTGCTGGCAGCCTTTGCCGAAGCCGCCATCGGGCGGGTCTACTTCATCAGCTCCGAGGAGTTCTACACCTGGTACCAGCTCAGCGAGATCGCCCGCGTCGCTCTGGGGCGGCGCCGAATTCTGCGGCTGCGTATTCCGCACGCTGTGGTCATGGGCGTTGCCAGCATTGCCGAGGTCTCCGGCTGGCTGCTTTCGCGCCCACCGGTCTTCGATTTCGAGAAGGGGCGGGATCTGCTGCAGCCCTACTGGATCTGCTCCACCGAGCGGGCACGCCGCGAGCTGGGCTACCGCCAGCAAGTCGGGCTTGCCGAGGGGATGCACGAAACTGTTGCCTGGTACCGTGCGCAGGGGTGGCTCTAAGGCGTGCGCATGAGGCGCTTCCCGTTGGTACAGCTCTTCGCGACGGTGCTGGTTATTGTCACCGCTCTCGCCATTGGCGGAGTGGTGCTGCTATGGGAGAGCCTGCCTCCGCAACGTGCTTCGGTACAGCTCGCAGGGCTATCGGATACGGTCCGCATCTGGCGCGATTCGCTGGGCATCCCCACCGTTGCTGCTCGGCGGAGTTGGGATGCCTTCGCTGCGCTGGGCTACCTGCACGCACAGGATCGGCTCTGGCAGATGGACCTGCTGCGGCGCGTCGCCTACGGAAGGCTTGCCGAAATCCTGGGCGCGGAGGCACTACCGCTGGACCAGCTCATGCGGGCGCTCAACTTTGCTGGCTTGGCGCAGCAGCTCTGGGAACGATTGCATCCGGTATCGCGCCGGATCTTGGCTGCTTACAGCTCCGGCGTCAACGCTTGGCTCAGCGCGCACCGCAACCGTCTCCCGCTGGAATTCGACCTCCTGGCGTACGCGCCCGACACTTGGCAGCCGCAGCATTCGCTGGCGATTGCCCGCCTGATGGCGTTCGACCTGGCATTTGCCTTCTGGAGCGATATCGCCTGCGGAAGTCTGGCATCGGAGCTGGGGCTGGAACGCGCCCGAGAGCTGCTGCCCAGCCCTTCGCCAACGGCACCAGCGGTGCTGGAGGAGTTCCCCACCGCTCCGCCTCCACCGCCGGCGAGTGCACCCGCTCAGCCCGGGCTTGAGGGGCTTTCCCTGCAAGGGTTCTCAGAGTGGGCAACGGCTTTGACGGCGTTGGGACAGCGCTGGCGCTTTGGCTCTGCTCACGGGAGCAACGCCTGGGCAGTCCGCAGCGGAGGCACCGCCGTGCTGGCAAACGACCCCCACCTGGTCTTGGGCTTGCCTGCGCGCTGGTATCCGGTTGCTCTCATCTCGCCGGAGTACACCGCCGCCGGGCTTACCCTCCCTGGATTGCCGCTCATCATCATCGGGCGCAACCGCGAGATCGCTTGGGGCGTCACCAACGTCATGCTCGATGATTGCGACTTCTTCATCGAGCGGCTCGACACCGCCGATGCCCTCCGCTACTGGGATGGCACGCAGTGGCGCTCATTTGAACGCCGGCGCGAGCGCATCCCTGTTCGCCATCAAGCACCGGTGCAGGTGGAGTTCCTGCATTCGCACAACGGGGTCATCGTCTCGGATGCCCATCTCTTCAACGCTCCGCAGCTACTGTTTCGGCGGCGTGGGGATACGACGCGGAATCCCTTCCTGCGGCGCTACCGAGTGAGCCTGCGCTGGACCGCCATGGCTCCAAGCGACGAGGTGCTTGTGGCATACCGCCTGGGGCAAACCCGCTCGTGGGAGGAGTTCCGCCGCGCCTTGCGGGGCTGGGGTGCTCCAGCCCTCTGCTTTGTCTACGCCGACCGTCGCGGCAACATCGGGGTACAGCCGGCAGGCTTCCTGCCTCGGCGGGATACGACGCTTCCGGAGTGGGTCTGGGCTTTCCCGCTGCCTGGATGGGACACCCGGTACCGCTGGCAGGGTCTGGACTCGCTGACGTCGCTTCCGCCACTGTTTAACCCTGCACAGGGGTTTGTTGTAAGCGCTAATCAGCAGTTGTTCCGCCACTCTCGGCGCTACCTCTCCTACATCTGGGAGCCACCGGAGCGTGCACAGCGCATTGTGGAGCTCCTCCTGCAGCGGGGGCGAGCCAGCCCTCTGCAGATGCGCTGGATGCAGCAAGATGTGGTCTCGCCCTACGCCCGGGAGCTGCTGCGCGAACTGCTTCCCCGGCTGCGCCGCTTGAGCCGCTCCCCCCAGGAGAGCACCGCTGTTGCGCTGCTTGAGCGCTGGGGATACGACTTCGCCCCGCACGTCCCTGCCGCAAGCATCTTCGCTGCCCTCCTGCAGGAGCTGCTGGAACAGACCTTTGGGCAGCACCTCTCGGCGCGCCTGCTTCGGGAGTACCTCTTCCTGAGCAATCTGTCGCTGCGCCGCCTGATGGAGCTGATACGCACACCGGACTCCCCCTGGTTTGACAATCCCCGGACCCCCGCGCATGAAACCCTGGAGGAGGTGCTTCAGCACAGCTTCCGCCGAGCTCTCGAGCGCCTATACCAGCACTTCGGCACCGAGGATATGGCGCAGTGGTCCTACGGCAAACTCCACACCCTGCTGCTGCAGCATCCCCTGGGAGAGCATCCGCTGTTGCGGGCGCTGTTCTCGCGCGGACCCTTCCCCAGTGCCGGCGCACCGACGACGGTCAACGCCGGGGAGTGGAAGCTCTGGGAGCCCTTTGCCCAAACCATCGGGGCATCGGCACGCGTTGTTGCGCAGCTCAGCGACAGCCTGCTTGCGGTTGCTCTCCCCGGCGGCGTCTCCGGACACCCGCTCAGCCCGCACTACATGGACCAGTTCACGCTGTGGCGCGTGGGAGGGTTCGCTCAGCTCAGCCTGGGGCATCCCGCCGGAACGCCTGCGGTGCTATTGACACCGGCACCGCGCCAGGGGGCTTCTCCGTAGTTTTGCGCGTGCGTCTCCCAACGGCGTGAGTGCTCCCGTGAGCCTGGATATCCGCCCGGAGTGTGCCGTTGTTGGCGTTTACAACCATCCGAACGCCTCGGTCATTGCGTACTACTGCCTCCACGCCCTGCAGCACCGAGGGCAGGAAGCCACCGGTATCGTCTCCTCCTACTGGGACGAGGCACGCCGGCGCCGCCGCTTCGTTGCCTACAAGGGCGAAGGGCTCGTGCTGGAGGTCTTCTCGCACCACGTCCTGCAGGAGGTGCTCATCGGGGATGCTGCCATTGGACATAACCGCTACTCCACGACGGGGAGCTCCCAGCGGGCGAACATCCAGCCCTTCCACATCTCCTACCGCATGGGGAACCTGGCGCTGGCGCACAACGGCAACCTGACCAACACCCGCCAACTGCGCGCATGGCTGCAGGAGGAGGGCGCCATCTTCCAGAGCACGACCGATAGCGAGCTCTTCCTGCACCTAATTGCCCGTAGCCGCCAACCCACGCAGGTTGAGCAGATTCGGGAAGCCCTGCAGCAGGTTCGGGGAGCCTACTCCTTGGTGCTGCTCACCGATACCGCGCTCATCGCCGTGCGCGATCCCCACGGCTTCCGTCCGCTGGCGCTCGGACGGCTCCCTCTGCGCGATGGGCAGTACACCTACGTTGTGGCTTCGGAGACGTGCGCCTTCGACCTCATCGGTGCCGAGTACGTGCGCGATGTTGCCCCGAACGAGATCCTGGTCATTGACCACGACACCGTGCAGAGCGGCACCCTCAAAAGCTACCCAATCGTGGATAACCCCCCGCAGGCACGCCACTGCATCTTCGAGTTCATCTACTTCGCGCGCCCGGATAGCTTCATCTTCGGGCACAGTGTGGACAAAGTCCGCCGCAAGCTCGGCAAGAGCCTTGCCGAGGAGAGCCCCGTTCGCCCGAGCGACCCCAACGACGAGGTCGTGGTCATCTCCGTTCCCGATAGCGGCAACACCGCCGCCATCGGCTACGCACAGGTCAATCAGGCGCAGGGGATCCCAACCCGCTTCGACATCGGGCTCATCCGCAGCCACTACGTTGGGCGCACCTTCATCGCTCCGGAGCAGGACCAGCGCGAGTTCAAGGTCAAGACCAAGTTCAACACCGTCCGAGGCGTGCTCCGCGACAAGATCGTCGTCGTCGTGGACGATTCCATCGTCCGTGGCACCACCTCGAAAGCCCTCGTCCAGCTCATTCGGGAGGCAGGTCCGCGCGAGGTGCATCTGCGCGTTACCGCTCCGCCGATTCGTTACCCCTGCAAGTACGGCATGGACTTCCCCAGCCGCCAGGAGCTCATCGCCAACTACTACGACTCGGAGGAGCAGATTGCCCGCGCCCTTGGGGCGGATTCGCTGCACTACCTTTCGCTGGAGAAGCTCCTCCTCTCCGTTCCCCATGCGCCGGGCGTTGGCTACTGCACTGCCTGCTTCACCGGCGAATACCCTGTGCCCATCGAGCCCGAAGCCGATAAGTACGTCACCGAAGCATAGCCCCCAGCGACGCTCGACCGCCTCCGAGAACCCCTCACAGTGTGACCCCGGCGTCACACCCTCTGCAGCAAGCACCTTCGCGGAGGTGCCCGAGTGTATTGGCTCCCAGTGTGCGCAGCGCATCACAGCGGGCACAGAGGGGGTGTTGCCTCATCTCATTGTGAGGCAATGACTTTTGCTTCAGGCACGCCGTTTGCACTTCCCTGCCACAAGTGTCACAATCAAAGGACTTGGAAATGTTGCAGCTTACAAAGCATGCACAGGAGCGAATGCGGCAACGTGGCATTGACTACTGGGCGCTGGCGCTGGTATGGGTATTCGGCGATGTGCAGCACTGTCGCGACGGTCAGAGCGTATGCCTAAACAAGCTGGGCTTGCAGAAGATATCTGCGCTATTCCGCACCCCCTTCGAGCAGCTCACCCGCAAACAGCACGACGACCTGTACGCCGTTGCCAAACTGCTTGGGCGCCCCATTAGTGCCCCCGAGCTACGTGCGCTCCAGAGTGAACTGCGGCAGTACCTCAAGCGCCATGAGGGCAAGCTTCGGAAGCTCTATCTCGTGCTCAGCGGCGATGGGGAAATCATCACCGCTGCGTACCGCCGGTAGCTTAGGCTGTGCTTCCGGGCTGGGAACCTCCCACAGCGCTATGCCATTCCTCCAATGAGAGCTCCCGGAGCAGCGTGACCGCATGCTCGGTGACAGCAAGGAGCAGGACCCGCTCGCCCAGGCGTACAGCGTAGAGCATTGCTTTCGGGGGAAGAGGAAGCCGAGCCAGGATGGCAAGCTGCCCGCCTCTGTGCCCTGCAGTGCTCAGGTTCCAGCGCCGCAGCCAGTAGGCTCCCAACAGCAGGAGCAGCAGGAAGCCCCCAACGATGAGCAGCGACCGCAGGAGAGCACCTTCGGGCATCTCACCGACGCAGCCCCCGAAGCCGTTCTGCCGGTTCGACCAGCGTCGTGATACGGATGCCAAAGTGCTTGTCGATCACGACGACCTCGCCTTCGGCGACCTTCTTGCCGTCGACGAGGATATCCACAGGGTCGCTGATGAGCCGGTCGAACTCGATAACCGAGCCACGTCCCAGCCGAAGAATGTCGCGAATGTACATCGTGGTTCGCCCCAGCTCCACCGAAACCGGCAGCTGGATGCTGTAGAGCAGTTCCAGCCTGGGGTCGGAGAGCAACTCCGAGGCTTCCCCTTGCTGAGTGCTCGTAGCGGCTGAGGAGGGCTGCTCCTCGGCGCTCGCGCTGGCTTCAGCAGCGGCGGTGTACTCCTCCTGGAATTCCTGCTGGGTCTCCTGGGTTTCCATTTCGGTACCCGAGCTTGTTCAACCAATCTCCTCCGGCTCAATGGGACGAATCACACGAACGGCTCGGCGCTCGCCGATGCGTCCTGGTCGCACCCACAGCTTGTACTGCCCTTGGATGAGCAGCGGGAGTTCCGCCGTGACCGGCGTATCCAGCCGGAGTACATCCCCGACTTTGAGCCGGAGCAGCTCCCCGACGGTGATGGTTGTACGCCCCAGCTCGACACTCACCTCCAGGGGAATCGTCTGCAGGTGCTTGTACATCACCAGCATGCTCTGGCGCTGCTGTTCCGGAGCAGCTGCATGCACCACCTGCGGTCGCTCCAAGCGGCTCAGGACATCCTCCAGAGCAAAGGTCGGGTAGCAGATGCTCATGGCGTAGGTGTGGATCCCCACGTTCACCTGCAGCCCGATGACGACAACGATCTCCGAGGCTGAGGCGATTTGCAGAAAATCCGGTTGCGTCTCCAGCCGCAGCAAGCGGAAACGCATTTGGGCGGTCATCTGCCAGCTCTCCTCCAGCACCCGCAGCAGATGCTCCATAACCCCTTTGAGCACCGCCTGCTCAATTGGCGTAATCGTGCGTGCCTTCTGCGGCGGCGTGCTGGCGTCGCCCCCCAGCAGGCGTTCCACAATCAGCAGCGCCAATTGCGGACTGAGCTCGATGATACCGCTGCGCTCGGTGCCCTGCAGTTCGAACACGTACAGGCAGCTCGGGCGCGACAGCGTCAGCAGGTACTCCGAGTAGAAGAGCTGGTCAACGGAGACAACCGCGATGGACACCAGCGCTTGCAGCCGCGACAGCAGGTAGTACGCCGCTGTCTCGGCAAAGGTCTCGTGGATGGATTGCAGCGAACGCAACTGGGTCTTGGAGATTCGGTTGGGGCGGCGGAAATCGTACGGCAGAATCTGCTTGGGCTGCTCTTTGAGCAGTTGGTCCACCTCGACGGTGCCGGCGGAGATCCCCGCCAGCAGCGCGTCAATCTCCTGTTGTGTCAGCACCGCTGCCATCGGTCACTGGATGACGAACTTGGAAAAGTACACATTCCGCAGCCGAATCCCCGGAAGCACGTTCGACAGCTCCTGCCGCAGCCGCACCCGAAGGGAATCGCGCGCCCCGTTCGCCTGCAGCTCCTCAATCGAGTAGGAGGAGACCACCGACATGATGCGGTCCCGCACCGGGATCATCAGCTCCTGGCGCACCTTTTCGGCATACTTCGCATTCTCCACCTCCAGCCCCAGGGCAACCAGCACGTAGCGCGAAGAGGAGCCCCGCGGGTTGACCACCAAGTCCTCCACCGGAACGATCACCCCCGTGGGGACCTCCGCTGCTGATTCCGCCTGCACTGGCTCGGCGCTCAGATGCTGTCCGCCAGCGCTCCCTCCAGAGGGGCGCAGCAGCCAGAAGAGCAGCCCCCCTTGAACCACCAGCACGCCGACAATGATGCCCAAGAGCACCGGGAGGCTAATTCCCTTGCCCCCCTTTGCTTCCTTGGTGTCCTTCTCCTCCGCCATCGCCGTTCACCTGGGCAAGTTCACCGCATTCGGAAATATCGGACGCAAGTGCAAAAGCTCAAGCCATGCCCGAGGGCACCGCCGACGGGCGTCCAATGCTGTGGTACTCGAAGCCCCGCTCGAGCATCTCCTCCGGGCTAAAGAGGTTACGCCCATCGAAGATGAGCGGTTGCCGCATCCGGCTGCGCATGAGCTCGAAATCTGGGTTGCGGAATTCGTTCCACTCGGTTGCAATCACGAGCGCATCGGCGCCCTCCAGGCACTCGTACATCGAAGCAGCATACTGCAAGCGCTCCCCGTAGCGGCGCTGTACATTGGGAAGCGCCTCCGGATCGTAGGCTCGCACACAGACCCCAGCATGCAACAGCGGGTCAATGACGCGAAATGCCGGAGCCTCGCGGATGTCATCCGTGTTAGGCTTGAACGCCACGCCCCAGAGGGCAACACAGCGTCCGTGCACCGGCTCCAAGCGCTTGAGTATCCGCCCCACAAAGCGTTCCGCCTGTGCGTGGTTGACCTCCTCGATTGCCGGAATCAGCCGGAAATGCACCCCCAACGAGCGTGCCGATTGCACAAGCGCACGCACATCCTTGGGAAGGCAGCTCCCTCCATAGCCCAATCCCGCAAACAGGTACCGCTTGCCAATCCGGCTATCCGAGCCAATGCCCAAGCGCACCTTTTCGATATCAGCCCCTAAGGCTTCGCAGTATGCCGAGAGCTCGTTCATGAAGGAGATGCGCAGCGCCAGCATCGCGTTGGCGGCATATTTGGTTAGCTCGGCGCTGGTCTCGTCCATCACGTAGATGGGATTCCCACTGCGCACAAACGGCTCGTAAAGCTCCCGTAGAACATGCTCTGCCCATGCGTCGCGCGTGCCGATGATGACCCGCTCCGGCTTCATAAAGTCTTCTACCGCCGTGCCTTCGCGCAGGAACTCCGGGTTGCTTGCCACAACCACGCGCCGGTCCGGTAGCCGCTGTGCAAAGAGCGCTTGCAACCGTTGAGTTGTCCCCGGTGGCACGGTGCTCTTGGTCACAATCAAGCGGGGCTCGTGCACACTGTCCTGCTGCAGCAGCGTTGCAATGCGCTCGGCAACGGCAAAGACGTGCTGCACATCGGCGGAGCCATCCTCCTGCGGCGGAGTTGGCAAGCACAGCAACACCACCGTTCCAAAGCGCACAGCCTCGGCAAGGTCGGTTGTGAAGCGTGCCCGCCCGTTGCGCAGATTGCGCTCCAACAGTACACCCAAGCCGGGTTCGTAGATGGGCAACTGTCCACGGTTGAGCTGCTCGACCTTCTGCTGGTCAATGTCCACGCACACGACGTGGTTGCCCGTCTCGGCAAAGCACAATCCCGTGACCAGCCCCACGTAGCCGCTGCCTACGACCGCAATCCGGTACGCCATTGCTCATTGCAGCTCGAAGACAAACGTGATGATACCGACCATCTCCACCGCAGACTCAATCGGGTTGAAACGCCACTGCCGCAAGGCTTGGATGGCGATGCGCTCCAGCACCGGATCGCTCCGCTCCACGGGAAGGATGCTGGCAACGCTGCCATCCGGGCGCACGGTGAAGCGCAAGCGCACACGCCCGCTGACGTTGTACCCCGGGGGATAGGTCGGGAGCACCTTGGAAAGCACGATGCGGTTGCCTCCGCCACCCCATTCGATGCCGTACCCCAAGCCGCGCCCGGGTCCGCTGCCCTGGCGTCCCAGCCCTGCGCCGGTGGGGTCGCCCTCAGGAGTGCCCACTGCCCTTGAGCTTGCCGGAGCAGCGTTCTCCGTGAGGGCTTTATCCGGCGTAGTCGGAGCCGGACGGGGGATGCCCTCCGTTGCGCTTGCATATGCCCGCTGACGGCTTGCTCCTTTCGGCTGTGCGTCCTCCAGGGGATTCCGCGGTGGCTTCCCGCGCACGGCTTGCCCCTCCGGGCTCAGATTCCCGCCCGCCGGCGTTTGCCCTTCGCCCCATCCCAGCGACAGCAGCTCGATGGGGATGCTGCGCACTTCACGGCTGGGTGGGGGTTCCGGCTGCCATCGCACAAAGAGCAGCAGCAGGAACAGTAGACCATGTAGCAGGAGCGAGAGCAGGAAGGCACGGGCAAGAAGCCGATCCCATGGGATCCGCACATAGAGCACACCACCTTCGGATGAGGACCGGCGCAGCATCTCCATTTCAGCGCACCCGTACAATCCAGGCGTTGGGGAACCCTGCCGCCAAAGCCGCTTGCTCTGCCTCAAGACGAGTTGCATAGCTTCCAAAGCGTACGCGCCACCAGGTGCGCTCACGAATGCGATGTGGCACCACCACCACGCCCGATATCCCCATCCGCCGGAGCTGCTCGGCTACCTGCTGTGCATCCTCCGGCGACGGCGAGGCGTAGACCTGCACCATGAATTCGCCCACCTCCGATAGCACCGTTGGCTCCGGACGCGCTCGCGGAGGCTGTGCAACAGCAATCCTCCGCTGCGGAGGGGGCGGTGATGTTGCCGCAATCGGTCTACGCGGCTGCGCCTCCGCCGCCTGTGTGGGCAGCGCGGGAGCAGAGGTGATGCCGGAGGGCGGCGCCATCGGCTGCTGCAACTCCGGCGACGGTACCCTCGGTGGTGTCTGCACACCAAGCTCCGCAGGAGCCGCTGCCTCTGGGAACTCCACCGGAGGGATTGCCGTCACCGAGCGCATCGGCACCGGCAGCACCGGTGTCGCCGAGGGTGCCGGGGGCGCCTCCGGTACCGCCTCCGAAGGCTTCGATCCCATCGGCGGGCGCACGACCCCGAACCAGACCAATGCCCCAATCACCCCGATAACCACAACCGCCAGCACCAGCTCCAGCGGGATTCGCCGCCTCCGCCGTGGAGCCTCCACCGAGCTCCCCTGCTCCGGCAATACCGTCACAGGAGCTGCAGTGGTCGGCGGCTCCGCTGCAGGCTCCACATCCGCTTGGGTCGGGTGCACCGGGAACTCTGCCAGGTCCAGCTCCACCGGAGCAGATGGGTGCTGCGGCTGCTGTCTCCTGAGCGGCGATATCGGCTCCCCGCCGTACGGCTCCTGTTCAGTGCGCGCACCTCGGTGCGTTCGAGAGCGCTCCAGCTCCTCCTGGAGGATCCGCACCAGCTCCTCATCCAGCGCGAGCAGCTCTTGGGCAGAGGGCTGTGCTGGAGGCTCCGGTGGTGCACCGCTCGGCTGCGCTTGCGTCGCGCCAGCCCGGAAGCTGGGCAGGAAGGTCTCCGGAGCGTCCTCCGGCAGGAAGTCCGTCAACTGCTCCGCTGCAACGCGTTCCATCAGCGGTACCACCGTGTCAGCAGTTGGACAAAGATCCTGCGCTCAGGATAGCCTGCCCAGCGGAGGATTTCCGCATTGAGCGCGTTATCCACGCGAATGCCAAGCTCGAGCCCTTCCACCAGACGGTAGCCTGCCTGAGCAAATAGCCGCACATACGCCGGCAGGGCAGGACCATCCTCTCTCCAACGCTGTGCGACAATCTCCGTGCCAAGTAGAGCGCTCCACTGGGCTGCCCAGCGGTGCTCTGCTGTGGCGCGGAGCACGGCGGGCGCGTAGTAGGGTGCGCGTTCCTGTCCAGGCACACTGGCACTCCCAAGCTGCACTTGAGCACCGAAGCGCGTCGATGGCAGTGGCTGCCACAGTGCCACGATGTGGAGTTCCTGAGCATGCAGCCGGAGCCCCTGTGGGTGCAGACTGGAGTCCTCCACCACACGCCAGGAATACCAGCCATCCACGGAACGGAGCTGGAATGTTGCCTCCACCGCCAGCTCTGGCACCGGAAGCAGCGCCACACCAAAGGCACCCACAAAGCCCTCCCGGAGCAGCTCTGGCAGCTTTCCCAGCGCGGTGTAGGGGTTCTCTGCAAGGAGCTGCCCCAAGCTCCGCTCGCGCCATCCTGAGCGAAGCTCCCCCACAAGGCGCCATGCAGGCTGCAGAGCATACTGTGCCTGAAGCCGCACAAGCGGGATCAGCAGTGCAGTTCCATCGTACTGGTGCCCCACCTGCAGTCCCCCCTTCAGGTCCACAAAGAGCCGCTCGTGTTGCAGCGCCGTTGCTGCCTGGACCGAGGCAAGGAGCTGCGTCTCCTCCATCTGCTGTTGGAGCAGCAGCTGTCCGGAAAGCTCTATCTCGCGCTCCAGCAGGGCAGCCGTTCGCAGGAGTCCATGCAGCCGGATGAGCCGTTCGGTCTGCTCCCGTTCCTCCTGCCGCAGATGTGCAAGTTCAAGAGCTGCCCCAAGAGCATAGCTTGTGGGGTCCGCCCTGCCCTGCATCTCCACAGCGGCAGTAAGCAGCAGAAGGGCTCTCCGCAGCAGCGCCGGATTGGCGTAGAGCCGATAGCGGCGCCAGTCTCCCTCCACCCCGACTCGCACCCAATGCTGCTCGAAGTCGAAGAGCCTCGGCAGCGGGGCTCTCAACGATGCCGCAAGCGCAAGCCCGCTGGAATCGGCTCCTTGACGGTCTCCTTGCGTTGCCGCAAGCTGCGCGGTGCCGGAAAGCTCAAGCCCATCGCGGTGTACGAAGGCGCCCCCTCCAAGCTCTGCACTCCCGTATTGCCCCAGAGCCCCGTACAGGAGCAGCTTTCGCGGGCGAGGCAAGCCCAGTGTGTCCGGGAACGGAGGGATTGGGAGCGCGCCGAGCAGTAGATGCTTGCGGAGCGGATTGAGGCTATCCAATACCACCGCCGGCAGAGGAGCCGAAGGCTGCGGAGGCTGCTTTACCCCAGTTGGGATGCGCCGCTCCTCCTTGCCGATGATGACCAGCTCCGGGAGCTCGAGTGTGGGTGGTTGTGGCTGCTGTGCGGTTGCGGTGTGGAGTGTGGAAATTGCAATAACGGCAAATAAACGCTTCATGGGCGTCGCCGCGGCAGTCTGTTCAACCGTGCCTGTGCGGTCTTGCCGAACTCATCCCCGGGGCGAAGGTTCAGGAGCACTCGGTACACCTCCGCTGCCGCCTCCGGGCGACCTAACTGCTCGTAGCACTCCCCCAACTGCAGCAAGCCCAGGGAGTACCAATCCTCCCGCCCCCGATGGGAGAGCCGCAACTGCTCGAATGCCCGTGCAGCGCTATCATACTGCCGCTGGCGCATCCATGCCTCCCCAAAGCGGTAGAGCGCCTCAGCCCCCAGCGCATCCTCTCGCGCAATGAGCGGTGCCAGGACCGAGCGCACTGAATCATACGCTTCGCGCGCGCGCCAGTAGAGAGCCAGTTGCAGCCGCGCCTGGGCAGCGAACTCCGTCTGCGGATACAGGGCAATCAGGCGCTGCAGCTCCATCACCATGCGGAGCGTATCGGCGCGGGAATACGCCAGCAACCCCCGATGTAGCAACGCCTCTGCTGCCGTCAGGCTATCCCCCGCCGCGGCGACCACGCCGTAGAGTGAATCGGCGGTCCTGGGATCCACCCGAGCCTTCCAATGCGCGTACTCCAGCATCCCCTGAAGGGTCTGGGAGCTCTGCGGGTAGGTTCGCCGGAGCTGTTCGAGCAGTTCGGCAGCGCTTGGTTCATCCGCAAGCGCAATTGCACTGCGCAGAGCCCAGAGGAGCGCCTCGGGTGTACGTTCGTTGTAAGGGTAGCGGCGGACGAATTCTCGGTACTCCTGCAAAGCATCGCGGTAGCGCTGTTCGGCAAAGAGCAGCTCAGCGCGCCGCAAGCGGGCTTCCTGCTCCAGGCGAGTTGCAGGGAAGCGCTGCGCAATGGTATCCGCCCAGCGGTAGGCTTCCTCCGAGCGCCCCAGCATGACGAGCGTGTACTGCACGCTCTGCACAGCTTCGGCAGCGAACGGGCTATTGGGATACCGCTCGACGACCGTCCGGTACGCCGCGAGGGCATCCTCCCAGCGCCCCATGTTGTAGTAGGCGTTTCCGATTGCAAACCAAGCGCGGGCAGCGATCTCGGGGGAAGGTTGCGTCGCCAACAGCCCTCGGAGCCGTTCCAGAGCAGCCTCGTAGTTGCGCTGCTGGAACGCAATCCAGGCGAGCATGTACAGTGCTTCCGGCGCCAGAGGCGAGTTCGGATACGCGCGGGCGAAGGTGCGGAAGGCTTGCTCGGCAGCGCTGAACTCCCGTAGGCGGTAGAGCACGTAGCCATACTGGTACGCGGCGTATTCGGCATAGGGTGTGTTGGGGAAGCGCCGTGATAGCTCATGGTACTGCTCGGCTGCGCGCCGGTAGTGCCCCAGCATGTACAGAGCATCGGCGCTCCGGAGCAGGGCTTCTGCGGCAAAGCGCGACTGCGGAAACTCCTGTATCAGGCGCTCAAACCAAAACACCGCGCGCTCCAACTGCTGGAGCCGAAACGCGCACCACCCGATGCTGTAGAGCGCCTCCTCACGGCGTGCGCTTTGGGGATAGCGCAGCAGCACCTGTTCGTAGGCTTCCGTTGCCTGGGCGAGCTCTCCGACCCGATAGTGCGCCTCCGCCAGCCAGAAGAGGATCTCATCGCCCTGCAGTGCGCGGTCGCGGTACTCTGCCCAGAGCCGTTGCAGGAGAGGAAGTGCTGCCTCCGGCTGCCCCAACGCCAGCAGGCTTCTTCCCAGCCCCAGGAGGGCATACTCACGGTAGCGATGGGGGTTGGGCAATTGCAGCGAATCCGCCGTTGCAAGGAGCTGCTCCGCCGTCTGGAACAGGCGCACCGCCTCCCTCCACTGCTGCTGCTGGTAGAGGCTCTCACCGAGCAGGAGCACCGCGGTCAGCAGTGTGGGCAGATCTGCCGCCTCGCGCCGAGCCTGCTCCAGGAAGAGCTGGGCACTCTGGTAGCGGCGCTGCTCGTATGCAAGCTGCCCCAGCTCCAGCAATGCCCGCGCCGACCATCGCGAGTGGGGACGCAGGCTCAGCTCCAGCAGTTGTTGGCGTGCTGCGGCGGTATCTCCGAGCCGCTTGCGGGCGATGGCGCCGTAGAGCTCCGCCAATTCCGCAATCTCCTGCTGCGGGCTTGTCCGCAGCTCGTCGAACCGTTGTAGGGCATCGGCGGTGCTTCCTCGGCGCAGCAGAATCCACCCTTGCTGCAGTCGGGCTCGTTGTGCCAACGGGGCATCGGGGAACTGGCGTGCTAAGGTATCGAACACGTTCCAGGCTGCATCCCAGCGCTCCAGCAGGATGTACGCCTCCCCGCGGATGTAGAGCAGCTCCTGCCGCGCCAGTTGTGGCTCATCCGGTGGCTGGCATCCCGGAGGGTTGCCCTCGCGGAAGCGCTCCAGGTGTAGTTGAAGATGCTCCAAAAGCTCCAAGGCTTCGACGGCGCGGCGTTCCAGCAACCGCAGATACGCCTGGCGGGCAAGAGCCTGCGCAAGCGTATTGCGGCAGGGATAGCGCTGACGCAGCAGCTCCAGGAGCTGCGCTGCCTGCGGAATGTTGCCCAGGCTCTCCAGCACAAGCGCTCGCAACCACAGGGCTTCATCGGCACTTTCGGCGGCGGGGTAGCGTTCGGCGTACTGCTGAAGCTCGTGGTCTGCTCGCTGGTAGTGTCCCTGCTGTAGGATTGCCAACAGGCGCCAGTATTCGACCTGCTCGCGGAGCGGCTCTCCCGTGGGCAAGGTCGCGCGGGCGGAATCCCATGCAGCTTCGGCGCGCGGGAACTCTCGGAGCACGAATTCTGCAACCCCCAGTGCAGTCCACATCCACGGGCGCAGTGCGGAGAGCGTGTATCGCTGCAGAAACTCCAGCGCCTCTGCGCGGCTATCCTCCCAGCGTCCCTGCTGGGCAAGGCTCCGCACCCGCGCCATCGCTGCAAGCTCCCATACAGTGAGCGGCAGAGAGGGCGGCTGCGGCGGCAACGCTCGTTCCGCCATCCAGGGGATGCGCTCCGCTTCCCAGCGAAGAGCTTCCTGCAGCTTCTCCAGTCTCTCTGCTGGCTGCCCCCATGCCGTCAGCAGCAGCACTCCACCCATCACAGCGCAGCAGCTTCGCAGCATCGCCTTCACGCGAGCCTATACAGATTTGGCTTTGCAATGCGGCTCCCCAGGCGGCGTCTATAGACGCTGGCGCTTTTGAATTTGTCTACTCCGCACCCACCGAGCATGGCACAGCAGCCGGCATTCGAACTGGAAGGCTTCCTGACCGAGGTTTCCGAACCTCCGCTCAAACCCTCCGATATCCCCAAACGGCTCCCGATGCTGCCGCTGCGCGATGTCGTCGTCTACCCCTACATGCTCTTCCCCATCATCGTGGGGCGTCCCCCATCCGTGCGGGCAATTGCCAGCGCGATGGAGCACAAGCGCTTCATCTTCCTGACGGCGCAGCGCGACCCAATGGTTGAGGAGCCCGGACCGGAGGACCTCTACGACTACGGCACGGTTGCGCGCATCCTGCAGGTTCAGCGCACGCCGAACCAACTCCTCAAGGTCACTGTCGAGGGGCTCTTCCATGCTCACATGGAGGAGGTCGTGCGCCGCGAGGAGTTTCTGGAAGCGCAGGTGCGCATCATCGTGCCGCGCATCCCCAAAAACGACGCTGAATTCCACGCAATGGTCCGCCGCGCCGGGGAGCTCTTCCAGGAGTACCTGCGCATCAGCGGTCAGCCGGTGGAGATCTGGCTTGCCTACGAGAGCCTCAACGACCCGGTGCGCCAGTTGTACTACGCTGCCGCGCACATTCAGCAGAACATCGAGACCAAGCAGCGCATCCTGGAGAAGGAGCGCCTCAAGGAGCAGTACTTCGAGCTGCTGGGCATTCTGACCACGGAGGTCGAGGTCCGTCGTCTGGCGCAGCAGATTGACCAGAAGGTGCAGGATTCCATCCTGCGCGCGCAGCGACGCTACATCATCCAGGAGCAGATCCGCGCCCTGCAGAAGGAGTTGGGCGAGGACGAGGAGGTTGTGCCCGAGTTGGCTGCCCTGCGCGAAGCCATCGACCGCGCGGGCATGCCCGAACACGTGCGCCAGAAGGCTTACGAGGAGCTGGAGCGCCTGCGCAAGACTCCGCCGATCTCTCCCGAATTCGCCGTCAACCGCACCTACCTGGAATGGCTCACCTCCCTGCCCTGGTCGCAGCGCACCGAGGACAACCTCGACATCGAGCACGTCCGCCGGATCCTGGACGAGGACCACTACGACCTGGAGAAGCCCAAGGAGCGCATCCTGGAGTACCTCGCGGTTGCTCGGCTCAAGGGCTCGGTCCGCTCCCAAATCCTCTGCTTCGTCGGACCTCCGGGGGTTGGGAAGAGCTCTCTGGCGCGTTCAATTGCCCGGGCATTGGGGCGGCGTTTCGTACGCATCTCGCTCGGTGGCGTCCGCGATGAGGCGGAGATCCGCGGGCATCGCCGTACCTACATCGGCGCAATGCCGGGCAAGATCATCCAGGCGATGAAGCGCGCCGGCACCATCAATCCGGTCATCTTGCTGGACGAGGTGGACAAGATGTCCATGGACTTCCGCGGCGACCCATCTTCGGCGCTCTTGGAGGTGCTCGACCCGGAGCAGAACCACGCCTTCAACGACCATTACCTGGAGGTGGACTACGACCTCTCGCACGTGCTCTTCATCGCCACCGCCAACGTGAAGTACGACATCCCGCTGCCGCTGCTGGACCGCATGGAGGTCATCGAGCTCCACAGCTACTTGGACGACGAGAAGCTCGAGATCGCCAAACGCCACATCATCCCGAAGCTGCTGCGCGAATACGGCATGGAAGCCGTTCCGGTGGAGTTCACCGACGCTGCACTCCTGCGGATCATTCGCCAGTACACGCGCGAGGCAGGGGTGCGTAACCTGGAGCGGCAGATCGCGACTATCCTGCGCAAGGTGGCGCGCCAGCTTGTCGAGCAATTCAAAGCCGACGTGCCAGAGGAAACCCAGCTCAGCTCCCTGCCGGAATTCCAGCGCTACGCTGCCCAGCATCCCGTGAGGATTGACGCCGAGGACGTGGTCTCCTACCTCAAGTCCCCGCTGTACCTGGAGGAGCACTACCACGACCTGCGCGACAAGGTCGGCGTTGCCATGGGGCTTGCCTGGACCAGCGTCGGAGGCGAACTGCTCCCCGTCGAGGTCACGCTCATGCCCGGCACGGAGAAGCTCACGCTGACCGGCAAGCTGGGCGAGGTGATGAAGGAATCCGCCATGGCAGCGGTCTCCTACGTGCGCTCCAATGCTGCCCGCTTCGGCATCGACCCGGAGTTTGCCAAGGGCAAGGAGATTCACATCCACGTCCCCGAAGGCGCCATCCCCAAGGATGGTCCCTCAGCGGGGCTGACGATGATCATTGCCCTGCTCTCGGCAGTGACTCAGCGCCCGGTCCGCGGCGATGTCGCCATGACAGGCGAGATTACACTCCACGGCTTCATCCTCCCTGTCGGCGGGCTTGCCGAAAAGCTCCTGGCAGCCAAACGCGCCGGCATCACAACGGTGCTGCTCCCCAAGGACAACGAAAAGGACCTGCCCGAGCTGCGCCCCAGCATCCTGGAGGGGCTGAAGCTGGTCTTCATCGGGCATGTCGAGGAGGCACTTCCCATCGTCTTCCGCGAGCCCCTTCCCTCTGCCCAGGATGGAGCTCGCCCGGGCAAGTCCGCTCCGCAACAACGGCGCCGGAGGAGCTCACCGCGCCGGAGCCAGCCTACGGCATAACGTGGACGGGGAAGCGCACATCAACGTCGGTCTCCCCGGCACCAGGCTCGGTCGTCTTCGCAGTGCTCCCGTAGTGGAGGAGCCGAATGCGCAGCCACCCGTGGTGCTCCTGTGTTGCCTGCACTCGGACCCGTGCCTCTAACCCCAAGGGAAGCCCTCGGGCATCGGTATCCAAGCGCTCGACCTCAAGCACCTGCACCAGCTCGGGCGCAAGCTCGTAGAAGACCTGATGCGCTTCGGCTTCGCGCCGAATCTCCTCCGTGATGGTGTCCGGCGGTGTCTTCGCTTCGTTGAGGAATTCCAGCGACACGCGCCAGGGCGAATGCTCCGCGTGGAAGTGCACCGTATCCACGATCGGGTCGCGCCCGCCAGGTCCATCCAGATCGCGCCAGGCGAAGGTGTGCACGTGCATGGAATCGGTCTCATCCCACACTCGCAGCAGCACCGTCGTGATAAGCTCCTGGGGGTTCTCCTCGTGCGACTCAGCAGGGTTGCGCTCGCAGGCGGCAAAGAGCACCGCAGCAGTAACCCACCATGCAGAACGCACCACTTCGATTGCTCGGACCATCGTGCACATCGCAATTGTGAGACATTCACCACTGCACAAGAATAGGCTGTGCCCTGCAGCGCCGTTTGGAAGCCGCATCAGGCGTACCGCTGACCGAGGTCAGCGGAGGCGGTAGACCAAGCGCACCTGCACATCGCGTCCAGGCTCATCGGCAAAGTAGCGCAAGCGGCTCAGGTAGTCCCGATAGGCGCGATTGAAGAGGTTGCGCACCTCCAGGCTCAGCAGAAAATGCCCCGCTGCGGTGTTCAGCTCCGTCCCCAGCGTGAGAGCGGCGATGGCGTAGCCCTTCGGTGCGGGGGCGTAATCCCTTGGAGTTGTTGCAGAGCGTGCAACGAGGGTGACTCTGGGCTCCACAAACGGTGCTTCCAGCTTCCACAACTGGGGCAGATGCCAATGCGCCCGCAGCTCCGCCCGTGGAGCTGGCAGCGCGTAGAGCGTCGCCACTGTATCGGCACCGCCGTGCTGCTGCCGTCCCCAGAGCACTGTGCCCACAGCTTCCACACGGAGCTGAGGCGCAAGCTCCCACTGCAGTAGGACATCGCTTCCGGCAAGGAGTGCTGGGATGGCTTCGTAGCGGAAGGTGGGGAATGCCCCTCGGATGGTCAGCGTCGGCGGTGGCGCCGGCACCTGCTGGATGAAGCTGGGGAAGGCGTACACGAATGCGGCGATATCCACATGCCACGCACCGCTGTGGAAGCCGTAGTCGAGCTCGCCCATCCAGAACTGCTCCGGAGCAAGCTCCGGGCTGCCGATCTCGAAGGTTGCTGCTCCGTGATGGACGCCGTAGGCGTAGAGCTCCACTGGCGAGGGGGGACGCCACCCACGCACAAGGCTCCAGCGCAGGGTCTGCTCCCTCCAGTGCCGTGCTATGGCAGCAAATGCCGCAACGCCAGCCCAATGGTGCCGCGCACTGCTCCACCCCTGCAGGGTAGGGCGCCAGATCTGAAGCCACGCCCCATCCACACGCACGCCGAGCTGCAGCTCCCACGGTTGTGGCAGCCATGTGCCCTGCAGGGCAAGCCCTGCCCGATACGCCCGGAAGTTCGGCAGCAGCCGCTCCGCTCCCGAAGAGACATTCCCCTGGCGCTGGGCTTCCGCAATGAGAGCAAAGGTCCCTGCAGCAGCAACCCACTGGAGCTGGCTCCGCAGTGACCATGTCGTCAAGGTCACATCGTAGGCAGGGCGGCTGCCGTAGTGGCGGTCGTACTCCCGACGATGGTTCTGCTGCCAGCCCAGGAGAAAGCGCCACGACATCGCGGCAATCTGCTGTTCGGCGCTCACCTCCAGCAGGCGATGCTGCACATGCTGAAAGGGCGGCTCGATGGCGTAGGAGAAGGGGCGCTGCACCAGCGGTACCGGCGCGCTGAAGGCGCGCTCCAAGTCGCTCAAATTCCCGATGTGCATGCCGGCGAAGACCCCTATCTGCGCGTCGTACAGTTGCGCGCGCAGCCGCGCCTGCCCGCTCTCCCAGAGGTAGCCCACAGCCCCATCGCCGTTGAGCTGCTGAGCGGCAGTGTTGGCGAGCCAATAGCGCGGTGTGGCAACATCACCGGAGCGGCGGGCGCTCACCAGCAGCCGCCAGCTCAGCGGGGCAAAGCGTTCGCGCCCCTCCGTCCATATCCCCAGCGCACCCATCCGGCTTGCCGAAGCGCCCTCCAGCCGCAGCTCCAGACGCCGTCCGGGCTCTTGGGGAAGCGGCAAGGGACGGAAGCGAAGCACCCCACCGATGGCTTCCGGACCGTACTGCACAACCGCTGCACCCCGGAGCAGCTCGACCTGCTCCACCAGCATGGGGTCCAGCTCTGGCGCGTGCTCGGCTCCCCATTGCTGCCCCTGGATGGGGAGCTCATCGGAGAGCACCAGCAGGCGTTCGCCTACGAACCCGCGCACAACCGGCTTCGCGATCGCCGGTCCGGTCGTGAGCGCCGCCGTCCCCGGAAGCCGCTCCAGCAGCCCCGCGACCGTCTGCCCGCGGTGCTGGTCCAGCTCCCGCACCCCGATGTTCATCACCGGCTGAATCCCCTGCTCTATTGGCGACCGCTGCGCTTCAACCTGCACAGGAGCAAGCTCCAGTGGTTGCCCCTGGAGCACGACCACGACCACCGTATCGCGCACCAGGCGAAGCTCCTGCACGACCGCAGCAAATCCCATCGCACTCACGCGCAGTCGGTACTGCCCAGCGGCAACATTCCGCAGCTCCAATTGCCCGGTCTGGTCGGTGTACCCGCCCCAGTGGCTGCGCTCCAGCAGGACACGGGCACCGACGACGGGTTCGCCCGTGCTATCGCGCACCACAACGCGCACCGTCACCGATGCCATACACACCGCAGTGGCAGTGCACAGAAGCAGCCATCGCATCGTGCTTGCCCTCTGAATGGTACACTCCAGCGCCGGCGTTCAGGGGAACGCCCTTCGGGATCTGGCTTCGCCTGAGGGCTCAACACGCTGGCGGTGAACGGAGCCGAAGACGATACTGCGAAGCAACGCTCGGAGCCTCCTCACAAGAGGGCACCCCTCCGATGCGCTCCGCCTGGAGGGCGATGTGCGGGGCTGTGTCCGGAACGACTGCAGCAACCGGTGTATGCAGGCACACCCAACAGAGCTGCCCAAGCGTGGCAGCGCCGGGATGCCCAGCATGCACCTCATGCACGTGCAGCAGCGGCAGGAGTAGTGCTGCCGCAAGCGCAATCGAGACAGTTCGGCTGTACTTCCGGTTCTGCATCGCTCCGCTGGCGGCGATGACGAAGCCGCTCTGCGCGCTATTGCGCAGCACGTTCGTCCATAGCGCCGAACCACAACCGCTCCGGAAGCGCTATGGCACGGCTTGCCATCATGAGCATCGGCGATGAGCTCTGCATTGGGCAGGTGGTGAACACCAACGCCGCCTGGATTGCGCAGCAGTGCAGCGAACTGGGCTTTGAGGTCTTCCGCCACGTCACCGTTGGTGACGACCGCGACGAGATCGTCGCCGAGCTCCGCCGCCTGTGGGAGCGCAGCGATGGCATCATCACCACCGGTGGGTTGGGACCGACCCATGACGACCTCACCGTCGAGGCACTCTGCGAGTTCCTCGGCGAAGAGGCGATCGAGCATCCTGAGGTTCGGGCACGGCTGGAGGAGCTGGTACAGCAGCGCGGCATTGCCGCCCGGGAGCAGGTTCTGCGCCAGGCGTGGATACCGCGTTCGGCAATTCCTCTCCCCAACCCCGTCGGGCAAGCCCCGGGCATTTGGGTGGAGCGCGAGGGGAAGTTTCTCCTGGCACTGCCCGGTGTCCCGGCAGAGATGAGGTCCATCCTGGAGCAGGCGCGGGAACGGCTACGCAGCTTCCGGCTCCAGCGTGGAGGGGCAATTCGCCTCTCCCGCACGCTGCTCACCGCCGGCATTGCGGAAGCAGATCTGGCAGCACTGCTGGGGGAGCCAGCGCAGCTCCTGCCGGAGGGTGTTCGGCTGGCATTCCTGCCTTCGTTCACTGGTGTGCGGCTGCGGCTGGATGCTCGCGCCGAATCCCCTGCTCACGCCGAGGCACTCCTGGAGCAGGCGCTGGGACGGCTGCGCGAGCGCATCGATGCGTACCTTGTCGGCGAAGGAGCGGAAGTCTCCCTGGCACAGGCAGTTGGCACACTGCTGCGGCAGCGCCGCGAAACGCTCGCGGTGGCAGAGTCCTGCACTGCCGGGCTGCTTGGGGCAGCAATTACAGAGGTTGCGGGCAGCTCGGAGTACTTCCTTGGCGGGCTCATCGTGTACAGCAACGCCGCTAAAGTTGAGCTGCTCTCGGTCCCACCGGAGCTGCTGGAGCGGGTGGGAGCCGTCAGCCGCGAGGTTGCCGAGCTGCTGGCGCAGAACGTACGCCAGCGCTTTGCGGCAACGTACGGCGTTGGGATCACCGGAATTGCCGGACCCGGCGGTGGCACTCCAGAGAAGCCGGTTGGAACGGTCTGGATTGCCCTGGCAACCCCGCAGGGCGTTCAGGCGCAGCGCTACTGGTTCCGGCATGACCGCGCTGGGAATCGGCAGCGTGCCGTGGCTGCCGCCCTGACGATGCTGTTCCGTCACCTGCGTGCGCTGAGCCCTTCCGATGCCGCAGTACACGCTGTTGGCAATTGAGACCTCGTGCGACGAGACCGCCGCTGCCGTTGTGCGCGGACGCGAAGTGCTGAGCAACGTGCTCCGCTCGCAATTGGAGCACCAGCGCTACGGTGGCGTCGTCCCGGAGCTGGCTGCCCGTGCCCATCTCCAGAGCATCATCCCCATCGTCCGCGAGGCATTGCAGCGGGCTGGGCTTGGGATAGAGCAGCTCGACGCCCTCGCCGTGACGACCGAACCCGGCTTGATTGGCTCGCTGCTCGTAGGGGTCAACTTCGCCAAGGGGCTTGCCCTGCGGTGGAATCTGCCGCTGGTACCGGTCAACCACCTGGAGGGGCACATGTTTTCGGGCTTCCTGGAGGCAGAGCCGCCGGAATTCCCCTTCCTGGCGCTGGTCGTCAGCGGAGGGCATACGGCGCTGTTCTGGGTGCGCTCCTTTGCCGAATACTCCCTGCTGGGCTCCACCCGCGACGATGCTGCCGGCGAAGCCTTCGACAAGATTGCAACGCTCCTGGGGCTGGGCTACCCTGGGGGACCAGCAATTGACCGCTGCGCCATGCGGGGAAATCCACAGGCGTTCTCCTTCCCGCGCCCATTGCTCAACGACCCCAGCGACGATTTCAGCTTCAGCGGCTTGAAGAGTGCCGTTCGGGCACTGCTCCAGCGCCACTATCCCAACGGCGTGCCTGAAGAGGTGCTTCCAGACCTGTGCGCCTCCGCCCAAGCCGCCATCGTGGAGGTATTGGTGCGCAAGACTCTGCGGGCAGCCCGCCGGTGCCGCGCGCGCACCATCGTCGTCGCCGGGGGTGTTTCGGCGAATTCCGCCCTGCGCCGGCAGTTTCAGCAGGAGGCGCTCCGGCTGGGGCTCCGGGTGGTCTTCCCGCAGACGGTCTACTGCCTGGACAACGCCGCCATGATTGGGCTGGTTGCGCACGAGAAGCTCTGCCAGCTCGGTGCAGAAGCCTTCCGCACACTGAGCTTCACGGCGCGCCCCACACCGCTGCGAGCACGCTCAGTAGCGCAGCAGCGCTGCCATTGATGCTGCATCGGGAAGCTCCTGCGCAGCAACGTTGAGGACCGTCCCCCGATGCAGCAGCGTCTGGACTGCTGCCTCGTTGACCAAGTCAACGGCACCGGGCGTATCTGCCGAACTCACCTCCACAGCGCGGCGCTGCCAGTCCACCGTTCCCCAGAGCTGTGCCCCCTCGGCGATGAAGAGCACCTCAACGCGCCCCTCTGCCGCTCCCAGCACGATGGTAGTGAGCTCCTCGGTTGCCTTCACCGATTTGCCGCGCAGCTCGTAGTACTGCTCCAGCCAGCGCCGGCGCTCCTGCTGTGCCCACTGGAGCACAAGCTGTCGTGCATGCTCGAATAGCTGGTGCAACGGATGGGTCTCAGGGCTCCCCGGCACCGCCTCTGCAAGCGTTCGCGGGTACGAATTGACCTCGCGGTAGAGGCTGACCAAGTACTCCACCCCCGCCAGCACTAAGGGGAAGGGATGCTCCGCTGCCAGCTCCCGAAAGGCGCGGTCCACCACTCGGTAGTACTCCAGCACCATGCGCTTGATATCCTCCCTGCCGAACCCGTGCCCGTGCGTCGCCATATGGGTGCGCCCCTGCCCTACGCGCAGCGCCGTGCGGTATTGCACCACGATGTCGGGTTGGTCCACCTGCAGTGCCTCCCGCAGAGAGGAGGGCAGATGCGCCGGGTCCACCTCCGACAGCCCCGAAGGACCCCCCAGGAAGAGGCGTATGCGGTACTTCTCCAGCGCCAGCACCCAAAATTGCCCATTGTGCAGCAGCAACGGCAGCAACGGCGTAACCACGAAGCGTTCGCCGATGGCGAGCTCCTCAGACAAGCGCAAGGGCACCCGATAGGTGCGGAAGAACTCGGGCGCCGCAAAGACTGCCAAGCCATCGCCCTGGTAGAGCCAGAAGAGCTCATCCTCCAGCAGGGCTTGCGCAGGAGCAAGCAGCTCTTCGATGGTGTGGGGGCGGACCCCAGAGCGCTCCAGCCGCTCCTGCGCCTGCCGCAGCAGATTGCGGAAGCGCACAGGATTCTGGTGCGCCAGAGCCGTCACCCGCTCCATCGGAGCAAAAAGCGAAATGCACGGCGTGCTCTCCACGCGAAGCAGCTCCTGCAACTCACGCGTGCCAAACAGGTCCATTGCTGCTCACCACGGCTGTGTTACCGATACACTCCACGCTGCGAACGGCGGATAAACTCGATACACTCCTGCACCTCGGCGATGGGCTCCGGGTGCAGCTCCAGATAGCGGGCAATGCCATCGCTGGTGTTCCAGCCGGAAAAGAAGACCACGCGGTAGAACTCCTCCAGCGCTTGGATGACGTGTTCGGGGAAGCCCCGGCGGCGCAAGCCCACGCGATTGATCCCCTCGATGCGTGGCGGCTCGCGCCCGACGAGCGCGTACGGCGGCACATCTTTGACAATCTTGGCATCTGCGCCCACCATCGCGTGCTTGCCGATAGCACAGAATTGGTGCACCTTGACCACCCCTCCCAGCACTGCCCATTCGCCAATGTGCACATGCCCGGCAAGCTGTACGACGTTGGACAGAATCACGTGGTCCTCGATGACACAATCGTGTGCCACGTGGCAGTACGCCATCACCAAGCAGTCACATCCGATGCGCACCGCCCCACTGGCTTTCGTTCCTCGGTTGATGGTAACGAACTCCCGAATCGTTGTCCGATCCCCGATGTAGACCAGCGTGGGCTCGCCCGCGTACTTGAGGTCCTGCGGTGGGTTGGCAATCACCGCACCGGTGAAGACGCGGCATTCCCGCCCCAGGCGCGCCCCGTTGGCAAGCACGACGTGGGAGCCGATTTCGCAGTCCTCGCCGATCTCGACATCGTCCTCGATGATGCTGTACGGACCGATGCTGACACCATCGGCAATACGCGCCTTCGGGGAGACGACCGCTGTCGGGTGGCAGCGCACCATTTGGTCAGCGCTCCACGATGGTTGCCTGGAGCTCGGCTTGCGCGACCAATTGCCCGTTGACGAAGGCGCGCCCCTCCAGCAAAACGGTGCGGAAGCGCCGATGCAGCAGGCGCACCTCCATGACGAGCTGGTCGCCGGGGAGGACGGGCTTGCGGAAGCGCGCTTTGTCAATGCCGGTGAAGAAGACCAGCACCTTCTCCGGGTCCAGCTCCAAGTCCTTCAGCAGGAGCAGACACCCCGTCTGCGCCATCGCCTCCACGATGAGCACCCCGGGCATGACCGGACGCCCGGGGAAGTGCCCCTGGAAGAAGGGCTCGTTGAAGGTCACGTTCTTGTAGCCCAGGATGCGGCTCTGCTCCAGGTCGTACTCCACGATACGGTCAACCAGCAGGAAGGGGTAGCGATGCGGCATGATGCGCAGGATCGCCTCGATATCGAAGACGGCGCTATCGCTGGGGCGCACCTGGTAGCGGCGCACGAGCTTCTTCTGCTCATAGAGCCGGCGAATCCGCCGCGCAAACTCCACATTCGTTGCATGCCCGGGGCGGGCAGCCAGAATGTGCGCCTGCAGCGGAACCCCTACAAGCGCCAAATCGCCGAGCAGGTCCAGCAGCTTGTGGCGTGCCGGCTCATTGCGGTAGCGCAAGGGGATATCGTTGAGGATGCCGGTGCTCCCGACGCGCAGCTCCCCATCGATGCCCAGGCGGCGTGCCAAGCGCTGCAGCTCCTCCGGGCTGAGCGCACGGTCCACAATGACGAGCGCATTATCCAATCGTCCGCCGCGGATGAGGTCCTGCTCCAACAGCGCCTCCACCTCCGACAGCAGGCAGAAGGTGCGCGCCGGCGCAAACTCGGTGACAAACTCCTGCTCCAGATTGAACAGCGCCGTATGCTGGCTGCCCAGCACGGGCGTGTGGTAGTCAATCATGACCGTCACGTGGAAGGCATCGTTGGGCAGGGCAACCATGTCTGTGCCGCGCTGCTCATCGGTATAGCGGATGGGCTGGTCCACCACGAGGTAGTCCCGTGGACTCTTCTGCTCGACGATGCCGACCTTCTGGATTGCCTCCACAAAGGGCAGCGCGCTGCCATCCCCCACAGGGGGTTCGAGACCATCGAGCTCGATGCGGCAGTTGTCCACACGCAGTCCCACCAGAGCCGCCAGCACGTGCTCGACCGTGTGGATGCGCACATCGCCGCTGCCCAAGGTCGTCCAGCGGTTGCAGTCCACAACGTACTCCACCAGCGCTGGGATCTCCGGTGCCCCGGGCAGGTCCGTGCGCACGAAGCGGTAGCCGTAGTTCTCCGGTGCCGGGTGGAAGGTGATCGTGCACGGCGCTCCGGTGTGCAATCCCGTGCCAGAGACGGATACGGCTTCACGCAGTGTTCGCTGGTACTCGACCATTGTCCGCGCTTACGGTTGTACGTCTTGCCGCCGTTGAAGCTCTTGGAGCTGCTGGCGCAGCAGCCGCACCTCCTGCAGCAGCTCTGGGAGCTGGCGCAGTGCAGCCTCCTGGCGCAGGGCACGGTGGTGTTCGCAAGCTGGGATTCCAAAGTAGTGCCCCGGGCGGCGCAGGGATTTGGACACGCCCGACTTCGCCTCGATGACCACATCGTCAGCGGTGAAGATATGCCCCACAACGCCCACCTGCCCGCCCAGTCGGTTGCGCCGCCCCAGCCGTGTGCTCCCGGAGATGCCCGTCTGCGCCGCAATCGCCGTGTGCTCGCCAATGCTGACGTTGTGGGCAATGTGCACGAGGTTGTCCAGCTTCACTCCGGAGCCGATAACGGTGCTGCCCGCCAGCGCCCGGTCTATGGTTGTGTTGGCGCCGATCTCCACGTTATCCCCGATTTCGACGTTGCCCACGTGCGGGATCTTCTCCAGGCGCTTGTCCGGGGTTTCGAAGAACCCGAATCCATCGGCGCCCAGCACCGCCCCGGCGTGGATGATGCAGTTACGTCCGATTCGGGTGCGCTCGTAGCACACCACTCCGGCGTGCAGCACCGAGCCCTCTCCGACGGTGACCTCGGCGTAGAGCACCACATGCGGATGCAAGACAACCCGCTCGCCGATGGAGCAGCGAGGTCCCACCACGCAGTATGCCCCCAGAATCGCTGTCGGCGCAACTTGGGCGCTCTCGTGCACCACCGCCGTCGGATGGCGATAGCCCCAGGGCAACTCCGGTTCGGGCACGAACAAGCGCATTGCGGCAACAAAGGCGCGGTACGGGTCGGCAACGCGGATGAACGCCTGCCCCGCTCGGGGTGCAACGTTGAGCCCTGGGGGGACGAGGACGCAGGTGGCCTCCGTTGTCGGCAGCAGCCGCGCGTACCGCTCATTGTGGACAAAGCTCAGCTCCCCGGCCCGGGCATGCTCGATGCGGTTGAGCCCGACAACCTGCAGCTCTGGGTCGCCTTCGAGCTCGCCCCCTAAGAGCTGCGCCAACTGCGCAGTGGTATAGGTGCGCTCCGGCATCGTTGCTTACCGAGGTATGGGACGGTCCTGCTCAGGTGGCTGCTCCGGAGAGGGTGCGGAGCCCTCCGGTGTCTGCCCCTCCGAAGGAGCCGGACGCCGTCGGGGTGCGCGCGGAGCGTTCTCCGATGCCTGTGCCCCTTTGCGCTGCCGCTCCAGCTCTTGGAGTTGCTGTTGCTGCTGTGTCTCCAAGTCCTTTGCCTCGACACCGAGCCGCTTGAGCACCTTGACGGTCAGGTCGTAGCGCGGGTTGGCAAACAGGAGCGGATGGCGGCTTTTGTCCCAGACGAAATCCACCCCTTCGGCAAGGGCGACCTCTTGGACAGCGGCGTAGATCTTGGCTTCGACGGGTCGGTAGATGGCAGCAGCAGCCGAGTCGTAGCTTCCCCCGGGACCGAAGCGCTGGCGGGCAAATTCCTGCTGCTGCCGCCGCAGCTGCTCCAGTTGGGTCTCGTTCTGGCGGAGCTCCTCTTCGGTCCAGAGCAGCCGGTTGCGCCGGATCTGCTCCTCCAGCTCCTCGATGCGACGGCTGTACTCTTCGAGCGTGCGCTGCCATTCCTCACTGAGCGAGCGCAGGCGCTGTTCGGCTTGCTGCGCTTCGGGAAAGCGCTTGCGGATCTCCTCCGAAGCGATGAAGCCGACGCGCGCCGCTCCAAAGGAGAAGAGCTGCTCCAGCTTCTCCAACTGCGCTCGCACGGGCAGCGCTGCAAGGAGCGCCATCAGCACACACCATCGCCAGTTCATGGGCTTCCTCGCTTGAGCCGGTCCAGCACACGGTAGGTCAGATCGTAGCGGTCATCGGCAAAGAGCACGGTTGGGCTGGAGCGGTCCAGGACCACATGGAAGTTCTCCTCGCGCGCCACTGCGCGGATGGCATCCTGGACCTTGGTGCGCAGCGGCTGCAAGAGCTCCTCGCGCAACCGGGCGATCTCACCGGCAATGCCGAACTTTTCCTCTTGGTACTGCAGGTAGCGCTCCTGGAGCTGGCGTAGGGCTTCCTCCTCTTTCGCGCGGGCATCGGGCGTGAGCAGGGCTTCCCGCTTACGATAGTCCTCCAGGCGCCGCTCCAGCTCGGTGCGGAGCTGAGTAAGGGTATCGCGGTAGCGCTGCGCCGTCTCCGTCAGACGCCGGTCAATTTCGGCAGCCTCAGGGAGTTCCCGCACCAGGGTCTCCAAGTTCACCACGGCGATGCGAATCGATTCCGTCGCCGCCGGGCGCTGCCGCGCCGTCTGTGCATCCACCAGCACGGCAGCACACAGCCACAGTCCCAGCCATCGGTGTAGGTTCATTGCTTTCCGTGCACGCTCGTGTTACCGTCCAAGTTGGAAGTGGAAGTTCCATCCCGAGCGGGGCTTCCCCGTGCGGTCATCGGGATCGAAGCCATAGCCGTAGTCAAAGCCGAGCAACCCCAGCGGCAGCATCAGCAGCCGCATCCCAATGCCTGCTGAGCGCTTCAGCCCGAAGGGGTCCATCTGGCGCGGTGTTGCCCAGACGTTGCCTGCTTCGGCGAAGGCTAAGACGTATATGGGGATGGGATGCAGGGAGAGCGCAAAGCGCAGCTCCACCCCATGGCGGGCAACAACGGTGCCTCCCCCGCGCGGTCCGATGCTCACGTCGGGGTAGCCACGCAGTGGAGTCACGTTGAATCCGCCCAAGCCGCTGCCACCCATTTGGAAGAACTGGTTCGCCGGAATCGTGGTATCCGAGCGCAGCCCTTTAAGGTAGCCCACCTCGCTCGAAAGGTAGAGCACCAGCCGCTCCGAGAGCGCCGCCGAGAGCAGCGGAGTGGCGAATTCCGCCGAGAAGCCCATCCGCAGGTAATCCGTCGTGCCAATGCTGAGAGCTCCCAGCGCCCACCGCGCCGAAAGGCTCACCCGCGAGCCGCTCGTGGGGAAGATGAGGCTGTTGAAGCTCAGGCGCGTCACGGTCTGCCCCAGCGAGATCTCGGTCGTCACCCCTTGGCGGTAGAGCCCCTGGCTGCTGCGCTGGTCATTGCGCTGAAGCACCAGTTGCCAATCGCCGCGGAAGTAATCATCGGGGAAGCGGAAGCGGCGTCCGAGATTGAGCGTAATGCCCGTCTGGCGCAGGTCGTAGCTGTAGCTGTAACGCACATCGTAGGCGTTGAAGCCCAGCGTTGTCGGCTCGTCCAAGAGCCAGGGTTCGGTAAATCCCAGCGAGAACTGCCGCAGGTAGCCGATTGCCGCCGCCTCCCAATTGAAGGTGAAGACCTGCCCCGCACCACCGCGCAACGGCTCCAGGAGGGAGAAGTTGTTGAGCGAGATCCCCACCGAGCCAGTCACGCCGATGCCCTGAGCCAGCCCAATCGAGGCGTTGAGCACATCGGTGGAGCGCTCCTCGACGCGGTAGATGAGGTCCACCTGCTCCTCGTCCACCAGGCGCACATCCGGGCGCAGCGCTTCTGGGTTGAAGTAGTTGAGCACGCCCAGCGCCCGAATGCTGCGGATGATAGCGCTGCGGCTGAAGTAGTCCCCAGGGAAGGTGTACAGTTCGCGCCGGATGACCTTGTCCTTGGTCTTGGTGTTGCCCACGATATCCACGCGGCGAATCCGGTAGCGCCGGCGTTCGAGCACGCGCACGGTGATGTCCACCGAATCCGGCGCCACCCGGCTCTCCTCCTTGAGCAGCTCCACACTGAGGTAGCCCCGGTCCAGATACAGCGAGGCAACATCGCTTTGGTCCTCGTTGCCGCGCAGGTTCTTCTCGAAGCGCTCCACATTGTAGAGCTCGCCCGGGCGCATTCCGAGCCGCTCCACCAGCACCTCTTCGGGGAAAACCGTATTGCCCACGAATCGGACGCGGCGGATGTAGTAGCGCGCCCCCTCGTGGACCCAGATGGTAATGGACACCTTGCCCGTTGCCGAATCCACCGCAATGCTATCGCGCACGATTTCGGCATCCAGGAAGCCCTGGCGGCGGTAGAGCTCCAGCAGCCGCTGCTTGTCCTGGGCGTATTTGTCGGCATCGAAGCGCGCCGAGCGCCAGAATTGCCACCACCGCTTGGGGCGGGTCTCCTCAAAGGCATCCAGCAGCTCATCAGCACCGAGAAGCTCGTTACCCACAAAGCGGACCGATGCTACCCGCGGCGTGGGACCCTCCCAGACACGGATGCGCACCGCAACGTAACCCGGCGTATCGGCGGGGCGCTCGGTGATCTCCACCCGCAGCAGCGTGAGCTTCTCCTGGCGGTAGAGCTCCTCGACCTTGCGGCGCATCTGCAGCACCACCGCCGGCGAGATCAGATCCCCGGGGGCACGGGCAAGCGCATCGCGGATCCGCCGTTCGGGGAGCTGCTGGGCGCCCTCTATCTCCAGCGCTGCCAGGCGCGGGAACTCCTCAACGCGGATGAGCAGTGCTACCCCCATCGGGGTTACGCGCTCGACCAGGATCTGCACATCCGAAAACTGCCCTCGCTGCCAGAGATTGCGCAGCGCCCGCTGTAGCCGGTCACCGCCCAGTTGCAATGTATCGCCCGCTCGCAGCCCGGAGAGTAGCAGCACCGTTGTCGGATCGGCAAAGCGTGTCCCCTCCACGCGCACCGACAGGATGCGCACCCGTCCCTCGGGGAGCTGTGCGCTGAGCGGCAGCAGCGTCCCCAGCAGCAACAGGCTACAGCGCAGACAGCGATGCCACCGCATCCACCAGGGCATGCAATTCCGTCACGTCGTGCTGTGGGTTCGGCGTCCGTCCAAGCTGCTCGGAGGTCATCCCGAAACGGCGCTCGCGGCGCAGGTAGTCCACCAGTGCGCGGTAGAACTCGCAGCGGCGGAAGTCCGGCCAGTAGCGTTCGCTGATGTAGATCTCCGCGTAGGCGCTCTCCCAGAGCAGGAAGTTGCTCAGCCGCATCTCGCCGCTGGTTCGGATGAGCAGATCCGGTTCGGGCAGCTCGTGCGTCATCAAATAGCCGGCGAAGGTCTCCTCGGTGATATCCTCCGGCGAGAGCTTGCCTCGGCGGACGTCAATAGCGATCATCTGCACGGCGCGCACGATATCCCAGCGCCCACTGTAGCTGAGCGCCAAGGTGAGCGTCAATCCAGTGTTGTGCTCAGTCTGCCGGATCGCCTGCCGCAGCATGTTCTGTACTCGCCGGGGCAGTGCGTTGAGCTTACCGATTGCCCGCAAGCGGATATTGTGGCGCTGCAAGCGCGGCAGCTCCTGCTGCAAGTAGTGGCGCAGTAACCACATCAGCGCTGCGATCTCACTCTGCGGGCGGCGCCAGTTCTCCATGGAGAAGGCGTAGAGCGTCAGGTACGGAATCTGCAATTGCACGGCAACCTGCACCACCTCCTGCACGCTGCGCATCCCCTGCCGATGCCCCTCGACTCGTGGGAGCCCACGCTCCTGTGCCCACCGCCCGTTGCCGTCCATGATGATGGCGACGTGGCGTGGCAGCCGACCGCTGGCACGCAACAGCTCCTGCAAGCGCTGCTCCTGTTGTGATGAAGGCACTTCCTCCCACATTGCTCAACCTACGCTGGAGGCAACCGCCGCAATGCATGCAAAGTTACGCCAAGTGAGCGCTTCTCTCCTGCGCCGTATTGTGCAACTTTGCAGTGCGGTCACAGCCAACCAACACCGATGCAGATTAGCGGCTTCTCCTTCGTGCGCAATGGGCTGCGCTATGGCTACCCCGTCGTGGAGTCGCTGCGCTCGCTCCTGCCGCTGTGCGACGAGCTGGTCGTCGCTGTCGGCAACTCCGACGATGGCACGCGTGAGGCGATCGCCGCCATCGGTAGCCCAAAGCTGCGCATCCTGGACACAGTCTGGGACGACTCCGTGCAACCGCGCTGGCGGGTGCTGGCACAGCAGACACAGATCGCCCTGGATGCCTGCCGTGGCGACTGGTGCATCTACCTGCAAGCGGATGAGGTGCTGCATGAGCAGGACTACGAGACCATCCTGCAGGCGATCCGCCAAGCCGACCGGCAACGGCACGTCGAAGCGCTGGTGCTGTGGTACTACCACTTCTACGGCAGCTACGACTACATTGGGGTCGGACGGCAATGGTACCGGCGCGAGGTGCGCATCCTCCGCAACACGGGGCAGGTCATCTCCTGGGGCGATGCCCAAGGCTTCCGTAAGCGCCTGCCAAATGGGAGGACCGCTCTGCTGCGCGCACGCCAAATCTCGGCTTACGTCTACCACTACGGCTGGGTCCGCCCTCCGGAGGTCATGCTGCAGAAGCTGCGCGACTTCCACCGCCTCTGGCACGATGAGGAGTGGATCGCCCAGCATCTTCCCCCGGGCGAGCTCTTCGATTACCGCTCCGCCTACGCTGTACGCCACTTCGAGGGGACTCATCCATCGGTCATGCACGAGCGTATTGCACAAGCCCAGAGCTGGGCTGCGGCATTCGACCCCACACGGCTTCCCCGTGCTCCGCTGCGGATACGGCTGAGCGATTGGCTGGAGCAGCTCACCGGCTGGAGGATTGGGGAGTATCGCAACTTCCGTCTGGTACGGTAGCGAAGCGCTCTCGCACCACGCGTGCTACCTCCTGCATGTACCACTGGGGCGTGCTGGTCGCGCCGGTAATCCCAACGCTACGGACATCGGCAAACCACTCCGGCTGCAGCTCGCGCACATCTTCGATGAAGTACGTGCGCGGGTTGACCGAGCGGCATATCTCATAGAGCACCCGTCCGTTGGAGGAGGTGCGCCCGGCAACGAAGAGCACCACATCGTGCGCTGCAGCAAACCGGCGCAGCTGCTCCTCGCGTCCGGAGACCTGCCCACAGATGGTGTTCTTCGCGCGGAATTCCCCACTCACCTGCTCGGGCTCCTGCACCACAAGCTCGGCAATACGCTTGCGGAGCGCCGCTGCCAGCTCGGCGAAGGCACGCTTGTCCATCGTGGTCTGCGAAAAGAGCACCGTCGGACGCCGCATATCTACGCGCTCGAGCGCCTCCTCAACCGTGCGCACGACGATGCAATTCCCCTCACAGACCCCCCGGACTCCGATGACCTCCGGATGCTCGGCTTTGCCGAAGATGACCACCTGGTAGCCCTGGACGTAGAACTTGCGGACGCGCTCCTGCAGCTTGGAGACAATCGGGCAGGTGGCGTCAATGAGCTCCACTCCCAGTTCCCAAGCGCGGCGGTAGGTCTCGGGTGGCTCCCCGTGCGCTCGGATGAGCACACGCGCTCCCTGGCGGGCAGCTTCGGGAAGCTCCTCGTGCGTAATCGTGCGCAACCCCTTTTGCTCAAGGCGCTCCACCTCGCGCGGATTGTGAATGAGCTGCCCCAGCACGTACACCGGCGTGCCCTGCTGCAGAGCGTCCTCGGCAATCTGGATCGTGCGCACAACGCCCCAGCAGAATCCCGCCTGTGGGTCAATCTCAACACGCATGGCACCGGCACGGGCTGTATCCCTTGGGCTGGGGACGCTCACTGCTGTACCCTATTGCAGCCCAGGCGCTCGTAGACCAGCGCCAGCACGCGCTCAATCTGCTCCTCGATGCTCAGCTCCGAAGTATCAATGACGACGGCGTCGGGAGCGGGACGGAGCGGGCTATCGGAGCGCTCTGAATCGAGCCGATCGCGCAGTGCCAACTCGCGCGCCACCTCGTGCTCGGCAACCTGCACCCCCTGCTGACGCAGCTCCCGTGCACGGCGGCGCGCCCGCTGCTCCAGCGATGCCGTCAGGAAGACCTTCACATCGGCGTGCGGGAAGACCACTGTGCCGATATCGCGCCCATCCATGACGACGCCGCCCTCCCTGCCCAGCTCGCGCTGCTTTTCGACAAGGATGCGCCGAACTGCCGGGAAGGCGCTCACTCGGCTGACCGCCTGCGTGACCTCGGGCAGCCGAATGGCATCGCTGACATCCTCCCCATCGAGCAGTGTCCGCTGCCCATCGGGGCTGGGTTGGAGCTCGATTCGGACCTGGCGCGCCAGCTCCGCCAAGGGTTCCTCCTCCAGTGGGACCCCGCGGCGCAGCGCTGCCAGGGTCAGCGCCCGGTACATTGCGCCGGTGTCCACGTAGACGTACCCCAGACGCTGCGCCACCAAGCGCGCAGTGGTGCTCTTGCCCGCCCCTGCGGGTCCATCAATCGCAATGATGAGCTTGCGCGCCGAGCTCATGGAGTGTCTCCAGCAATGGCTCAACCGCTTCCAGCGTTGGCAACACACGGTAGGCACCAGCGGCGCGGAGCTCCTCACTGCTGTGGACTCCGGTGGCAACGGCAATGCAGTGCACACCGCAGCGCCGCGCACTGGCAACATCCCGAAGCGAATCCCCGACGAGCACGATCCGGTCAATCCCCTGGCGGCGTGCGCGCTCCTGCAGCAGCCGCACCAGATGCGCCCGCTGCCAATGCTCCGAACCATATGCTCCCAGCCCGAAAAACTGCGCAATCCGCGCGCTACGGAGCTTCCAGCGGGCGATGGCTTCCAGATTCCCCGTCAAAATCCCCAGAGGCAGCCCCTGCCGCGCCAGGCATTCCAGTGCCCGCTCCACCCCCGGCAGCAGCTGAACATCCTCCGGCTGCACCAGCCGGAAGTAGCGCTCCTCGTAGCGCCGGATGAACTCCCGCGCCAGCTTCCGCAGCAGCACCCTACGGGCAAGCCGGTGCGCCACCTCGCGGAGGATCTGCAAATCGGTCTTGCCCGCCAGGTCGGTCAATGCCTCCGGGGGAACTTCGGTGCCGAGCGTCTCCTGCAATGCTGCCCGCAGCGCCGTCCGCACCGGCTGCGGTCGCACGCGCAGGAGTGTCCCATCGATGTCGAACCCCACCAGCAGCATCGCCTCCGCGCTACAGTATCGAGCGAAAATACAGAATGTCCCCGTCGGCAACCCGATACGAGCGTCCCTCGATGCGGTAGCGTCCTGCGCTGCGCAGCGCCTCCTCGGAACCGTAGTGCTGCAGCTCTGCAACGGACATCACCTCCACGCGCACAAACCCGCGGGCGAAGTCCGAATGCACGCGCCCGGCTGCCTCCACCGCCGTAGTGCCTTCGGGAACCAACCACGCGCGCACCTCGCGCCCGCCCACAACGGTGTAGAAGGTCACCAAGCGCAGCCGGCGCAGGCTCTCCTGGAGCAGGGTCTCCACCCCTGAGTACTCCAGCCCAAGCTCTCGCAGGAACTGCTCCCGCTCCTGTTCGGGCAGCTCTTGTAGCTCTGCTTCCCAAGCAATGTCCAGGGCAACGACGGAATTGCCCCGACGCTGCGCCATCTCCCGGAGCTGCTCCACCCACTGAGCGCTCCGGGCGTTCCCCACGGCGGCGTTCGCCACGTAGATGACCGGCTTGCCCGTCAGCAACTGCCATTGCCGCACCCATTCGACCTGCTCCGCGCTGAGCGGGAAGCTCTGCACGGGGTTGCCCTGCTGGAGCCACTCCCGAAGCGCGCCCAGCAGCGCCGCCTGCCGATGCTGTTCCTCGGAGGCGCCGGCACGCAAGCGCTTCTCCAGCCCCTGGAGCTGGCGCTCCACGAACTCCAGGTCCTTCAGCACAAGCTCCAGCTCCACGATCTCCACATCGCGCAGTGGGTCAACCGAGCCGTACACGTGCACGATGTTGGGGTCCTCAAAGCAGCGCACAACGTGCCAGAGGAGGTCCACCGCTCGAATGTGCGCAAGGAACTGGTTGCCCAAGCCCTCGCCGGCAGCGGCGCCTTTGACCAAGCCGGCGATATCCACCACCTCCAGCGTTGCCGGAGTGACCTGCTGCGGGCGGTAGAGGCGCCCCAGGAACTCCAAGCGCGCATCCGGCACCGCTACAACCCCTACGTGCGGGTCAATGGTGCAGAAGGGGTAGTTCGCCACCGCCGCCGTGGCTCGGCACACGAGGTTGTAGAGCAGCGTCTTCCCCACGTTGGGCAGTCCGACGATTCCGCAGCTCCAGCTCACGACAGCTCCTCCGCCTGTTCCAGCTCCGCCACGGGCACAGTAACATGGTGCAGCGCACAGACGAGCTCCTCCCACAGCGCGCGCGCCAATTCCAGCGCCTCTGCCCGATGCTGCAAGGGGAAGACAGCAAAGATCCGCTGCCGCTGCTGACGGAACTCCGCTCCGGCGCGCTCCGAGACCAGCTGCACCAGCACGGGAAAGGCATAGCGGTAGAAGAGCTCGCGCGAGCGTGCCGGCAGCTCCAATTGCAGCGTGTTCTCGCGCCAGATTGCCCGGACACAGCCGCTGTGGACCAGGTATACACGCAACCGCACCACCTCCAGCAGCCGCTCCGCCGGTGGCGGCAGCGGTCCGAATCGGTCACGCAGCTCCGCTGCGATATCGTCAACCTCGGCTTCGGTCTGGGCGCAGTACAGGCGCTTGTAGAATTGGAAGCGTTCGACCTCGCTGGGCACGTACGAGTCCGGCAACAGGGCTTCCTCGCCGATCTCCAGGAGCAACGAGGGGTTTCGCAGCAGCTCCAACACCGGGCGTTGCCGCTGCGGCTGTGGGGATTCGCGCAGCTCCTCGATCGCCTGCTCCAGAATCTGCTGGTACAGCTCAAAGCCAATCTGCGCGATGAAGCCACTTTGCTCCGCACCGAAGAGGTTCCCGGCACCGCGCAGCTCCAGGTCGCGCAGCGCCAGGCGGAAGCCGCTCCCCAGCTCGGTGAACTCCTCCAGTGCCTGCAGCCGCCGCAGTGTGGTCGAACTGAGCTGCTCCAACGGTGGCGTGATGAGGTAGCAGTACGCCTGCACGTTACTGCGCCCGACCCTCCCGCGGAGCTGGTAGAGCTCGGCAAGCCCGAAGTCCTCAGCGTGGTGGATGAAGATGGTGTTGGCGTTGGGGAAGTCCAGCCCGGATTCCACAATCTTCGTGCACACGAGCACATCCAGCCGGTGGTGCAGGAAGGCTTCCATGACCGATTCCAGCTCGTTGCTGCGCATGCGCCCGTGCGCAACGGCAATCCGCGCCTGCGGCAGCAGCGTGCACAAGCGCTCACGCAACCGCTCGATGCCCTCGATGTGGTTGGTCACAAAGAAGACCTGCCCGCCGCGCTCCAGCTCCAGCAGAATTGCCTGGCGGATGAACTCATCGTCCCACTGCACCACGTACGTCCGCACAGGGAGCCGGTTGCGCGGTGGGGTCTCAATCAGGCTCATATCGCGCACTCCAATGAGCGCCATGTGGAGCGTGCGCGGAATCGGTGTTGCGCTCAGCGTGAGCGTGTCCACGGTGACCTGGAGCTGGCGGAGGCGCTCCTTTGCCATCACCCCGAAGCGGTGCTCCTCATCAATGATGAGCAGCCCCAGGTCGCGGAAGCGGACATCGGGGCTGAGCAGCCGATGCGTGCCAATGATGATATCGATGTGCCCGCGCTCGAGCTGCTGCAGAACCTCCCGCTGTTCCCGCCGGGAGCGGAAGCGCGACAGCGTTGCAATCACCACCGGATACGGGCGAAGCCGTTCGGCAAAGGTCAGCGCGTGCTGCTCGGCCAGAATCGTCGTGGGAACGAGCACGGCAACCTGCTTGCCCGCCTGCACAGCTTTGAAGGCTGCTCGGATTGCCACTTCGGTCTTGCCAAACCCGACATCACCGCAGATGAGCCGGTCCATAGGCACCGCCGATTCCATATCGGCTTTGACCTCGGCGGTGGCGCGGGCTTGGTCTGGGGTCTCCTCGTACGGGAAGGCAGCCTCCATCTCGCGCTGCCAGAGCGTATCGGGCGGGAAGGCAAACCCGGGGCGCAGCTTCCGTTCGGCGTACAGCCGGATGAGCTCGCGGGCAAGCTCGCGGGCGCGCCGCCGTGCACGGGCTTTCGTCAACTGCCACCGCCGGTCCCCAAGCCGGTGGAGCCGCGGACGCGCTCCCTCGTGCGCCTGGTACCGCTGCAGCTTGTGCACGTACTCCAGCGGCACGTAGAGGATATCCCCATCGGCGTAGCGTAGGCGCACGCACTCCTGCCGCACTCCTCCCAGCGTGAGCACCTGCAGCCCGTCGAAGATTCCAATGCCATGGTCCACGTGCACGACGTACTCTCCGGGGCGCAACTGCTCCAGCTCCGCAAGCGTCAGCCCACGACTGTAGCGCCGAGCCGGCTCCAACTGTCGGGGCTGTCGATGGAACACCTCGTGCTCGGTCCACACCGCAATACGCTCCGCACTCCAGAGGAAGCCCCGCGCCGGAGCCCCTTCAACCCAATGGATGCGCTGCACAAGCTCGGGTGGGGAATCGTGCTCTTCGGAGAGCTCCTGCTCCCCGCGGGCGGCAGCTTGGACAAGCTGCCGGAAGCGGCGCAACTGCGGGGCATCGGCAGCGCAGAGGTAGAGCTCATAGCCTTCGGCAGCCAAGCGCTCCAGCTCCTGCACCAGCCGCACGACGGAGCGCCCAACCGAAGGCTGGGGTCGGCTCAGGACCTCCTGCGCCGGCTGTAACGGGTTCAGCCGTATCGGCTCTGTGCGCTGCTGCACGAGTGCATACTCCGGGCGTCCGGCGGCGGCTTGGGCACAGCGCTCCGGCTGTTCGAGAATCAAGCAGAAGTGCTCCGGCAGGTAGTCTGCAATCGTTGCCGGCGTGTGCTCCCAGAGCAAGGCAGCCAGGAACTCCACCGCCTCGTACGTTGCCGTGCTGCGCTGCGTCTCTGGGTCGAAGCTGCGCAGCGACTCGATTGCCATCCCCCACCATTCGATGCGGAGCGGCTGCTCCCAGCCGAGCGGGAAGACATCCACAATGCCCCCGCGCCAGGCGATATCGCCCACGCTGCGGACCTGGTCCACTCGGTGGAACCCCCGTTGCAGCAAGCGCTGGAGCAGCTCCTCCAGCGCCAACTCCATGCCTACCTCCAGCCGCAGCCAGGCATCCATCAGCTCCCGGGGTTCGGGGAGCGGGACCGAGAACACCTCCGGCGTGCACAGCAGCACGCCACGCCATCCGCTGGCAAGCCGAGCAGCGATCTCGATTCCGCGCAGCTGTGCGGCGTCCAACTGCCGGAGCCGCTCCCAGAGCCGCTTCGGCTGCAATGTCCAGCTCTCCAGCGCCGCTGCTGTCGGGAGCTGGCTCAAATCGTACTGCCACTGTGCCAGCTCCTGCTGCTCTGGGAGCACGACCACGCAGAGCTCGCGCCGGCGCCACCAATGCGCCGCAACCGTCCATGCCGCAAGCGAACCCTGGACTCCGCCGAGCACCCCACCGGAGAGCGATGGAAGCCGCCCGGCAAGCTGCTCCCATAACTCCTCGAGCCGGTACTCCATCGTGTGCTGCACACCGAACCGCGCCAATAGACGAAGCTGGGCGCCCGCCGTGTCGGAAAGCCACGGCTGCTTCGTCCACCACCGGTGCAATGGGACGCGCAGTGTTTCTGGACCGGGACGGCATCGTCAACTGGCGTATCGTCGGCGACTACGTACGCTGCGCCGAGGAGTTCGTGCTGCTGCCGGATTTTGTGGACTTCCTGCGCGGCATCAAGGCGCTGGGATTCCTGAGCATCCTCGTGACCAACCAGCAGGGCATCGGGAAGGGATTGGTCAGCCCGGATGCCGTTGCCGCACTCCACGAGCAGTTGCAGCAGCACCTGCAGCGCACCCTCGGAAGCGGGGTGGACGACATCTTCGTGTGCCCGGACCTGGAGGGCAGCAACAGCCCCTACCGCAAGCCAGAGCCCGGAATGCTGCTGGAGGCGATACGGAAATGGCACCTGCACCCGGCACAGTGTTGGATGGTCGGCGATAGCGCCAGCGACATCCTTGCCGGCTACCGCGCAGGTGTGCGCACCGTGCTGGTCGGTGCCCATCCCCCAGTGCCGTACGCTGAGTTCCACGTCCGTAACCTGTGGGAAGCGCTCGAGGTCATCGCCCAGCACACTGCACCAGAGCTCTCCCGATCTACGTCATAAGCGCTCGGACCCACTGCGTGGGACGCCGTGCTCTCGCGCCGTCGCTTCCTGCTCTCCGGCACCGCTTCGGTCGCTGCCGCCCTGCTTTCGTGGGCATGTCGAAGAGGTCCGCGTGCCACCATGGATGGCGATGGAGATGACCATATTCTGCTGTGGCGCCAGCGCATAGAGCCCGCCCACCGGCTCTTCTGGAAGGGGAGCCTCCCTCCGCAGCCGAATGCCTACTACCGCTGCGATGTGCTCGTCATCGGAGCCGGTCCGGCAGGGCTCAGCAGCGCTTATTTCCTGCAGCAACTGGGCTACGACGTGCTCGTGGTGGAGAACGAACCACTCTGCGGCGGGGCTACGCGCACGGAGCACTGGCAAGGTGCTCACGTGCCGGTTGGGGCGCTCTACTTTGCCGAGCTCTCCGGCGCTCTACAGGAGTTGCTACAGGCACTGCAGCTGCAGCCGCTGCCCCTTCCCAACGATGCCCTGCTGCTGGAGGGCACCATCTACGAGGGCTTCTGGCGCGATAGCGTCCTTGCTGAGCTCCCTCTGCCGCGTGAAGAGCGCTCGGCACTGTGGCGCTTCCGAACGGATTTGCAAACGCTTCCCATACCGCCGTACCCGCTGCCCGATCCGCTCCCACCGAACTGGCGCAGTGTTGCTGCCCAGCCGGCGGAGACCTTCGTCAGCGCTTACGGCTCGGCTACGCTGCTGCGCTTGCTCAATGCCTACTCCCGCTCGGCAATGGGCGCCGAGCTCTCCGAGGTCAGTGCGTACTGCTTCCGCGACTTCTACTCCGGCGAGTTCGGCTGGGAGTTCGAGTGTCCTCGGTATTCGCTGCCCGGAGGCTTGGCAGAGCTTTCACGCCGGCTCTGCGAGCGACTGGGCACACAACGCGTACGGCTGCGCCACCTTGCTCTCCGCTGCGAGCACCTCTCCGAGCAGCGCGTCCGCACCGTGTGCATCGCCCCCGAGGGGGAAGTGCTCGCCATTGATGCCGATGCCGTCGTCTTCGCCGGGCAGAAGTTCCTGGCAAAGCATCTCATCCCCGAACTCCCGCCGGCACAGCAGCAAGCCATCCTCCAACTGCGCTACGCACCGTACTTGACCGTACACGTGTGGACGGACTTCCCCCTGGTGCCGCCCTCGTGCTTTGACCTGTGGGTACCGCAGGCGCAGCTCTTCACCGATGTGGTCAATGCCGCGCTCATCCAGAGTGCGCCGGTGGAAGGGTTCCTCTCGTGCATCTACGTTCCACTGGCACCAACGCAGCGCCAACTGCTGCTGGATGATACGGCTGTGCGCCGTCTGGTCTGCGCCGTCGTCCGCGAGGCGTTCTCTCTCCTTGCACCTGAGCGCGCTGCCGAGAGCATGCCGCTTGCTTGCTTTGCATGGGGGCATGCGATGGTGATTCCTACTCCGACAGCGTTATTGGGAGCGGCACAGCAGGCTGCCCGTCCGGTCGGGCGCATCGTCTTTGCCAACACCGATAACGATGCCTCCCCCGCGCTGGAGAACGCCATCGAACACGGGCTGCGTGCTGCGGAGACGGTCCACCGTCTGCTGCGCCCACACTCAACGCGCCCGATTCTGCGTCGCCGCACTTTGGTCGCCCAGCCCAGCTCCAGCCCATGAGGATCCGCTACTCGCAGTGGACCGAGCAGTCCGAAACCGCCGAGCAGCAGCTCCAACGGCTCCTGCGCACCTTCACCATGCTCCTGCTCTACACCAGCGGGGACGTACAAGAGGCATTGGAGCTGCTCCAAGAGCTCCAGGAGCACTCCGGCAGCCCCAGCCCCGTGACGATGGACGAGTTCATCGAACTCCTGCGCCTGCGCGGCTACGTGGAGGAGGGCTCCGATGGCATGCTCCATCCCACCGCCAAGGCACTACAACTGCTGCGCATGGAGGCGCTCAACGAGATCTTCCGTACCCTGCGCAAATCCGACCTGGGCTTCCACGAGACCGTCCACAGCGGCGACGGCATCGAATGGCTGCCGGAGACACGCGAATACACCTTCGGCGACCAGCCCTCCACCATTGACCCAACGGAGACGCTTACCAACGCCCTCCTGCGCAGCCGCTCGCTGGAGGAGTTCCAGCTCCGGCAAGAGGACGTCCGCGTCCACGAAACCGAGCACCTGACCTCGTGCGCGACGGTGTTGCTCATCGACGTCTCGCACTCGATGATCCTCTACGGCGAGGACCGCATCACGCCGGCAAAGCAGGTTGCACTGGCGCTGGCGGAGCTCATCCGGCGGCGCTACCCCAAGGACACGCTCGAGGTGGTCATCTTCGGCGATGAAGCCCGGCGCATCAGCATCGCCGATATCCCCTTCATCACGGTGGGTCCCTTCCACACCAACACGCGCGATGGGCTTCGCCTGGCGCGCATGCTGCTGCGGCGCTGCCGCGATGCCAACAAGCAGATCTTCATGCTCACCGACGGCAAACCCTCGGCGATCTTCGAGGACAACGGGCGGCTCTACAAGAACGCCTTCGGGCTGGACCCGCGCATTGTGAACAAGACGCTGGAGGAGGCGCTCGCCTGCCGGCGTGACGGCATCGTGATCTCCACCTTCATGCTTGCCCGGGACCCGTATTTGGTGAACTTCGTCGAAGAGCTCACGCGCGTCAACCGCGGGCGGGCATTCTACTGCGGTCTGCGCCGGCTGGGGGAGACGGTCTTCGTGGACTACATCCTCAACCGCCGGCGAACCTTCCGGATGTAGCCTCCCGTTCGCGGCGGGCAAATGCAAGCGCAATCCGCAGCAGGGGGTACTCCCAGCGCCCTTCCAGTGCGGCGTGGATATCGCGCAGGGCAGCTCGGGGCAGGCGCTCGAGCACAATCCGCACCGCTGCGTAGAGCTGCTCGTCGGGGAGGACGGAGCGGCGCTCCAGTGGGATACCACGCTCCAAGGCTTCCTGGATGTAGCGCGCAACGGTGGGAAGCGGCATCCCCAGGCGCTGGGCAATCTCTTGGGCAGGGATTCCGCGCTGTGCCTCCTGCACCACCGCCTGCAACGGCGGCGGGAGCTGCTCTTGGGGAGGCTTCCTCTGCACAGGCTGTACACGCTGGAGCACGCCACCGCGCCACTGCCGGAGAAGACCCCGCTGGAGGGCATCCTGGAGCGCGGCATCGAGCAGCTCCGCTTCTTCGGGGGCGACTGCACCGAAGAGCGGCAGGGAGTGCAACTGATGCAGCCGCACAATCGGCGTAGCGCGCCCCAGCAGCATATCGCGTAGCACTCCAGCACGGAAGCGCTGTCCGGTCTGCTCGACCACCTCCTGCCACAGCTGCATCAGGCGCTCCCGACGCCGTGTTCCAGGAGCCACCCCGGCATGGCAGGAGGAGCAGCGCAGGCAGAGATCGCTCTCGGGCTCCTCTCCGAAGTACTCCAGCAACACCGCCCGCTTACAGGCAGAGGTGTGTGCGTACGCCTTCACGCGCTCGAACTTCTCGTAGGCGATATGCCGACGCAGCTCCAACTCCTCCCACGGGATTGGGAGCTCCTGCGTGGACAGCCGGGGCAGCAGCAGCGTTACCGCAGGGGTGAGCTGCAGCTCCGTGCAGCGGATCCACCCCATGTAGTGCAGCCCACGGATGCCGCGTTCCAACTCCTCGGCGCTGAGCCCATGCCGGGTGAGCAGCTCCGCCACACTCACCGGCACCGGCGCGTGGAAGGCTTCCGCTCCAACCGTTCGCAGCAGTGCTTCAAACACCCGGCGCCGCTCCGGCAGCGTGAGCATCTCCGAATACGTGCTCGCTTGCTCCGGCGACACGGTCAACTGCACTGTGAGCTCCCCGCTGGCATGGGTTGTGGAGAGCACACCGTAGCGCTCCAGGATGCGCATCGCCGCAGCCACCGAGGGCTCGGGCAAGCGCAGCCGGTTTGCCACCTGCAGCGGCGTAAGCGGGAGCGTTCTCCCACTGCCCTCCCCTGGACGGCAGCCGGCGAACTCGTACAGCGCTTCGTAGACCCGTTCGACAAGCTGTCGCTCTGGATGCGCCGTCGCCAGGAGCATTTGCTGCACCTGGCAATCGGCGTCGTTGTGGAGCAGCACACAGAGTGCTTCGGCACCGTCGCGTCCGGCACGCCCGGCTTCTTGGTAGTACGCCTCCAGCGTCAGCGGGGCGTCGTAGTGGAGCACGGCGCGGATATCGGCTTTGTCAATCCCCATGCCGAAGGCAGAGGTTGCCACCATCACGGGCACTGCGCCGCTCCAGAAGGCTTCCTGCGCTGCACGGCGCTCCTGCGGTGCCATGCCCGCATGGTAGAGCGCGCACGCAATGCCCTGGCGCTGCAGTTGTCCGGCTATCCAGGCAGTGCGCTGGCGCGACGCCGCGTAGATGAGAATGCTGCCCGTGATGCTCCGGCAGTAGTGCACCAAAAGTGGGAGCTTATCCTGCACAAGCTCGACCCACCAGCGCAGATTCGGGCGGTCAAAGCCGCGCACGATCCGACGCGGCGAACGCATCCGGAGCGCGGTGATGATATCGCGCTGCACCTCCGGAGTCGCCGTCGCTGTCAGCGCCAACACCGTCGGACGCCCCAGCCGCTCCAGGACCGAGGCGATACGCAAGTAGGAGGGGCGGAAATCGTGCCCCCATTCGGAGATGCAGTGCGCCTCGTCCACCGCAACGAAGGCGATACGGAACGCACCGAGCTGTTCGATGAAGCTCTCCTGCTGCAGCCGCTCCGGAGCCAGGTATACCAGGCGATACTGCCCAGCGCGCAACTGCTGCATTCTCCAGTGCAGCTCCTCTACGGGCACGCCGCTGTGGAGACAGGTCGCGGAAATGCCCCGCTGGTGGAGCTGGCGCACCTGGTCCTCCATGAGCGCAATGAGCGGGGAGATGACCAATACCGTCCCCGGGCGCACAAGCGCTGGAAGCTGGTAGCACAGCGACTTCCCCGCCCCGGTGGGCAGGACCGCCAGCGTATCATTTCCCTGCAGCACGCTCTCGATGACCTCCAACTGCCCCGGGCGAAAGGAGCTGTACCCAAAGTACGCCTGCAGGAGCCGCTCAAGCTCCTCCCGAACCATCACCAGCCCACCGCACTGCACCGGCGCCACAAGACGTGCGCTGCGCGCCACGATTGCGCCTCCGTATCTTTGCCTCGGAACACAACGGGCATCGGCACGCAATGGAGACCTGCGGCATCATCCTCGCCGGCGGCAGCGGAACACGGCTGTACCCGATGACCGCCATCGTCAGCAAGCAGCTCCAGCCGATCTACGACAAGCCCATGGTCTACTACCCGCTGGCAACGCTCATGCTGGTGGGCATTCGCGATATCCTGCTCATCTCCACGCCTCGGGACCTTCCACGCTTCCAGGAGCTGCTCGGTGATGGCAGCCAGTGGGGCATCGCCCTCTCGTACGCCATCCAGCCCGAACCTCGGGGGATTCCGGAAGCCTTCATCTACGGCGCGGAGTTCATCGGGCAGCGCCAGGTGTGCCTCATCCTCGGGGACAACCTCTTTTACGGCAAGCTGGACTTCCTGCGCACGGCGCTCCGCCACAACCCCGGCGGGACGATCTTCGGCTATCCCGTCCAGGACCCGCAGCGCTACGGTGTTGTCGAGCTCGACGCCAACGGACGCGTTGTGGACATCGTGGAAAAGCCCACCGCTCCCCGCTCGCCATACGCGATTCCGGGGCTGTATATCTACACTGCCGATGTGGTCGAGATTGCGCGCACGCTCCGCCCCAGTGCCCGTGGCGAGCTGGAGATCGTGGACGTCCACCGCGCGTATCTGTCACAAGGGCGGCTTCGGGTTGAACTCCTGGGGCGCGGTATCGCCTGGCTGGATACCGGCACTCCGGAGAGCCTCATCGAAGCCAGCATCTTCATCCACGCCATCGAGAAGCGGCAAGGGATGAAGATCGCCTGTCCGGAGGAGATTGCACTCCACCAGGGCTACATCACCCTGGAGCAGTTCTACCGCCACGTACGCAGTCTTCCCGACAGCCCCTACAAGCAGTACTGCTTGCGCGTGGGCGCGGAATTCGAGCTCGTGCAGGAAGCTCCTGCCAAGCGGTGAATTACCACCGGCGTCCACTCCGCGGGGGAGCACTCCGGCGCGGCTGCTCGCTGCGCTCCCGCGCGATGTTGACTACCAGTGTCCGCCCTTCGTACTGGCTCCCGTTGAGCGCCTCGATGGCGCGCTGTGCCTCCTCGGCATTGGGCATCTCCACGAAGCCGAAGCCACGCGAGCGCCCTGTGAAGCGGTCCGTCACCACCGTTGCCCGCTCCACCGTGCCGTACTCCTCAAACCAGGAGCGCAGTTGCTCACTGTCGACGGAGAAGGGCAGGTTTCCGACGTAGATGTTCATCACCGTTCCATCCTCTGCAGAGCCTCGTTCCCGCAGCCGTACGCCACCACTACCATATGCAGGCTGCCATCGCCGCTGTCGGCTCTGCCTTCCACAGCAGGACGGCGCAAATATACGGCAAAAACTCTCCGCCAACACCGCAGCGCAGCTCTGCTTCGTCCTATGCTGCAGAGCTTCCCTCTACAGTCGATGGCGCGGTACGTCAACGTTGCGGTTCCACTCCCGGTGCACAAGCTCTTTACGTACCAGGTGCCGGAGGAGAGTCCGGGCAACCTCATCGGTGTCCGTGCCCTGGTGCCCTTTGGCAAGCGCGAGCTGACCGGCGTCATCGTTGAGGAGTTGGCGGCGCCGCCTCCGAGCTCGGTCAAACCCATCCTGGAGCTGCTCGACGAAGAGCCGCTGCTGCCGGAATCGCTCCTGCGCCTGACGCGCTGGGTGGCGGAGTACTACTTCTGCTCTTGGGGCGAAGCGCTCAAGGCAGCCCTCCCTCCGGGGATGGCACCACAGCAGGGCGCTGTTGCCGAGCTTGTACGCTCCCCCAGCGAGGCGGAACTGGAAGCCCTCCGCCGCCGTGCCCCAAAGCGTGCCGCCATCCTCGAGCTGCTGCGTGAACACCGCGGGCGCCTGACGGTGCGCTTCCTGGTGCGCCAACTCCGCTCGGAGAATCTCGCCCCCCAACTCCATGCCCTCGAACAGCAGGGCTACATCCGGCTCGTCTCCGAGGCTGCCTCCGCGGTGCGCCCACGCACCATCCGAGCCGTCGAGCTTGCGCCGCTGCTGCGCTCGACCCCAGAGCTGCTGCAGACCGTGCTACAGGAGCTTCAGGAGCAATCACCCAAGCAGGCACGCCTGCTGAGCACGCTTGCCGAATACGTCCGGCAGCACAATGCCCCGATGCCGCTCAAGGAGCTGCTGCGCCAAAGCCAAGCAAGCTCGACGACGCTGCGCCATCTGCTCCAGCGCGACTACCTCCGCGAAACCCTCCTCGAAGCCCCTCTCCGGCGCGAAGAGGAGAGCGAGCCCATCTTGGCAGAGCGCAACGAACTGGAACTTCCGCTGACGGCGGAGCAGCAGCATGCCGTCCAGCGCATCGTGGAAGCGCTCCGCAGCGGACAGTTCAAGACCTTCCTGCTGCGTGGGGTCACCGGCAGCGGCAAAACCTTGGTCTACATGCACGCCATCGACTGGGCGCTGCGCCACGGCAAATCTGTGCTGATGCTTGTGCCGGAGATCTCGCTGACGCCGCAATTGCTAGACCGCTTCCGGCGCGCCTTCTCGCAGCAGCTTGCCGTCTTGCACAGCCGCATGAGCAGCGGCGAACGCTACAGCACTTGGCGCGCTATCCGCTGTGGGCAAGCCCGTGTGGTGCTCGGCGTGCGCTCGGCGGTCTTTGCTCCGCTGGCGCATTTGGGGCTCATCATCGTGGACGAAGAGCATGAGCCCTCCTACAAGCAACAGGACCCCGCTCCACGCTACCACGCGCGGGATTGCGCCGTCATGCGGGCAGCAATGGAGGGCGCCGTTGCCGTCCTGGGCTCGGCAACCCCATCGCTGGAGAGCCTCTTCAACGCGCAGACAGGCAAGTACCATCTGCTCGAGCTCACGCACCGCGCCGATGGGGCACAACTGCCCACCATCCACATTCTGGACCGACGGCAGCGCGACGGGCACCAGCGCCGAGGCAACTTCAGCGAGCCTCTGCTGGAGGCAATCACCGAACGGCTCCAGCGCTGCGAGGGCATCATCCTCTTCCACAACCGGCGCGGCTTTGCCCGATGGCTGGAATGCCCCGATTGCGGTCACATCCCCATGTGCCCCAACTGCAGCATCTCGCTGGTCTTCCACAAGGTCCCCAAGCAGCTGCGCTGCCACTACTGCGGGCATGCCGCCCCCGTTCCCGAAGAATGCCCCGTCTGCGGCGCACCACAGTTGCGCGAAATCGGCTCCGGCACTCAACGCATCGAAGAGGAGCTCGAACGGCTGCTGCGCCCCTCCTTCCCGCAGCTCCGTATCGAGCGCATGGACACCGACAGCACTGCACGCAAGGGCGCGCACCGGCGCCTCCTGCACCGCTTCGCCAGCGGGCAGACCCACATCCTCGTCGGCACGCAGATGGTTGCCAAAGGGCTGGACCTACCGCACGTCACGCTGGTGGGCGTCCTCAACGCCGATTTGGAGCTGTTTCTGCCGGATTTCCGTGCCTCCGAACGTGCCTTCCAGTTGCTCACCCAAGTTGCCGGGCGCGCCGGGCGGCGCAGCAGTGCCCCAGGCGAGGTCTACATCCAGACAGCCCATCCGGAGCACCCAGCAATCCTGGCGGTGCAAACCGGCAACGCCGAGCTCTTCTACCACGACGAGCTGCAGCACCGCAAGGAGGCTCTCTACCCGCCATTTGTGCGCTTTGTCGTGGTGGAGCTCTCCGGCGTGGACGAAGAGCGGGTCCACCAGCATGCCCACTTCTTTGCCGGATGTGTGCCTGCGCATCCGGCGGTGCTCAAGATCGGTCCGGCGCTCCCTACGCCCGCCCGCGTGCGCAACCGCTACCGGCGCGTGGTGATCCTGAAGGGGCTCAAGCAGCAGGACCCCTCCGCTGCAGCCCTACGCCAGGTCCTGCGCCTTGCGTACGCCCGCTATGAGCGCAAGTACGCTACCTCGAAGGTGCGCCTGACCGTTGACGTGGACGCCTACGGTCTCTTCTGAGGCGCCGTATCTTTGCAGCGCGCACGGGTGTTCCCTTGGGGCATGCCAGCAGTGGAAGAGCTGCTCTCCCAACTCAACCCTCAGCAACGCGAGGCGGTCACCTTCGGGGATGGTCCGCTGCTTATCATCGCCGGCGCCGGCAGCGGGAAAACCCGCGTGCTGACCTACCGCATCGCTTACCTGCTGTGGCGTGGCGTCCGCGCCGAGCATGTGCTGGCGCTGACCTTTACGAACAAAGCCGCCGAGGAGATGCGCGAGCGCCTCTTTGGGCTTGTTGAGCCGGAACGTGCCCGCCAACTCTGGATGGGCACCTTCCACAGCATCTTCGCCCGCATCCTGCGCCTGGAGGCTCCTCGGCTGGGCTACACGCCCGACTACACCATCTACGATACCGAAGACTCCACCGGGCTGCTGCGCACGCTGCTGCGCCAGATGGGCATTGGGAACCATGTGCTGGACCCGGCTGCCGCACGCCACCAGATCTCGCACCTGAAGAACCGCATGTGCTCCTGGCAGGAGTTCGCCGCCTCCGCCCGCACCCCACGGGAACGGATCCTTGCCGAACTCTACCGCGCGTACGAGGAGCAGCTCCGTGCCAACAACGCAATGGACTTCGACGACCTGCTGCTCAACACCATCCGCCTCTTCCAGGCGCATCCCGATGTGCTCGCCCGCTACCAGGAGCGCTTCCGCTACATCTTCGTTGACGAGTACCAGGACACCAACCGCGCCCAATACGTCGCGCTGCAACTGCTGGCGGCACGGTACCGCAACCTCTGCGTCGTCGGCGATGATGCACAGAGCATCTACCGCTGGCGCGGCGCCGATATCCGCAACATCCTGGACTTCCAGCGCGACTACCCCGATGCAACGCTCATCCGACTGGAGCAGAACTACCGCTCAACACAGCGCATCCTTGCCGCCGCCGATGCTCTCATCCGGCACAATCAGCAGCAGATCCCCAAACGGCTCTGGACAGCCAATCCCGAAGGCGAGCTCATCCGACTGCTCATCTGCGCCGACGAGCGCGACGAAGCCGCTCAGGTGCTGCACTATATCCAGCGCGAGCTGGACTCCGGCACCCCAGCCGGCGCGATTGCCGTTCTCTACCGCACCAACGCGCAATCGCAGCCGCTGGAGGAAGCCCTGCGCCGCGCCCGCATCCCGTACGTGCTGGTCGGGGGCATCTCCTTCTACCAGCGCAAGGAGATCAAGGACGCCCTGGCGTACCTGCGCCTACTACTCAACCCCGCTGACATGGTCAGCTGGCTGCGTGTCATCAACGAGCCTCCGCGCGGCATCGGTGCAGCAACGCTGGAGCAGCTTCGCCAGGCAATGCACCAGCACAATCTCAGCTTCCTGGAGGTGCTCGAACACGCCGATACACTGCTGACCGGCATCCGTCGCAGCGCACGGGAGAATCTCCAGGCGCTGGCAGCGCTCATCCGACGCTACCGGGAAGCCCTCCATAGCAGTGCCGTTCCGCTGGACCTGCTCGTGCTGGAGTATCTGGAAGCCACAGGCTTGCTGGCGCTGTACCGGCAGGACGAGCAGGAGCAGGAGCGCTACATGAACCTGGAGCGCCTCATCGCCACGCTCTCCGAGTACGTTCAGAGCTCGCCGGCGCCCAGCCTGCGGGAGTACCTGCAGCAGGTTGCCCTCATGAGCGAAAGCGAGCTGGTGCCCGACTCCGCCGATGCCGTCACGCTCATGACCCTTCACGCCGCCAAGGGGCTGGAGTTCTCCGTCGTCTTCATCACGGGGTTGGAGCAGGGGCTGCTTCCGCTGGCTCGGGCAACGGAATCGCGCGAAGAGCTCGAAGAGGAGCGTCGCCTGCTCTACGTCGGCATGACCCGTGCCCGGGAGCGGCTCTACCTGAGCTATGCCCAGCACCGCTGGCGCTGGGGTGAATCCATCCTGTGCCGTCCATCGGACTTCCTCCAGGAGCTGCCTCCGGAGCTGCTCGAGCCCATCCCCTCACCCACAGCCGCTCCAGGGGTGCCCTTCCAGAGCGCTCTCCGTGCATCCGCGACCGAGGGCATGGAGGAGGACGGACTCTACCCCGGTGCCCGCGTTCGCCATCCGGTCTTCGGAGTTGGCACAGTGGAAGCCCTCAGCGGAAGCGGCGAGAATCGCCGCGCCGTCGTTCGTTTCCCCCACGTTGGTCGGAAACTCCTACTGCTGCGCTATGCCCGGCTTCAACTCCTACATCGCTGAGCACGTGTGCCCCAGGCGCATTGCACGGCTGCGGAGCCTCGGCTTTGGAAGGGTTGGGGCGGCAGCGCTGGTTGCTCTTGCCCTCTGGGGTTGTGTGCGCGGCATCCCCGCCAGCCGCCACCAATGCCCAACACCACCACCGCCGGAGTGCCGACCGCAGCCATGGCAAGGGCAGCCGCTGGATACCGCCCAGCGCACAGACCGCCCCTTCCCACGCATCCGCGCACTGCGGGGAGCCGCCTCGCCGGAGCTGGACGAGCTGGCGCTCTCTCTGCACTCGGAGCATCGGGGCTGGCTCACCTGCAGTGATGGTGCGCGCCAGTGGGTCGAAGAGAGCTCCTTGCCCGAACTCGATAGCCTCGTGCGCCAGCGCCCGCTGCGCTCTCCCTTTGCGGACTTCGGCATGCCCAGCGGGCAAGCAACGGAAGCCTTCGCTGCTGCCCGCAGTCCGGATGCTCCACCGTCGGAGGTCCGCCTGGTTCGCGTCCGCATCCGCGAAGCAGCACTGGAGGTACTCGAAGAGCTTGCACCCGACACCCTCCCGGCGTGGGAGTCGCATCCGACGCTCTCCGCCGATGGAAGGGTGCTCTTCTTCGCTGCCGACTACCCCGATGGGCTCGGTGGTACGGACCTCTACTTCCGAGTCCGCCGCCCCGATGGCTCCTGGAGTCCAGCCATCAACTGCGGTCCGCCGCTGAACACCCCGTGCAACGAGCTCACCCCTGCACTCAGCCGTGACGGGCGCTGGCTGCTGTTCGCCTCCAACGGGCATGAATCGCTCGGCGGCTACGACCTCTTCGCCGTGGAGGTGCATCCGGCGTTCTGGGAATGGGTACGTGCGGGCATGCCCACGTTGCCCTCCGATACCCGTCTGCTGCAGCCCTGGTTTGGGCAACCGCAGAATCTGGGCGCACCCATCAACACCGCTGCCGATGAGCTGGCTCCCTTTGCGCCGGGGCGACCGGACTCCCTGCTGTACTGGAGCTCGAACCGAGCCGGCAGCTTCGACGTGTACGTGCTCTACCGGGTCGAACCGTTTGCAACGCCGCTGGAGCCAGCACCGACCATCGAGCTGCACGGAACCGTCCGGCAGCGGGAGACCCAACGTCCGCTCGCCTCTGCCGAAGTACGCGCCCATCGCGTCGGAGAGCCTACACCGGTGGCGCGGACATTCACCGACACCAGCGGCACCTATCGCCTTCGAGTTCCCGCCCAGACCGAGCTTGAGCTCATCGCCCAAGCCGGCGAGGTCTTCTTCGAGATACAGCGCCTCCGCACCGGCACGCGCGATACCCTCCTCCCACTGGAGGTTCCGGCGCGGCTCTTCCTGCGGCTGAACTTCCCCACAGACCGCTACGACCAGCCCTACCCCTTTGTGCTCGACAGCAACGGCAACGAGACCCCGCTGCGCTGGGAGCAGATGTTGGACCTTCTGGCAGAGAACCTGCTGCGCTACCGCGACCGCATCCGCGCGGTCGTCTTGGTCGGGCACACCGATGATGTTGCCTCCGAGGAGTACAATCTCTGGCTGGGGAGGAAGCGAGTGGAGTTTGTGGTCGAAGAGCTTCGCCGGCGCGGTGTACCGGCGGAGCTGTTGCAGGCAGAGTCTGCAGGGGAATCGCAGCTCCTGCCGCGTCGCCCTGGCGAGCCGCTGGAGCAATGGCGCAGACGCTGCCGTCGCGTGGAACTCAGCAAGGTGCTGCAGGCGCCATGAGCCGCTTCCGGCGCGGAGTTGTGGTGGGCGCGCTTGTGCTACTGCTGGGATGGATTGGCGGCTGCGCTTACCTGGCGTTTACCGTCGTCCAGGGGCTGCCTCCATTGGAGCGGCTGGAGAATCCGCCGCAGGAGCTTGCCAGCCGGGTCTTCAGCGCCGATGGGGAGCTCATCGGGCAGTTCTACATCAAGCGCCGCTCCTACGTGCCCTTCGATAGCATCCCGCCGGCGTTCCTGCATGCGCTGATTGCCACCGAGGACCGCGCCTTCTACCGCCACTGGGGAGTGCATCTGGAACGCATCTTCAAGGCGCTGCTCAAGAACTTGCTCGCCGGCGATCTCACGCGCGAAGGCGCCTCCACTATCACCCAGCAGCTTGCCCGCAATCTCTACTTCGGGCGCGAGATCTCGCTGGTGCGCAAGCTGCGCGAAGCCATCACCGCCATCCAGATCGAGCGCACCTACAGCAAGCAGGAGATTCTGGAGCTGTACGCCAACACCGTCTACTTCGGGCGCGGGGCATACGGGCTTGCCGTGGCAGCCCAGGTCTACTTCGACAAATCCCCCAGTGAGCTGACCCCCGCCGAGTGCGCCTACCTTGTGGCACTGCTCAAAGCACCGGAGGCGTACGACGCACGCTACTATCCCGAACGAGCGCTTGCCCGACGCAATCTCGTGCTGCGCCTGATGTACGAGCAGGGCTTCCTCAGCGAAGCCGAGGCTCGCCAGGCGATAGCAACGCCGATCCGGCTGGCAGAGGAGCCCACGCGCACCACCGCGCTGGGGATCGCCCCACACTTCGTGGAGATGGTCCGCCAAACGCTGGCACAGGACTTCCGCCTGCAGGGCTACGACCTCTACCGCGATGGGCTGACTATCTACACCACGCTCAACGCCCGCATCCAGCGCTACGCCAATGAGGCGGTACGCGAACATCTGCAGGAGTACCAACGGCTCTTCGACCGCTCCTGGCGCTGGACTCCACAACTGCGGCGCCGCCTCATCGAAGACGCTATCCGCAACCACCCGCTGTACCTTGCAGCATCGCCGGAGCAGCGCCCCCACATTGCAGAGCAGCTCCGGCAGGATCGCCGCTTCGCCGACTCTGTGCTCTTTGCTGCCACCCGCATCCAGGTCGGGGTTGTGGTCCTGGACCTTGCCAGCGGCGATATTCTCGCGCTCGTCGGGGCGGCTCCGGAGCTTGTGCCCTCTCCCTTCCGCGTGCGCTCTTTCCTCAACCACGTCACGCAGATCCGCCGCCAACCTGGCTCGGCATTCAAGCCCTTCGTGTACGCCTCCGTGCTGGAGCGCGGGCTGACGCCGGAATCCGCCATCCCCAGCGGTCCATTCCAGTACGTGCTTGCCGATGGGACGGTCTGGGCACCGCGAGGTTCGGGCGAACAGTACGGGGCGGAGGTGACGCTCACCACGGCGCTCAAGTACTCCATCAACACCGTTGCGGCGCGGCTCATTGTGGAATACACTACGCCCAGCGCAGTTGCAGCGCTTGCCCAGCGCTTGGGAATCGAATCCCCGCTCCGCCCCGTGCCTGCCCTGGCACTGGGGGCTTCGGAGGTCTCCCCGCTGGAGTTGACCAACGCCTACGCCACCATTGCCCGGCAAGGCATCCGCATGTCCGTGCGCTTCCTCCTGCGCGTGGAGGATCGCCACGGCAATGTCGTGCTCCAAGAGCCTCCAACCCGCCCCGTTGCCGATGCACTTCCTCCGCAGGTTGCCCAACAGTTGACCGCAATGCTGGCAACCGTCGTGGATGGCGGGACCGGCAGTGCAGTCCGGCGCTGGTACCGAGGTCCAGCCGCCGGCAAGACCGGCACCACCAACAACTTCGCCGATGCCTGGTTTGTGGGCTACACCCCCGAACTCGCTGCCGGGGTATGGGTCGGCTTCGACGACCAGCGCATCACCTTCACGGGATGGTACGGGCAGGGCGGGCGCGCCGCTGCTCCAATCTGGGGACGCCTCATGGGCAAGATCTACGCCGACCGCACCCTTCCCTACACCGTCCGCCCTTCTGCCCCACCCGCCGATACGCTCCCTCCACAACTTCTGCTCAATCCGCCGGAGGAGACTCCACCGGCAGCACCGTGAAGCTCCCGCTGCCCACCACTGCAGCACAAGCATCCGCAGCACAGCCGCGCATTGCAGCCGCTTGCACGGACGTCTCTACACCCCGTCGGTCCTGCACAGGGAGCACGATGCTGCAGATCGGAAGGTTCCGCGTCGATCTCGTGGAGACTGGACGCTTCGGACTGGATGGCGGGGCAATGTTCGGCGTCGTCCCCAAACCACTGTGGCAGCAGGCATACCATCCAGGCGATGCGGCAAATCGCATCCCCATGGCAGCCCGAGCGCTCCTGCTGCGCTGGGAGGGAGCCACCGTGCTGGTGGATACCGGCAATGGCACCAAGATGCCTCCGAAGCAGCGCCAAATCTACGCTCTGGACACCTCACGCTTCTCGCTGGAGCGCTCCCTTGCCCTCCTCGGAGTCCGTCCGGAGGAGGTCACCGCCGTCATCCTCACCCACCTGCACTTCGATCACGCCGGCGGCGCCACCACGTACGATGACCGCGGTCAGCTCCGCCCCACCTTTCCCAACGCCCGCTACTACGTGCAACGGGAGCAGCTCGCCTGGGCACGCAATCCCACCGAGAAGGACCGCGCCTCCTTCATTCCGGAGGACTTTGAACCGCTCGCTGCCGAGGGGATGCTGGAGCTGCTCGATGGCGAAGGCGAGCTCTTCCCCGGGGTCCGCGTGATTCCGCTGTACGGGCACACAGCAGCAATGCAGCTTGTGCTCGTCAGCGATGGCGGCGAACACCTGCTCTACTGCGCCGACCTCTGCCCCACGGCTGCCCACGTCCCATACCCCTACATCATGGCGTACGACAACCATCCGCTGCGAACGCTGGAGGAGAAGCGCCGCCTCCTGCCTCAAGCCTACGAGGAGGGATGGCTCCTGTGCTTTGAGCACGATGCCTTCGTGCAGGCAGCGCGCCTGGAAGCAACGGCAAAGGGCTTCAAAGCTGGTGCGCCGGTGACCATCACGGCGTACCCGGAGGAGTCCATATCCGCTCCGGATGCTCTCGAAGGAACTCCTCCCAGCTCCGGCTCCGCTGCATAGGCTGTCCTCGGCGGAAGGCGTGGCAGAGCGCAACGGCTAAGGCATCAGTGGCATCGAAGAAGGCTGGTGTCTCCGCAATCCCCAGCACCGTGCGCACCATGTACTGCACCTGCTGCTTTGAAGCGCCACCGCGTCCGGTCACCGCTTGCTTGACCTGGCGCGGCGCATACTCTGCCACCGGAATGCGCGAAAGGGCGAGGGCGAGCAACACCACCCCCCGCGCTGCCGCCAGCTTCGCCAACGCCTGGGCGTCACGGGCGTAGAAGGTGCTCTCCACCGCCGCCTCCGCCGGAGAATGCTGTCGGAGAATTCGGCGCAGTCCCTCGAACAAGCAGCGCAGCCGCTCCCCTAAGGCGACCGAGCTATCCCCAAGCTGCAGCACGCCGTAGTCGAGAACCTCCAGCGCCGTCCCATGGATGCCGATCACCCCGTAACCGCAGCGCAGGCTCCCAGGATCGACCCCCAGGATGCGGAGCTCAGGCATGCTGGAGCGACTCCATGAGCGCGTCGTCCATCTCGAAATTGGAGTAGACGTTCTGCACGTCGTCGAGGTCCTCGAGTGTCTCCAGGAACTTCAGCAGCCGTTCGGCTTGCTCGCGCGATTCGATCCGGACGGTGCTCTTGGGCAGATACTCCAGCTTTGCCTGCTGCACCCGCACGCCACGCTCCTGCAATGCCCGCTGGCACTGCGCCAGCCGATCCGGGGCGCAGTAGATGATGTAGCTGCCCTCGCCGCGGATGTAATCCTCCGCGCCCACTTCGAGCACATGCTCCAGCAGCTCGTCCTCGCTGATCCCTTGGGCATCCACGGTGATGACGCCCTTGCGCTCGAAGTTCCACAGCACCGAGCCGCTCTCGCCCAGGCTCCCTCCCAAGCGGTTGAGCGTTGAGCGCAGGAGGGAGACCGTGCGGTTGCGGTTGTCGGTGGCAACCTCGATGAGGAGCGCCACGCCGAAGGGACCGTAGCCTTCGTAGAGCACCTCTTCGAGCTGCTCGCCCTGGATCTCGCCCGTACCGCGCTGGATTGCCCGGCGGATGTTCTCCATGGGCATATTCTCGGCGCGGGCGTTCTCAATTGCCAGGCGCAGCCGCGGGTTCGCTTCGGGGTCGCCTCCACCGAGGCGCGCTGCAATCGTAATCTCGCGCGCCAGCCGTGTGAAGAGCTTAGCCCGGCGGGCATCTACGACGGCTTTCCGATGGCGGATGTTTGCCCATTTGCTGTGACCAGCCATTGCGGGGAAATCCGCACTGTGGGACCACGGACTTGGCACTGCAAATTTACGGCTCTCCGGAGTGCTCTCCAGCCGCCGCGGGCGCAAAGAGGCAGCCCGAAGACCCTGCCCAGGGCATCGTGTTGTAGCCCACGCCGTGCAGCTCGGCACGCCCAGTACGTGCCATCGCCATCACCGGCAGCGGTTGCTCCCACTCGGCAAGCCAAATCAGCATCACCCGCAGCTCCACCGTGTTCATCCCCACCGGCGTGTAGATGCACGGAGCGTACCGCAACCGCTGCTGTAGGAGGTAGTGCCGGCGCTCCTGTGGCGGGAGCTGCTCTACTTGCTCGCGCGTGGGATGCAGCACCACCCCCCGCCCGGCAAAGGAGAAGAGCGGCTTGAGTACGTACTCCTCCAGCCGCTCCGGCAATGTCGCAAGCTCGGATAGCCGCCAGCTCGGCGGCACCGCCGGATGTTTCAGGTACGGCAACGCGAACTTGCTCATGCGGAAGTACCAGCTCGGATGCCCCACCCACTCCACCTCCAACTCCTCGGTCCACTCAAAGGGCAGCTCCACGCCCGCCTGCTCCAGCTCCTCCATGACCACGCGGTGGAAGATGCGGCGCACCGGCACCCACGCATCCCCACGGCGGCGATACAAGCGCTTGCCCTGCTTGCGCAGCTCGCACACATCAACGGGTTCGATGCCAATCAGACGCCGCAGTGCCAGGAAATCCGGCAGCGTCTTCTGCTGCCACGGGCGATACTCCAAGAGCACCACCTCCTCCGGCGCGCAATCGCCCAGAATCGCCCGCCGCAGAAGCTGTAGATACGCCTCATCCGAAAGCCCCCCGAGCGTATAGCTCCACTGCTCCCCCAGCTCGTACACCTCGCGGGCAAGCCGGGCGTAGAAGTACTGGTACCCAAACAGCGAGGGGAAGCCCTGCAGCTCCACCACCCGAGGCTGCAGCGCTCCGGAGCTGTCCTCCACGATGGCGAAATCCACCACCGCAAAGAGCGGTCGCTCCGGCTCCCCCGGCACTCGGTACTGCGGCGGGACCGCCTCCTCCGAATACGCCCGGTACTCCGGGGTTGCGCATGCGCAGGTGAGCTCCACGGCGATCTGCTCCAGTTGGCGCCGGAAGGCATCGGAGACAAAGATTGGCGCCTCGCAGATGCGGAATTCGATGCGGCATCCCAGCTCCTGCTCCAGGCGCTGCCGGAAGCGCTCGTAGCGCTGTGGGGTGAAGTGGCGCTGGGCAAATTCGCGCTGCATCTGTGGCAGCATCGCTTCCTGGCGCCTTCTATGGAACTGCCTGCGGGGGATGCTCGGGAAGCACCAATCCCAGCTCCAGTGCCAGCGGGATGATGCGCTCGGGTGCCTGCTCGCGGGCAAGCTGCTGCCGCAGCCGCGCCCGCACACCCTCCAGTGAATCGCACGCTCGCTCCAGCACCTGGATTGCCCGGAGACGCTCCTCGAGCGTGACCGCGTTGTGCACAACCGCCACAAGGTAGGCTGCCACCGCCACAATCGCCAGCAGCAGCCTTCGGCGGAGCTTGCGCTGCCGCCGCTGGACAAGCTCGGGGAGCTCCTCCGGATACAGGCGCTTCATCGCACCTCTGCCCCTGCGGGAACCTGCTCCTCGGGCGTCAGCAGCACTGGGGTCCCATCCGGAGCCGTGGCTGCCAGCAGCATCCCTTGCGATTCCACGCCCCGAATGCGGGCGGGCTTGAGCTTGGTTGCCACCACCACCGCGCGCCCCAGAAGCTGCTCCGGAGCATAGCGCTGTGCAATCCCCGCTACGAGCTGGCGCCGCTCCGTGCCCAGGTCCACCTCCAGGCGCAGCAGCTTCTCCGTGCCCGCAATCGGCTCGGCATGGACGATGTACCCGATGCGCAAGCCCAGCTTCTGCAGATCCTCCACCGTTGCCAGTGCATCGGAAGCGTTCATCGGTGCGGCACCTCCGTAGAGTTTGACCCGCTGTCGCTCGATGCGTTCGGCATCAATTCGCGCAAAGAGGAGTTGCGGAGCCGCCAACTGGTGCCCCACCGGCAGGCGCGGGCTTACGGCGCTGCGCCAGAGGTCCTCCCCTGGCATCCCATCGCTGGGAGCCCCAACCTGCGGAGGGAGCCGCAACAGCCCGTACAACCGCTCGGCAGCAAAGGGCACAATCGGGGCACACAGCACAGCGAAACTCCGCACAGCCTGCAGGCACACAAAGAGCGTCCGCGCGCACTGTTCCGGCGCCTGCTGGAGCGTCACCCAGGGGGCGGTATCGTTGAAGAACTTGTTTGCTGCCCGCGCCAGCCCCATCGTGCGCGCAACCGCCTCCCGAAAGCGGAACTGCTCGTACGCCTGTGCAATGTGCACGCTGCCCTGCAGCAACTCCTGTAGGAAGAGCCGCTCCTCGGCGGTCCATTCGGAGGAGAGCTCCGGCGAGGCTCCCTCCCAGACCGCTTCGGCACAGCGCTCCCACTCCTGCAGCAGCTCCACCGGCGCAAATTCCGGCACGCGCCCTCCCCAGTGACGCTGCACAAACTGCAGCACACGGTTGACGAAGTTGCCCAGAATCGCCACCAACTCGTTGTTCGTCCGGGCAGCGAACTCCTGCCAGGTGAAGTCCGCGTCGCGCGTCTCGGGCAGATTCGCCGCCAGCGTGTAGCGGAGCGCATCCACGGCGTGCGGCTCGGGGAAATCTGCAAGGAAATCGCGCACGTCGATGCTCCAGTTGCGCGACTTGGAGAACTTCTGCCCCTCCAGGTTCAGGAACTCGTTCGCCGGGACATTGTCCGGCAGGATGTATCCCCCGTGCGCCATGAGCATGGCGGGGAACATGAGCGTGTGGAAGACGATGTTGTCCTTGCCGATGAAGGCGATGTAGCGCGTCTCCGGATCGGTCCACCACGGCTGCCAGGCTTCGGGGGCACCGCGCTGCTGCGCCCAGCGCTGTGTGATGGAGATGTAGCCCAACAGTGCCTCGAACCACACGTAGAGCACCTTCCCTGCCGCATTCGGAAGTGGCACGGGGACGCCCCAGTCCAGATCGCGCGTGATGGGGCGATCGGTGAGCCCTTGGCGCAACCAGCTCCGCGTCTGCTGCAGCACGTTCTCCTTCCAATCCCGGCTGTGGCGCTCCACGTACTCCTCCAAGGCGTGCTGGAAGGCGCTCAGCCGGAAGTACCAATGGACCGTGCGCCGCACCACGGGCGGTTTGCCCGTGATCCGGCTTCGGGGATTGCGCAGCTCCAATTGGTTGTAGTACGCACCGCAGCGCTCGCATTGGTCTCCGCGCGCAGCTTCATACCCGCAGTTCGGGCAGGTACCCTCCACGTAGCGATCGGGCAGGAAGATCTGCGCCACGGGGTCGTAGAACTGCTCCTCCTCGCGCTCGACAAGGTAGCCCTTGCGCAGCAGCTCCAGGAAGAAGCCTTGAGCAACGGCGTAGTGGTGCGGGTCGCTGGTGCGACCGTAGATGTCAAAGCTTATCCCCAAGCGGGCAAACGCCTCTGCGTTGGCGCGATGGTAGCGCTCGATGAGCTCCCGTGGGGAGATGCCCTCCTGCTCGGCAGCAATCGTGATGGGGGCACCGTGCTCATCCGAGCCGCACACAAAGAGCGTTGGATGCCCGCGCAGCCGCAGGTAGCGCGCGTACATATCCGCCGGAAGGTACGCCCCAGCACAATGCCCCAGATGGATGTAGCCATTGGCATAGGGCAGTGCCGCTGTAATCAGGGTCCGCTGCATCTCTGCGCAACTACGATGCTCGGTGCAAAAATACCTCGGCACACTCCCTCAGCGGTGCCGCTTCCAAGGACGCCGCGCGCGCGGGGCTTCCGCACGCAGCACCGGTTTGCCCTCGAAGCAGAGCACGAACTCGCCCCGGTATCGGCTCTGGCGAAAGCGCTCGTACAGCTCTGCAAAGGTGCCGTAGTGGTGCGATTCGTAGGGCAGCGTCAGGTTCATCCCGATATAGGCGCGGCGTTCGGGCATGATGTGCGCGGCATCGGCAAGCAATTGGCGCAGCCGATATGGGGTCTCCAACAGCACCACCGTGCGCGGCTCCTCCGCCAGCGCCTGAAGTTGGCGCCGCCGCTCCTCCGGACGCCGGCTCAGCATCCCCGCGTAGAGGAACTGGTCCAGCGCAAAACCACTGCGCACAAGCGCGGTGATGATGCTGGAGGGACCAGGCACCACAACCAACGGCAGCTCCAGCTCCAGCACCCTCCGCACCAATAGGAGCCCCGGATCGGCAAGCACCGGCATGCCGGCATCCGAGATGAGCGCCACATCCTTGCCCTGGCGTAGCAGGTGCACGACGCGCTCGGTTGCCTCCACCTCGTTGTGCTCGTTGAGCGTCTCCAGGGGCTTGTCAATGCGGTAGGCACGCAGCAGCCGTGCGCCCACCTTGAACTCCTCGCACACGACGACAGAACAGCTCTTGAGCACCCTCAAGGCGCGCAGCGTGATATCCTCATCGTTCCCAATCGGCGTGCCCACAAGGTAGAGTGTGCCGGGCTTTACGGGTTCAGAATCCATCCCCACTGCTGCCATTGCCCCACCTGCACGCGATAGAGGAACACGCCCCGGGGAAGCCCTGTGCGGAGCAGCGCCAGCTCCCAGCCCTGTGCGGTACGCTGCAACTGCTGCCGGAGCAGCCGCGTCCCCAAAACGGTATACAGCTCGCCCCAGCCCTGCGGCGCTGCAATATCGGGCAGGCGTATCCGCACAAACTCTCCCTCCACTGCCCAAGCCGCCTGCAGCCGAACCGTGCTCGCCCTCCGCGGGAGGAGACGCACCTCCAACGGTCGTACCCCAGCAGCAAAGCGCAGGCGTACCCGCAGTGTATCGGAGGACTCCGCATCCATCCCTACGCGCAGCGTAAGAGCGCCCGCCTCTCCAGGAGCAATGAGCGAATCCAGCGCCAGCACCTCCATCCAGCCATGTGGCGGCGGATTTACCAGCTCAAGCGCGCGCAACCGGGCTGTATCGAAGCCTGTATTGACCACCCAGAGCCGAACTGTCCAGGGCAACTGCTCTGCAGGGAGCTCCAGGAGCGTATCCGAAAGCAGTGGGCGCGCAATCGCCGGGAAATCCGCGTTCCCCCCCACGCGGAAGAGCCGCTCCAGCAACTGCGGACGCTCCACAAAGGGATTTGCCCGCCCCTGCAGTTGTGCAATCATGCGCGTGCGCGCGGACTCGAGTGAATCCACAGGGTCCTCCTCGTGCCATCGCCGCAGTAGCGCCTCCTGCTGCGCCGTCAGGAAACCGGTCAAGTTCCCGTACCGCACGGCAAGCGCAAAGAGCGCCCGTGCTACATTCCCGCGCGACACCGGGCGCACCTCGAACACGAGCTGCCCTGAGGAATCCCGACCCAGCTTCGAGCCCCCAAGCTGCCACTCCGGCTGTCCAGCAACGATGCCGTAGGGGAGGTTCGACCGGCGTTCGTTCGCTTCGGCAAGCGTGGGGAAGAGATGGTGCAGGTCGCTCAGCGGCGGCAGTGTATCTGTACCCCGGCTTCTCGGCCAGGCATGCTCGATGTTGAACACCGTCGGCGGAGGCATGGGCGGCACACGCACACGCTGCCCGGTGTAGAGGCATTCGACCGTGCCGTCGCGGTTGTCCAACTGCAGGAAGACCATCTGGCGGGCACTATCGTACGGGAGGACACGCTGCTGCTGCAGGCTCTGGCGCAGAACCTGCCGCAGCGGCTCACCCCAACGGTTCTGCGTCGCCGCGTAGAGGCTCTCCGGATCCACCCCTACCAGGCGCACGGGTACGGCAACACTCCAGCGCGCCTTCGGGCATTCCAGCCGTAGTGCAACCACTCCGACAAGCTGCACGTTGTGGCGTACGCTCACCTCCACCCGAACGCGGTGCATCTGCCCCGGCGGAAGCACCACCGCAGCGGTATCCACGCGCCAGTGCTGTACCCACGGACCCACCAGGAGCGCCACAGCATGGAGCTGCAGCGGCTCATCCCCATCGTTGAACACCCATATCTCGCGCTGCAGCGAAGCCCCTATGGGCACGGTGTCGAACTCCATCACCGCTGGCTCCACCCGAACCCCACACCACTGCGCCGAAGCCGCTCCCGTCCACAGGAGCGCAATCGCCGCAGCACAGATTCCCCAACGCATCCCACCTCTCCCTTGCTGTGCAAGGCAAAATTAGCGTACGGCGGCACGGGCTGGAGGCAACTCCCCAGCCAACCCCGCCGCAGATGATGCACCGCAAGCCTAAATTTGCGCCCGTCCAACTATCCGGAGTCCGCCATGCGACGCACTCTGAGCCTGGGGGCGCTGCTTACCCTCCTGCTGACCGGCTGCGGGCACGTCAACCACCTGGCGCGCTATCCCGTGCAGGGCAGCACAATGCTCTTTACATCGCGCGTCCATCCGGAAGCGCTCGGAACGGATGTGGAGATCGCCTCGCCCGTATCCTCCCACGACACCTCCACACCGAAGCCAGTCCGCTGGATGCTCGAAATTGCCCGCGTGGCGGGCGAGAGCTTCACCGAAGCCGCCGCATACGACAAACTCTTCTCCGCGCTCAATGCCGAGGAGCTGGCGGAGGCTGCCAGCGCCGCCTTCCGCAAAGCCGCCCAGACCTACCTTCGGGTGCGCCCGGTCTCCTCGCTGGAGGAATCGCCGGAATTCCTTGCCGAAACGGTCTTGGAGCAGTACCGCCTGACGGCAACTGCAAGCGGCGTCTTTGCCCGGGTCAAGGTGCGCAGCCGCATCATTCATCGCCCAAGCGGCACAGTAGTCTGGGATAATGCCGAAGCGGAAACCGTCCCGCTGCAGCGCACGACGGGAGCAGCAATCACCGGCGCTGTCGTCCCGGCTGCTGCCACCACGGCAAGCATCCTCAACGTCTCCCGGCTACTCTCGCTCGAACCCGAGCAGCTCCGCGCCATCTTCCGCAATGCCTCAGAGCAGGTTGGAACCCTCGTCGGGGAGACCCTTCGGGAGGACGTCAGCAAGCTGCCCCGGGCGGGCTACTGAGCTGGTGGCTCGGGCTGAAGCGCTGCGGTCACCAACGCCAGCGCGGCAACAAGCGCTGTCTCGCTGCGCAACCGCCGAGGCGCAAGGCACCAGCGGAACACCGGTAGAGAGCAATCCCCCACCGCACGGCGCTCCGGCTCTGCCCAGCCGCCCTCCGGACCAACGAGCAGCAGCGTCGGTCGTGCCGGCAGCGGTGTGGGTACACCTCCCTCCAGCTCTGGGAAGACCAACTGCTCATAGCGCGGGGCAACCGTGGAGAGCAGCTCCTGCAAGGACATCGGGGGCAGCAGGGTCGGCAGCCACGCCCGGTGCGATTGCTCCAGAGCTGCAATGAGCTTGCGCTGCAGACGCTCCATCCGCACCGTCTGCACGGTGGTGTACTGCGTGCGCAGCAGCGCGATCTCGCGCACACCCAGCTCGACAGCCTTCTCCACAGCGAACTCCAGGCGCTCACGCTCGTGCAAGATCCCCAGGGCGACCCCAACGGGCACGGGGAGCTCTCCGGAGGACTCCAGCCGAGCCCGAACGCGCAGCCGCACCGCATCCGAACGGAGCTGCTCTACGACTGCCTGCACGAGCCTCCCCCGCCCATTGCTCAGCAGAAGCGGCTCCCCACGCCGGAGGTGCAGCGCTCGAATATGCCGCAGCCGTGCAGCATCACTCAGCTCCACCGTCTCGGCTTCCTCGCCGAGCTCCGGCACGTACAGGCACTCCATCAGGAGAGGGTCAAGGGCGGAAGGGTGCGACCGTAGCGGATGAGCTCCAGCATCTGCCGCACAGCGGCTTCAAAGCCCACAAAGACCGCACGCGCGACGATTGCGTGCCCGATGCTCACATCCCGAATCGCCCGGATCCGGCACAACGGCACGATGTTGTGGTAGTTGAGCCCGTGCCCGGCAGCGACATGCAGCCCCAGAGCGCTTGCAAACTCGGCAGCGTTGAGCAGCCGCTCCAGTTCGCGTTGCACCGCCTCAGGCGTTGTAGCATTGGCGTAGAACCCCGTGTGCAGCTCGACGATATCGGCCCCCAGGTCAGCTGCCGTTTCGAGCTGTTCCAAATCCGGCTCCACGAAGACGCTGACCCGAATCTCCCGCTCCTGCAACCGCCCGATGACACCGCGCAGGAGTTCCCGCTGCTCGACAAGGTTGAGCCCACCCTCAGTGGTGCGCTCCTGACGCCGCTCCGGCACAAGCGTGACAATATCGGGGAGCAGCTCGCAGGCAAAGCGCACCATCTCCTCGGTGGCTGCCATCTCCAGGTTGAGCTGCGTCTGCACAAGCTCCCGCAGCAGGCGCACATCGCGCTCGTTGATATGGCGTCGGTCCTCGCGCAGATGGCACACAATGCCGGAAGCGCCGGCTTGCTCTGCCAGCAGCGCCGCCTGAATGGGTTCGGGCTCCGTCCCACCGCGCGCTTCCCGCAGCGTTGCCACATGGTCAATGTTGACGCTCAACTCCATGCTCACCTCAGCCTGCTGTGGAACGATTCCTCTGCCGCCGCCACTGCCACAGGGCATAGACCGGCACACCGGTCAGCACAATGAGCAATCCGGCAAGCGTATATCGCGGTTTGACCAGCAGCAGATCCAGCACAATCGCCGCCGCCACCAGGATATACAGCAGCGGCAACACCGGGTACAGCGGCGCCCGATAGAGGCGCTCAGCCGTGGGCATCTTCCGCCGCAGCCGAAATATCCCCGCGATGGTCAGGATGTAAAACAGCAGCACAGCGGCAACGATGTAATCGAGCAGGTCCCCATACCGCCCCGAAAGGCACAGCACCGATGCCCAAACTCCTTGCAACACGAGCGCAACCCCCGGAACGGCATACCGATTGAGCTGCCCAACGGAGCGGAAGAAGAGCCCATCCTGCGCCATCGCGTAGTAGACGCGCGCCCCTGAGAGGATCAGCCCATTGTTGCAGCCGAAGGTGGACACCATCACCAGCAGCGCCATCACAACGGCGCCGAAGGGACCGAACATCGCCTCCGCTACCGCCGTCCCCACCCGGTCCAGCGCAGCGAACTGAATGCCGCGTTCGAACACCCCAACCCCTTCGGGGTTCCCCCGCAGGGGTAGCACCGCCAGGTACGCCAGATTTGCCAACAGATACAGGGCTGCCACTACGAGCACACCGAGCGCCATGCTGCGCGGGATCGTGCGTTGCGGCTCCACCACCTCTCCGGCGGCAAATGTCACGTTGTTCCACGCATCAAGGGCAAACAACGCCCCAACCATCGCCGCACCGAACGCCGCCAGCAGCTCCAGCCCCTCCAGCCGAATCGGCTGCCAGCCACCCTCGGGGGTCGGAAGGAGGCGCTGTGCGTCCCAAAAGGTTGCCAGATTTCGAGCAATGCTGTCGGCGTTGAGCCCGATGGTCAACCCCAAGACAATCAGCCCCAGGAGTGCCACCGTCTTCGTGACTGTGAAGGTGTCCTGCACGAGCTTTCCCACCCGGATGCCACGCAGGTTCAGCAGCGTCAGCACCGCGATACTGGCAATGGCAAGGAGCTGCCCCGCATTGACGCTCCAGCCTCCAACGCGCACGAGCACATTCTCCTCGGAGAACCACGGCACCAACACCGCCGTGAACTTGGCAAACGCCACCGCCACCGCAGCAATCGAGCCAGTCTGAATCACCAGAAAGAGCGTCCAGCCGTACAGGAAGCCCAGCAGCGGCGAGTACGCTTCGCGCAGGTACACATACTGCCCTCCCGCACGCGGGAAGAGCGCCGCCAGCTCCCCATAGCTCAACGCCGCACTCAGGGTCAGCAGTGCCGCCACCAGCCACACCCCCAGCAGGTATCCCCCACCCCCTACCATGCGCGCAATGTCCGCGCTGACGATGAAGATGCCCGAGCCGATCATCGAGCCGACCACGAGCATCGTGGCATCGAAGAGGCGCAGCTCACGACGGAATCCGGTCCCCTCCCGATTCATCGGCTTACCCCGATGGTAGCACGGAACCGTGCGGAAAAGACGCCGCCACAGACCTCATCATTGCAGCGCCGCGGTGCCGTAGTTTTGCAGCGGTCCTTTTGCATGCGGCAGATGGCGTGGAGCTCCATCATCGGGCAAGAGCACCTCAAGCGCTTCCTGCAGCGGACTCTCCTAGACGGGCGCCTGCGTTCGGCGTACTGCCTCTGGGGACCGGAAGGCGTGGGCAAGGATGCCCTGGCACTGGAGTTTGCCAAACTGCTGCAGTGCGACTCCCCACGCCGCACGGCGGATTCCATCGAAGCCTGCGACGAATGCTCCCACTGCCGCATGGCAGCCCGATTGGAGCATCCCAACATTCGGCTCATCTTCGCCCTTCCCGCCCCTGCACGCCGAACCGATGGCGCGTCTCCACTCCTGGGGCTGAGCGATGAGCAGATCGCTGCACTCCGCGAGGAGCTGCGCCGCAAAGCCGAAAATCCCTACCACAACATCACGCTGCCGAACGCGCTCCAGATCCACATCGCCGCTATCCGCGACCTGCAGCAAACCCTGGCACGCTCGGTCCCGCTCCACGGGCGCCCCTGGGTCATCATCCTCAGCGAAGCCGACCGCATGACACTGGAAGCTGCCAACACACTGCTGAAAACCCTGGAGGAGCCCCCAGGGCGGACACTCATCCTGCTGACCACCTCCCGGCGCGAGCAGCTCCCAGCGACCATCCTCTCGCGCTGCCAGCAACTGTACTGCCCCCCGATTCCGGACGAGCTCCTCTTCCAGGTGCTCCAAGAGCGGCACAAGCTCAGCCCCGAGCACGCCCGCATGGTTACCGCTTTCGCCCACGGCAGCTACAGCCGCGCACTGGAATTCCTGCAGTCCGAACTCCCCGAACTGCGCACCCAAGCGCTCCAACTCCTTCGAACCGCCCTCAAACCCGGGCACTTCCGACGCGAACTGCTCCACCAGCTCGAAGAGCTCGGCGCCTACGAGCGCAACCGCGCCGAACTGCTGTTGCAGCTCCTGCTGCTGTGGCTGCGCGATGCACTCCTGCTGCGCCATGCTCCCGATAGCACCGACCTCTACAACCCCGACCAGCGCGATACCCTCCAGCGCTTCTTGGAGCGCTTCCCCCACGCCGACCTTGCTGCGATGCTGGAGGCAGTGGACTCAGCCCTCCAGGGCGTTCGTCAATACCTCCAGCTTCCGCTTCTGTTCGCTGTGACCTTCCTGCGTTGCCGAGCGGCAGCGGGATTGTCGGTTCCAACGGAGCTCACCCATGGCGTTTCTGCCTCTCTATAGCGTTGCCATCCCCAGCGATGCCCCATCGGCTGCCGACAGCATAGCCCCAAGCCTTCAAACCCCGCGCAGCGGCTGCAGTAGCTGTGCCGCTCCGGAAACGCACTCGCCCGATACCCCCACAGCCGAACCCGAACCCTCGGAGCTGGTGGAGGTTGAGTTCAAGGGACGCCGACGGCTCCTGTGCTCAAATCCTGCCCGCCTTCCCCTCCGATTGCGGGAGTTGGTGCTGGTCACCTCTCCGCACGGCATTGATGCCGGGCATGTGAGCGCGCTGGGCGCAACGGCTCAGCGCAAGCAAGCACTCTACTACAACGGAGCACAGCCGCAGGAGCGCATCCTGCGCCGCGCCACTCCTCAAGACCAGCAGCAGTACGAGCGCAACCGCCGCGAAGAACTTGAACTCCTCCTGCAGGCTCGCCAGCTTGCCAAGAGCTTCCCCACCCTTGCCTCCATGAAGCTCACCGATGCTGAATGGCAGTGGGACCGCCGCCGCCTGACGCTCTACTTTACCGCCCCCCAACGGGTTGATTTCCGCGGCTTTGTCCGTACGCTTGCCCAACGCTTCAAGACGCGCGTTGAACTGCGCCAAATCCCCGCACGCGAGGAGACCCGCCGCTTGGGTGGCTTGGGTCCCTGCGGACGCGAACTGTGCTGCGCAACCTTCCTGGTCCAGCTCAAGCCCGTCAGCCTCCAAGCCGCCCGGATCCAACAACTCTCGATGAACCTGCTGCGCCTGAGCGGACTATGTGGTCGCCTCAAATGCTGCCTGCTCTACGAGCTGGACTTCTACCGGGAAGCCCTCCAACACTACCCACCGCTCAACGCCATCGTGCACACGGATGCTGGACCGGCAAAGATTGTCAAACTGGACCTGCTGCAGGAGCGCGTCCAACTCCAGCTCCAGGAGACCGGTGCCCTGCTGACGCTGACCCACGCGCAACTCCAGGAGCTACGCGCCCAAGGGCGAATAGAGCTCCCCTCGACCCCGGCTCCACCGGAGACGCCTCCCTCCGAACCCGAAGAGGAGTCACTCCCTCCAGAGGAGGAGCTGGAATGATGCGGCACGCCTGGAGCCTGCTCCTATGGATGCTCTCCACCGTGCAGCTCTTCGCACAAGCTGCCCCCTTGCCGGACTCCCTCCACGATCCGCGCGAATGGCGCCTGCGCAACATCCGCCAGCTCACCTTCGAAGGCGAAAACGCCGAAGCCTACTTCTCCTTTGACGAACGGATGCTCTGCTTCCAATCCCGCACCAGCCGCCGTGGATGCGACCAGATCTTCATCATGGACACCGGCGGCACGTACCGCAAGCGCATCTCTCCAGGACTCGGACGCACCACCTGCGCCTACTTCCTGCCCGATGGACGCTTACTGTACGCCACAACTCACCTTGCCGATAGCTCGTGCCCACCACCGCCGGACTACTCCCAGGGCTACGTCTGGCCGGTCTACCCCACCTACGACATCGTCATCGCCGATACCGCTACGGGCGCAATCCTGCAGCGGCTGACCATCACCGATGGATATGACGCGGAGGCAACCGTCAGCCCCACTGGCGACCGCATCGTCTTTACCTCCGCGCGAGACGGTGACTTGGAGCTTTACTCCTGCGCGCTGGATGGCTCCGACCTGCGCCGCCTGACCTTTACTCCAGGCTACGACGGCGGCGCCTTCTTCAGCTTCGACGGGAAGCAGATCGTCTACCGCGCCCACCACCCCCAGGGCGCTGAACTGGAGGAGTACCGCCAGCTCCTCCGCAACCATCTGGTCCGCCCCACCCGCATGGAGCTCTTCGTCATGGATGCCGACGGCAGCAACGTCCGCCAAATCACCAATAACGGCGCTGCGAACTTCGCCCCCTTCTTCCACCCCGATGGGCGCCGGATCATCTTCTCCTCCAACCTCCACGACCCTACGGGACGCAACTTCGACCTCTACATCATCAACATTGACGGCACGGGGCTGGAGCGGGTCACCTACTTCGAGGGCTTCGACGGCTTCCCCATGTTCACACGGGATGGGAAGAAGCTCGTCTTCTGCTCCAACCGCAACGCCCGCAAGCCTGGGAATACCAACATCTTCATTGCCGACTGGGTTGAGGAGGAGCCCCCTCAGCACCAACCGCCGCCCTCCTCCCCCTCCAAAGATTCACCAGCACATCCCCGCCAGCCCTAAACCGCCTGCCGCTATAGCCCCGCGCCGCACTTCTGCGGAGCACCGCTTGAGCCCCCATACCGCAACTGCGACACTGGAACGGAAGCCGCAGAGCTCCTTCACACCCCGTCCGGCTGCTACTCCCGCGGAAGGGTGACCAGTCAGTTGCCCTGCGGAAAGGGGAAAGCCCGTATATTTGCATCGGAGTCCTAAGTAATGTCCCACAATCGTCCGTCCAGAGCCATGCGCAAAGCCGTGTTCGGAAGCGCAATCGGAGGAGCCCTGGTGCTGCTCGCTCTCACGCTCGGAGCACAGAAGCGGTCCGCAGGTCCTGAGAGTGTCCCCTATCCGGAGGGGTATCGCTCCTGGACGCACGTCAAAACCGCAATTCTCCACCCCGGGCATCCGCTGTACGAGGCATTCGGTGGTATCCATCACGTCTACGCAAATGAGAAAGCCGCTGCTGTCCTGCGCCGAGGTGGCAACCGCTTCCCCGATGGCTCCATCCTGGTCTTTGACCTCCTGGAATCCCCAACCCAGGACAATGCCACCGGCGAAGGAGCGCGGAAGGTTCTCGCCGTGATGGTCAAGGACAGCAAGCGCTTTCCTGCAACCGGAGGATGGGGCTATGCTGCGTTCAAGGGCGGGGACAAGCGTCAGCAGATCGTGAAGGACATGGTGCAGGAATGCCACAACTGCCACGCAGGACAGGCACAGCACGACTACGTCTTCAGCCAGTGGCGCAAGTGAGCTGGTAGAGGCGGTCACAGCGGGTCCCAACCGCCAGCCGGTTCGTCTGTACAGGGACCTCAGGCAAGCTGGTCAAGCCGCAACAGAATCCGGTGGCCGGGGTGCTGAATGTGCGGCGGCTGGCGGTTGGGGTTTTTGCTTGTGTTGCAGAACCTGCAATAACGGCATGACATAGCTCAGCGTTTGCCTTCTCCAGACAGCGTAATTTTGTCGTGTACCGAAGCCACCATCCAGCACAACGATGGACACGTCTCAGAAGATTATCGCGGCGCTGGAGCGCATCGGGCAATCCCTACGCAGCCTCCTCCTTTCACATGCTTTTGCCGAGGGATTGAGCGTAACCCAGTCGCAACTGCTCCTGCAGTGCTACCTCCAGCCGGGTCGCCTCTACACCGTCAGCGAGCTGGCAGCGGAGTTGGACCTCACACAACCCACCGTCAGCGACGCCATCTCGGCTCTCCAGCGCAAGGGGCTACTCCAGAAGCTCCAGCGTGGAGATGATCGCCGAGCCGTTGCCGTAGCCCTTACTCCGCGAGGTCGAGCACTGGCGCGTCGCCTCTGGCAGCAACACACGCAACGCTTCGAGGATGTTATCGCGCGCTTCTCCGCTGAGGAGCAGGCGCTGCTCCTGCATCTCCTCCTGCGCTTCATCGCCTATGCGTACGAATCGGGCGCTCTCCAGAGCACCCGCACCTGCCCAACATGCCGGTTCTTCGTACGGCGCCAGAGCGAATCCGGCACTTCCTACTTCTGTGCGCTCTTGGAGCAACCCCTTACGTTGACCGATCTTCGGGTCCTGTGCCCTGACCACGAGCCCATCTCTACGGCGTAGTCCACTTCGCGCAACGATACCGTAACCCAGTGGCGTTCACACTCTGCGGACCTGAAGCTACCCCCTGCTCAAAAACGACTGCCGCCGCCTCTTTGGGCGGCGGCAGTGGTGTCATCTCCACTTCGGCTTACCTCACCACACGCACCTGCTCCACCTGTACCCGCTCGCCCTGCCGCACCACCACCACATACACCCCACTTGCCCACTGCCCTGTCCCAATCCGCACCACTCCTGCGCTCCCGACAAGCTCCCCACTCCACACCCGCTGCCCTATCCCATCGTACACCT
>JAUQPR010000017.1 GCA_030550275.1 Bacteroidota bacterium
CTCTTCCCCCGCCCGTGGTTGGGTCCGGTGTGGCTGCCAGTGTCCATCTCTACGGCGTTGGCAGTGGGCTGCGCAGTGGCGCTGCTGCAGTAGTTACGTGCCCAGGTGAATCCCAGGGGAGCAGATCTGGCGTAGCATCTCCAGCACCGAGAGCACTGCCAGCAAGCTCGTGCGCGGATTCTCCGGATGCGGGATATTCCGCACCACCAACGTGAGCTCCCCAAAGGTGCCGCGGACGTAGATCTCGTGCACGTTAACCGAGAGGGTTGGGTCGGCGATAATCCGCACAAGGGTCCGCTCGGGTCCGATCCCCGCCAGGCTCAACGTTGCAGCGATGTTGATGTTGGCGGGGAAGTGGCGCACTGCTTCACGGGCGGAGCCCTCGTACACCTGTGTCGGCTGCTGGATCTGCTCCGGCTTCAACTGCAGATGTTGCACCAAGGTCTCCGGCGAGAGCGCATGCGGAGGCTTTCGCGTCGTGAGCACCACCGTTTCGATCTCCCCGCGGAAAGCGGCAGCGCGCACCCCGTCAATCCCGGCAATTCCACCCGAGGGGATGTACAGCCGTCGTCCCAAGCGCACCGCCTCTGCTGGAAGCTCCTGCCCTGGTGGCTCCAGCAGGGCTCCAACGCTGAGCACCAGGAGGTCGCACCCAGCGCGGAGGATACGCTCTCCGTACTGCTGCACCGCTTGCTGCGAGGCTGCCTCCACAACCAGTTCGGCGCCGGACCCGAGCAACTCCTCGATGCTGCGCGCCACCGGGACCGCTGGCGCAAACAGCCGGCTCACCCGTTCTGCCCGCTCTGCCACCTGGTCGAACACCGCACACAGCACCGCCCCCGGCACCTCCCCCCGGGCAAGCGCCTCGGCAACACTGGAACCAATCGCACCACAGCCCAACAGTGCAACACGCATCCGGCGCTACGGATATCGGACAAAGAAGCTCATCCGCACCACCGCCATCGTTGTGGGCGATTCGGCTGCTGATTTCGGTACCCGCCGCAGCCACCAGAGATTGGGCATCAACTGGAGCTGCGGCAGCGGGCGGTAATCTACGCCGAAGAGCCCAAATACCACGCGCTCCCCGGCGTCCTGCTGCCGGCGATCTCGGTCCACCCAATCCGCGCGGGCAACAAGGCGCAGGTCGGGCTGCCCAAGCAGCTGTATCCACCCAAACGCGCTCACTCCTGCTGGGTGCGTGGTTCCGGATTCATGCCCAAAGGCTTCTACCCCAACGGCAGCACCCTCCGCGCGATACCCCACCGTTACCTTGGCTGTGGTGCGTTCCCGAGCATTGCCCACTGGCTCCCAATCCCCGTACAGCTCCACAGCAACTCCGCCAGGAAGCTGGAGCAGAGCGCTGCCGTAGAGCTTCTTGTAGCGATCTCCTTCGGCTCGCACACCGCTACCGTTGCCCAACATAGTCCAGAGCCGGAGTTGCGGCACCTGCTGCCCCAGGGTGGCTACTACAGCGGCACCGAAATCCGCCGCATTGCCCAATTTCCAGAAGTCCAGCACGGTCTTCTCCAACGAGCGGTACGCCCAGACATCCTCGGAGAAGCGCCACGTCGGCGTTCCCAGAATTCCAAGCCCCAGTTCCGTTGCTGGGAGCAGTCCCTGCCACCGCATCCATGCCTCTTTGACGAAGAAGGAGTAGCGTCGTCCGGCGTCCAAGGAGCCATCGTTTGCCTCCAGGAGCAGCCGGGCGCTGCAGCGCTCGCTCAGCCGTGCATCGGTGTAGAGGTAGACCCGCCTGAATTCAAACGCCTGCATCGCTTTCGGGAAGGGCGCATACTGTGCTGGCAGCGATAGGCTATCCCCCTGCAGCTTGTACCAGTAGTCGCCGAACACATACCCATGAACCCGCAGCTCCTGAGCGGAGCCAACAGCGCAAGCACCCAGCACCGTGACAATGAGCCACCGCTTCATCTCTCCCTCTGCCGCTGCATTTACAGATTTGCTATTTGCAAATTCGCCCTTTTGCCTCGTTGCCAGTGCTGCTCCAGGTCACCCCACGCGGTGAGGCAGCTCAGCGCTGCGGAGCTCTCCACTTGATGCTGCATCCCAGGGCAGGGTACTGCTCCTGCGGCACGGGACGCCCCTCCAGCAGGGCATCCAGGACTGCCCGCAGCTCTTCGCCCGTCACCGGCAGCCCATTGCCAGGGGTTGAAGCATCGAAGCGACCGTGGTAGACCAGCCGCAACTCTCCATCAGCCACGTAAAACTCCGGCGTGCACGCCGCACCGTATGCCCGGGCAACCTCCTGCGTCTCGTCGAAGAGGTACGGGAAGGGATAACCCAACTGCTGGGCAACTGCACGCATGTTCTCCGGGGAATCCTCTGGATAGCTCTCCGGGTCGTTCGGATTGATCGCCACAAAGGAGACCCCACGCGCCATGTATTCGCGCGCGAGCTCGACGAGCTTGTGCTGGATGTGCTTGACGTACGGGCAGTGGTTGCAGATGAACATGATGACGGTTGCCCGGTCGGATTTGAGCTCGCGCAGCGAGCGCTTCTGCCCGGAGACCACATCCAGCAGCTCAAATTCCGGCACCGGATTCCCCAGAGGCAATTGCGCAGAGTAGACCGCCATCGCAGCACCCTTGCGTCGTTCCACGTGCACTATGTACTTTCGCGGCTGCAAAGTTACGTCGGTGCCCGCCTTCAGACCATGCCGCCGCTGCAGCCACAGCGGGAGTACTTCTACGAGATTGACCTCTACGGTCGGCTCTGGCACGAGGGTTCGGAGCTGACCGACGAGGAGTTCCTCCGCTTCTTCTTCCGCCACCTACGTCCCAACACCACAGGGCAGCACCCGGACTACCCGTACGTGGTTCTCTGCGCAGGGGAACGCAACTATGTCCGCTGCGCCGACACCCCGATTGTGTTCCAGCGCTATGCCGATGGGCAGCTCCTCTATGCCGGTGGGCTTGCCGTTGCATTCGTCCCAGAGCTCCTGCGCTTTTCCGCGGAGGGGATTCTCTACCACGCCGCCCCCGTAGGGGAATGGGGACGGCTTGCCCCTACGGCGCTCCTGGAGCTTGCCCGCTGGCTTGAGCCTTGGGGACCGTACTACAGCTTGCACCTGCCCGAGCTGCGCTTCCCGGTGGTGATCGAGCCGTTGGAGCCTGCAGAGGAGCACGTGCTGTTGCGTCCGCACCCGGAGAAAGCCTGTATCGCTTGCGGTGGTGCCAATCCTCAAGGGATGGGCTTGAGCTTCCTTTACAACCGCGCGGCACAGAGCATCTCCACTTGGGTACGCGGGCATCCCACCTGGCAAGGCAAACCCGGTGTTCTCCACGGCGGCATCATCGCCCTGCTGCTGGACGAGACCATGGGGAAGCTACTCTCTGCGATGGGAATGCCCGCATGGACTCGCCGACTGCGCCTGCACTACCGTGCCCCCGTACCTGTTGGGGCTCGGCTTCACTGCACTGCGCACGTGCTCCGAGCCGCCCCGCCACGCTTCCTGTTGAAAGCGCTCCTGCAAGAGGAGCAGACCCAGCGCTGCTACGCCGAAGCCCTTGGAGAGTTCGTCAGCCACAGCAACCCCAATGCGTGACTTCCTGCAGCACCTTGGACTCTATACTGACCTCTACGAGCTCACGATGGCGCAGGGCTACTTCCTGAGCGGACGCGCCGAGCTCCCGGCGGTCTTCGAGTACTTCTTCCGCAGCAATCCCTTCGGCGGCGGATACGTGGTCTTTGCAGGGTTGAGCGACCTGCTGGAAGCCCTGCTGGAACTGCGCTTCTCCCAGGAGGACCTGGAGTACCTCCGAGCGCACGGCTTCCGCGAAGAGTTCCTGCAGTACCTGAGCACCTTCCGCTTCCGCGGCTCCATCTGGAGCGTCTCCGAAGGCGAGGTGGTCTTCCCACGCGAACCGTTGGTGCGTATCGAGGGCGGGCTGCTGGAGACGCAGCTGCTGGAGACACTGGTGCTGAACCTGCTCAACTTCGCCTCCTTGATTGCAACCAAAGCTGCCCGCATCCGCTGGGTTGCTGGCAAGCGCTTCGTTGCCGATTTCGGACTGCGGCGCGCCCAAGGCTGGGGCGGGGTGCTCGCCAGCAAAGCCGCCTACATCGGCGGAGTCGATGCCACCTCCAACGTCGTCGCAGGGATGCTCTACGGCATCCCCATCACCGGCACACAGGCGCACTCCTGGATCCAGAGCTTCGAGGACGAGCTGGAAGCCTTCCGCACCTTTGCCCGAATCTATCCGGACCGCTGCGTGCTGCTTGTGGACACGTACAACACGCTCCGCAGCGGCATCCCCAATGCCATCCAAGTCGCCAAGGAGCTGGAGGCGCAGGGCTACCGGCTGCTGGGCGTGCGCATCGACAGCGGCGACCTGGCAACGCTCAGCAAGCAGGCTCGGGCGCTCCTGGATGAGGCGGGCTTGCACTACGTCAAGATTTTCACCTCCAACCAGCTCGATGAGTACGTCATCCGCAGCCTCCTGGAGCAAGGCGCGCCCGTTGATGGCTTCGGCGTAGGCACTCGACTGGTCACCGCCTATGATTGCCCAGCGCTCGACGGTGTCTACAAGCTCGTCGAATGCGCCGGACGCCCCACACTCAAGGTCTCCGACGACTTCACCAAGGTGCTGCTGCCGGGGCGTAAGCAGCTCCTCCGCTACCGCGCCGCCGACGGGAGCTTCGCTGCCGACGGCATCGCCTTGGAGAGCGAGTCCGAGCCCCCACAGGAGCTATACCACCCCTACTTCCCGCTGCAGCGCATTGCGGTAGATGGGCTCAGCCCTGAGCCCCTCCTGCACTGCTTTGTGCACAATGGAGAGCTGTGCCGCCCGATCCCAACCCCGGCAGAATCCCGCTCCTACGCGGCTGAGCGCCTTGCCGCACTCCCGGCACCGCACAAACGCTTTGAGAACCCGCACATCTACCCCGTCGGCATCAGCGCTCAGCTCAAGGAGTTGCGCGATAGACTCGTGCAGGAGGCGCTCCGTCTATAGCAGCGGAGCTGTCCCTTGAGCCCTTTGCCGAGCCATGAAGGCGCTGTTCATCGTGGACGTGCAGAACGACTTCTGCCCTGGTGGAGCTCTCCCTGTGCCGGAGGGCGACCAGGTGGTGCCCGTTATCAACCGGCTGATGGACCACTTCCCCCTCGTGCTCGCCTCCAAAGACTGGCACCCAAGCGAGACGGTGCACTTCCAGAAATGGCCTCCGCACTGCGTCCAGGGGACGCCGGGGGCGGAGTTCCATCCGGCGCTCCGTGCCGACCGGATTGACCAGGTCTTCCTCAAGGGCACGGGGAATCGCGACGATGGCTACTCCGCCTTCGAAGCCACCAACGAGAACCTCGCCGAGTATCTGCGTCGGCACGGCGTGGAGGAGCTCTACGTCACCGGGTTGGCGACCGACTACTGCGTCCGCGCCACCGTTCTGGACGCTCTGCGCGAAGGCTTCCGCACCTATGTCGTCACCGATGCCGTCCGCGCGGTCAACGTCTCGCCCGGGGATGGCGAGCGGGCACTGGAGGAGATGCGCCGCGCTGGGGCAATCCTTGTAACCTCCGAAGAGCTGCTTTCGGCGCAGGAGGCTCCGCAGGGCGCGTCGGCGTGAGTGCTACTCCGGTGGTAGCAGGATCTCGTACGCTGCTCCTGGTGGCGGGGCGGGTAGCTGGTCCCGCAGAATCCAGGGGTTGAGCACGCGCACATCCCGGTAGCGCACCCCCTGCTGCCGCGCCCAGGCAACCAGGTCGGGTATCTCGCGCTCCCAGCGGATGCGCCGTCCCCGCAGCGCAGGGTATGGAGCCAGGGCAAGCCCAAACTGCTCCGCGTTCTCCAGGAGGTGTTTGATGGCGAGGATGCGGTAGATGTAGCGCGTGGTCTCCTCGTTGAGGAAGGCGTCGTAGAAGCTCTGCACCCCCTGCCGTTGCAACTGCTGCTGGAGAGCATCGTGCCCCATGTTGTAGCCGGCTGCTGCCAGCGTCCAACTGCCGAAGCGTTCGTATCCGCGCCGCAGGTACTCGATCGCTGCCTGTGTGCTCCGCTCCGGATGGCGCCGCTCATCCACCAGTGAATCCACACGCAACCCCAATTGCCGTGCCGTCTCGGGGATTATCTGCCACAGCCCCACAGCCTCCTTCGGCGAGCGCGCGGTCGGCAGCAGCGCACTCTCCGCAATGGCAAGGTACTTGAGGTCCGAGGGCATCTGCGCTCGACGCAGCACCTGCTCGAAGAGCTCAAAGTAGCGCCCCGAACGCTTGAGGTAGAGCACCAACTGCCCTGGCTGCTGCAGTAGGAGGTAGAATTCGCGTTCCAGCGCCTCCCGAACATCCTCTCGTTCCAGGGGAACGGGCTCACCGCAGAAGTCCATCCGCGGCGGAAGGCGGAAGTTCACCACGGCTTCCCACCCACTGCAGGGCTGCTCGCCGCGCATGGGCGGCATACACCCGCAGAGGAACGCCAACGGCAGCCACGCCCACGTGTGCTTCATCCGCGCATCTCCGATAGGTCCAACACCCGCCGACACCATCGGCGTTCGTGTTCGGCATTCGTCGCCGCAACGAGGATTCCCCCATTGCGGCAATGCTCACTGACGAGCTCCTCCAGCGCGGCGATGCCGGCAGCATCCAGCGTCGCCGTCGCCTCGTCCAGCAGCAGCAGCCATGGGGAGTGCACCAGCGCCAGCGCAATCCGAACCCGCTGCTGCATTCCGGAGGAGAGCGCCTCAATCCGCTGCTGGGCAACCGCGCTCAACTGCAACCGCTCCAGCACTTGAGCAATCCGCTCATCGAGCACAGCGCACGTACGGAGCCGCGCCCCTAAGCGGAGCAACTCCTCCACGCGAAATTCCCCGTACAACTGCATCGCCGGCGTTGCGATTCCAATCCATCGGAAGAGCACCTCCGCCGGCGCCGCCTGCCGCCCCTTGGACCACAGGCGAACCCTCCCTGCGGTTGGCTCAAGCAGCCCTGCGAGGAGCTTGATGAGGGTTGTCTTCCCGACTCCGTTGGCACCCACAACCGCAAGCGAATCGCCCGATTCCAGCCGCAGGGAGAGCCCCCGCACCACCCACCGCCCGGGAACGTACGCCTTGGCAAGCCCCTCCACTTCGAGCGCAACATTCATGGCGAGCCCTTCACCAGCAACTTCCCCCACGCCTCTGCTCCCGCCGCGCGGACGCGGAACAGATACATCCCCGGCGGCAATGCCGGAAGCTCGATGCAGCCGCTCAACCAGTGTTCGACCCGCTCCACCCGCAGCGAACGCTGCAGAACGGGTGCCATCGCGGTCGTGAACAGCTCCAGCTCCGGTGCTGCTCCCTCGCTCTCCTGGGGCAGCGGAAAGCAGACCCGTTCGTGCTCCCCCGGCACGTACGGCTGCGGAAAGGGCTCTGCAAGCAACTCCACCGGTACGCCCGTATTCCAGAAGCGCACGCTACAGAGCCGCTGCTGCGGATCCTCCAGCCGCACCCGATACGGCGTCCCGGGCAGGGGCTCGCCCTCCACATCGCTACCGCAGAGGAATACATAGCCACTTCGGCGCGCGATTGCCCCCACGACCGCTGCCAGGTCCGGGTTGCTCAGCCCCACGTCCAGCGTATCGGGTGTTGCCCCGCGCGACGGGAAGACAATCCGCAGGAAGCGGAACTCGAAGGGCTGCAGCTCTCCGGAGCACATCTGGCGCGGTGGTGCAAAGCGTTCGCTCCAGGCAAAGCGCACCATTGGGTAGTGGCGAGCCCGCTCCTGCGGGAAATACCCAGCTCGAGCACGCTCACCGGTGTAGTAGAGCCACTCGACGAACCCACACCACACCTCCGCAAGCGATGTCTGGCAGCGCAGCCGGAGCGCACTGTCGAGCGCCGCATACGGATGGATCCCCCGCCCAATGAGCTCCCACATCTGGCGCCACGGCTCATCCCCATAGCGCAAGTATACGTGCTGCCCAAAGAGAGCGAATCGGTAGCCCAACCAGCCATCGTCGGCGCGACCGAAGACGCAGCTCTCCGGCTTCTGGAAAAGCTCCGGCAGGAATTGCTCGTAATCGCGCGTATCGGGGAAGACGCGCCACTCCAGGTACGTGCTGTAGAGCTCATACAGCAGCGTGCCTCGGCGGGTAATGCCGTAGTTGCCGAATTGGATCGCATGCCCAAACTCATGCGCCAGTGCGATGCGGAGAGCTCGGATGCCGCTCTCGTAGTAGAGCCGTCGCCCCTGGAAGGAGTCCGCTGGGCTGTAGTCGTTATCAACGCGCAGGAAGGAGGTAAAGCGTGGCAATCCGCTGCCGGAGGGGAGCAGCCGTTCCGGAACGGTTTCCCCGTAGAGCCCTTCGGGTGCGAGGTTCACAAAATAGATGTCGTACGCCTCGGAGCCGCCTGCGCCCATGTCCGGAGGCGGCGGTGGGAAGCCCAGGGTGTCCACGAGCACGCGCCAGACGAGGTTCAGGAACGCAGCGGCGGTATCTACGTAATCGGGCACACCGTTGCCATCGGCATCCTCGGCAGGCACGGCGTTGGGTCCCTCCAGAGCGTAGTGGAAGCGGAAGCGTCCGTCAGGGGTCTCCCAACCGAAGGGCAATTGCGGGCGTTCCGAAAGGAGGTGCTCCCCTCGCTGCCACCGCTCCAGCCGCTGGGGAAATCCACACCGCTGCGCTTCCGAGGGCACCGCAGCCGCAAGGGAGCCCCTGGCTCCCGCCAGCACCATTCCCAGCACCACAAGACACAAAAAGCCCGCTGGGGAATTCTCCGCAGCGGGCTTCCCGTATCCGATGTTCAAGCTCACCGCACGAGGACGAGCGGTTGCTGCACAATCCCGAATGCCGTCTCCAACTGCACCACGTACACTCCCGCTGGGAGATTCAACCGCTCCGCATCCAGCACGACGCTGTGCTCACCTGCAGCGCGGACACCCTGGTACACCGTCGCCACCGAACGCCCGTGCAGGTCAAGCAGCTCCAGCCGCACCCATCCACCCTCGGGCAACACGTACCGAACCCGCGCCTGTGCGCTCACCGGATGCGGCTCTGCACGCCACAACTGCACTCCGTTGAGCACCGCAGGCTCGGATATGCCTGTCAGTTTCACGAGCACCGTCCTGCTGGTATCGCTGCCGCACTCGTTCGTGACAACGCAGAAGTACAGACCCTCGTCGGACTGCGCTATGTTGGGAATCACGTAGAGCGCATTGGTTGCCCCGGCGATCGGAGCGCCGTCCTTGTACCACTGGTAGGTGAGCGGCGGCTCGCCCGTCGCTGCGACCTGGAGTTCAACTCGGCTACCAGGAGTGGCAACCACCGTATCTGCCGAAGGCTGCTGCGAGATCCGCGCCGGCTCCTTGACCCGTACCGTCACCTGCTCCGAGGTTACCTGCCCGCAGACGTTGCTGACCTGCACGGAGTACTGCGCCGTCTGAGTCGCGGTGAACTGGTACGTCGCGGAGGTGGCCCCGCTAATCGGATTCCCGTCCCGATACCACTGGTACTGCAACGGTCCAGTTCCCGTTGCCTGGACGCTCAAGGTGACCGTTGCTCCCCGGCACACAGCAACGCTCTGCGGCTGCTGAGCAATCGAAGGTGGCTCATTCACCGTCACCTGCACCCGCTCCGAGATTGTATTCCCGCACGGGCTGATGATGACAACCCACCACTCCCCAGCATCGGAGGTTGATGCCGTCGTGGTATAAGTCGCCTCCGTCGCTCCCGCAACGATGTTCCCATCGTGGTACCACTGGTATCCGTCAATCGTCCCCGTAGCTTGGACGGAAAGGGTCAACTGCTGCCCAACGCACACCGTCTGCCCCGTGGGTTGCTGCGTGATACTGACCGCTTGCGCAATGGTCACCTCGGTTTGCGCCTCCTCCGTTGCCCCAGAAGGAATCGTTGTCACGACCACTGTATACACTCCCGCGTCCGCCGGCACGACGTTCACAATGCGCAGCGAATTCGTCTGCGCACCGCTAATACGTCCACCGTCGCTGAGCGGCTGCCCCTCCTTGAACCACTGATACTGCAGCCCACTCTCTCCCAACGGAGGCTCTGCCTGCACGGTGAGCACCAGCGTGTCCCCCTCACACTGCCGCTGGAGTGCCGGCGGACGGACCTTGATAATCGTACCTGCCAGCGCTACTACTGTTGCGGCACCCCACATAGCGACCAACAGGGTCAACCCTCTGCGCCACATCGCAACTCCTCCAAAAGATTGCACATTCACTCAGTGTGTGCAAAAATACAAAAGCCGGCAGGGGAAAAGTTCCCCCTGCCGGCAACTCCTTAGCGCACCACCACTACAACCTGCTGCCCAACCACCCGCCCCTCACGCTCCAACTGCACCACATACACCCCCGCCCCGCCAAACCCAATCCCTACCTCACCTCGACCCT
>JAUQPR010000018.1 GCA_030550275.1 Bacteroidota bacterium
GCGCCCCACTGATGCGCCCCCCATCCACAAGCGGCTGCCCATTGCGCCGCCACTGGTACGCCAACTGCCCCGCCGTCGCCTGCGCCTGCACGCTCAAGACCACATCACTGCCCACACACCACTCCCCTCCCTGCGGCTGCTCCACAATCTCTACCCCCGCCGACACCACCGCATACCCACGCTGCTCGGCTCGCCCACACAACCCCACAACCTCCACCCAGTAGTCCGTCCCAAAGTCCTGCGGCTGCACCCCGTCGATGACCAACACCGACGAGCGCGCCCCACTGATGCGCCCCCCATCCACAAGCGGCTGCGTCCCACGATACCACTGGTACTGCGCCTGATACGTCGGCGGCGCCCCTACCACGTTCGCCTCCACCGACAACTGCGCCCGACCCCCTACCGCGGTGTACGCCGTATCGGGCGGTGCAACGATGCTCACATTCCCAAGCACGTACACCGCTGCAGGCTCCGTCGGAAGCTGATCGGTCCCGCACGTGCCGAACAGGACACACCGGTAGCGCCCCGAATTCGCATACTGCAGATTGCTCAAGCGCAAGCTCGCCTGCGTAGCGCCCGGAATGTTCTGCCAGCCCGCGGGGGTCTCCACCTGCCACTGGTATCCGAACACCGTACCATTGGCAACGACCATCAGAATCACCTCGCCACCCAAGCAGCTCAACTGCGACTCCGGCTGCTGTGTAATCTCGATCGGGGCGTAGACAATCACCTCGGCGAGGTTCGACAGCACCGGTGTTGCCCCGCTATTGCCGGTCACCAGGCATGCGTAGCTCCCTGCATCGGTCGGCTTGGTGTTCTGAATCCTCAGTGTCGGCGTCTTCGTGCCGAAGAAGCGCCCATCGTAGCCCTCCGGAATCGGAGCGCCGTTGCGCAGCCACTGGTAGGAGAGCCGCGCATTGAATGTCGCCGTTGCCTGGATGCTCAGCGTGGTGCTCGAACCCAAGCACCCGCGCACCGTATCCGTCGGCTGCTGCACGATGGTGATGACAGGGATCACCTCATCGGCACCCATGTACCAGACGCGCCGCGCCTCACCATCAATATCGGTCGGCACATCGGTGTTCTGCGGCACCCCCGTGTAGAGCGGGTCATCTACTTCGGTCAAGTGCAGATCCGTCGGCGATGCCCACGATACTGGCTTGGAGACCGAAGCGCCGTCGTAGCCCGAAGCAGTTCGCCATGCCGCCAGCGTGGGCTGGTTCGCCCCGGCCCAGTACCCCAGATTCGCTCCAGCGGTGTAGAGATTGTTCCAATTGCACGTAGTCGCAAAGGCACCGCTTGCCCACACGGCGTAGCCCGCTCCGCTGTTGATGAAGATGTTGTGCGTGACCCGCAGCGAGCTGCCGCCGCTGACGTAGAAGGCTGCACCACTGGCGTTGCTGCTCCGCACATTGACGCTGTTGTGCACAATCGCAATGCTCGGGCGCGACTGCACATCAATCCCTCGGGCAAGGTTTGCGGTGTTGCCTCCGATCTCGATAAAGTTGTTCACTACCCGCGCCGTTGCCGCCGTGGAGGAGTAGTAGGACTGGAACAGCACACCGCTCCCGCCCGGCATGCCCCACATCTGGTTCCGCTCTACCGTGATCGCGTCATCGCAGTTTGCAAATCGGACATAGTATCCACCGGATGCAATCGAGCCCGCGCCACCGATGAACCGATTCCCCACCACCGTCGGCGAAGCCTGATAGAACGCATACACCGCCCCGACGTAGAAGTCCTGTACCGTGCTCCCCTCCAGCCGGAAGCCCGTCGTCAGCGGAGTCCAGTACGATGCAATGAACACCCCTACGCTCCCGTTGCGCAGGATGCTGTTGCGGATGACCAGGTTGTTATGGTTGTTCTCGTAGGCGTACACCACGGCATCCGCCGTCGCGGTCGTTGCTGCCTGCCGTCCCACCAGCTCGCACCCCTCGATGGTGACGTTATCCGAACCGTTCCCGAAGGAGGTGCTGGTGGAGGTGAGCCACACCACGCGCCCGAAGCTTGCCCCCGTATTCCGAATGGTCAAATTCCGCAGCACAACGTGCTTGAGCTCGTTGAGCCGGACCACAAAGTTGTCTGCTGAGGAGCTCGATGCCCATTGCAGGATGACGTTTGCCCGATTGCCCGATTCGGATTCGAAGGTGATGCGGCGGGTTGGCGTCCCAGCGCCGGGAATCCCACCCGTTACGGTCGGACCGTTGAGGTTGAGTTGCTCCGTGTACACACCGTCCCGCACCCGGAAGGTGACCGTATCGAGCACTCCACCGATGTGCAGGTAGTTCGCAGCGCTGGTGAAGCTTGGAAAGTCCGGCGACGCTCCACCAATGGTGTACGCTCCCGCCAGCGCCGGCGCCAGTTGGGCTGTGATGCCATCGTTGGAGGGGTCCTCATCCGTTTGTCCGTTGGGCGAAGCGGTGGAGACCGAAAGCGTCACAATCGTCTTCGGCTGGAAGTTCACCGTGCCCAGGGTTACCGTCGTCACCGCTTGCGGGTTGAGCGTCCCGGTCCACGAGTAGGGCGTCTGCGGCACACCGTTGAGCGACCAGTTGATCGTCACGCTCGTGAGCACCTGGCGCCCGAAGTTCTGCAGGCGGACCGTTACCCCCTGGTTGCCCGAAGTGAACGGTGGCTGCGGGTTTGCAAGCCCCACAATTCCGGCATCGAAGTTCGGCGCCACCTTCATCTTCGCCACAAACCCCGCCGCGTAGCCGTAGCAGTAGTAGTTGTCGTTGTAGAGCTGAATGGAGCCGAAGGTCAGCGGATAGCTGTAGAAGTAGCCCGTTATCACCGCTTCGCGCCGCGGGCGGGAAACGCGCAGGTGGTACGTGATGTCCGAGCTGTTCCCCGTTGCCGCTACGCCGAAGTCCGGCGTCCCATCCGATTTCCACACCAAGATGAACACATCCGGCGTTGTGGAGACGCTAATGGTTGAGCTTCCGAAGGTAAACGCCCCGTAGTGGTAGCCGCCGACGTAGACGTTGCCGCTGTTATCCGCATCAATACCATAGCCATACTCTGAGCTGGTCCCCCCGGCTGCCCGTGCCCACTGCACTACGCCGCTGGAGTTGAACTTCACCGCGTACACATCCGGCGTTGTGCTGGCTGGATAGAGCGTCACGCTGCTGCTCCCGCCGGCAGAGATTGCGTAAGCGGGGTTGCTGTAGAAATAGCCCGTCAGATAGCAATTGCCATTTGCGTCCGTGGACATGTCGTAAAGAATCTCCGTCGAAGTTCCCACCAGGCCATGCGCTGCCCACCGCGCATTGCCGTTTGCATCGAAGCTTGCCAGAAAGACCTCCGGTGTAGCATAGGGCATGCTCAGCGACATCGCCGTGCTTCCGATGTAGAGCGGGTTGCTGTAGTAGTAGCCCGCCACGTACACGTTGCCGTTCTGGTCCACCCCAACTCCGTAGCCGTACTCGGAACTGCTACCCCCAATTGCCCGCGCCCACTGGAAGACGCCGTTGGTGTTGTACTTCGCAACGAACGCTTCCACTCCTGAGCCGACTGCCGAAAGCGTCGTCCCAGTCGTTGCACCTGCAGAGTAGAAAACGGTGGAGGTGGAGAAGTAGCCTGTCAAGTACACATTCCCCGCGCCGTCCGCCGCTAAATTGTACAAGATGTCCGTGGAGGTTCCCGCCATGCGGGCTGCCCACTGTACGTTCCCGTTGGCGTCATATTTGACCACGAAGACATCCGGCGTGGTTGCCGCCGCCAGGGACCAGCTCCCGAAGTAGGCGGGATTGCTGTAGTAGTAGCCCGCCACGTACACGTTGCCGTTGGCGTCCACTGCAATGCCGTAGCCGTAGTCGCTGCCTGTTCCACCACCGGTCCGGACCCACTGCACCTGTCCACTGGCGTTGTACTTGACCACGAACATGTCCACATTTGACCCATAGTTGTAGGCGTAGTAGGTCACCCCGCCGATGGTGATGTAGTAGTAGAAGTAGCCCGTCACGTACACATTGCCGGCGTTGTCGGTTGCCACCCGGTATGGGTAGGCGTAGTAGTCGTAACAGGCACCCGCTATGCGCTGTGCCCACTGCCATGTCTGTGCTGCCGCCGGCAATGCGCTCAAGAAGAGCACTGCAACCAGAGCAAGAAGAGCGCTGCGCTTCATCGGTTTCCCTCCGGATTGTTGACGTGGTGCAAATATACGATGTCGACCGCCATTTCGTTCCCTGCCTCAGCTCCCTTCCCTCAGGGGCACTCCGCAGGGGGCGGGTGCCACATCCCCGCGCGGATGCACACCCTGCCTCTGCCTTTGGGGCAAGGCTCGACAGTGCTGGAGAAGCCTGCTACAGAAGGGAACTGCAGTTGCCGAGCTACCTGGGCTGTGTAGTTTTGTGCAGTCCCTCAAGCTACGGAAACGCCATGGAGCTGTCGGAGACCTTGGCGCGCATACGCCAGGAGTACACCAGAGCAGCGTTGGAGGAGGAACACCTGCCCTTGGACCCACTCCTGCTGCTGGAGCAATGGCTGCAGGAGGCGATTGCCGCCGACGTACCCGAGCCGACGGCAATGGTGCTGGCAACCGCCACGCCGGATGGCTGCCCATCGGCTCGGGTGATGTTGCTCAAAGGGCTCGAAGAGGGCGCCTTGGTCTTCTACACCAACTACGAAAGCCGCAAGGCAGCTGAACTTGCGGCAAATCCGCGCGCGGCAGCCGTGCTCTTCTGGGCACCGCTGGAGCGCCAAGTGCGCGTTGAGGGAAGCGTCGAGCGGCTCTCGGCAGAGCAGTCTGCCCAGTACTTCGCCACACGCCCCAGGGAGGCTCAGCTTGGGGCATGGGTGTCGCCGCAGAGTCGGACAATTCCGAACCGAGCATACCTGGAGGAGCGCTTCCGCGAACTTGCGCAGCGCTACGAGGGCATGCCCGTGCCCTGTCCGCCGTTCTGGGGTGGCTACCGGCTCGTTCCGGAGACGGTAGAGTTCTGGCAAGGGCGCCCGAACCGGTTGCATGACCGAATCCGCTATCGACGCCAGCCCCAAGGGTGGCTGCGGGAGCGTCTAGCGCCCTAAAGTCATACGGCAAAGCGCCGATATGTTGCACGCAAGAGCCGAGCCAGCTCATGGAGCCTGTCCTGCAGCCAGTGTGTGCTGACGCTCGCGCCTGTGCTGCAACGCTGCGGCGCCTGCGCGAGACGGGCTACCAGCTTGCCCCGCTGGTGAAGTTTGAGGAGCTCCCGCAGCAGTGCCGGCACAGCACCCCTGCCTGCATCATCGCCATCCTCCGGAGAGATTCCGAGCTTGCTCCTGCGTTCGCCGCCCTGCAGGAGTGCCGCCCGGTCCCCTTCGTTCTGGTATTCCCGGAAGCGCTGGCGGAAGCTGTTGCAGAGACCTTCCAGCCCCTCCCGCCGGCAGGCGTTCTGTTTGAACCTCTTCGCACGGCTCAGGTTCGCCCGATTCTGCGCCTGGCACTGGCACGCGCTGCCCAGCTTCAACAGGCAGTTGAACGCTCTGAGTGGCTCTGGGATGTGCTCAGCAGCATCGGCGATGCCGTTATCGTGACCGATACGCAGGGTCGGATCCACTTCCTCAACGCCTCCGCCGAAGCGCTCACCGGCTGGGGTCGCACAGAAGCCGTGGGGCGTCCGATCCAGGAGGTCTTCACCATCTTCAACGAGGAGACTGGTACGCCGGTGGAGGCTCCCATTGCTCGAGTCCTGCGTGAAGGGCACGTCGTCGGGCTTGCCAATCATACGGTACTGCGCCGCCGCGACGGCACCGAGATCGCCATTGACGATAGCGGCGCGCCAATCCGCGATGCCGCCGGGAATCTGCTCGGAGCGGTGCTGGTCTTCCGCGACGTCACCCCGCTGCGGCGGCTGCAGCGGGCACAGGCGCGTAGCCTGCAACTGCGCACTCAGCTGCTGGAGCTCCTGCAACTGCTTCTGCAAGCTCCTTCGGTGGAGGAGCTGCTCTCCAACAGCGTGGAGCTGCTCAAGCAACTGCTGCCCCTTCACCTGGCTGCCCTCTACGAGCTGGACGAGGAGCAGGCGCTCCTGCTCCCGCGCTGGTATACGGTGGGGCAGGAGGAGCTGCGCCATTTGACGGAATCCCCAATCCCGCTGCATCGGAGCCTGTTGGGCACCATTCTCTCCGCGGGGGCTCCGCAGTGCGTCAACAACTCTCATCTGGACCCGCGTACGTACTATCCGGAGCACTTTCATCCGCCGCAGGAGCATCTCGTCGGCATTCCGCTGCAGCTTGGTGCCCGGCGCGCCATCCTGGCAATTGCCCGCTTTAGCGCACAGCCCTTTGAGGAGGAGGAGTTCGAGGTTGCGCAGCTCTGGGCTCATTTCACCGGAATTGGGCTTGCGCGGCTGGAGCTTATCGAGCACCTGCGGCGCTCGCAGGAGCTGTACCGCCAATTGCTGGATTGGCTCCCCTATCCGGTCCTGGTACACCGGCAGGGGCAAGTTCTCTACGTCAACCGGGCAACGGTGGAGTACCTGGGCGCAAACTCTGCAGCGGAGGTCCTGGGGAGCCCGGTGCTGGAGGTTGTAGCGCCCGAAAGCCGCCAGCAGGCGCTCGAGCGCATCGGCAAGCTCTACAGTGGGGAATGGAGCTCCGCCCCACCGGCGGTTACCATTCTCCAGCGGCGCGATGGGAGCAAGCTCCAGGCGGTCGTCACTGCTTTGCGCGTGGAGTTTGAGGGTGCCCCCGCGGTGCTGGTCACCGCCGTAGACCTCACCGAGCTGCAGCAAGCACAAGAGCGCCTGCAACAGGAGCGCAACGCCTTCCGGCTGCTTGCCCGAACGGTGTTGGAAGCTGGCTCGTTGCAGGAGTTTGCCGAACGCTTCCTTGCCTCCGCGGCGCGGGAGCTCGGCTTCGAGGGTGGCTCGCTCCGCCTGCTTCGGGAGGGAATGCTCGTCCCCATTGCGGTGGGCGGCGAGTGGGCACGGGAGCTCTTCCCTGCGGTGCCGGTGGAGAGCCCAGGGTTTCTTGCTGCCCACGTTGCCCGCACGCGGGCGCCGCTCTTCATCGAAGACGTCCGAACCGCGCAGCTGCCATCGGAGCTGCACCACCGCCTGGAGCAGGTGGGGGTCGCTGCGGTGCTGGGTGCGCCCATCTTCGGGAGCGAGTACCAGCTCTTGGGGACATTCCAGCTCTGGCACCGGCAGCCGGTGCGGCTGGATGCTGCTGCCCGCGAGTACTTCTCGCTGCTGGGGCTGCTGCTGGGTGCTGCTCTGGAGCGGTTCCTCGCGCTGGAGCAGCTTCGGGAGCGCGAACAGCACCTACGGGCGCTGGTCGAGGCTGCCCCGATTGCCATCACGGAGTTCGACCTCCGCCAGCGCTGCTATATCCTTGCCAACCGCGAGTTCGAACGTCAGAGCGGCTACACGCTGGCGGAATTCGAGGCGCTCTCCGATGAGGAGCTCATTGCCATGATTCACCCCGATGACCGCCAGCGCATCTTCAGCTTCTGGCGCCGCTGGGAGCAGGAGGGCTTCCCTGGCGTCCAGCGCATCGCCTACCGTATCTTCAACCGCTCCGGCGAGACCGTCTGGCTGGACACCTACCTCTACGCCCACCGCGCCGCCGACGGAACGGTCCGCAGCATCATCCAGTTGTGTGCGGACATCACCCCGCTGAAGCGCGCCGAGCAAGAGCTGCAGCGGGCACTGCAGGAGGACTTCCGCAGAACCGTGCAGGCACTCAACGCCGTTGTCTTCCGCCTCCGGCGCCGCCCGGATGGCTCGGGGGTGTACACCCTGCGGGAGGGCACGCTTGCCGGCGAGCACACCACCGCCCGCATCGCCGATACGCCGATGGAATCCCTACCAGAGAGCCTCCGCTTGCCGGAGGAAGCGCTCCACCGCGCATTTGCCGGGGAGAGCGTTGAACTGGAGCTCCCCACCGAGGAGGGCTGGCGGCTCTACACGCTGCAGCCCGTCACCGCCGCTGATGGCAGCATCGAAGTCGTGGGCACTGGCGTAGATATCTCCCGCCGCAAGCAGCTCGAATTGGAGCTGGCGGAGAGCCGTGAACACTACCGCACGCTGCTCGAAGCCCTGCCGGCAGCGGTCCTGGAGTTCTTCGTCTCCGATGAGGACCGAACTCAGGACCTCTACGTCAACCCCGCCTTCACAGCAATGACTGGGTTGACACTGGAGGAGCTTTCGCACATTCCACCGGAGGGGCTCATCGCGCCGGAGGACCGCGAGGAGGTGCTGCGGCGATGGCGGGAGTGGTTCCGGCAGCCGGATGCTCCACCACTGCATCTGCAGTACCGCGCACTGCGCAAAAACGGGGAGCTCTACTGGCTGGACCTCCATGCTGTAAAGCTGCGGGTCCACAATGGCTGGCGGGTTGTCGAGGTCGGGCTGGATATCACCGCACAGCGCCAAGCCGAGGAGCGTATCCGCCATTTGGCAAGCTTTCCGGAGCTTGCGCCGGTGGCAATCATGGAGCTTTCCCCGGAGGGGGAGCTGCTCTACGCCAATCCCGAAGCCCGTCACCTCCTCCCGTCCGATGCGCCCGCCCAGGAGCATCCGCTGCTTGAGGACCTTCCCGCCCTCCTGGAGCAGCTCCGCACCCAGGGGTTGCTGGTCCGCCAAGCCTCCTTCCAGGAGCGCACCTTCCTGGAGCACATCCACTGGGTGGCTCAGAACAACACCGTGCGCGTGTACCTTTCGGACATCACGCTGTTGCAGTTGCTGCAGCAGCAGCTTCAGGAAGCCATCCAGCACGAGCGGGAGCTGGCGTCGGTCCGCGCACGCCTGATGAGTGCTCTCGCGCACGAATTCCGCACCCCCTTGGCGGGCATCCAGATCTCGGCAGAGCTTCTGCAGCGGTACTTCGAGCGGCTCACACCCCAGGAGCGCCAGCATGAGCTCCAGAACATCCTGCAGCGGGTGCAGGACCTGAACGTGCTCCTGACTGACTTCCTCACGCAGAGCACACTGGATGCGCTGCGCCGCCAACTGGAGCTGCGCCCCATTCCGCTGCAGCAGCTTTGCCAGGAGGTTGCCGGACGCATCGAGCCGCTGCTGCAATCCAAACAGCAGCGCTTGGAGATGGCGCTGCCCCCGGAGCCGATCCTGGTTCGGGCGGATGCCCGCAGCTTGCGCTTTGTGCTGCTCAACCTGCTCACGAACGCGGCGAAGTACTCCTCCGCAGGGCAGCCGATCCACCTCCGGTTG
>JAUQPR010000009.1 GCA_030550275.1 Bacteroidota bacterium
CGCTTCCCGATGCTGGACCGGGTGCCGCTGTCGCTGGGGATGCCCTACGATGTGCTGCTGGGCTACGTGGCGCTGGATTCCATCTACTACTGGCTGCGCGAGCGGGCGTACTGGTCGGACAGCACGCCGTACTGGCGCACCAATCGGGAGCGGATGCGGCAGGTGGTGGACTTCCTGCGGCGGCGCACGCAGTGGGATGACACACTGCGCAAGATTGTGCGCACGCTGTACGCCATGTGCGATTACGACCCCATCCTCTTTGCGCGCACCCTGCGCATGAACCCGCCCGTTGAGAGATGGTACCGGAACTTGCTCTCGTGGGACAACTTCCCGCAGCCGGATCAATTCCTCATCCAGCTTCTGGAGCTGACCTACGATGAGATCCTGGACATGGGGCGGGAATACCGGCACGGAGGGGTTCGGCGGGCTGCTCCTCTGTGGCAGGCCTACGGGCAGGACACGCTGAATCGGATTCGGGACCTGCTGCTGTTGCAGTCCTTCTACATTGCGCACATCAAGGTGGTGGATACGATGAGCGTGGACTGGGGGCAGCCGCGCTTTGTGGTGACGGCGCAGGTGCTGGATCTGATCAAAGGGCAGCAGTTGATGCCGTGTGACCCGCGCTGGATGCATCCGCGGCTGGAGGGGGCGGGTGGGGGGAGCACAGAGCGGGAGCGGGTATTCCAGCCGTGGCTGCGGAGTGCGCTGGATGGGGGGCTGGAGCGGCGGGAGCAGAGCCCAATGGCATACCTTTCGGGCTCCACACCCTGCCTGCAGTTCTGCGTAACAAGAGTTCCTTATAGCGAGATGTGGTGGAAGGAAGACATTATGTACGGTTCCAGAGCCTTTGGAGATACTATCCAGGTGGGGCGGGAGTACCTGGTATTTCTGACCTTTGCGTTCTGGGAGTTCTACCCCAACAGGGGGGTGGGTTCCTTTGACCTACCGGATTCGCTCCAGCTTGTGTTGCTGCCCTTCTTTACCGCTCCGCCAATCCCTGCGACTCCGCCACCGCCACCGACGGAGTGGCTGGGAGAGGAGTTCGAGTACGACATCTTCGGTCGCTCACTCTTTCCGATCGAGTATCGGAACAGCGAGGCGGTGGTGCGGATGCCGGAGAACGACCTGTGGTTGGGGCAGGAGGTACCGCTTGAGTGGTTCAAGAATTGGCTGCGGGAGCGCATCGCGGAGTACCGGAGCTGGTAGGGCGTCTGGGACGCTCAGCGGTGTGCCATCGCCTCTGCCAGTAGCGCTGCAGCTCGGCGGGCGGCTCCAGGGGCGCCGAGCCGATGGCGAAGCTGGGCAAATGCCTCCAGTTGCCGTGTGGCGCAGGAATCGGATTCCAACAGCTCCCTGACCACCTGCGCCAACTGCTGCGGACGCGCCCGCCATTGGAGGAACTCCGGAACCACCGACTGCCCCCCGGCGAGCAGGTTCACTAAAACGCCCGAGGGTACCTGCACCAGCGAGCGCGCCAGCAGGTAGGACACCGCCGACGCTCGGTAGAACGCCACAAACGGTGTGCCACACAGCGCTGCCTCCAGGGTCGAGGTGCCCAGCTTCACCAATGCCGCACGGCTCTGCTGGAGTGCTTCGTAGACGTCGCCGAAGCGGTACCATCCTGCAGGGATGCTCGCAATCCCCGGGGGCACCACCGTCGCAGCGCGAATGCCCGGGAGGTTGCGCTGAAGCAGCTCAACCGTGCGCTCCAGAAGCGGCACATGGCGCTGCCACTCCTGCTGCCGGCTGCCGGGAAGCAGGAGCACCTGCATCTGCCGTTGCGAAAGCGGAGGCGGCTCCCGCTGCAATGCCGGCTCATCCAGGAGCGGATGCCCGACAAAGACCGTTGGCACCCCGTAGCGCCGGAAGAACTCCTCCTCAAAGGGCAGGACCACAAGCAGCAGCGAGACCGTCTCCGCCAGGAGGCGTGCGCGCCACCGTCCCCACGCCCACACCTGCGGGGCGATGTAGTAGAAGACCCGCAGCCCTCGGCGCCGCGCCCGCTGTGCCAGGCGGAGATTGAAGCCGGGGTAATCCACCAGCAGCACTGCATCTACCCGTGGGAGCAGCTCCGTGCAGCGCTCCAGGAGCTGGCGAAAGAATCCGTACCGGCGCGCTACCTCCCAGAATCCCGCAACCGTGACCGCCTCGAAGGGCACCAGCGGCTGCAGCCCCTGCTGCTGCATCTGCGGACCCCCAATGCCCACGAACTCCAGCTCGGGCTGCAGCGCACGCCACTCCGCCATCAGCCGAGCCGTGTAGCGGTCGGCGGAGAGGTCGCCCGCAACGACGAGCACCCGCATCAGGGCTCCAGCCCGACCAGCTTGCGCAGCGCGGCGATCTCCTCCCGCGTCAGATGCCGTGCCTGCCCACGACGCAAGCCCTGGCAGGTTAGGAACGCAAAGGCGCGCCGGTGCAGCTTCAACACCCGATAGCCCAGCTTGGCGAACATCCGATGGATGAGCCGATTGCGCCCCTCGCGCACCTCAACGTACACCCGGCGCCGATCCTTGGGGTCCACCTCCAACGCTGCCGCCTGGGCAACTCCATCGCGCAGCTTGACCCCGCGCAGGAGCTGCTCCGCATCTGCAGGACGCAGCGCCCGGTCCAACCCAACGGTGTAGACCCGAGGCACCTGGTAGCGCGGGTGCATCAGCCGGTTCGCCAGCTCCCCATCATTGGTGAGTAGCAGCGCTCCGGTGGTGTTGCGGTCCAGCCGCCCGACGGGGTAGACGCGCTCCCGCGTCCGCACCAACTGGAGGACGGTCTTGCGCCCCTTCTCATCGCGCGTGGTGCAGAGGTAATCCTTCGGCTTGTGCAGCAGGATGTAGACCAGCGAGCGCCGCGTACGCACCTGGTTGCCGTCTACGGTGACCTCGTCCCAGGGGTAGACGCGCATGCCCAGCACGGCGGGCTTTCCGTTGACCTTGACCCGCCCCTGGCGAATGAGCTCATCGGCTTTCCGGCGGGAGGCGATTCCGGCATCGGCGAGGAACTTGTTGATTCGCACCGCCGGCGCTTGTGCAACCGTCTCTCGACGTGTGCGCTCCATCGCGCCGAAGCAATCGTTGTGAAACTCGCAGGCAGCAAGACGCACAAGCGTGCCCTTCATTACGTCGGCAGCAGCGGCTCAAGCCGCTCCCATACCCACTCCGCTGGCAGCTCCTCCATGCAGGCATGCGTTCCCAGAGGGCATCGCCGCCCCCCGTGCAGCGAACAGGGGCGGCACGGCAGCTCCCGCTCCACCACCGCAGAGCTGGGCAGGCGCGGACCAAAGCCGAACATGGGGATGGTCGGACCAAAGACCGCTACGACCGGGGTCTGGACCAGCTCCGCCAGGTGAATCGGGGCGCTATCGTTGGAGACCACACAGCAGGCGCGCTCCAGTAGCAACAGCAGCTCCGGCAAACCGAGCCGTCCGGCAAGGCTCCATCCGCCCCCCTCCTGGGCAATGGAACGGCACAGCTCCGATTCCGCAGCGGTACCGGTGAGCACGACGGCGATATCGCGGCGGAGCAGCCAGCGCGCAAGCCGGGCATACTGCCGCGCACTCCACCGCTTGGTCTGCCACACCGAGCCCGGTGCCAGCACCACAAGCGGCTGCCTCTGCGGGATGCCAAGCTCCTCCAAGCAGCGCTGGAGATGCTCCCGATGGTGCGGTGCAAAGCGGAGCTCGACCCTCGCCCGTGCGTAGCAGCGCCACCGCTCCCCGATATCCGGAAAGGGCTCCAGCAGCGACAGGTTCCGCTCCACCTCGTGCAGATCCCAGCGGTAGGGGACCCGAACGGGAAGGAGCCATGGCAGCGCACTGCGGTCCATCCCCACTGCACAGCGCGGTCGAGCCATCCACGCCAGCAGCGCCGAGCGTGCCGAACGGTGCGGTACCAGCAGCAGCTCCACGCCCCGCCGACGGAGCTGTTCGGCACACCAGCGCAGTCCGGCAACCCCGCGATGGGCTCCCCGCTTGTCGAACACGAGCACCTCGTCAACGGCGGCGGCGCAGGCGGCAAGCTCCGCCGTGCTGGGCAGCACCACCATAGCGCGCCACGACTCCCGATGGAGCTGCCGAAGCGCCTCCATCAAGGGCAGCGCCAGCGCAACATCGCCGGTGTATGCCGTCTGCACGACGGCGATTCGCGCAAACTCACGCAGCGGGGGCGGTTGCATCGGGAGCGTACACCGGCGGTGGGGAATCCCTCCAGCGGCGATGCTGCCACAGCCACAGCTCCGGTGCTTGGGCAATAGCGCTCTCCAGCCGCTTCAGATAGTATCCCGCAAGCTGCCGAACCCCTTCGGGTGAATCCGGTAGCTCCTCAACAGGGAGCTCCTCCAGCCGGACGGAGTAGCTGCCATCGGGCTCCCGGCGGGCAAAGCCCAGGATGACCGGCATGCGGAAGCGCAGGGCAAGCCGAGCAAACGCCGCATGCGTTGCCGCTGGATGCCCCAGAAAGGGCAGCCACAGCGCATGTTCCGGAGCCGCGCGCTGATCGGCAAGCATTGCAACGGCTTCGCCGGAGCGCACTGCCCGGGCAATTGCCCACGGCGCCCGCTCCAGCGGCACCGTCCGGTTCCCCCAGCGCTGCCGGTAGCGGTTCAGCAGTGCATCCACAAACGGATTATGTTGCCGCTTGACCACCACGGTCACGGGCACCCCCAGGGAGCGCAGCCACAGTCCCGCCGCACACGCCAGCCATTCCCAGTTCCCGTAGTGCGCCGAGAGCAGCAGCAGCCCACGCCCCTTGCCCACGCACCGGGCAAAGAGCTCCGGGTTCTCAAAGCGCACCGCTGTGCGCAGCGCCTGCTCCGACATCCACCCCATCGCGGCGATCTCCAGCAGCACAGTGCCGGCGTTGTCGTAGCAGCTCCGGGCAAGCTGCAGCCGCTGCGCTGCAGAGAGCTCGGGGAATACCCGCCGGAGGTTCTCCACCGTCGTACGTCGGCGCAGGGGGCTTGTCCACCACCAGAGCCTCCCCAAGAGCCGACCAACAGCGCGGCGCAAGCGGAAGGAGCACCGCGCAGCACCCCACCCCAGTAGCAGCAGAAAGCCCGTCAGCACGGCATCACGCAGGGTGCGAAGCACGGCGCGCACGGTAGGCATCGTAGAGCTGGCGCAGCAGTTGGAGATCCTCCCACGCCGGGCGCTTCCACTGAGGGTTGCGCAGCAGCGCTGCCGGATGGTAGGTGACCACCATGAGCATGCCCTGCAGCGGGATTGGACGCCCTCGGAGCTCGGCAATCTTGTGCTCCCGCTCCAGCAGCGCACTTGCCGCCGTTGCCCCCAGCACCAGGAGGAACGCCGGCTGAATAAGCTCCAACTGCTTCCACAGGTACGGTCGGCAGGTTGCCACCTCCTGCGGGAGTGGACGCCGGTTGCCCGGGGGACGGCACTTGAGGATGTTGCAGATGTAGACCTCCTCGCGCTGCAGCCCAATTGCCGCGAGCATGCGCGTGAGGAGTTGCCCCGCAGCACCAACGAAGGGCTCTCCGCGGGCGTCCTCCTCGGCGCCGGGCGCCTCCCCGATGACGACGATCTCCGCCTGGGGATTCCCCGTGCCGAAGACGAAGTTCGTGCGCGTCAGCCCTAATGGGCATGCCGTGCAGGTGTGGATGTGCTCGTAGAGCTCCTCCAGGGTCTGGCTCTGCTGCCACGGTGGGAGCTGCGCAAAGAGCCCCGATGGCTGCACCACCGGCATGCGGAAGCGCGGCGGCTCCAGTACCGGCAGCGGAAGCTCCTCCGATAGCGCCGGGGGATTGGGCACGGCTACGCTCGGCGCCTGCGCTCGCTGCTGTTGGGATGCATGCCCGGGGTCGGGGATTGCACCGCTGCCCGACTCCACTCTGGCAGGCTCCTCCCAAAAGCAGCGGGGTCCCAGGAGTGCCTGCCGAACCCGCACCCACTGCAGGAGTTGCGCCCGCAGCGTGCCCGCCATGGCTAAATATCCAGGTTGCGCACAAACAGCGCGTTGCGCTCGATGAACTCCCGGCGCGGCTCCACCTTATCGCCCATGAGGATGTCGAAGATGCGTGTGGCTTCGGCAGCATTCTCCAGCGTCACCTGCAGCAGGGTGCGCGTCTCCGGGTTCATGGTGGTCTCCCAGAGCTGCTCCGGGTTCATCTCCCCAAGCCCTTTGAAGCGGGAGACGGTGATGGAATCCGGACGCACCCCCTCTGCGCGTAGGCGCTCCAGGATGGCATCGCGCTCCTGGTCGGAGTGCGCGTAGTAATCGCGCTTGCCCGTGCTGATGCGATAGAGCGGCGGCTGGGCAATGTAGAGGCGCCCTTCGTAGATGAGCTCGCGCATAAAGCGGAAGAACAGCGTCAGCAGCAGCGTCCGGATGTGCGAACCGTCCACGTCGGCGTCTGCCATGAGGATGATCTTGCCGTAGCGCACCTTGGAGATGTCGAAGCTCTCGTCGAAGCCGCCGCCGATGGCGGTGATGATCATGTTGATTTCGTCGTTGTCGAGCACCTTGACCAGGCGCGCCTTCTGCACGTTGAGGATCTTGCCCTTGAGCGGCAGCACTGCCTGGAAGCGGCGGTCCCGCGCCTGCTTTGCTGAACCACCGGCGGAATCCCCTTCGACCAGGAAGAGCTCGCACTCCTCCGGATTGCGCGAGGAGCAATCGGCAAGCTTGCCGGGCAGGGCAGCGCTTTCGAGCGCACTCTTCCGGCGGACCAGCTCGCGCGATTTGCGCGCGGCAATCCGTGCCTCGGCTGCCAGCACCGCCTTCTCGATAATCCGGCGGGCAACGGCGGGGTTCTCCTCCAGATAGCGCCCCAGTTGCTCGTTGACAATGGAGCGTACGATGCCCTCGACCTCGCTGTTGCCCAGCTTGGTCTTAGTCTGCCCCTCGAACTGTGGCTCGGCAACCTTGACGGCGATGACGGCGGTGAGCCCTTCGCGGAAGTCGTCCCCGATGAGCTGGACCTTTGCCAGGTTATTTGCCTGTGCGTACGCGTTGAGCGTGCGCGTGAGCCCGGAGCGGAAGCCCGACACATGCGTTCCGCCCTCGGCAGTGTTGATGTTGTTGGCGTAGGAGAGCAGCCGCTCCTCGTAGCCGGCGTTGTACTCCAGGGCGATGTCCACGTAGGTCTCCGTGCCGGATTCGCCGACGGCTTTCCCGCTCAGCAGGATGACCGGTGTCAGCGGTGTTTCGCCTTCGTCCAAGTAGCGCACGAAATCGCGCAGCCCGCCCTCGTAGTGGAAGCGCTCCTCGGTCCCATCGCGCTCGTCGCGCAACAGGATGGTCACTTCGGGATTGAGGAACGCCAGCTCCCGGAGCCGGTCGGCAACGCGCTCGTAGCGGAAGACGGTGGTTCGGAAGATCTGCGGGTCGGGTCGGAAGTAGACCAGCGTGCCCGTGCGCTCGGTCTCCCCCAGGCGGCGGACCGGGGTCAGCGGCACGCCGCGGCTGTACTCCTGCTCCCAGATGGCGCCATCGCGCCAGACGCGCACGCGCATGTATTCGGAGAGGGCGTTGACACAGGAGACCCCCACGCCGTGCAGTCCGCCGGAGACCTTGTAGGCGGTCTTATCGAACTTCCCGCCGGCATGGAGGGTGCACATGACCAGCTCCAGCGTAGAGATGCCCCGCTCTGGATGGATACCCACGGGGATGCCACGCCCGTCATCCTCCACCGAGCAGCCTCCATCGGCATGGAGCACCACCGTGATGTGGCGGCAGTAGCCGGCAAGGGCTTCGTCGATGGAGTTGTCCACGACCTCGTAGATGAGGTGGTGCAGCCCGCGCTCGCCCACGTCCCCGATGTACATTGCCGGGCGGCGCCGGACGGCTTCCAATCCCTCCAGCACACGGATGCTCTCTTCGGTGTAGCCGTTGGCGTCTACGGTCGTCAGCGGTTCGTGCTGTTCCATTGCGCTCTGCGGCAGATCCAACTCTCTGCGGCTATAGACGTGCAAGCTGCAGCAGCTATCGGATGCGCAGTGCATGCACCAGCTCGGCACCGAGCCGTTCGTTGAGCCGCTGCCGCAGCTCCTCGCTCCGCAGTCGCAGCTCGACCCGCCAGGCAGGTACGAGCACCTCGACGTGGAGCTCGCCACCCTCAAAGCGCACAAGGCGGCAGGCGCGGGCGGCTGCCTCCCCCACAACCTCTGCCCACAGCTCCGGCAACCGGGCAAGCTGCAACTGCGTCTGCAGCCCGGACTGCCGCAGCAATTCCTGCAGAACCTCCTCCAGGCAGCGCGGCGGTCGGCTCATGGGCGCTCCGGCAGAAACAGCCGCCAGCCCTGACGTGCAAGCCACTCCAGGAGCGCAGCACCGAATCCCACACTCAGCCCAACGGCGCCCCACACCAGCGCATCCACCCGCCCCTGCTGCGCCAGTTGCCACAGCGCCGTCGAAGCGCTCCACAGGGGCACCGCCGCGGTCACCTGCAGCAGTACCGGTGGAGCCCATCCCAGGATCCACAGGACCGAGACCGCAGCGAAGACCGACAGCGCCACCGCCCCCTGAAGCTGTGCCTCCGTGCGCGCCCACGCTCCAAGGACAATGCCCCAGAGCGAAGCGAACGCGTACCCCACAGCCAGCAGCAGCACAACCGCCCCCAGCGGAAGCTCCGGCGGCATCCCCTTCCGCAGCAGCACCACAATCGGCAGGAGCTGCACCGCTCCCACGAGCAAGCATCCTGCGAGCTTGCCCAGCAGGAGCGTCCGAGCAGGCACAACCGAAAGCAGGAATTCCGCCAACCGTGACATCCGCTCCTCAGTCAGCGTTCGGGCTGCCCAGCCTATCCCGCTTGCCATCAGCACACCGCACAGCGCCACAAGCAGAAAGGGCACAATCTGCCGAGGGCGCGGAGGGATACGCCGCTGCTCCGCAATGACGAGCGGCTCCGGCTCAGGCAGCGCCGTACGCCCCCGGAGCTCCTCCCGCAGCACCTGCCCCACAAGCTGCAGTGCTGGCAGCCCCTGCTCTGACGCCCACAGCCGCAGCGAGAGCACTGTGCCCTGCTCCTGAAGGAGCACAACGCCCAGCCATTCGCCACGCTGGACCCGGTCGAGCGCCTCCGCCCACAGCAGCGAATCCGGCTGTGGCGGAAGCGGCACCAGCACCAGCGCGGGCACTCCCTCCGGTGTCCGCACACGCTCTGCCAGGCGCTCCTCCAAGCGCTTGACCCACGCGCCGGAGTAGTCCACCACGCCGATGCTGTGCACCGCCGGCGCCGCCGAAGAGCCCCGCATGCTCCCCAGGATGCCCAGCGCTACAATCGCCACCGGCAGCACCATGCCAACGACAAAGCTGGGATGGCGCAGCGTCTGCGCGGCTTCCCATCGGGCAATCTGCACGAGCTGGCGCACCATCACCATCCACCGGAGAGCTGCAGCACGAACTGCCGCGGTGCTGCCAAATTGCCCGGCACCTCGGTGTAGTAGTAGTCAAATGCGTTCCGCACGCCCAGGCTCAACTGCACCGGCAGTCCCACCAGCGCCATCCCCTCGAGCGTCCAGCGCAGCTCCACAACGTGGATGGGAACGCGCTGATCGGCGTGGCGAATGAGCCCAAGGGTGCTGAACTCCTCATCGATGCGCTCCACACGGCTCTGGTAGCGGTACTCCAGATGGAGCTCCCCAAAGCCCAGCGGGAGCATCCCACGGGCAATTCCAAGCCAGCGACTGCGGTACTTGAGCACGCTGTTTGCGCTCAGATCACGCGGATTGAGCAGCGTCAGCGCCAGTTCGCAGCGGAGTGCACCGGGCTGATTCGCCCACAGGCTCGGACCCACCCAGCCGGTCGCGTTGAACTCCACTCCCTGTACCCGCGCGCGCGTGACATTGCGGAACTGGATCGCCGCATCCTGCCCAAACCCTGGCTCGATGAGGTCAAAGAGGTCCGAATGGAACACCGCCACATCCACTGCCCAGGGCTTTCCAGCAAAGCGTAGCGTATCGGCAGCGCCGAGCTCTGCACTCCAGCCGCGCTCAGCCTTGAGCTGCGGATTCGGACGAACGACGAAGCCGGCGGTGCGGAGCTGCGCAAAGCGCTCAGCAACTGTCGGTGCGCGGAACGCTCGCCCAAGCGCAAATCGGAACTGCGGACCGAACCAACTGGCGTAGACAATCCCCAGGCGCGGGCTGAGCTCAAGATGCTCTGCCGCCCCTTGCGTCCGCTCCCAATCCAGCCGGGCGCCAGCAGTGATGCCCAACGGGCGCAGCATCCCAAGCTCGGCTTGCACATAGGCTGCCAACAGCCATTGCCGGCGCTCCCCGTAGATGGGCGCCTCCACCACGTTGCCGATGCTGTGGACTCCGCTGGTCAACAGAGCGTTCGGCTGCCACTGCCATCCCCATTGCCACTCTGCCGAAAGGGAGTAGGCAACCGAAGCGGGCAAGGTGTCCGGCGCTCCGGGCAACCGATTGCGGAACTCCGTCCGGTACACCCCCGTCCGCAGGGTGCTGTTGAGCCGTGTGCTCCAGAACTGCCGCCATTCGGCAGCAAGAAGGCTCTTCCACGAACGCACCCGCTGTGGGCTATCGGAATTGCCCGGACGGGTTGCTTCCTGCAGGCTGCGCCAGTAGAGCCAATTGCCGTGGTCATCATCGGCGTGCTGGAGGAGCACGGTCAGGGCTGTGGGCGGGCTGACCCTCCAGGTGAGCTTGGAGAAGAGCTGCCAGCGGAAGGAGTCGTCGTCGAGCCGGTAGCTCTCGTCGCGCACCACTGTGGCGCTGCTCAGGAGTGCGACCGGTCCCAGCCGCTGCGTGTAGCGCAGATCGGCACCCCAGAACCCGCGCCGCCCAATCCGCCACTGCTCAAAGCGCGGAGTGCCGTACACACCACCGTAGAGCCGGAAGGCGCCCTGAGGCTGCTCGGATGGCTCGCGCGTGATGACATTGATGACACCTCCGAGCGCCGCTGTGCCGTAGAGCGCCGAGGCTGCGCCTTTGAGCACCTCGATGCGTTCGGCTGCCATCAGCGGCAGGGCATCGAACTTCATCTCCCCGCTATCGCCCGATAGCAGCGGGATGCCATCCAGCAGCAGCAGCGTGCGGGAGCCCACCCCAAGGGCAAATCCCGAAGACCCCCGGATGCTCACATGGTCGCGGTTGACCGTCACCCCGGGAATCGTCCGCAGCACCTCGTCCAGCTTAGAGTAGCTGCGCTCCAGCACCGGTGCAAGCTCAACGGCAGAGATGCTCACCGGCGCCTCCTGCAGCGTCTGTGCCCGCTTTGCAGCGGTGACCACAATCGGAACCAGCCCGACCGGCTGCGGCTCCAGCTCAACGAGCACGCGCACGGTATCGCCCGCTTGAAGCCGGAGTGTGCGCTGCCACACCCGGTAGCCGACCATGCTCACCACGAGCGCATACTCCCCTGCCGGAATGCGCTCCAGGCGGACCGTTCCATCGCGCCGGCTAATGCCTCCCAACACCGTTCCCTGCAGCCGCACCGTAGCGCCGGAGAGCGGCTGCGCGGTGGCAGCATCGCGTACCACAAGCTGCAGTACAGCCCCGGGCGGCTGCTGCGCCCAGAGCATCCCTGCGGTTCCCAGCACGGCGAGCCAACGGAGCTGCCTCATGGGAATGGCTGCGGCGGTAGGTGCTCGAAATCCACCTCGATATCGGCTCGGTACCATCTGCCCGCCTCCTGCACCTGGAGGCTGCCGGGCTGGCACGCCGTATCCGCCGGCGGAGGGCAGCCGTAAATGCCCACTACCCGCCAGTGGCGGAGGAGATCCGGACCGTACTGCTGCGCCACGACGATGTAGCGGAAGGTCACCGGCAGCTTTTCAACTCGGAGCTGGTAGGCTGCCGAATCCACAAAGAAGGGAAGCTGCTCGGCGGTGAACAGCGCCTTGCCGGAGAGCACCTCGCCGAGCACATCCTGCGGAGGGTAGTTCTGGAACGCCACAACGCGAAGGTCCTGCAGGCTATCCACTGGAGGCCATGCCCCACGGAAGCGCACCGTGCCGGTGATGTACGCCTCCGTCGGGAGCACCGTTGGGTCCAACCCGCCGCAGCCAGCCAAGAGCAGCAGCACAAGGAGCAGCATCGAGCCGTGCTCAGCGGTTCGGAGGCGAAAATAGGACTTTGCAAGCGTTCCGGCTCAGTGATGGGCATCTCAGGTGCTGCCGTAGCCTCCGGAGGTACCGGAGCGGCAGAGCCTCGGAAACCGCTTCGGCAACCGGCTCGCCCCCGAGAGAAGCCTCGGGTGTACAGCAGCCTCAGCACGCCGCGTCCTGGCTTTCCCCTTGCGCGGCGGAGTCTCGGCTGGGGCGGACTCCTGCTCAGCCGTGCGAGGCAGCTTGCGAAGCAGCTTCCGAATGAATGCCTGCGGCTCTTTGGGGATTTTCTCCCACTCTCCCCTGCAGGCTAAGTCTCGGAGTCCTCGGAGCCATCCGTAGTATCGTCCTTCGAGTGGTCGGACCTCGGTAGCGTAAATATCAACCACTCTTGAAAGATGGGATGGTCCGCCGGAGGAAACCAAATGTCGTCGGCGTGAAGCACCTCTTCCCTTAGCGCTGCCAGCAGTTCGTCCGGCGGCAGCTGTAGTAGCTCTTCGAGCGTCCGTTCCCGCTTGTTCTCCCAGTTTGGTGAGGTACGCTCTGCCATCAGGGTGTTCCTCCCATGAATTACTGACAAGGTTGCCTTCAACTCTTTTCAAGGGTATTATTCTCCCTTTGCCCAAAGCTGTCTTAGCAGCTTTCCGCACCACGCTCACAAATGCCGCGCCGTCGAGCTTGGTAAAGCTGAGAATTCGCAAGCCCCGACGCGTGGGGATAATGGGCATAGCACTCTATCAACTCCCTCCAAATCCGCAGCGAGTCTGCCTATAGCGTCATGTAAGCTCTTTGCCTCCTCAACAGTGGCACTTCCCTCCTCAACAGTGGCACTTCGACCCAGTTCAATCTCGACTGCATTTGTTTGCTCCAAAATCTGGCGACGAATCTTCTTGGGAATTATGGTGGCGGGGGTCCCAGCTCCATATCCTGGAGCGTGAGCTCTGCCGGCAAGCGGAACAGCACACGGGTCCCGGCGGGGCATCCATCCTCGCGGTGCAGGTCCTGGATTTCGAACTCTGCCCTCCGCCCTACGGATTGCTGCAACAGGCGGAGCCGCTCCGTCGTGAGCTGCAACCCCATCGAGCGATGTTGCCTCCGAGATACGCCCTCGGAGGAACGCCCCACGCCATCGTCCTCAATGGCGATGAGGAGCTGTTCCCCTTCCGCCCAAGCGGCGATCCGCAGCCTTCCACCCCCCTTTGGGGCAAGCCCGTGCTTGAGCGCATTTTCCACAATCGGTTGCAGCAGCAGCGGTGGGACACAACTCTCGTGGGCATCCAGTGAGGGCTCCAGCTCAATGGCGTATTCGAGCTGCAGCTTCCCATCGCGGCGCTCCAGCTCCAGGTACAGTCGGGCAATCTCCAGCTCGGTTGCAAGCGGCACAAGCGGCTTATCCAACGCCTCCACGATGTGGCGCATCAGCGCTGCAAGATCGCGCAGGTACTGCTCTGCTGCTTCCGCATGCTGCTGCATGAGGGTCCGCGCGGTCATCAGCGCGTTGTAGAGGAAATGTGGGCTGAGCTGTGCCTGCACCGCGCGGTACTGCCACTCTAAGAGCTGCAGCCGGAGCTGCTCCTGCCGGCGCTGTTGGCGCTCCAGCTCGTAGCGCACCTCCATATCGGCGACCGCGCGGCGCGTGCGCTCGTTTGTCAACTGCTCCAGAAGCCCTAGGGCGCGTCGGAGGGAGCTCAGCGCTGCGGCGAAATCCCCACGGGCTGCTTCCAGCTCGGTCTGCTCGCGCCAGAGTTCGTACAGCAGCGGAGCTTCCCCCAGCCGCTGGGCAATTGCCGCCGCCTCCTGCAGCCTTTCGGCTGCGGCTTCGAAGTTGCCCAACTGCCGCCACAGCCAAGCCAGATTCAGCAGCACATGAGCGCTCCCACGCTCATCCTGAAGGGAGCGGCGCATCTCCAACGACTGCTCGTATGCCCAGATTGCCTCAGCGTACCGCCGTTGGGACGCCAGCACGTAGCCCAGCGTTGCGTACGAGAGCGCACCACCGTAGAGGTCGCCCAGTTGCTGCTTCAGTTCGACCCCGCGCCGATGGTGCTCCAAAGCCTCTGCATAGCGCCCCATAGACGCCAGAATCTGCGCAGCATTCGTGTAGGCACGTGCTAACTCTCGGCGCTCTCCACATCGGCGCGCCAGCTCAATGGCATCCTCAAAGCAGTGGAGTGCCTGCTCGTAGTGGCGTACCTCTCCGAAGATGACCCCGAGGTTCAGCAGCGCCTTCAGTCGGAGAATGGGGAAGGGCTGCCCCTCCTGCAACACGTGCTGCAGCGCCCCGACAGCTTGCTCAGTATTGCCCAGGGAATGGTGCGCCAATGCCAGGCTCAGCAGGGCATGGAGCTGGGATTCCTTCCTGCCCAGATGCTCAAACGCCTGTGCAGACCGCTGGAGCCACTGTACGGCTTCGGGGTAGCGCCCAGCGAAGAGCGCCCCCACACCGAGCAGGCGCATGGCTTCGGCTTCGCCCTCTGCATCGCCGATTGCCAAGGCTTCCTCGTAAGCGCAGCGGGCAAAATCGGCAATGCGTGAGGGGTCCTGCCGGCTTGCCTGCTGCGCCAGTTCAATGCAGTAGCGAACACGCTCTGCCGCCGGCAGCTCCTGCAGGTGCTGCTGCAGTTGCTCCGGCGTCGGCAGCTCTGCCATATCAGCCGCTCTGTAGCCGCCGGATGAACGCCTCTACCCGACGCCGTGCGACCGGTAAGCGCTCCTGCGTGCTGACGATAACGAAATCGCCGTCGGGCTGTTGGCGGATCTCCCGCACGTGTTCGAAATTGACCAAATAGCTGCGATGCACGCGGAAGAAGCCCATCGGCGCGAGCACCTCCTCCCAGTGCCCCAGCGGGCGCACGCTCAGGAACTTCTCCCGGTGCACAGTTGCAAACCGAGCGTAGTTACGCTCACTCTCGACGTAGACAATCTCCGAGCTCAACAGCACGTGGTATCCGCTGCCGGAGGGCACGACGATGCGGCGCGGCGCAGGACCACTGAGGTTGTCCAGCAAGGTCTCCACCGAGGGCGAACGGATACGCTGCTGCCGCCGCTCGTAGACGCGCTCTACAGCCGCCAGCAGCTCCTCGGGTTGCACCGGCTTGAGCAGGTAATCCGCCGCGCTCACTCGGAGGGCTTGCACTGCGTAGCGGTCGTAGGCTGTTACGAACACCACTTCGCCGTAGCTTTCTCGTGGCAGAGAGCGCAGGAGTGCAAACCCGTTCTCCCCGGGCATCTCCACGTCCAGGAACACAAGGTCGGGGCGCACCTGCGGGATAAGCATCCGCGCCTCCGATGCTGATGCCGCCGCAGCAGCAAGCTCCACCACTGCACTGCAGTAGTGCTCCAGGAGCTGTGCAAGTTCTTGCCGTGCTGCTTCTTCGTCGTCCACAAGCACTGCCCGCAGCATCGGCTCCCCTACCGGACGCCTTCCCACCATGTGCAAACATAGCAAACCGCTGGGGAAACAACTCCGCTGCCTTCTACTCCGAGGCTGGGGGGAGGGTTCCGCTACCGCCGCTCAGAAATCCTTGCGGACAAAGGTACGGGCTGCCTGCCACAGCGGCACAATGAGCCAGCACAGCGACCCCACAACCACCAGCGGAATCGCCCAAGTACTGCCCACAACCTGGCGCAACAGCGCCCCGGTATACCCCAGCAATGCCGCTGCATCCACCTGCAGCAGCACCGCAACCCGCGCCAGGTCAATTGGGTTCAGGAGGAGCGCCACGAACAATGCCCGCTCGATTGGGTAGCGCTGCAGCAGAAACGCCGCTGCCAGGAGCACTCCATCGTAGAGCACCGAGAGGGCAAACCACAGCAGGATCGCCGCCCCAAAGACCTTCAAGCGCTCCTCCCATCGCAGCGCAAACCAGATGCCGAATGCCGCAAAGCTCCCCGACAGCAGAAAGCTCTCCAGCGCCAGGATTCCGTACAACTCCCACCCCTGCCGCGCCGCAACGCCCCAGGCAATCCCCAATCCCACGGGCACCACCAGCGCCACTGGCACAACGGTGCCGAGCACAAATCCCCAGAAGAGCTCCTCACGCCGCAGCGGCTGTGCCAGGAGCAGTTCCAAAAACTCCCGCGCGGTGTGCACCGAAACAACCCCAAACAGCAGGCTCACCAGCGGCACAACCAAGAGCACCACGTTCAGCAGGCTCACTACAACCTGCTCCGGCATCCCGCCACCGTAAGCAAAAAGCCCCGCAGAGAGCGCCGCAATGGCACCGGCGTAGCCGGCAACCCAGCGGCTCCTGAGCGTATTGCGCAGCTCCCAGCGTGCGATGACCTGTGCCGCCTGCATCATCCCTCCCGAATCCGCTGCACTAACGCCTCCTCCAGCGCCGTTGGGCTTCCATCGGTCGCCAGCGCCGCGATCGGCTCGTGCAAGACCACCCGTCCCTCCAGCAGCACCAACACCTCATCCACAAGCTCGGGGAGCTCGCTGACGATGTGCGTTGTCAGCAGCACCGTTGTCCCTGCAGCGCGCCGGGCGCGCAGCTCCGCTTTGAAGCGCTGTGCCGTTACGGGGTCCAATCCCGCTGTCGGCTCATCCAACACCAGGATCTCCGGCTCCCCCATCAACGCCAGCACCGCGCTGAGCTTCTGGCGTGTGCCACCGGAAAGTGCCCGAACGGGCTTCGTAAGCTCCTGCGCCAACGAGAAGCGCTCGATATAGGGCTCCTCCACTGCTCCGCTCAATCTGCGCACCTGCTTGACCAGCTCGATAATCTCCGCAGCGGTGAGATTCTCTGGAAAGCGCGGCTGCTGCGGCATGTAGCCCATTCGCTGCCGATACGCCGGCGTCTGCTTGATCGACACCCCACCGACCCAGATCTCCCCAGAATCCACGCGCACCAGCCCCAGGATGCATTTGAGCAGAGTACTCTTCCCCGCCGCATTCGGACCCACCACCGCCACCGACCTCCCCGCAGGGATCGTCACGGAGATGTCCTCCAGTACCCGCTGTGTTCCAAAGCGCTTGCAGACCCGATGGAGCACAATCATACCGGCTGCCCCATGAGCGGTTGTGGATCCACAATTGCTGCCGGCGTCAGCACGGGGAAGACCCTCTCGGCAAGCTCCAGCAGCTCTACCAGCAGGCTGTGCAAGAAGAGCACCACCGGCGGGAACCGCTCCACCAACAGCGCAAACAACCCAACCGGGTGGAACGGCACATCACCGTACCCATCGCCGTCCAAATCGTAGCCTCGGTAGCGGCTCCAGTAGTTGCCCCGCAGCTCGTTGAAGCTGCGCGTGCTGTTGGTACTCAGATCGAAAGTGTTTGCCACGAAGCTGTTTGCGCGGAACACATTGCGCTGCGCACTTGCCATCAAGCGGAGCGCCCACCCATTGCGCTCGAACCGATTACTGTCCACGACGTTGTGGTCCGAGCCCTCAACGTACATCCCAACCGTGTTGTGCACGAAGACATTGCGCCGTATGCGGCTGCGGTAGATGTCCTTGAGCAGCAGCCCGAACACGGAGCTTCCCCAGTTGTCCTCGAAGCGGTTCTCCTCCATCGTGATGAAGCGGGAGTACATCACCGCCACCCCAGCGCGGTTTTCGCGGAAGCGATTGCGGCGGTAGAGGCAGCTATCGGAGAACATAAAGTGCAGCCCGTAGCGCAGATTTCTCTCCGAGCGGTTCTCCTCCACGGTGCTCCGCTGCACAAATTCAAAGTAGATGCCGTCGCGGTGCCCGGCGATGGTGTTCCCGCGCACAAGGATATCGCGGCAGTACCACAGGTGGATACCGTTGCCGGCGCTGGCTTCGCGCTCGGCTTTGCCGAGGATATTGTTCTCCTGCACCGTACACCGAGCAGAGCGCGCCAGGTAGATGCCGAAGAAGTTCTCCTCGAGCCGATTCCGCTCAATCCGGCAGTCCTGCACGCTATCCAGGCGGATTGCAGCATTATCGCGTAAAAAGCTCACCCCCGAACGCCGCAGCACCAGCCCCCGAATGGTCACCCCAGAGGCACGCACCCGCAGGATCTCTCCCCCGCCCTCCGCATCGAGTACTGCTGCGCCGTTGCCCTCCAGCACAATCGGGACCTCCACCACCAATCCCCACTCCCGATACACCCCTGGCTGGAGCCGCACAGTATCCCCTGGACGCGCTGCCCGGAGAGCTGCCTCCACCGTCGGGAACTCAGCGCTTGCCCCCACCCACAGCACCCGCGCCGACAGCGGCACAGCAACCCCGAGCAGCAGCAAACTCCTCCACCCGCCCATGCCGACTACGGCGATGCCCGGCGCGCCATCTGCACCACCTGCGCCCAGCTCACCGGCTGCCCAGGCGGCAACCCTTCCCGCGACGCAGAGCGCTTGACTGCGTACACGTTCAAGCCCATCGGGCTGGGCACCTCCGGTGCAAATACGAACTCTGCTTCCTCCAGACGAATGAGCTGCCCGGGCTGAGCAAAATCCACCACCCAGCGCGAATGCACTTGCGCCGAATCCACCTCCCCAGCATCTTCGAAAGCGATCATGCACTCGAGCGCGTCGAACTTGTACACCCGTCCGGTGCGGGTGACGATCTCCGCGCCGTAGCGGGGATCGGCAATCCCCATGCGGCAGTAGACGCAGGTCTCCTCCCCGAACCGGATCGGCTCCGGCGCGGGCGCACACGCTTGCAGGAGAGCGATCCCCAGCAGCACACTCCAGGGCTTCATACCGGTAGCGGCTCCCGGGTGTGTTGCCGCAGCTCAAAGCAGGAAAGCCGACGGCGGCGCGCCCCAATGCACTCTCCCACAGCAACACCCCCACCGACGATCAGCGCGGCAAAGGCTGCCCACCCACCGAGGTCGGGATAGGAGTACGCCGTGAAGTTGAGCAACTGCTTAGAGCCGATTAGCGGCGGCTGATAGCTCATTCCCGGCACCTTGATCGGAGCGCGGGGGTCCAGATTGTGCCCGTACTCATAGCCCCAGCGGTAGAAGTCTGCCAACCCCACCACGGTTGCAAGCAGCAGCAGGATTGCCCAGGTGAGCGCCAATCCTCGGCGGTTGAGCACCGCCGCCACTACTGCCAGCACTCCCAGTCCACCCAACACCCACGGCATCACGGCGAATTCAGGAAAATCCTCCTCCCGAATTGGGCGCATGCCGATGTAGTGGTTCAGCCCATTGATGAGCTCCACCTGCCCGCTCAGACGCGTCGCCCAAATGTACATCTGCACCCCTTCGGGGTACTGTGGCGCCTTCAACGTGATGCGCCACAACGGAGTAACCAACCCTATGCCCAGCAGTATCCCGCTCACCACCAGCACGATTCGACTTGCCGTACGCATTGCTGAAGCCCTCATGTTGAGCTGTTTGAACAACAATGGCGGGGACAGGAGCCGCGCTGCGTCCCATCCCCGCCCGTGCGTAGCACACCTACTCGCTTCCGGTGCCGTATGTCAACGGCACGTTCGCTCCGCGCGGGGAGACCCGCACGTATCCCTGCATCTCTTGATGCAGCGCCGAGCAGAAGTCAGTGCAGTAGAAGGGATAAACCCCTGGCTTCTTCGGCTCCCATACCAGCGTCTTCGTTTGCCCGGGCATGATCAGGATCTCCGCCGTATTCGCACCCAGGATCGCAAAGCCATGCGGGATGTCCCAATCCTGCTCCAAATTGGTCACGTGGAAGTACACCCGATCCCCGACCTGGATCCCCTCAATGTTGTCCGGACGGAAGTGGGAGCGCAGCGCGACCATGTACACGTGGACCTCATTCCCCTTGCGCTCGACGCGCGCCTGCTCCGGAGTTCGGGTCACGTAGGGATGCTGGTTCTCCTGCAGCGGATAGACCTTTGCCGAGCGCTTCATGAGGATCTCCGCCGGAATCGCCTGGGCATAGTGCGGCTCCCCAAGGGTCGGAAAGTCCAGCAGGAGCTGCATCTTCTCGCCCGAAATGTCAATGAGCTGCGCCGATTGGACCAGCTCCGGTCCGGTCGGCAGGTAGCGGTCCTTCGTAATCTTGTTCAACGCCACCACGTACTTGCCCCACGGCTTACGGCTATCCCCGCCAGGGATGAGCAGGTGCCCGATGCTGTAGTAGGTGGGGATGCGATCGACCACCTCCCACGTTCCCAGCTTCCACTTGACAATCTCGGAGGAGACAAAGCAGGAGGTGTAGGCGTACCCCTTGCCGTCGAACTCTGTGTGGAGCGGACCCAGCCCTGGATTTTGCACCTCTCCGGCGATGACGGACTCGTACTTGAGCACGGGGATGCCGTCGATGATGGTATCGAACTCCTTGTTCTCGATCGCCTTGAGCATGCGCGAGAAGGAGTGCACTGGGATGACCGTCGCCAGCTTCCCTCCGGCAACGATGTACTCACCGCTTGGGTCCACATCCACCCCATGGGGCGACTTCGGGGTGGGGAGGTAGTAGATCATCCCCGGGCACTCCGAAGGGATGAGCACCTTCACCCGGGTCAGCCGCTCCGAGGTTGCCGTGTGCCGCTTCTCGTCGTAGACGTTGTGGAAGTACTCCGCCGGCATCTCGTGGTACTTGCCCTGCCGCAGGTACTCCTCGGCTTTCTTCCAATTGACCGCTGCGATGAAGTCCTTGTCACGCTGCGAAGCGTTGACCTCCAGCAGCGTATGCGCCTGCTCGGCGTTGTAGCAGGTGAAGAAGACCCAGCCGTGCGAAGGTCCCTTCCCCGCGTGAGCCAAGTCGTAGTTGAAACCCGGCACCAGAATCTGAAATTCCAGGCGCATCCGTCCGCTCTGCGGGTCTACAGCAACGAAGTTGAGCACCCCCCGAAACTCCTGAGCATACGAGGCGATGGGCACATCCTTTTGCGGCACGGGCACGCTGAAGCGCGTTGCGCCAACGATGTACTCGGTGTTCTGCGTCACAAAAGGCGACGCGTGGTTCCCCGCAGAATTGGGCAGCTCCAGGATCTCCACTGTCTCGAAGGTGCTCAAATCGATCCGGGCAATCCGCGGGGTGTTGTTGGCATTCACGAAGAGCCACCGCCCATCCGGCACGCCATCGGTTTGCGACAGCTCTGGATGGTGCGCATCATCCCAGGGAATGAAGCCGTGCGAGGTCATCAGCAAGGGCTGTGTCTCGGGCGTATAGCCGTAGCCATTTTCGGGGTTGACCGAGAAGACGGGGATAATCTTGAAAAGCCGCCCGCTGGGCAGACCGTACACAGTCACTTGCCCGGAGAATCCGCCCGAGAAGAAGCCGTAGAACTCATCATACTGCCCCGGTGCAACGTACACGCGCTGTGCAACGTCCCCGCCACTGACCGTCTGCTTTGTCCCCGGACAGCCGCTGAAGACGAAGGCTGCCGCAACCACCAACGGAATCCCCCAGAGAGCTCGCCGCAGGAGTTGGCGTTCCCGTGTCATTGGCACCTCGATGGATTGTGGAACATCCTCTGCAGTCGAAGCTGCTGCCGAGTGCAAAATTGGCTCGGCTGCAGCCGCGTAGCCAATGAGTAAGCTCAATCTTCGGAGTGATAAAAATCACTCTTCCCGTGCTGCGCCCGGGGCAAGCGGGCGCGATGGTAATTTTGCGCGAGTTCCTCTCCTCTTGTGCTGCCGCGATGGCACGCCGGGCTGACACTCCGCTGATGCGGCAATACCGCCAGATTAAGCAGCAGTACCCCGATACCATCGTGCTGTTCCGCCTGGGGGACTTCTACGAGACCTTCGAGGAGGATGCCGCCATTACCGCGCGGGTGTGCGGCATTGCGCTCACCCGGCGCAACAACGGAGCCGCCGGCGATGTGCCGATGGCGGGCTTTCCCTACCACCAGCTTGATACCTATCTGCCGCGATTGGTGCGCGCTGGATACCGCGTCGCCGTGTGCGAGCAACTGGAGGACCCCAAATTCGCCCGAGGCATTGTGCGCCGCGGCGTCGTTGAGGTCGTCACCCCAGGGGTGGCTCTCTCAGAGAAGCTGCTCGAGCCCAAGCACAGCCGCTACGTGGCTGCTGTTGCCCTCCCGCTGCACCCACAGCAGCCTGCCGGTATTGCCCTTGCGGATGCTTCAACGGGGGAGTTCCTGGTAAGCGAGGTCGAGCCCCTCCGATGGATAGAGGTCCTGGCAAGCTTTACCCCTGCAGAGCTGCTGGTTGCCCGGCGGGATTTCCCAACCGTGCAGGGGATGCGGGAGCAGCTCTGGTGGCAACCGGCTCTGACCCGATTGGAGGATTGGCTGGTCGAAGAGGAGTTTGCCCGCCAGCTCCTGACGCGCCATTTCGGTACCCTCAGCCTCAAGGGATTTGGTGTGGAGCACCTGCACATGGGCTTGGCTGCCGCCGGAGCGGTGCTGCACTACGTCCGGGAAACGCAGCAGGAGCAAGCTCCGCAACTGCGCAGCCTGCACTACTACAACGCCTCCGAGTTCATGGAGCTGGACGCCGCTACACAGCGGAACCTGGAGCTGCTCGCCACCGCCGCCGACGGACGCGCGGAGGGGAGCCTCTGGAAGCTCCTCGACCACACACTCACACCGATGGGCGGACGCCTCCTGAAATCCTGGCTGCGCCGCCCTCTGCGCGTACTGGAGCCAATCCACCAGCGGCTGCGCAGCGTGCGGATTCTCTACGACCACCCCACAGTCCGCGAACAGCTCCGCCAGGTACTGCCGCAGCTCCTGGACCTGGAGCGCACCACCGCTCGGATCGCCACCGGGAAAGCGCTCCCACGCGAGTACGCCGAGCTTGCCCGGAGCATTGTCCTCTGCCAGCGCATTGCCCAGCTCCTACAGGAACTGCCGCGCGAAGCGCTCCTTTCACAGCTCCACCTCTCCGATGCCCTCCAGCAGCTCCTGCCCCTGGCACAGACGCTGGAGCGCGCCCTGCGCTCCGACCCTGCTTCGCAGTTCGGCAGCGGAGCTATCTTCCGCCAGGGCTACTGCGCAGAGCTGGATGAGCTATGCCACCTGCTCCACTCCAGCAAAGACTGGCTGGCACAGTACCAGGAGCAGGAGCGCCGCCGCACTGGTATCCCCTCGCTCAAGGTCGGCTACAACGCCGTCTTCGGCTACTACATCGAGATCACCCACGCCCATCGGGCAAAGGTCCCACCGGAGTACGAGCGCAAGCAGACACTCACAAACGCCGAGCGCTACACCACCCCCCAGCTTCGGGAGATGGAATCCAAGCTGCTGCATGCCGAAGAGCGGATCGCCGCACTGGAGCAGCAGCTCCTTGAGCAGCTCCGCCAAGGGGTCCTCGAACAGCTCGGCATGCTGCAGCAGCTCGCCCGCGACGTTGCCCTCCTGGATTGCCTCCAGAGCCTGGCGCACGTTGCCGCGCTCTACGGCTACTGCGAGCCAACGGTGGACGACTCCGAAATCCTCTCCATCGAGGACGGACGCCATCCCGTCGTCGAACGCCTCCTGCCCCAAGGGCAGCAGTACGTCCCCAACTCCACCTATCTGGACACCGAGCGCGAACAGATTCACATCCTGACCGGACCGAACATGTCCGGCAAATCCTGCTACCTGCGGCAGGTGGGGCTGATTGTGCTGCTGGCGCAAATCGGCAGTTTCGTTCCCGCCCGCGCCGCCCGGATTGGCATTGTCGACCGCATCTTCACCCGAGTTGGAGCGCAAGACAACCTCACCGGGGGCGAGAGCACCTTCCTGGTCGAGATGCACGAAGCCGCGGCAATCCTGCACTCGGCAACGCGCCGGAGCCTGATCCTGCTCGATGAGGTCGGGCGCGGCACCGCAACCTTCGATGGCATCTCCATCGCCTGGGCAATTGCCGAGTACATCCACGAGTTCATCGGTGCCCGAACATTGTTCGCCACGCACTACCACGAGCTGAATGCTCTGGCGGAGCGCTACGACCGCATCCGTGCCTACCACGCCGAAGTCCAGGAGGTGGACGGGCAGTTGCTCTTCACCTATCGAATTCGCCCCGGGGGCACGGACCACTCCTTCGGTATCCATGTGGCGCAGATGGCGGGCATCCCAGCGTGGGTCGTTCAGCGCGCGCAGGAGATCCTGCGGCAGTTGGAGTCCGAGCACGGTCGTGCAACCACCTCCGCTGCACTGGAGCGTGTAGGTCCCCGCACCCCTGTGCAACTGAGCATCTTCAGCCTTGCTGAGGAGCGGCTCCGCGAGCGCTTGTGCAGCATAGACCCGGAGCGGATCACCCCACTGGAGGCGCTGCAAATCCTGGCGCAACTGTGCCAGGAGGCGCGCAACGGCTAATCCCGCTGCCGCGCAATCCACGCCCGAAGGCGCTGCGCTACGGGCGCCGGCACCAGCTCCTCCGGCACCACACCGAACCGGACCAGCTCGCGCACGATGCTGGAGTTGACGTACGCGTACCGCTCGTGTGGTGCCATAAACACCGTGCACACCTCCGGTGCCAGCCGACGGTTCATGAGCGCAATCTGCAGCTCATACTCGAAGTCCGACACCGCCCGCAGCCCTCGGATAATCGCCACCACATTGCGCCGCCGGGCATACTCGACGATGAGTCCATCGAAGACATCCACCTCGACCGTCGGCAGGTGCTGCAGCGACTCCTGCGCCATCTGGCGGCGCTCCTCCTGCGTAAACATTGGCTGCTTGGCGGGATTATGCCCGATGAGCACGATCACGCCATCGAAGAGCTGCGCCGCCCGTTCGATGACGTCCACGTGCCCGTTCGTAATCGGGTCGAATGTCCCCGGGTACAGCGCCCAGCGCTTCATTGCTCCCTCCTGCACTGCCACCATTGCACAAGGGTATCCCCGAAGCGGCGCTCCCGAAGGAGCTGCCATGCCCCAACGCTGTGACCGAAGCGGTCACGCACGCTCAATTCCAAGCAGAGCAGCGTCCCCTCCTCAACCCAACGCTGTTGCGCAAGCAGCTCCAGGAGGCGCTCCCCCATGTGCTGTCCGTAAGGGGGGTCGGCAAACAGGAGCTGCGGCGTCGCACAGCCCAGCTCCTGCCATCGGGGCAGAAGCGCAAACACATCCCCGCACAGGAGCCGCACGCGGTGCTCGGGAACGGCAAGCTGCTGCAATTGCTGCCGAAGCTGTTGCACCAGACGCCGCTCCCGCTCCACAAACACGCACATCGCCGCGCCTCGGCTCAGTGCCTCTATTCCGTAGCTCCCTGTACCGGCGAACAGGTCCGCCACCGCTATCCCCTCCAACGTCAGCATCCCGTGCAGGATATCGAAGACCGTCTTCCGCACCCGCTCCATGCTGGGGCGAACTCCCGCGCGCACAGGGGAGAGCAGCACACGCCCGCGCCATTGACCACCGGTGATGCGCATCAGCGCTGCAGAATCGGAAGCGATTTCGCCACCGCCGCACCCACACAGCCCCAGAAGAGATGCGCCGTACGGGCAGCAAACTCCCGTACCGACTCCGCCTCTGGGGCAAAGAGCATCCGGAATGCGTTCAACCGCAGGACCTCAGGCTGCTCTCCCCGCCAGCCTTCGGCAAGCTTGCGGCGGAATGCCTCAAGGACCCCTCGGCGTAGCTCCGTACCGCAGAGCAGGATGTAGCGCCCCCAAGGGAAGCCCTCCGACTCGAAGAGCCTCACGAGCCGCTCAGCAACCTGTGCACCGAGTTGCTCCGCCGTTAGGCTCTCGCCCAAGCGAACCGTGCGGAGGTCCACAAGCTCCTCCCCCTCCACTGCAGCGATGTCCACAAAGGGCTGCTGCAGTTGGACCACTACAGCCGTTTCGCGCTGGTGCTCTGGGTAGTTGTATTCCCACGCGGAGGGGAAGAGCGCCAACTCCGGCAGCAGCCGCACCTGCGGGCAAACTCGCTCCAGCTCATGCTGGAGCTGCTCCCACTCCCGCCGACGGAAGACCGCACCGAAGAGCCATCGCCGCTCCCGCCCCACGGGGAACCACACGGAGCGGAACCGCTGCGGGTCGTAGTCGAAGAGCGCATGCAGCTCCTCGTCCACCAGCTCAAGCAAGCGTTCGAGCTGCTCGTCGCCCTCCTCCAACGTGAACTGGTGCACCTGGGCTGCCAGTTCTGGGGAAACCGCTACCGAGATCGCCTCTACCGCTCCATCCCCGTGCAGGAGCTCCCGCAGGCATGCCCTCAAGTGCTCTGGAGTGAAGGACTGCTCGAGCCGATAGGCTGCCGCCGTGCGCAACTGCAAGCCTTCGGGCAAGGGCTCCAGCAGTGTTGCCCAGATATAGCGCTGCGTGATATGGAGCGCCGCGTGCACCACCGCTACCGGACGCGGATGTAGGGACGCAGCCGTTCGAACTTCTTCGGACCAATGCCCTTGACCTCCATGAGCTCCTCCGGAGTCTCGAAGCGCTTGGTTCGGCGGTACTCCAAGATGCGCTCGGCGATCACCTCCCCCACGCCCGGGAGGGTCATGAGCTCGGCTTTGCTGGCAGTGTTGATGTTGATGGGCTCCGTGGGCTCAGCTTTCCGGCGTGGACGCACGCGCTGGGTATCTCCGGGCGCATCCTGCTGTTGGGCTCCGGCGACAGCGGCAACAGATTGCACCTGAGCAAGGCTATCGAGCAGAGATTGCACCTGCGACGGTTCAAGCCCCACCCGAGGCTGAAGGAGGGTCCGATACACTGCTCCGACGCCCAGCAACCCCGCGATGAGCACCACCGCAGTTGCCTCGCGTTCGTTGACCCCGAGCAGGCGCTGGAGAAAGCCCTTGAGCGCTCTCATCAGCGACGGTGGCGATGTGCGTACGACTTGCGGCGTCTCCAGAAGCCCAGCGCCCCGGATTTGCCCGCGCCATCGGTGGAAGAAGGCCGAGCATCTGGGGGATGGAAGTGCTCACTTTCGGCAAGCTGTTCCAGCAGCCGGCGCTCCTCGGTGCTCAGGCGCTCGGGAACGTACACGTTCACGTGCACGTAGAGGTCCCCGCGCTGGCGGCTACGCAACTGCGGAAGCCCGTATCCGGAGAGCCGGAGCGTCGTCCCCGGCTGTGTCCCTGGCTCGATGGAGAGCTCCACGCTCTCCCCGGCGGGGGTGGGGATGTGCACGACCGTGCCCAACGCTGCCTCTGGGAAACTCAACTGCAGGGCGTAGTGCAGGTCCGCTCCCTCGCGCCGGAAGAGTGGATGTGCCTCCTCTTCGATGAGCACGATGAGATCGCCGGCTGCGCCTCCACGCCGCCCTGCGTTCCCTTCGCCCCGCAGTGTGAGCCGGTCCCCGGCAGCCACCCCTGCGGGCACCTGCACGGTGACCTCCGCCCGACCTTGCACGCGCCCTTCACCGCCGCACTCAGGACACAGCTCCTCCGGAAGCTGCCCGATTCCCCCGCACACCGGACAGGCGAGGATCTGGATGAGCTGCCCGAAGAGGGAACGGCTCACCTGCTGCACCTCTCCACGCCCGCCGCACTGCGGGCACACGCGGAGCCGTCCACTGCGGCTTCCAGTGCCACGGCACGCAGGGCAGGAGTTCCAGCGAGTGAACTCGATGCGCTTCTCCGCGCCTTGGGCAATCTCCTCCAGCGTCAGCCGGAGCCGAATTCGCAAATCCGTTCCCGGCTCTGCAGCGGTGCGCCGCTGCCCGGAGACGCCGAAGATGTCCCCGAAGAAGGGATCCGCAAACAGGTCCGCAAAGTAGCGGAACACCTCCTCCAGCGTCGTGAAGTGGGGAGCGCTCTGCCCCTCTCCGCGGAGTCCAGCGTGCCCGTAGAGGTCGTAGAGCCGACGCTTCTCCGGGGCGCTCAGCACGGCGTAGGCTTCTGCAATCTCCTTGAAGCGCTCCTCCGCCGTAGGGTCCCCGGGGTTACGGTCTGGATGGTACTGCAACGCCAGCTTGCGGTAGGCGGACTTGATCTCCTCCAGCGTTGCCGTGCGCGGGACCCCAAGGATCTCGTAGTAGTCGCGCATCGCTCATTCGGAGGCTTGCTGCGCGGTATTCGTCGGGGAGGAATCCTCCGGTGCACCGCTGGAGGTTGCTACCTTCGCATGACGCAGTACGCGGTTATGCAGAAGATACCCGCGCTGCAACTCCTGAACGACGTGCCCTTCCGGCAACGCCGATGGGAGCTGCGCGACCGCCTCATGGTAGCGGACGTCGAAGGGCTTGCCCACAGGGGATTCCATTGGCACAACGCCGTAGCGCTGGAAGAGCTTGAGCGCATTGGCGTAGATGAGCTCCAAGCCCTGCCGGAGGGCTTCCGCGTTCTGGGTGGAGCGGGCGGCTTCCACAGCACCATGCAGGTCGTCCAAAATGGGCAATAGCCCGCGCAGGAGATTTTCGTTTGCCAGCTCCATCCAGCGCTCACGCTCCTGCAGGACCCGCTTGCGGTAGTTATCGAAATCTGCTGCCAGGCGGAGGTAGCGGTCGTGCAGCTCTTCGTATTGCTGCTGCAACTGTTGCAGCCGCTCCTCCAACTCCGCTGTGGAGCGCTCGGGAGCGGACGCCTCCTCAGCCGCTGTGGGCTGCTCCTCCGACGTCACGGCAGCAGCGCTCCCCTCCTCGTGGCGCAGGTATGTGTCGCGCAGCTTCTGCGCCGGAGGTGGGGGCACTGGTGTACCTGGCTCCAAAGGGGTCTCTTCTGGCAGCATCTTCACCTGCGTTCGTTGGGGCACATTTGGGAAATTCCGGCACGGAAGACGAACAGCTGCACCGCTTTATGCTTGAGCGTGCCGCTGCGTAATGAGCTGCGCCACATAGCGCACCATCGGGATGAGCCGCGCATAGGGCATGCGCTTGGGTCCCAATATCCCCACGATGCCCCAGCCGCTGCCCATCCGGTAGCGCGCCAGGATGAGGCTGTAGTCCCAGAGCTCGCGGCGGTGCAATTCGCGCCCAATCCCAATGTAGAGACCCTGCTCCTGCAGCTTGGGCTCGCATTGGGCGAGCAACCCCAGCAGGTACTGGCGCTCATCAATGAGGCGCGTGATGCTGCGCAACCGCTCCGGTGAAGCGCATTCGGGATAGCGCAGAAGCTGCGAAGCTCCGCTGATGTAGACCGAGCTCCACTCCTCGTTGCGAGCAAGTTGGTCGAAGGATCCCTGCAGCACCTGCACCACCTGAGCAGGGATCTCCTCGGCACCAGCCAGAAGCTCACCGAAAGCGGTGCGCACAACCCCCAGAGTACGCCCGCAGCAGCGCTCGTTGAGGAGTTGGACCACCGCATCCAGTCGCCGCTGCGGGATTGTGACCGGGGTCTCAACGATCAGCGTGCGGATGAGCTCGGACTCCAGCACCACCAGCAGCAGTAGTGTCGTCGAGCTCAACTGCGTCAGCTCAATGCGCCGGATGCGCAACTGGTCCAGCACAGGCGAACGCACCACTGCCAGCGCCGAGCTCAGTGCGCTCAGCACCTTCGTGGCATCTTGGAGCAGCTCCTCGCTGTGCTCGGCAGCGCTCAAGGCTTCGGCGATAACGCGCCGCTCCTCCGGTGTGGGCTCCTGGGCTTCCATGAGCATGTCCACGTACGCCCGGTAGCCCAGATCTGCCGGGATTCGCCCTGCCGAGGTGTGCGGATGTGTCAGGAGCTTCCGCTCCTCCAGCTCCGCCATAATGTTGCGGATGCTGGCAGGACTCAACCGGAGCTGCCGCCACAGGTAGCGCGCCAGGGTCCGCGACCCCACCGGTGTTGCCGTCTGCACGTAGAGCTGCACCACTGCCTGCAGCACCAGGCGCTGCCGAGGCGTCAGCTCCTGCACGGTTTTGCTCCTGCTCCGCTCCTGCTGAGCCGTTGCCATGCTCCTCTTGGAAGCTGCCGCCTATGTTGACGAACCGTCTGCCTCGGTTAGGGTATCCACCACGCCAGCGCATACTGCATCGTGGATAGCAGCTCGCGACCGAGCTCGTAGATCCCCAGCACGATCCCTCCAAGGAGCACGCCGATCCACGCCAGCGTCAGCAGCACCTTCCAAGTGGGGCGCTGGAGGAGGACACCCACCCCATACAGCCAGCGATACCCGCTCCACGCAATCCCAAGGAGCAGCAGCGCGGCATTCACCCAGCGCAGCCAGCTCAACCGTACCAACTGCTCCCCAAGGAGCAGCAGTGGCACCGGGAGGAGCAACGGCACCGCTGCCCATACCGTCAAGAGCCAGCAGGCTTTCCACGAGACCCTTGTCCGCAGGAGGCGCGCAACGCCCCACAGCAGCACCGCTCCGCCCACGCTTCCCAACGCCAGCGCCGCCGCCGTCCCCACCACCGCCACCAACGGACGGTCGCATACCCATGCCAGGAGCCATTGTACTGGCTCCCACGGCACCATCCTCCACAGGAGCATTACCCATCCAGGCTGGCGCACCATCCACTCACCCCAAACCGCCGCAAACACGCCCACCACCAGCGCTACCATCCCGAGCACCGTCCCGGTCACCCGATACACGGGCAGATACCCTTCGCGGAGGTCCACAAAGAGACCATGCGGATGGACCAACGCCCGCCAAATCCCCTGCTGCACCTGCGGAGAGCGGTTGAGCACCACGCCGAACACCAGCAGCAACCCAATTCCCAACAGCGTATACAACGGAAGCGACAGCCGCTGCTCCTGCCCAGGGGGCAGCAATGGTTCGGGTTCCCCGTGCACCGCCGCCTGCACCACGCGGTAGGCTGCCCGAGGTTCGCCCGAGCTGGCAAGGAGACCGCTGCGGGAAGAGAAGCGCTCCGCTTCGGGGAAGCTCACCAGCGGATATGCCGGCACATAGTCGTTCCAGCTCCACACCACTGCTCCGGCAGGGGTGAGCTGCTGCGCCGTCTTCAGAAAGCGCCACAGCCAGTATGCGGTCGCCTCCTCCGACCCTGGCACTAAGTAGCCCCGCTGCTGCTGCCAGACGGGGAATCCCCAGATTGGCAGCACAACTGCCCTGGGCACTGCCTGGCGCCATCGTTGAAGCTCCTGCACCAGCCGCTCCCACTCCACAAACGGCTCATGGACACGCACCAACACCAGCTCAGCCGCTGCCGTATCGGGGTGACGCCCTCCGCCGTAAAACTCCCATGCGGTGAGCATCCCTGCTTGCCGGATGAGCTGACCCAGCCGCTGCAGCACCGGATTGTGCACCACTCCCGCGACTGGAATCCCCTGGAAGGTCCCCACCGCCACTACGGCTGGGTTGGCTCCATAGGCATCGAGCACCAGCCGTGTAACCTGCTCGACCGCGTAACGGTAGCGCTCTCGCTGCAGCAGCGATGGTGGGAGTTCGGCAATCGGTAGCTCCAGCACTGCAAGGATGCCCTCCCGCGCGCACAACTCCAGCCACTGCGGGTGGGGAAGGGCTCCCCGGAAGCGGATGAGCCGAATCCCCGCCGAGAGCATCTGCCGCACCTGTGTTGCCGAGGGTGCCCCAACAGTCGTAGCGTCAACGTAGTACTCCACCCCGTACAGCTGTCGGGCAACTCCGTTGAGCCGCAGCCATACGGTGCCTGCCGTATCCGCCCACGTGTCCACGTGGCGAAAGCCCACAGGCTGGACTACCGCATCAATTACCGTCCCGTCGCGCAGCAGCTCAGTCCGCAGCGCATAGCGGTGGCGCTGCGCCGGCGACCACATCTGCGGTGCTGTAATGGAGAGCCGGAACCGCTCCACCTGTGTCCCGGCAGCAACCGGGCGCACCTCTTCCGCAACGCTCGCGCTATCGGGAAGCCGTAAGAGGCGTACCCGCAGCCCCAGCGTAGAGGCTTCTGCCTGAGCGGCATCGGCTCCCAGGGATACGCTGAGCGCCAGCTCCGCCCGCTCTACCGAAGGCGCCACCTGCACCCTTGCCGCCACCCCTTGGATCCACTGCGGTGCCGTCCCGACCAGGTACACTTCGCGAAGGCATCCTACGGGGTAGACCGAGCCCAAAAACGCTCGCACCTCCCAGACGCGCTGTATCCGCAACTCCAATGTGTTCACGCCGGGGCGCAGCTTCCCCTGCGGCAGCGGAAACCACGCCGGCAGCCCGTAGCTTCCAAATTGCCCGACGTACTCCCCATTGAGCCATACTTCGGCAACATCGGCGATGCCGAGCGTGTACAAATGCCACCGAAAGCGGGCAAGGGCAGCGCTGTCCACCCGAATGCTCCGCCGATAGCGCAGCTCGTCTGCACGGGCACTGGCATGCGGGACCGTAACGGGCACCCACGGGGCTCCATCTTCGGAGAGCTCCCATGTCCCCTGCAGCGGGAGACTCCAGCGCACCCCCCACTGCAGCTCCTGCCCCACCGCCAGGCTTGCTCCGCCCCCGAGCGCAATCGCCACGATCCACACCCACATCATCCGGCACTCTTGAGCAGCACAACGCCGGAAGGCAAAAATACAGCGGCACCCAAGCCCCATACCGGACATCCCAGCATCGCTTGCCGACACCGACAGCCTCCGCCTGCCCCACGCCTCAGCCGAGGGCGCCCCGGAATCAGCGCCGGATTTGGAAGATCTTCCGACGGCTCCGCGCACCGCTGAGCAACTGAACCCGCGATACCGCAACCCCAAAGTACTCCGCCAGCGCCTCGCGCGCTGCTTCGTTCGCCCTCCCTTCCACCGGCGGCACAGGAACGCGGACAAGGAGCTCTCCGCCGGGCAACTCCTCAACGGCGCTGCGGGCAGCATTGGGAATCACCCGCACGGACACGCGCCACACAGCGGGCTCGCCGGGCTGCCCTGTTTCGGAACCGCCGTGCCGCTGGGAACTCTTCTGCCGCATCCTCACCTTCGTTCCGCACTGCAGCGACAAGATTCTGCACCGTCCTACGATGGCGCAAGCGCGCGCGCAACGGTGATCCCTGTGTGGGTTGCAACCGACGCCAGGTACTCCGGCACCGGAGCATCCACGATGACCTTGCCCGCCCGCTGCGAAGCGTGCAGCACGCAGAGTCGTCCCTTCCAGGGATATGCCAAGCCGATGTGCCCGTAGTCCAGCCCCGCCCGGCTGGTCGTCATCGCCAGGATATCCCCAGGCTGAAGCTGCGGGAGAATCGCGGCAACCTCCCGCTTGGGGATGTACCAGTGTGAGCGGAGCGAGATCTCGCGCTCGATCTCGGCAATCCGTTCGATGAGCTCGGGACGGCGGCGGAGCGCAACGTACTGCTCGGCATGGGTGGACATGTACGAGAGCTTCAACTGCAGCGGTTTGCCGCCGAGCTGAGGAGTGATATTCCGCAACACCCCGCGCCGCTCATTGTCGTAGAGCCAATCCGCTGTATAGTGCAGCCGCGTGGTGTAATCGCCCTGCCGTCCATCGCGGTAGCGGGTCCAGCAGACTTCGGCGAGGAACTCCTCGAAGGTGCTTGCACCGCGCTTGAGCGTGCGCGCCAGACACAGCACCGCTTCCACGAAGGTGAAGCAATCCACCCGCGTCAGGTCCACTCGGCAGCGCTCCTCCCCATCGGGGCTCTCCAGCGTTCCCGTGGCGTAGAGCGTGCCGAGCAGCAGCTCACCGAAACGGCACATCAATTCGCCCATGGGGAGCGCTACCCACCCTTCGGCTCGCGCCTTCTGGAACATGCGCGAGACGATGTAGCGGCTTACGGTGCTGTCGGCGTCGTCGCGCTGGCGCTGCCCGAAGAGCGCAGGCAATCCCAGACCGAAGCTGAGGAACTCCCGTCGCCGCATCAGTGCTCCTCCTCCGATGGCACAAGTGCAATGCCCAATTCGCGAAGCTGCTCCTGCGGCACCGGCGCCGGAGCACCGTCCAGCAGCGATGCCCCACTGGTCGTCTTCGGAAAGGCGATGACATCCCGAATGCTCTCCGCGCCGACCATCAGCATCACAATGCGGTCCAAGCCCAGCGCGATTCCTCCATGCGGCGGCGCCCCGTAGCGGAATGCCTGCAGGAAGAATCCGAACTGCTCCTCGACCTGCTGCGGGGAGAGCCCCAACACTGCAAACACTCGGCGCTGCAGCTCCAGATCGTGGATGCGGATACTCCCGCCGCCGACCTCCTCGCCGTTGAGCACCAGATCGTACGCCTGCGCGTGAACCCGCTCCGGGGCGCTCTCCAGTAGCGGGATATCCTGCGGTCGCGGCGCCGTAAAGGGATGGTGGCGCGCAACGAAGCGACCCTCCTCTTCGGAGTACTCCAGCAGCGGGAAATCCACAATCCAGACGAAGCAATCCTGCTGCGACCGCGTCAACCCCAAGCGGCGGGCAATCTCGCGCCGCAGTGCACCAAGCGCACTGTAGCAGCGCTCCCACTGGTCTGCCACAAGGAGCGCCAGGTCGCCCTGGCGCAACTGGAGCCGCTGTTGCAGCCGTTCCAATTCGCCCTCCCGAAAGTGCTTGAGCACCGGCGAGCTCCAGCCCGTCTCCTCATACTTGAGCCAGAGCATGCCGGAAGCTCCGTGGCGCCGTGCCAACTCCGTCAACTCCTCCAACTGCGCTCGGGTGTACCCGGCACAGCCCGGCGCCACCACTGCAGCCACCTCCCCGTTGTGCTCCACTACGCTGCGGAGCACTTTGACGCCGGAATCGGCAAACAGCTCCGTCAGGCGCACCAGCTCCAGCCCGTAGCGCAGGTCGGGTTTGTCCGAGCCGTAGCGCTCCATCGCCTCCCGATAGGAGAGCCGAGGGAAGGGGAGCGAGAGCTCTCTGCCCAACACCTCGCGCCACAACCGGGCAAACAGCCCTTCGGTGACGGCGATGACGTCATCGGGCTCCACAAAGGACATCTCCACGTCCACCTGCGTGAACTCGGGTTGCCGGTCGGCACGCAGGTCCTCGTCGCGGAAGCACTTGGCAATCTGCACGTAGCGGTCGAGCCCGGCAACCATGAGCAGCTGCTTGAACAGTTGCGGTGACTGCGGTAGGGCGTAGAACTTGCCCGGTTGCAGTCGGCAGGGCACGAGGAAGTCGCGCGCACCTTCGGGCGTCGAGCGTGCCAGTATCGGCGTCTCCACCTCCACGAAGCCCAGCTCATCGAAGTAGCGGTGCACGACCTGGTAGACCCGATGGCGCAGCAGCAGATTCTGCTGCATCTGCGCCCGGCGAAGGTCCAAATAGCGGTAGCGTAGGCGCAGCTCCTCCCCCACCCGCCCCTCCTCGCTCAGCGGGAAGGGAAGCGGCTCTGCCAGGCTCAGCACTCCGAGCGCCTCGGCGCGGACCTCGACCAAGCCGGTCGGCAGTTGCGGATTGGGGCTCTCTCGCTCCTGCACCGTCCCCTCCACCCAGATGACCGATTCTGGGGTCAACTGCCGCACCTGCTGTGCTATCTCCGGCTGCTCGGCGGGGCGCACGATGACCTGCGTGATCCCGTACCGGTCGCGCACGTCCACGAAGATTACCCCTCCCAGGTCGCGCACCCGGGCGACCCAGCCGTTGAGCCGCACCCAGCGCCCGACATGCTCACGGCGCAACTCCCCGCACGTCACGGTTCGCTTCGGAAAGGACATGCTCCGAACCCATCTGCTCGGATACCTGCCAATACTTCGCTGCCGCCACGATGGAATTGACCCCATCGAGCCAGGCGCAGAGGAACCCGGCAAATCCGTCCCGGAATCCTTGCCACAGGAGGTACCGCTCCAGGAAGCGCCACGCCGGGCGCAGCAGCACCAATCGGAGCAACCGCCCCAGGTGGGCTCTCCCATAGCGCCGCAGCAGGTATTGGGCGTGGAACTCCGTATCGCGGTCCATCTTTGCCAAATAGTGCGAGAGCGTCTCGTAGGGGAAATGGTCCAGCGCTTCCCTGAGCCGTCCAGCGGTGCCCCGCAGCAGAGGATACTCGTGGATGTGCTGCTCGGGGAAGCGCAGCGTCCCGCGCCGGAAGAGCCGTAGCTGGTAGTCGGGATACTGCCCACCGTAGCGCACCAGGTGCCCAAAGTACCAGTTGCGGCGCGGGATCCAGAATCCATTCTCCCGTGGATTCCGCGCTACGACGGTGCGGATCTCCCGTGCCAAGGCTTCCCCGACGACCTCATCGGCATCCAACAGCAGAACCCACTCCTGGCGTGCCAGGGCGATGCAGCGGTTCTTGTTGACGTTGAGATTGGGCGTGTGCTCTGCCTGATAGACCTGCGCCCCGTGCGCGCGGGCAATTTCGGCAGTCCCATCCGTGCTGCCGCAGTCGAGCACAATCCTCTCCTCCGCCCAGGAGACGCTCTCCAGGGCACGCCCAATTCGAGCGGCTTCGTTGCGGGCAATCATGCAGACGGAGAGCATCCGCTCTTCACGGCAGCGCTATCCACGAGAGATGCCGCCGCTGCCCTGCATACAGCGCAAGCGCGTAGACCCCCGCCGGCAGCGATGGAAGCACAATCCGCTGCTCCACCCCTGGCATCACGGCATAGCGCGCCACAACGCGACCGAGGACATCCCACACCAGGAGCACTCCGGAGCTCTCGGCGGCAAGGCGCACTCGCAGCTCCCTCCCCTGCAGCTCCACAAGCAGCTCCTGTGGCTGCGACGTCGGGACGTCGACGCTCAGCCGAGCCCGCCAGAGCCCTCGTTCCGTTCCCGCAAACACCCACTCCCCCACCTGGGCAAGCGCCGGCACGGAGAGGCGGTCGGGTCCCCCCAACGAGCGCCAGCTCCCGCCGTCATCGGTTGTGAGGAAGACCTCGCCCTCCAGGGTTCCGACAACCCATGTCCCAGCCTGCGTTGCAGGCGCCACGCTTAGCACGCCCGCATTGAGCACCTCTGCCGGAGCAATCTGCTGCCAGCTCTCCCCGCCGTCGGTGCTGCGCAAGAGAACCCCGGTGCGGCTTCCCGGCAATACCGCACTGGCAAGCATCGAGCGCGGCTGCCGGGGGTGGATCACCAGCGCGTAGCACCCCTTCGCCGAAGGATAGCCCGCCACTGGGTGCCAGGTGTTGCCTCCATCACGACTGCGGAGGACGCCATCCGTCCCGAATGCAAAAAGTTCCCCCGTTGGCGCCACAAGCACGCCGCTGAGCCGGTACGAATGCTCCACATTCTGCCAGCTTCGCCCCGCATCGGTGGAGAGCAGGAGCTCCCCAGCGCCCGAGAGTGCCAGCACCGTATCCCCATCGAGGGAGCAGCTCAGCGCGATAACCTCATCGAGTGCGGGGAGCGCTTCGGTCACAGTCTGCCATCGCCCCTGCGCACGGTCGTACCGATACAGCCCAAACCGGGTTGCCGCGTAGAGTCCTCCCGTGTACGCAGCAACGGCGGTGATGGCTGCCGGGCGTGGGAAGCCCTCGCGCGTGAGATTGTCCACCACGGTGGCATCGGAGGAGCTCCAGAAGATGGCGCCCGGGCTGCCCACGATCAGCCCATCAGGGGCAGGCAGGAGATGCAAGATGCGCGGATCATCCAACCCCGCCATCAGGCGCTGCCACTGCGGCTGCGGCTGCCAGCGGTAGAGCTCCACCCCTTGCAACTCCGACAACACCAGCATCCGGTCGCCCGCAACCGGCAGCACCGCACTGATGTGGTCAGTCGCACCAGAGTACACCGCCTGCCATGTAGCATCTGCGCGCAGCAGCAGGATGGCATCGGGCGCGACCGCAGCAACAAGCCCACCGAAGGTGAAGAGCATCTGTGGCGGAGCCGTCGCCGTCGAAATCGCACGCCAGGAAACCCCATCGGCACTCATGTACGCTCCGCTCGGCAGCAGTGCAATCAACTGCGGCGGCACTCCTGCGACGACGGCAAGCGAGAGAATCCGCTCATTGGGGAGGTCCGCCTGCAGAGCCTCCCAGGAGATGCCTCCATCGGTGCTGCGGAACACTCCGCGGCTGGTGAAGGCGAGCAGCTCCTGGAGCGTCCCAAATGGGCACATGGCGGCAAGGGTTCCCTCAGGCGCCGGGATGGGGTCCCAGGTTGCGCCGGCATCGGTGCTGCGCCAGGCTGCTTGCCCGCGCATCCCCACCACAACATTTGGGGCAAGTGGATGGACCCACAGCCGGGTCGCACGGTCCGAAAGCACGGGGTGCACCTGAGTCCACGTCGTCCCGCCGTCGGTGGTTCGCCACAGTCCGTAGGGGGTCGGGACCAACAACACCTCCGTTGTCCCCTCTCCTGCAAGCACTGGGGTACCGGAGGCGAAGGGCAGGCTGGAGAGCCGTTCCCACGGGCTTCCCAGGGCTGCCGCCCGGTAGAGTGCCCGATTTGCCACCAGCCAGAGCTGTCCGGTCCGAGGCGATTGGACCACCGCGACCGGCTCGGCAGCTTCCAGCCGCCCGACGATGCGCTCCCACTGCTGTCCCAAGAGGAGCGACGGCAACAGGAGCAGCCCAGGTGCGAGCCCCCACAGCCACATCTCACGCATGCCGGAGCTACTTGGGCGGAGCTTGGACAGAGATCCGAGCCAGGAGCTGCTCCATCCGGTGCAGCGCCTCCTGGATGTTCTCCACCGAGTTGGCGTAGGAAAAGCGCACAAAGCCCTCACCGTACTCGCCGAAGGCAGTGCCGCTCAGGCATGCCACGCCAGCCTCTTGCAGCATCACCTCGGCGAATTCACGCGAGCTCATACCCAGCTCCTGGATGTTCGCAAACGCGTAGAACGCCCCCTGCGGACGTTGGCACCGAATGCCGGGCAAGCGGTTGAGCCCGTCCACCAAGACATCACGGCGACGCCGGAACTCCTCCACAAAGCGCTGTACTGCCGGGAGCGTGCGTTCCGAGAGCGCCTCCAGCGCAGCAATCTGCGTAAAGGTCGCTGTGCAACTGGTGCAATTCGTCTGCAGCCGTGCCACCACCTCGGCAATGCGCGTGGGCATGAGCCCGTAGCCAATGCGCCAGCCCGTCATGGCAAAGGTCTTGGAGAAGCCATCCAGCACGATCGTGCGCTCCTTCATGCCCTCGAACTGCACGATGCTGACATGGCGCAGCCCGTCGTAGATAATCTGCGAGTAGATCTCGTCGGAGAACACCATCAGGTTGTGCCGCCGTGCCAGCTCGGCGATCTGCTCCAGCTCTTCGGCGGTCAGGACGCTGCCGGTGGGGTTGTGCGGCGTATTGAGCACAATCATGCGCGTGCGCTCGGTAATCCGCGCCTCGATATCGGCAACATCCATGCGGAATCCCCGCTCCTCGCGCAGCGGGACAGGAACGGGAACCGCCCCCAGGAAGCGGATGACCGACTCGTAGATGGGAAAGCCGGGGTTGGGGTAGAGCACCTCGTCGCCCTCCTCCAGCGTTGCCATCAAGCCGAAGAAGATAATGGGCTTTGCCCCGGGCGTGACGACAACCTCTGCACCCGAGTACAGCTGCACACCGCGCGTTGCATTGAAGTACTCGGCGATGGCAGCGCGCACCTCGGGCAGCCCCGGCGAGGGTCCGTAGTGCGTATAGCCGGCATCGAGTGCACGCTTGGCTGCCTCGCGGATGTTCTCCGGAGTGTCAAAATCCGGCTCGCCTATCTCCAGGTGGATAATCCGACGCCCCTGCGCTTCCAGTGCGCGCGCACGCGCCAATACTTCAAACGCCGTCTCTGTGCCTAAGCGCTCTATCCGACGGGCAATGTGCATGAGGGCTACTCCTGGGATTGGACACGCTCGATGCGGATATGGCGGACGGACTCCTGCTCCGGGTCAACCCGGATGTGGACTGCCCAGTAGCTGCGCGGCAGAAGTCCATCGGCATTCTCAGACCATTCCACCAATTTGATGGCATCACCGGCGCTGACGCATTCGGCAAAGCCGATCTCCTCCAGCTCCTGCCGAGAGCGCACGCGGTAGAGGTCCACATGGTAGAGGGGAATCTCCGTGCGGTCGGGCAAGCTGCCGAAGTACTGGTTGATGATGGCGAAGGTAGGGCTGGTGACCAGCTCCTCGACGTGGAAGTACTGGCAGATGCCCTTGATGAACTCTGTCTTGCCCGCCCCCAGATCGCCGTAGAGCGCAACGGTATCGCCCGGACGCAGCCGCTGCGCAAAGGCTCGCGCAATGGCAAGGGTCTCCTCCTCACTGCGCGAGAGGTACTCCTCAACATCGGCTTCCTGCTTGCCCATGGAAGACACGGTGCACCTGAGCCAACATCCCGCTTGGGCTTACAAAAATACTCCAGCCCCTCTCAGCTCGTACCCTATCCCCGCGGCTGCAACACCGCTACCGGCAGGATCATCTCCTGCAGCGAGATCCCCCCGTGTTGGAAGCTGTCGCGGTACCGATTGGCGTAGAGGTGGTAGTCGCTCGGGTAGACGAAGAAGTAGTCCTCCTTCGCCACCAGCATTGTGGTGACCTGGCTGGAGCGCGGGAGCCGCCATTCCCGTGGGTCACGCAGCCAGACAACGGCGCGCTCGGATTCGGCACGAACATTCCGACCCAGCTTGTAGCGCAGGTTCGGGGTCGTCTCCCGGTCGCCATATGCCTTGAGCGGGCGCATGCAGCGGATAGCGCCGTGGTCGGTCGTCACAATCACCACCGGCTGCGGTTTCGCCGTTGCCAATGCCCGCAGAATCCCGAACAGGCTGGAGTGCTGAAACCAGGAGCGCGTCAGCGAACGGTAGGCTGCCTCGTCGGGCACGATCTCGCGCAATACTGGCGAATCCGAACGCGAGTGCACGAGCATATCCACGGTATTGACCACCACCGCAGTGAGCCCATGCTGCAGGTAGCGCACAATCTCCTGCTCAATCCTGCGCCCGAACGCCGGGTCAATAATCTTGATGTACGCGATGCCGCCGGGAACACTCAGGCGCCGACGCTGGAAGTACGCCTCCAGGAGCTGCTGCTCAAAGGCGTTTTGGCTGTGCTCGGCATCACCTTCGGTCCACCACTGCGGGTAGTGCTGCTGAATCTGGAGTGGGAAGAGCCCGCTGAAGATGGCGTTACGCGCGTACTGCGTGGTCGTGGGCACAATGGAGAAGTAGTACGAGCGCTCAACCGCGAACATCGGGTGCAGGAGCTCCTCGATGACCATCCACTGGTCCAGCCGCAGGCAGTCAATCAGGACGAAGACCACCGGACGTTTGCCAATCCAGGGCAGCACGAAGCGATCGAGCACACCGGGGGAGAGCGTCGGCGCGGAGGGATCCTCCGGATGCTGCACCCACCGCGCGTAGGAGTGCTCGATGAAGTTGCCGAAGGCAGCATTGCACTCGCGCCACTGGGCCGCAAGCGTCTCCTGCAACCCCAGTTCGGGATGCTGCTGAATCTCCCACTCCCAGCCGATGAGCTTGAGATAGATGTCCAGCCACTCGTACCATTCCAGCGGCTGCTGGAGCCGACGAGAGAGCTCGTGGAACCCCTGCAAATACTGCTGCACCAGGCGCTGCCCGGCAATGCGACGCGCCTCAACGAACTTCTTGCACGCCGCCAGAATCTGCGTTGGATTGACCGGCTTGGTCAAGTAGTCGTCAATCTTGCGCCAGATCGCCTCCTCCATGAGCGTTTCGGCTTCATTCTTGGTCACCATCACCACCGGCACGTGCGGCGAGAGCTCCTTGAGCACCTCCAGCGTCTCCAGCCCCGTCATCCCGACCATCATCTCGTCCAGGAAGATGAGGTCGTAGCTCCGCTGCTGTACCAGTTCGATGGCGTCCTCGCCCGAAGTGGCGGTCTCGACCACATAGCCGTGCTGCTCCAGCAACAGGATGTGCGGGCGAAGCAGCTCAATCTCATCATCAATCCACAGCACGCTCCCGCGCTTGGACATGGCAAGCCCATATGCTGAGACCGTGCAAGACGACGAACGAATCCCCACGCCATTTCCCCACCCCTTGCTGTGGCAAGGATTTTCGTAAGTTTGCGTGCATCAGTGATGCACTCGCGGAGCATGGCGCTGTCCATCGCCGAGTTCGCGGCGCTGCTGGAGCAGGAGCTTCCCTCAGCGAGCGCAAGCGAAGGCGACCGAACGGGATTGCAAATCCAGGCAGGGCAGCAAACGGTCCATTCGGTGCTGCTCTGCTATGAAGTCACCGAGGAGGTCATCCAGGAAGCCCGCCAGAGAGACTGCAACCTGATTGTGGCGTTCCACCCGCTGATCTTCCATCCCCTCCTTGCGCTGACGGAAGAGGACCGGGTTGGGCGGCTGTGCTCTCAGCTCATTCGGTACGGAATTGCGCTCTGGGTGGTCCACACCCGCTTTGATACCCATCCGGAAGGGACCTCTGCAGCGTTGGCTGCCGCCCTGGGGCTGCGGGTGCGGGCTCCTCTCCTTCCGCTGCCCCAGCTTCCCGGCTACGGCATGGGGGTAATTGCCGAGGCGGAGCCACCACTGCCGGCAGAGGAGTTCCTGTCGCGTGTCCAGGAGCGGCTTGGTGCGCCGCTCCGATACGCTCCCGGCGTGCAGGAGTGGATCGGTTCGGTTGCGCTCCTTGGTGGCAGTGGAGGGAGCTTCCTGCCGGCAGCGCTGCGCTGCGGAGTGGATGCCTTCGTGACGGGCGACCTGAAGTACCACGCCTTCCACGCCGCCGACCGGCGCCTCTGGCTCATTGACGCCGGGCATGCTGAAACGGAGCGCTTCGTTGTCCCGGCGCTCAACCGGCTCCTGCGCCGAGTACTTCCAGAACAGATCCCGGTGCACTGTGCCACCCAGTGGCACTCCCCACTGCGGTGGCACCCCCCATATCCCCGAGTTGGTTCCACAGACGAGGCTTCCTCCTCCGATGCAGACGCAACTGTATTACCTGGCGCTCATCGCCACGTTGGACCGTCGCTTGGATGAACTTCAAGAAGACGTCGGGGAGCTCCCCGACCAGATCGCCCGCGCCCGCCAGAGTGTTGCCCACCACGAAGCACGCGTCAAGGAAACCCAGAGCATCATCGAGGAGATTCGCACCTTCCGTTCCACAGCACACGTCACGCTGCAGGAGCTGCGCGACCGCGAACAGCGCCTCTCCGAGCAGCAGTTCCGCGTGCGCAATAACCGCGAATTCGACGCCATCACGCGCGAAATCCAGAACATCCGCGCCGAACGCGACCGCATCGAACAGGAGCTGCGCAATTCGGTCATCAAGCTGGAGAACCTCGAACACCTCCTACAGCAGCAGCAGGAGGAGCTGCAGAAAGCCCAGCAGGAGCTCGCAGAGTTGGAGCACGCGCTGGAGCTCCTCAGCAGCAACCAAAGCGAAGAGCTGCAGCGCCTGACCCAGCTCCGCCAGGAGCTCAGCAGCAAGGTTCGCCCCGAACTCCTTGCCGAGTACGAGCGCATCCGCACCTTCCACCGTGATGCCGTCGTCCCGGTCCGGCGGGAAAGCTGCTCGGGATGCTACAACCGCGTCACCCCACAGCGGTTGGTCGAGATGCGCATGTACCGGGATCGCCTCTTCTTGTGCGAACACTGCGGTCGCATCCTCTATCCGGAGGAGCAGTTGCCGGAGCTGGAGGAGCTCTCCAACGTATGAAGCTGCTGGTCTACGTAGATGGCGCCGCGCTGGGCAACCCGGGTCCGGCAGGCATCGGTGTTGTCATTACCACTGAAGCGGGCGAGCCGCTGGTCCAATGTGGAGAACCCATCGGGAGCACCACGAACAACGTTGCCGAATACCGCGCGCTGCTGCGCGCACTGGAGCTCCTTCACGCGTGGGGGCAGCCTCTGGAAGCCGTCACCATCCGCAGCGATAGCCAGTTGCTGGTGCGTCAGCTCAGCGGCGAATACGCCGTGCGATTGCCCCATTTGCAACAGCTCCACGCCGCCGCACATGCGGCACTGGAGCAGCTCCGTGCACGCGTCCGCATCGAGTACGTCGAGCGCGAGCAGAACCGGGTTGCCGACCGCCTGGCAAAGCTGGGAGCGCGGCTGTCGGCGCTCGCTGCTGCAAAGAGGCTGCCGGATGATTCGTCTTCATCCCTGGGCATTGACACAACGGGGTAGCGCGGGGATGCGGGCAGCCGCGGGAGCCGTGTTCGGCTCCTGAGGAAAGTCTGAACTCCGCAGAGCAGCGCGCCGGCTAACCGCCGGGCGGTCATCCCGCAAGGGATGCCCGACGGAAAGTGCCACAGAGAACAGACCGCCAATCCGCCCGTGTAGCTCTCTGCTCCACGGGGTCATGGAGGCAAGGGTGAAACGGTGGGGTAAGAGCCCACCAGCACTCCGGGTAACCGGAGTGGCTCGGCAAACCCCGCGCGGAGCAAGACCAAATAGGGATGTGTGCGCCGAATTCGGCGCGGCAGGTGGCTCGCCTGCAGGGCTTGTGCCCGCACATCCGGGTAGGTCGCCGGAGAGCATGGGAGACCATGCTCCCAGACACATGGCTGCCTCCTCGGTGTGCCCGCCGAGAAGACAGAATTCGGCTTACAGCATCCCCGCCGCTCCCCGCAATTCCGTTGCACCGAACCGGGCGGACCGATGCAGCTTCCGGAGGACCCTCTCCTGCGTGAACTTCTGCCGGAGTTTCTGCAGCATTGCCACAGTACCATCGGGCACATCCTCGATGCAGCGCAGGCGCACAATGAACAGGAGCTCTACCGCTCCGGACACACCCTCAAGGGAACCGCGCTGCAGTTCGGTCTCACCGAGCTGGCAGAGCTGGGCATCCAGTTGATGGACTGTGCCCGCCATCACCGGTGGGAGGATGTCCCAGCGCTGTGCCAAACACTGCAGCAGATGCTGCATTCGCTGCAGACGCAGTTGAACAACACCGCCCCCAGCCCATGAAGCACACATGGCTGTCGGCACTCCTGCTTGCCCTCTGCTGCGCATACTCCAGTGCGCAACCCCGCATCGCCGTCCTCCCCTTCCGCAACATGGACGGAGACCTGCGCTACAACCTCTGGTGCTACCGCTTTGCCGATAGCATTGCTGCCCTGCTTGAGCGCGCCGATACCAGCGGGAAATCCTACTACATCATCCCGCGCGATTCACTGGAGCTGGTGCTGGGCGAGCTGAATTTGGACCCCACAACTCCGCAGTACGACTCCGACATCTGGAAAGCCGCCCAACTCCTGCAAGCACGATACGTGGTCACGGGCAACTTCAATCTGCTGCCGGGCAAAATCTTGCTCAACGCCTACCTCTACGACGTTCGCACGAAGCTGGCGCGCGCAACCGCGCAGAATCTCTACCGCCCAGAATCCCAAGCCGATGAGCTGGCTGCTCTGGTTGTGCAACAACTGCTCCCTCGGCTGCAGCATGGCACACGGTGAGCGGCTCCGCTACATCGGAACCCTCGTGCGCACACACGGCATCAACGGAGCGTTGGTGCTGCACTGCGACTCACACCGCGACGCGGTACAGCTACGTCCGGGAATGACGCTGCAGATAGGCTATTCGGCCAGATTTGCGCTCCCCTATACGCTGCGCCGCTTCCGCTCTACTCCCCGGGGAATCATCCTCGAGCTGGAGCAGGTGCACACCCTTGCCCAAGCCCGCCAGCTCCTCGAACAAGGAGTCTTTGTCGCCGAGGACCTCGTTGTACCAGCTCAAGCGGAAACGACCGCCGAGTACGCTCTCGACGAGGTGCTCGGCTGCACGGTCATCACCGACGAAGGTGCCTACCTGGGCACGGTCGTGGACGTATGGCTGCTTCCCGCAAACGACGTCTGGGTGGTGGAGACCGAGAGTGCGTACCTGCCGCTGCCTGTCATCTCCGAGGTTGTGCGCTCGGTTGACCTTCACCAGCGCCGTATCCTCGTTACTTTGCTGCCGGGATTGCTGGAGATCGCTCAACCCAAGCGTGTGCACACCGACCATGCCGGAGACGCCGCAGACGGAGTTGATGCGGATTGATATCGTCACGGCTGTGCCGCAGATCATCGAGCCGGTGCTGGGGCAGAGCATCCTCGGGCGCGCCCAGCGGAAGGGGATCGTACGCATCGTCGTGCACGACCTGCACCACTACGGGGTCGACCGCCACGGGCACATTGACGATGCCCCGTACGGTGGAGGTCCTGGTATGGTCATCCGCTGCGAGCCCGTGTTCGCCTGTATCGAGAAGCTCCAAGCCGAACGCCACTACGACGAGGTCATCTACATGACCGCCGATGGAGAGCGGCTCACGCAGTCGCTGGTCAACCAACTCTCGTTATGCCGCAACCTGATCATCCTGGCAGGGCACTACAAGGGCGTGGACCAGCGCATCCGCGATGTCCTCGTTACGCGCGAGATCTCCATCGGCGACTACGTCCTCACCGGTGGGGAGCTCCCGGCACTGGTGCTGGTGGACGCCATCGTGCGCCTCCTGCCGGGCGTGCTCAACGACCCCGAATCGGCGCTGGAGGACTCCTTCCAGAGCGGGCTGCTGGAACCCCCCATCTACACGCGCCCGGCAGACTTCCGAGGCTACAAGGTCCCAGAGGTGCTGCTCAGTGGCGACCACGAAGCAATCCGCCGCTGGCGCTACGAACAGGCGCTGCGCAAAACGCTGGAGCGCCGCCCCGATCTCCTTGCGGATGCCGACCCCGAACTCCTCAAATCGCGCTGCCATGGAAGCTCCTCCACGTAAGCTCGCCGTTGTGCTCATGAGCGGCGGGATGGACTCCGCCGTCACAGCCGCCTTGGTCCGCCAGCAGGGCTACGAGCTGGCAGCGCTCCACGTGACCTACGGGCACCGCACGGCGAACGCAGAACGGCGCGCATTCGAGGCTCTCTGCCAATTCTGGAACGTACAGCACCGCCTCGTGGTCTCCATCGAGCACCTGCGCGTCATCGGCGGCAGTGCTTTGACCGACCCCACAATTCCCGTACCCGAAGGGAAGCTCGAGCGCGAGGGCATCCCACCCACGTACGTTCCCTTCCGCAATGCGAACCTGCTTAGCATCGCCACCAGCTGGGCGGAGGTACTCGGCGCCGCTGCCATCGCCATCGGCGCAGTTGAAGAGGATTCCAGCGGCTATCCCGATTGCCGCCAGGTCTTCTACGAGGCGTTCCAGCGCGTCATTGATTTGGGCACGCGCCCGGAGACCCAAATCCAACTCCTGACGCCGGTCATCCACCTGCGCAAGCACGAGATTGTTGCCACCGGGCACCGGCTCGGTGTGCCCTTTGAGCTGACCTGGTCCTGCTATCAGCGCGAGGACATCGCCTGCGGGGAGTGCGACTCCTGCCTGCTGCGGCTTCGTGGCTTTGCCCGCGCCGGAATCCCAGACCCACTCCCGTACGCCCGGCAGCCTGTGGTGGGTTAAACTTTCCCGCCGAGCAGCCGATACTTCCACCGCACAGTCGAGTTGCCAAAGGTGGGGCACCTATGCCTGTCGGGAAGGGCTACGAAGAACTTTTTGCCGAAGTCGCACAGCGCCGGGTTGGAACGCGCCGAATTCGCCTGTGGGTGCCTGCGCTCCTGGTGCTGCTGTTCGTGCTGGGGATAAGCCTGACGCTGTGGTACCTGACGAAGGAGCGCATCGAAAGCGAGCAGCGCGCCCTCTTTGAGCGCTCCGTCTCCTCCGTTGTAAGCCGGCTGCAGCAGCGGTACCGCGACCACGAACGGGTTTTGCGCTCGCTTCAGGCACTCTACGGCAGCTTCGTCCACGTCGTGCGGGACATCTTCGAGCTCTACGCCGCCATCCCGGTGCGGCAGTCTCCGGCAGTGTTGACCATCGGGTATGCCCCGTGCGTTGAAGCATCACGCCTGGGAGCGTTCCTGCATTATGCCCGCTCGGAGCGCTTCTATGACTACCGCCTTCGCCCGCCGGTCATTGTGGACTCGCTGCTCTTCCCGCTGCTCTACGTCGTGCCCACCGACAGCGCTCCCGAATGGGTGGGCTGGAATGCTGCCACCGACCCACCCCGAAGAGCCGCCATTGTGCGCGCCTACACCGAGGGTCGCCTCACGGCAACCCCGTGGATGCCCTTGCGCACGACGCCGGATACCGTCTGGGGGTTCGTCCTCGTTGCACCGCTGTACCGGTCCCAGCCGCATGCGTTTGCCGAGCTGCAAACCGCTCACGGATACGTCGAGGGCGTGCTCCTGATGGAGATTGACGGACGCCGGTTCATCAACTCCGCTTTTTCTCCGCCTGCGCCGACGGATTCGCTCATCGTGCTGGAGTGCTACGACGTGGTTCTCCCGGCGGGCAAACGCCAACGGATTGCACAATCGCCGAATCGAGCCAATGTCCCCGAGCAGTTCACCCCCGTCCTTGCTGAAACACAGCAGTTGGTGCTTGCCGACCGCGCTCTCGAGCTCCTCTTTGCCACCGTGCCCCAATTCGGCCGAGGTTCTCAGCGCTGGGTGCCATGGCTGGTGCTCGGCGGTGGGGTCCTCACCAGCTTCATCGCCTTCGGCTTTGTGCTCTCTCTGGTGAGCACCCGTGCGCGCGCGGTGGCACTGGCTGAGCAGATGACCCGGGCGCAGCGCCGCATCCTGGAAGCCTCGCACGACATCATCGCCGTCTGGAGCGCCGACGGGCTCTGGCGCAGCGTCAATCCCGCCATCAGAGCTACTCTGGGATACGCCCCGGAGCAGCTCCTGGGCACAGCTGTTGAGGCATTGGTGGTTCCCTCCGCGCGGGCAAGCCTCCAGCGCGCCATTCACGAAGCCCCCGATGAACAGCCCTTCCTCCTGGAGCTTCCCATGCAGAGCGCTCACGGAGAGGAGCGCTGGATTGGGTGGAACCTCACCCGCTCCGCTGCCGATGGACTCATCTACGCCATCGGACGCGACATCACCGCGCAGAAGGAGCTTCAGCGTCGCCAGCTCCTCACGCAGCGCCAGCTCCAGCTGTCCCAGCAATGGGCACTGGCGGCAAGCGAATTCAAAACCGATTTCGTGCGCCGCCTGGGCTTCCAGCTCCGCAACGGGCTCACCGGTCTGCTGGGCTTTGCGCAGCTCCTGGCGGAGCGCCAATACAGCACCGAGGAGGAAGCCCAGGAGTACGCCCACGCAATCCAAGAGAGCGCCGAATACCTCTTCAGCTTGGTTGCCGAAAGCCTGGAGGGCGAGGAGCCTCCGCTTGAACAGCCCACACAGCCCATCGCTCCCATTCTCACACAGCTTGCCGACGAGCTGGCGCGGCAGCGTCCACAGGCACGCCTCTCTGTGTACGGCGTCTCCGAGGAGCTCGCTACTCCGGCAAATGCTGAGCTCCTGCACCAGGCGCTCCAGGCACTCCTCCTGGGCATATGCCCGCAGGAGACCCCTATCGAGCTCTCCTGCCGAATCGAGTCGAACCTCGCCGAAGGCAGCGCGGAGTGGACGATCACCGCACCGGCAACCGACCTCGTGCAGCGCGCACTGGAGCTGATGCGCCAAGCTTCCCCATTGCATGCGCTTGAGCAGGACGATACCGGCACAGTCTTCCAGCTCCTGCTGGCGCAGGCGCTCATCGAGCGGCTGCATTCGCGGCTCAGCATCGAAAGCGTTGATTCCATGCTCGTTGCTGTTTTCACACTCCCCATCCAGCGCCAGTTCCTGGCGGCTGCAGCACAGCCACACCATCCTTCGGCACGGCAGGCGGCGGAAAAGGTCTAATTTCGCCCTGCAGTACTGTTGCGCCAGCTCGTGCGTGGCATGCGGGCAGTGCTCCTTCTGGCGGCAGCGGCAAGCCTCTTGAGCGCGCAGCCGCCGCCAAAACCCTGGATACGGCTTGGAGCGTTTGCCGGATACGGGGCGACCATATACGCAGCGGACTTCCGGCAGTTGCCCGGCATCCCCAACTGCTGTCCTGGCTTCGATGGTGGGCGCGGAACGGGGCTGAGCCTTGCGCTCATCGGCGAATACCCCTGGTACCCGCTTGCCTGGCTCAATGCGCAGTTGAGCTACTGGAACCTCTCCGGAAACCTCTGGAAGCAGGAGCAGATTGGCAACGTTGCGCTCGTCTCGCCCGGTGGGGATACCTCTGTGCTGCCCGCGCGGGTGGAGCACGTCCTCAAGGCGCACATTGGTGTGATTGCACTCGAGGGCGGGGTGAGCTCGCGCTTCTTCGAGCGCTTCCTGCTGCGCGTGGGCATCATCGCCGCCCTTCCGGTACAAAAGCAGTTCGAGCAGTACGAGCGGCTGCTCTCGCCCGAGGGCTTCCTCTTTGCCCGTGAGGGAAGCCGTATCCGGAACCGCTACGCTGGCTCAATCCCGCAAGCGCCGGTCGCGCTCTTGGGTAGCTCCTTCAGTGTTGGCTATGCATTGCCCGCGGGCACAGATTGGGAGCTGCTGCCAACCCTTGCGTACGCGATCTTCCTCAACAATCTCAGCAGCGTCCCGTGGAAGCCCTCCGCCCTGCGGGTCGGCTTGGCAGTGATGCGCACGCTGCGGCGCCCGCCGGAACCGCTCTACGACACCCTCTACCAGCGCGATACGCTCGCCGTGGAACAGGTGGGCTTGGAGAGCGAACGGCTCGACCTTGCCGAACGCACTATCTCCACCGATACTCTCCGCACCGACGCCCTGATTCGCTACCGCACCACCATCGCGGAACGCTGGGTTCGGCGCATCCCGCGCCAACCTCGGCTGGAGCTCTCGCTCCGCTTTGCTCCCACTGCGGAGCCCGTACGCCTGGAGGAGCTGGAGCAGGAGGAGTTCTTCCCGCTCCTGCCCTACGTGTTCTTCCCCGAGGGCTCTGCCGATCTTGCGCGGACGCGCATGCGGCTGCTCTCGCCCCAGGAGGCTGCGGAGTTCGACGAGCGCGCCCTCCCAATGCAAACGCTGCAGCTCTACGCCCATCTGCTCAACATCGTCGGCGCCCGCTTGAAGCAGCTCCCGCAGGCACGGCTGACCATTACCGGCTGCGTCAGTAACGTCGGGGAGGAGCAGGGCAACCTTGCGCTGGCACGCCGGCGCGCCGAAGCGGTCCGGGACTACCTCATGCGGGTCTGGGGGATAGATTCCTCTCGGCTGGTACTGCGAGCCCGGCTGCTGCCGGCTGCGCCCTCAAATCCGGCAACGCCGGAGGGGCAGGAGGAGAACCGCCGCGTTGAGCTGAGCTCGGCAACCTGGGAGCTGCTCGCTCCGGTTCGGCTTGCCGAGATCGGCTACATCCTCACGCCCGCCACTCTCGAAGTGCTCCCGAGCGTCGAAACCGAAGCTGGTCTGGAGCATTGGGAGCTGGAGCTGCGCTCCGCCCGTCATGTTCTGGCAAGATCCGAAGGCAGCCAACTGCCGGCAGCGGTAGAGTTCGCCCCACCGGCGCAGCTCCTTTCGTTGGCGGATTCGCTCCTTGTGGCGCAGCTCCGCGTGCGCGACCGCTTTGGGCAGGAGCGGAGCGCCACCGCCGTGCTGCCGCTCCAGCGGCTCACACTGCGGCAGAAGCGCGCCGAACGCTTCGGCAATCAACGGCGCGAACGCTTTGTGCTGACGCTGTTTGAGTTCGACAAAGCCACCCTCACCGCGGAGCACCGGCGTCTGCTACAGCTTGTGCGGCAGCGCCTGCGCCCCGGCATGCACCTTGTCATTGCTGGGTACACCGACCGCACTGGCGATCCCGCACACAACCGCCGCCTGGCTGAGCAGCGCTGCCAGAACGTCTGGCGCTTCCTGCAACAGCCCGGCATCACAGCGGAGCTACAGCCCATCGGCAGCGACGTCCTGCTCTACCCCAACGAGCTGCCCGAAGGACGCGCCTACAGCCGAACCGTGCACATTGACCTCTTCAGCCCCATCGAGTAGCTACAAGCTGCGCCAGCACAGCACCAGCAGCACGCCGAGCACCCCGTACGTCAGCAGCGTTGCCCACGGCGCCTGACGCGTGCCCAACTTGAGTGCCGACCCCACCGTGCGCTTGGGTCTCCAACGCATCCCGGAGCTATCCACGAACGCAAAGAGCTCATCCAGCACCAAGTGGCTCAGGAAGCCCATGCCAGCGGCAAACGCCAGAAAGAGCCGCACCGGCAGCGGCAGCCCCGCAGCAGCCCAAAACACCAGCGCCGTCCACACCCCACACATCGGCAGACTGTGGAACATCCCTCGGTGCACGGTCATCCGACGCAGGAGCGCCCGCAGCGCCCACCGCACCACCCAGAAGCCCATCACAATGATGCCGAGCTGCTCCATGGCTGTGCCCCCCACGCGAGCATGCCACCATTCCCAGCTGAGCATCACCACCAACACTGCGGCGCTGCTGAGCACAAACTCGGCAAACCGGCTGCGCGGATGGTCCAAATCCGGCAACACCCCACCGAGCGTGCAGAGAACCCCCGCTGCCAGTGCAATCGCCCAGGGCAGCATCAGGAATCCCGCGCCTGCCCCCACCAGCCCCGCCCCTATCGCCGCCGATACCCCAACATGCTGCTCAAAGCGTGCCATCCTGCGACCAGAGCTGCTGCAGCTCCTGCTCCGAGAGCATCTCTCCGCGCGCCAAGCGCCGGAGGACGCTCAAATTGATGCGGTCCTCCCGCTCATCTTCCCCTTTCGGCGTCTCCAAAATCATTGGGATGCTCCGCAGCCGTGGCTCCTGCAGTATCCGGCGAAAGCACTCCAATCCGCAGTACCCAAGCCCGATGTGCTCGTGGCGGTCCCGGCGCGAGCCCGCCGGATAGCGGCTATCGTTGAGATGGAGCACCCCTAAGCGCTCCCATCCAAAGCGCCGTTGGAACTCCTCCCAGAAGCGCTCGTATCCCTCGGGCAGATCCAGCCGATACCCTGCTGCCAATGCATGGCAGGTGTCTACGCACACTCCCACATCGCCATCGGGCAGGCAACCGAGCATCGTCTCCAACTCCTCCAACGAGCTGCCCAGGGCATTCCCCTGTCCGGCGGTCAGCTCCAGGCACAGCCGCGGAGAGGAGCCGTACTCTGCAAGCATCCGAGCCAGCGCAGTGCACAGGTGGGCAATGCCCGTGGTGCGCTCCTGCGGAGGACAGCTCCCCGGATGCAGCACCAGGAGCTCGATCCCCAACTGCTGGCAGCGCCGGAACTCCGCATCCAGGGCACGGATGCTCATCTGCCGAACCCGCTCGTCGGGCGATGCAAGGTTCAGTAGATACGGCGCGTGGGCAATCACCGGAGTAATCCCGCTGCGGGCACGTTCGAGTCGGAAGAGCTCGGCACTCTCCTGGGGCACCGCGTCGAATGCCCAACGCCGGCTTGCTGCCGTGAAGACCTGGAAGGTTGTGCATCCCAAGTGCAGTGCCCGCTCCACCGCCTGCGCCACTCCGCCGGCGATGCTCACATGAACCCCAAGCCGCAGCATGCCGTCGTGCCTTTCTATTTTCGTGCACTCAGCAGAGCGCATCTCCGATGCCGCTGGAGTTGGTCCACAGCGCCTTTGAGGGCGCGCTCAAGCTGCTGCGCGCCCCTCGGTACCGCGACCACCGGGGCTGGTTCACCGAGGTCTTCCGCAATGACGAACTGCAACGCCTCGGCATCCCCACACCCTTTGTGCAGGAGAACCACTCCCGTTCGCGCCGCAACGTGCTGCGGGGGCTGCATTTCCAATACGACCCACCCATGGGGAAGCTGCTGCGCGTCACGCGCGGTCGTGCCTTTGTGGTCGAAGTAGACATCCGCCCCGATTCCCCAACGCTGGGACAGTGGTTTGCCGTGGAGCTCTCCTCGCGCCAACCGCTGCTGCTGTGGATTCCGCCGGGCTTTGCCAATGGATTCTGTGCCCTCTCCGCCGTGGTCGAGGTGCAGTACCTGTGCACGGCACCGTACAACCCCGCCGGTGAAGCCGCCATCCGATGGAACGACCCCGCACTGGCTATTCCCTGGCCTGTCAGCGCTCCAATCCTCTCGGAGCGGGACCGGAACGCACCATCCCTGCGGGAGTGGCTGGAACAGCTCCCCGCGCCGTTCCGAGCCTAAGCTATGCCGGCTCCGGCGCATTCGGCCGCACGGGAAAGCGCTCATGAACGCACTCCTGCTCCTGCAGTGCCCGCTGCACCAACTCCTCGATGGGCAGCCGTGCCTCCAGTGCGGCGATCTGCTCCGGATCGCTGCGCGTTGCTGAATGGCGCGGGACAAAGAGGCTGCAGCAATCCTCATCAGGCTGGATGGAGATCTCGTAGGTGCCAATCCGGCGGGCAAGCTCGACGATTTCGTGCTTGGACATGCCAATGAGCGGTCGCAGCACGGGCATCTCGGCAGCGGCGTCGATCACTGCAAGATTGGAGAGCGTCTGCGAGCTCACCTGTGCCAGGCTTTCGCCGGTCACCAGCGCGTGCGCCCGGAGCTGCCGCGCAATTCGTTCGGCAATCCGGTACATGAAGCGGCGATACAGCACAACTCGAAACTCCGGCGGTGCCAGCACAAGGACGTGCTGCTGAATCTCCGCCAGCGGCACCAGAAACAGGCGCGAATGGTACTGGTACCGTGTCAGATGCTGCACCAATTGCCGCGCCTTCTCCTGCGATCGGCGCGATACCAGCGGGAAGCTGTGGAAATGCACGAACTCCACCTGGCATCCCCGCAGCATCATCCGCCATGCAGCAACGGGGGAGTCAATCCCGCCGGACAGCAGCGCAACCACCCGACCGCTGACCCCTACGGGCAATCCTCCAATCCCCTCGAAGCGCTCGACAAAGATGTAGACGCCCTCGGAGAGCACCCGCACCCAGATGGTCCGCTCCGGCTGGGTCAAATTCACCCGCGCACCGGTCCACTCAGCAATAGCGGCACCCAAGCGGCTCTCCATTTCGGGCGCGGGGAAGAGGAAGCGCTTATCGGTTCGCCGGCACCGTACGGCGAAGGAGGCAAAGGGTCCCATCTCGGCGAGCACTCGCTGAACCCCCTGCAGGACATCTTCCCAAGTGTGCTGGGTCCGCCATGCTGGCACAACGTACTCCACACCGATGACCGAACAGAGCCGTTCGCGCACCGCCTGCTCCAGCTCCGGCGGGGTCCGAACCTCAGCAAACTGCGGTGGAATGCGCCGCACCCGAACACCAAAATCGCTCAGCGCAATCTGGAGATTGCGCAGCGCCACGCGGTAGAAGAAGGGGCGATTGTTCCCCTTGAGCACCAGCTCATGGAAGAGAGCCACCAGCAGCACCCGCTCCACTTTCGCGTCCATGGTAGTCCAAGGCCAACTGACAACACAACGACCCCTGGAGTGCTCCGGCACGGAGCTCCTCCAGCTCTCCCCATCGCCATTGCCGGTAGTAGGTAGCCGTGCGGGGAGCATCTTGCGGCAACCTTGGGGTTCCGGCAAGCAGCGCGCCGTAGAGCCGCATCCGAAGCCGATACTGGGCACGCTGCTGCTCCCCGCTGCACAGGAAGCGGAACTCCAGCAGCTCCGTCCCCAGCTTCTGCCGCACCAGCCGCCGAAGTGCAGCTTCATCGCTCTCACCGGGCTGCAACGTCACCGCTGGAAGCCCCCAAATGCCGGGCAGCTCGGCGTCCTCCTCGGGACGCTGCACCAGGAGCACCTTGCCCGGCTCATTCGGCGAATACACCACCACTGCGATGCTCTCCTTGAGCGTTGCCGTGCTCATCTGCTCCTCGGCAGCACAACACCGGGAAGTGCCTCCTGCCACCGTGGCATCTGCGCCTGTCTACCAATGTTGAGCAACACACCGGCAGCGGCAGCGGAGAAGAAGATCGAGCTTCCACCGTAGCTGACAAACGGCAGCGGAATGCCTGTCACCGGAAGCAGACCGGTCGTCACCGCCATGTGCACTACCGCGTACAGCCCAAAGGTTGCCGTAATCCCCAACGCCAAAAGGAAGCCGAAGGCATCCGGAGCACGCTGCGCTACACGCATCCCCCGCCACAGCAGCACGGCAAAGGCAAGGATGACCACCGTCGTTCCCACGATGCCGTACTCCTCCCCGACAATAGCAAACACGAAATCACCGTAGGCTTCCGGTAGGAAGAGCTCCCGCTGCACGCTCTGCCCTGGACCAACGCCCAGAATCCCCCCGTGTCCGAATGCCAGCAGCGCCTGCCGCGCTTGGTAGGGGAGGGTCTCACCCTCGAAAAAACTTGCCAGACGCGCCATGCGGTAGGGAGCTGCCACAAGATATACCCCCAGCGCCAGCACGCCCAGGAGCACAACGCCGGAGAGCGTTGTCCAACGCACCCCTCCGGAGAGCAACAGCAGCATGCCCACAAGTGCCAGCAGCACCGCAACCGAGGCATTGGGCTGCGCAGCGATCAACGCGCAACACAGCAGCAGCCACAACAGCGGTCGCTTCGCCGAGGGTGGACGCCGCGCCACAGGCTCCTGTGCCAGCAGCCGTGCCATGTGGAGCAACAGCGCAAACTTGATGTACTCCGAGGGCTGGAAGCGCAGGGGTCCTATCTGCAGCCACCGTGCCGCTCCCTTGACCGGTTCGCCCAGCACGAGCACCAGCAGCAGCAAGCCGATCCCAATCCACAGCAGCAGCCCCGAAAGCCGTTGCCAGTGGCGGTAATCCACCCACGCACACACCAACAACAGCACAATGCTCAGCCCAACGCGCACGGCATGCCGCTCCAGAAAGTACTGGCTGGAGCCGAACTTCCACACCCCAACGGCAGCGCTGGCGCTGTAGACCAACGCCAGGCTGAACAACAGCAAGCCCACCACCACCAGCAGCAGTGCCCAATCCAATGCGAGTCCAGGACGCTGAGTCATTGCTCGACGGGGCTTTCCCGGAGATGGCGCAAGAACTCCTCCTCGTCCCAGGTCGGGATGCCCAACTTCTGCGCCTCTTGCAGCTTCGAACCCGGGCGAGCACCAACGATGAGCACATCCGTGCGCCGGCTCACCGAGCTGCTGACCCGACCCCCACGCGCCTCGATCTCCTGGCGGGCTTGCTCGCGTGTCATGCTGGCAAGCTCACCGGTGAGCACAAAGGTCTTGCCGGCAAAGGCTCCGCGAGCCGTTCGCGCTGTGGGCTTGGACAGCTCGAACTGCAGCCCTGCACGGCGCAAGCGCTCCAGAATCTCCCGATTCCGCGGGTCGCGGAAGTAGCGCACGACCGAATCCGCCGTCCGCTCCCCGATACCGTAGACGGCGGTGAGCTCTTCTACCGAAGCACGCGCCAGTTGCTCAATGCTGGGGAATGCCTGCGCCAAGAGCTTTGCCGTCTCCTCACCAACGTAGCGGATACCCAGAGCAAAGAGCACCCGCGGGTAGGGGCGCTGCTTACTGCGCTCGATTGCCTGCAGGAGGTTGTCCACACTGCGCTCGCCCCAGCGTTCCAAGCGCACCAACTGCTCGCGGTAGCGGAACAGGTCGTAGATGTCCGCAATGTTGCGCAGGAAGCCCAAGCTGACCAACTGGTCCACCACGCGCTCGCCCATCCCCTCGATATCCATCGCCCGCCGAGAGGCGAAATGCTCGATGCGGCGCCGAATCTGCCAGGGGCATTCCGGATGGTCGCAGTAGTAGTGCACCTCGCCTGGGGGACGGTAGAGCGGCTGCTGGTTCGGACACGGACACACTGCGGGGAACTCATACGGCTGCGCCCCCGGAGGACGCCGCTCCAGCACAACGCCGGTGATCTTCGGGATGACCTCTCCGCCCTTCTCCACAATGACGGTATCGCCGATGCGCAGGTCCAGCGCCGCAATGTAGTCGGCATTGTGGAGCGTCGCCCGGCTTATTGTCGAACCCGCCAGGAACACCGGCTCCAGCTCCGCCACTGGGACGACAATCCCGGTCCGCCCCACCTGGAGCACGATATCGCGCAGGACCGTCGTTGCCCGCTTGGCTTGGTACTTGTAGGCGATCGCCCATCGCGGCGCACGGGCAACCGTTCCCAGAAGCTGCTGCTGCCGCAGCGAATCCACCTTCAGCACAATTCCGTCGATCTGGAAGGGTAGCCGGTCGCGCTCCCGCTCCCAGCGGTCAATGTAGGCAAAGACCTCCTCCAGCGTGTGGCAGAGCTGCCAGTGCTGGTCGGTCGGGAAGCCCAATTGGCGCAGCAACCGCAGGTTCTCGCTCTGCCATTCCAACTCGACCTCGTCGCTGAGCAAGTAGTAGCAGACCAGGCGGAGGGGACGGCGGGCAACCTCGCGCGGATCGAGCAGCTTGAGCGTGCCTGCAGCGAAGTTTCGTGGGTTGGCAAAGGGGCGCTCGCCGGCTTCCTCGCGTTCACGGTTGAGCCGGAGGAAGTCCTCGATGAGCACGTACACCTCCCCCCGCACCTCGAACGACCGCAGCGGGACGCCTTTGTACTCGACCGGGCGCACCCGCAGGGGCAATCCCCGGATTGTGCGCACGTTCTGCGTGATGTCGTCGCCGACGAACCCATCGCCTCGGCTGGCTCCCAGTACAAAGGCGCCATCGCGGTAGTGCAGGCTCACCGAGACGCCATCGTACTTGAGCTCGGCAACGTAGCGGTAGGGCTGCCCGCCCAGGAGCTCGCGCACGCGGCGGTCGAACTCGATGACCTCCTCGCGGCTGTAGGTGTTGTCCAGCGAGAGCATCGGCACTCGGTGCTCCACGTGTGCAAAGCCCTCCAACGGCGCACCGCCCACGCGCTGCGTTGGGGAATCCGGAGTGACAAGCTCGGGAAACTCCGCCTCCAAGCGCTTCAGCTCGGCAAAGAGTGCGTCGTACTCCTCGTCGGAGATGCGCGGCTGCGCTTCGACATAGTAGTAGTAATCGTGCAGCCGAATGAGCTCGCGCAGCTCCTCAATGCGCCGTGCAGCGCGGGCGCGCCGTTCGGCATCCGATTCCTTTGAAGGGTCCAACAGGGGTAGCTGCTCGCCCATGCTCGGGGTTACCCAGTTGTTCCAGTTCACCTTGGGCAGAAGACGATTTTGACAGCCGCTCCGGCTCTGCTCGGGTGGGCGCACGAGTAATTTTGCATCCGCCATGGTAGCACTGCGTCTGCTCGGACGGCTGGTACTGAGCCTGCTGCAGGGTCTGGGGCGAATCCTGATCCTGCTGGCGCACATCGTGCGCTACCTGCCGCGCATCCCCAAGGACTGGGCGCTGGTGCTCCGGCAGATGGCAATCGTAGGGGCTGACTCGCTCCCATTGGTGCTGCTCATCGGAGGCTTCACCGGTGCCATCGCTGCCCTGCAGGCAACGAACCTGTTCGAGAAGTTCAACCTCTTGGCGCTGGCACGACCGTACCTGGGGAGCTCCATCGCCACCGTGGTCTTCACCGAACTCACCCCGGTGCTGACAGCGCTGGTCATCGCCGGACGCGTCGGCGGAGCCATCGCCGCACAGTTGGGCACAATGGCGGTCTCCGAGCAGTTGGATGCACTCGAGATCATGGCAATTGACCGCAACCGCTATCTGGCGATGCCGCGTGTGGTGGCTGCTGTGACGATGATGCCGGTCCTGGCGGTCTTCTCCAACGCCATCGCTATTGTGGGCGCGTTCCTGCTGACGACGCTCAAATTCGAACTGCCGGCAGAGCTCTTCTTCGACTCCATCCAGCGCTTCTTCCGCACCTCGGAGATCCTGCTGGGGCTGCTCAAATCGGCTGTCTTCGGGCTCTCCACTGCTTTGATTGGCTGTGCCGAGGGGTTCGCTACCAGCGGTGGCGCCGAAGGTGTCGGACGGAGCACCGTGCGCTCCTTCACCATTGCGGCGGCGAGTATCCTGGTGCTGGATGCCCTCTTCGGCTACATTCTCTGAGCCATGCTGCAGATTGACTACCGCAAGTACCCGCTACCCCGGCTGCGCCATCACGCCAGCGCGTACTTGTACATCCCGCTGGCACAGCTCCGTGTGCGCCCTCGTGGCTACCCTCCCGTGCCGGAGCAGCTCAATTGGAGCGAGCTGTTCGCCAACGGAGCCCCGCCCACCTGCCTGGATGTCGGCTGCGGTCTGGGGAGGTTCCTGCTGAACTACGCCGTGCTACACCCACAGGAGAACATCCTGGGGCTTGAGGTGCGCAAGAAAGCCGTCGAGTGGCTCGATACCGTCATCCGCGGTGAAGGGATCGGCAATGCTGCCGTGCTGTGGTACAGCGTCGTCAACGGCTTTCCCTTCCTTGCCAGCGATAGCATCGAGCACATCTTCTACCTCTTCCCCGACCCTTGGCCGAAGAAGCGCCACCACAAGCGGCGCGCGCTCACCCCAGAGGTGCTGAGGGAGTTCTTCCGCGTCCTCCGCCCCGGTGGGCAGTTGTGGCTGGCAACGGATGTGGCAGAGCTGGACGAATACCACTGCACGCTGCTGCACGAGCACGGCGGCTTCGAGTGCGAAGAGGTGCACGATGACAGCGCCTGGGGGCTTCCCTTGAGCGACCAGGAGCTCTTCTGCCGGCAGAAGGGTATCCCGTACGTGCGACGCCGCTGCCGCAAGCGATGAGCGATCGGCTCTCTGCGGAATTCCTCCTCGTTGCCTACCAGCAGGGCTACTTCCCGATGGCAGACCCGGAGACGGGCGAGATCCTCTTCTTCTCGCCCGACCCGCGCGCCATCATCCCGCTGGATGCAGTGCACATTTCACGCTCGCTCCGGCAGACGCTGCGCAAGCAGCTCTATGAGATTCGCATCAACACCGCCTTTGAAGCTGTGATGCGCGAGTGCGCCAATCGCCCCAACACCTGGATCTCGCCGGAGATGATCGCCCTCTACACCGAGCTGCACCACATGGGCTACGCGCATTCGGTCGAGAGCTGGTACCAGGGGCAACTGGTCGGCGGGCTCTACGGCGTAGCGCTCGGTGGTGCGTTCTTCGGAGAGTCCATGTTCTCGCGCATGCCCGATGCATCGAAGGTGGCGTTCGTGGCGCTCATCGAGCGGCTGCGGGAGCGCGGCTTCGTGCTGCTGGATGCACAGTACAGCAATCCCCACACGCAGCGGCTCGGGGCAATCGAAATCCCGCGCTCGGAGTTCCTTGCCCGGCTGCGCGCAGCGGTGCGACTCCACTGCCGCTTTGCAGACTGAGCCTCAGGGGACCCACCGCCGCTTGTACCGCCAGGCTATGGGCTGCGGGCGTGCGCTGTGCCACTGAAATCCCTGCAGCACCCACGCAGAGAAGTTCTCGCCGACGAGCTCCCGCGGAACATATTCGCCGTAGACCATGCTGAGCCACCGGACCCAGCGCAGCGTATCGGCGGCAAATCCCAGCCGGATGCGGTCGGCTCCCACCCGAAAAAGCCCGCGGAAGCGCCCATCCGCATCCCGGTGGACGTACACGCTGCGGGCAGCACCGTTGCCGCAGAGCTGCCGCACCGTATCCGAAGGGAGCACAACGACCGTATCTGCCTGCAGTTGGTGCATCCACTCGCTTGAGTCCAGCAGCACCCGCAGCCGTGCGCTGCCCCACGCACGCAGCTCCTGCAAGGTATCCGAGCGCATGGACGCCACCACCGTATCGGCGCGGAGCTCTGCCGTACCGTACCACACGAACGGGTCGCCCCAGAGCCGGAGCCGCTCTTGCGGAGCATCTTGCCATTGCAGCTCAGCCGCCCGGGCAGCCCACACGGTATCGCCCAGAAGCTCAACACCGCCGCGTGCGGCAAGCCATTGGATCGAATCCCGCTGCAGCAGGATATGCTCTGCTCGCAGCCCCCATTGGCGGAGCGTATCCCCGTGCCGTTGGATAGTGGCTGCCCCCGCCAGCCGAATCCTCCCCATCTGCGGCAGATACTCCAGCGTGTCCGCTTCGGCTGCCCATCCGGGGAGCCTCTCCACATAGCCTCCGCCCCAGACCAGCACGGCACCGCTTGTGCGGGCATAGCGCAGCGTATCGGTCCAGAGCTGGAGCGAATCATCATTGTAGACGACCGAACCGAAGAAGAGCAGCTCCCGACGGGCAAGCTCGTACCGCACAGAGCGGGCTCGAATGCGCTGGCTGCGCTGCTGGAGCTGCGCCCCTTCGGGCGCCGTTGCCACTGCGGTGGTGGGGTCGTAGAGGATTCGCGGTGCCCAGATCTGCAGCTCCTCCTGCTCGATGCGCACATTGCCGGCAAGTTCGATGCGCCCGGTGTGCAGATTCTGTATCGCCCGCTGACACCGCAGCACAACGTTGCCCTGCTGCAGCCACACATTGCCCGTGAGCTCGCGGACCTCGCCACTGTCGGTCTGGGAGCCGACGAAGCTATCCGCATGGTGCAGAATCACCGGCAGAGGCGGTCCCACTGGCTGCTGCGAACGCAGCGGCACGGCAATGAGCGCTGCTACGGCAAGGACCCAACGCATTCCGGCTCCAGCAACGGGAGTGCTTCGGCAAGGAGGTAGAAGGAGCCCACCACCAGGAGCGGTCCCCCGCGTTCCAGTGCTGCCTGGACAGCGGTGGGGACATCCGCAAACTCCCGCACGCTCATCCCCAGCCGCCGTGCTACCGATGCAAGTGCCGGCGTCGGCAGCGCGCGCTCGGTTGTCGGTGCACAGGCGAAGAGCTCTGCGGTAATCGGCTGTAGCAGCGCAAGCATTTGGGTAACGTCCTTGTCCGCCATCACGCCGAAGACCACCGTCCAACGCGTCTGCCCGTATCCGTGGCGCTGCAGCGTGCGACAGAGCGCTGCAATGCCTGCAGCGTTGTGGGCTACATCCACCACCACCGGTGGCGTCGCGCGGAGGAGCTCAATCCGTGCACGCAATCCGCCCCAGCGGCGCACGGCTTCAATCCCTCGGCGGCGCTGTGCCCAGTCCGTCGGGAAGTGTGGTTGCAGCTCCTCCATCACTGCCAGTGCCAACGCAAGGTTGCGGCGCTGATGCTCCCCGGCTAACGGCAACCGTACCTCTGAGCCATCGGGGAGCCGAACGCACTGCGTCAAATCCGCATACTCGGCACGAAGGCGCACACCGCGTTGCGGGGGACGAACTGCTCTGGCTCCAAGCTCCTGCGCCCACTGGAGGAGCGTTCTGCGCAGCCACGGTCGGCGCTCCCCAAGGACCAGCACCACCCCGGGCTTGACAATGCCCACCTTCTGCCAGGCGATCTCGTGCAGCGTGCGCCCCAAGTACTCCCGATGGTCCGCATCAATGCCGGTGATGACCGCCACGAGCGGCTCGACCACGTTGGTGGCGTCGTACCGCCCTCCCATTCCCACCTCCACAACGGCGATCTGCACCCGCAGTGCCGAAAACACCTGGAAGGCAAGCGCCGTAGTCACCTCGAAAAACGTTGCCCCCAGGGCTTCCCCACGCTCCAGCACCTCCGGCAGCAGCTCCAGCACGAGCTCCTCGGCAACGGGCACGCCATCAATGCGGATGCGCTCGGCAAACCTCAGCAGATGGGGCGAAGTGTACAGCCCCACACGGTACCCTTGCGCCCGGAGCATAGAGGCAATGAGCGCGCACACGCTCCCCTTGCCGTTGGTTCCGGTCACGTGCACGCAGGCAAAATCCCGTTGCGGCTGCCCGACGGCATCCAACAGTGCCGTGATGCGCTCCAGTCCTGGGCGGATCCCGAAGCGGTGCAGTCGGTATAGGCGTTCGTAGAGCTCCATGCTGCTATCCTCGCAGCAGGTCGCAAAATTACAGCCCTTCCGCCGGCGCCGTCGAAATTGCGTAATTTTGCAAGCGTTCTCCAACAGGTCGGCGCGTAGCGCAGCCTGGTAGCGCACTACCTTGGGGTGGTAGGGGTCGTGGGTTCAAATCCCGCCGCGCCGACAACGCTGTCAATGGCACGCTCTCCATGCCGATTGCGCTGCATGAATTCGGCTTCCTCCGCAGCGCGGCTGTTTCCCCCGAACTCCGGATCGCCGATGTCTCCTTCAACGTTGCCCGCATCAGCGAAGCCCTGCACGCTGCTGCGCAGGAGCAGTGCGACCTTGTGGTCTTCCCGGAGCTCTGCCTGACGGGCTATTCGTGCGCGGATCTGTTCACCGAGACCGCCCTGCGCCGCGATGCCTGGCAAGGTTTGCAACGACTGTTGCCACTGACGGAGCACTACGGACTCGTTGCCATCGTGGGGCTGCCCGTCGAGCTTGCTGGGCGCCTGTTCAACTGCGCTGCAGTGCTTGCAAATGGGCGCCTGTGCGGCATCATCCCCAAGAGCGTGCTTCCCTCCACCGGGGAGTTCTACGAACCGCGCTGGTTCACCTCTGGCAGCAACGCCCCAGCAGCGCAATTGGAATGGAATGGCAGCACAGTGCCCTTCGGCACGGACCTGCTCTTCCGGCTGGAGGGGATCCCCGAGGCAGTGTTGGCCGTCGAGCTGTGCGAGGACCTCTGGGCTGCCGATCGCCCCAGCACGGCGCACGCGCTCGCCGGTGCAACGGTGCTTGCCAACCTCTCGGCCAGCAACGAGGTCTTGGGCAAAGCAGCGTATCGGCGGCTTCTGGTGCAGGCGCAATCAGGGGGCTGTATTGCTGCTTACGTCTACGCCTCCGCCGGCGTGTGGGAGTCCACCACTGACATGGTCTTCTCCGGTCACAGCCTGATTGCCGAAAACGGTACCATCCTTGCCGAGAGCCAGCGATTCCGGCTTGAGACCGAGCTCATCGTCGCCGACATTGACATCGAACGCCTCTGCAACGACCGGCTGCGCAGCCCCAGCTTTGCCCAGCAACGGGCACACCGTCCGTACCGCAGTATCTCCATCGCGCTGCGGGAGCGCTCGGTAGAGGACCTGCGGCGACCGCTTTCGGCGACTCCCTTTGTGCCGCAATCGCCTCAAGAGCAGGCGCAGCGCGCCGAGGAGATCTTCGCCATCCAAACCCGTGCGCTGGCGCGCCGTCTGCTCCACGTGGGCACGGGCACCGGGGTCGTCGTCGGCATCTCCGGTGGGCTGGACTCAACACTGGCCCTGCTGGTTGCCACTGCAACGATGGACCTGCTGGGATGGGAGCGCCGCCGTGTCCATGCCGTTTCGATGCCGGGACCGGGCTCGACCGAGCGCACCCAGCACAATGCCCAGCGCCTGGCACAGGAGCTGGGCGTGACGCTCCACGTCATCCCCATCACTGCTGCGCTTGCCCAGCATCTGCGCGACATCGGACACCCCGAAGAGCTGCACGACACAACGTACGAAAACGCCCAAGCACGCGAGCGAACGCAAATCCTGCTCGACCTTGCCAACCAGCTGCACGCCATCGCGCTGGGCACGGGCGACCTTTCTGAACTGGCGTTGGGATGGTGCACCTACGGCGGAGACCATCTCTCGATGTACGGCATCAACGCCGGCATCCCCAAGACGCTCGTGCGCTTCATCGTGCAGTGGTGCGCTGAGCATGTGTTTTCGGGCACAGTGTCGGAACTCCTGCGCGATATCTGCGCCACGCCTATCTCGCCCGAGCTGCTCCCGCCCACACCGGACGGGCAGATCCGCCAAGCGACCGAAGAGCTGCTGGGTCCCTTCGAGGTGCACGACTTCTTCCTCTTCCACGTGCTGCGCTACCACTATTCGCCGCGCAAGATCCTGCTTCTGGCGCGCCTTGCCTTTGGCGAACGCTACAGCAGCGAGCAGCTCCTGGGCTGGCTCCAGCTCTTCTACGAGCGCTTCTTTGCCCACCAGTTCAAGCGCTCCTGCCTGCCCGATGGCCCCAAAGTTGGCACCGTTGCGCTCTCCCCGCGTGGGGACTGGCGCATGCCCAGCGATGCAACGTGCGCACTCTGGCTTGCCGAACTGGAGCAACTTCGGCGTGAGGCACACTCTACTGCTTGAGTGCCCCCGTAAGGAGCGCCCCCACAAGGTAGCGCCGGAACAGCACAAAGAGCACGATCACCGGCAGAGCAGCCAGCGCCGCCCCCGCCATGAGATGCCCCCAGTCCACCGTCTGCTTGCTGATGTAGAAGGTCAGCCCCACCGGGAGCGTGCGCAGCCGGTCTGAGTGCGTGAACAGGAAGGGGAACAGGAAGGCGTTCCAGTGCGTCAGGAAGCTCGTCACGCCCAACATCACCAGTGCCGGGCGCGCCAGGGGGAAGGCAATTCGGAAGAGCACCTGCCAGGGACCCGCTCCATCCAGCCGGGCGGCATCTTCGAGCTCGGTCGGAATCGCTGCAAAGTACTGCCGCAGCAGGAACACCCCCAGACCGCTCACCAGCCAGGGCACAATCAGCGCCCAGTACGTATCAATCCACCCCAGCGTGACCATCAGCCGGTAAAGCGGTAGCATCAGCACGTGTGCCGGAATGAGCAGCACTGCCAGCACCGAGGCTTCGATGAGAGCCTGCCCAAGGACCCGAAACCGCGCCAGCGCATATCCGCCGGCGAAGCTGAACAGGAGATTCCCCACGGTGATGCACCCGGCAACCAGGAAGGAGTTCGCCATATAGCGCCCGAAGGCATCGGCGGTGAGGATGTCCACGTAGTTTGCCAGCGTCGTCGGAGCCTGTAGCAGCGCCCACAGTGTGGCGTATTGCTCCGGATAGGAGCGCAGCGACAGCAACAGCATCCACCCCAATGGGGCAAGCATGCTGCCCGCCACCAGCACCAACACGCTATGGAGCAGGATGCTGCGGAGCCGCATAGAGGGAATGCGCCACGATGTACTCACGCACGCTCTCCGGCACCAGGTAGCGCACCGAGCGCCCCTGTCGTAGCCGGCGCCGAATCTCCGAAGAGGAGACCTCCAGCAGCGGTGTCTGCAGCAACTCCACCGATGCCCCATGCGCCCGAAGCTGCGCCAGCTCCTGCTCCACCGTGCGTTGGTCCACTGGAATCGGTCGCAGCGCCACGCAGAGCTGCGCCATCTGCACAATCTCCTCCCAGCGATGCCAGGCGCGGAACTCCAGAAGCTGGTCCATGCCCACCAGCAGCAGGAGCTGCGCATTCGGAAAGCGCTGTCGGAACTCGTGCACCGTCTCGACCGTGTACGATATCCCCCCACGCTGCAGCTCGCACGGCTCGATGCAGAAGCGCGGATTCCCCGCCAGCGCTCGCTCCAGCATCGCCAGCCGGTGCTCGGCAGGGGCTAATTCCTCCACCGCGCGCTTGAGCGGCGGAAGAAACGCCGGCACGAAATAGCACCGCTCCAACCCTTGCGCCTCGACGAAGTGCTCGGCAACGATCAAGTGCGCAATATGCACGGGGTTGAAGCTGCCACCGAAGATGCCAATCCGCATAGATTACGCGGCGCCACTCTTGGCAGTGCCCAGCGGAACCGCACTGCGGCGCAATCCGTGGACGACATTGAGCGGAACGAAGCTGCGCTCGGGCTTGCAGCGGGCTTCAAACTCCTCGCGGAACTTCGTGACGAACCCGCGCACCGCCCATGCCGCTGCATCTCCGAGGGCGCAGATGGTGTTGCCCTCGATCTGGTTGCAGACCTCCACCAGCAGGTCCAGATCGCGCGTGGTAGCATCGCCGGCGAGCATCCGCGCAAGCACCTTCTCCAGCCAGCCACAGCCCTCACGGCAGGGCGTGCATTGACCGCAGGACTCGTGGTGGTAGAAGCGCGCAATGCGCCAGGTGACCCGCACAAGGTCCGTATCCTCATCCATCACGATGATGCCCGCCGTGCCGATGTGCGTGCCCAGTGCCTTGAGTGATTCCTCATCCATCCGCACCCCCTCGATCTCGTCGCCCCGCAGCGGCGGCATCGAGCTGCCCCCAGGGATGACCGCCTTGACGCGCTTGCCCCCGGGAATGCCCCCTCCCCAGTCGAAGAGCAACTCCGTCAACAGCGTGCCGCTGGGCAGCTCGTAGACCCCTGGACGGTTAATATGCCCACTGAGCCCATACAGCAGCGTTCCGGGATGCCCGGGAGCACCAATTCGGGCATACTCCGCTCCACCGATGCGGAAGATCGCCGGCACCGCAGCAATGGTCTCCACGTTGTTGATCGTCGTCGGCATCCCCCAGAGCCCGCGCTGTGCCGGAAACGGCGGCTTGAAGCGCGGATAGCCCCGCTTGCCTTCGATGGACTCCATGAGTGCCGTCTCCTCGCCGCAGATGTACGCGCCCGCCCCCTTGTGCAGCACAATGTCCAGCCAGTACGATGTGCCAAACGTCTGCTGCATGCGCTCCCCGACGAGCCCGTGCTCGTACGCCTCGCGCAGCGCCCGCTCCATCAAGCCGTACCAGCGATGGTACTCGCCGCGGATGTAGATGAACGCCTTCGTAATCCCCATCGCGTAGCCAGCTATCAGGATGCCCTCGATGAGCTGGTGCGGATTGTACTCCAGCACCTGACGGTCCTTGAAGGAGCCGGGTTCGGACTCATCGGCATTGACCACAAGGTACTTCGGGCGGTCGTTCCCCTTGGGCATAAAGCTCCACTTGAGCCCAGTGGGGAAGCACGCCCCTCCGCGCCCGCGCAACCCCGAGCGCTTGACCTCTTCGATGACCTCCTCCGGAGTCATCTGCAATGCCCTTCGGAAGGCTTCGTACCCACCGTGCTGACGGTACACCTCCAGCCGGTGGAGCTCAGGAATGTCGAGCAGGATGAGCTTCGGCGTCTGCACCATGGCTACCTCTCGCACAACTGCATTTGCAAAAATAGCCGCTCACGCGGCGTGCTCGAGCGGATACAGGACACCACATTCGGTCACCACAGCATCAAGGGCAACATCGTGCGGTTCAGAGGGGATCTCCGGCACGAATTGCACAGAGAATGCCAGCCCAACGCGCCGTGCTGGGACGCTCCGCAGAAAGCCATCGTAGAAGCCGCGACCGTACCCCAGGCGGAAGAGTCGGCGGTCGTATCCCACCAGTGGCACAAGCACGACATCCTGCGGAGTCAACCCCAGCTGCTCCGCCGTCTGCAGCGCCTCATCGGGGACCTCCGGCTCGGGGATCCCCCATTGCCCAGGGCGATAGGTGCTCTCCAGGGTCACCCATGCGTGGAGGAGCTGCGCACCGCGCACGACCGGCACGGCAACGCGCTTACCCATCTCCAGAAGCCGCTGCCGCAGCAGTTCGGTGTGTACCTCGCCGCGCACCGAGCAGTACACGTGCACCGCACGGGCATCCTGCACCCAGGGATGCTGCAGGACCCACTGGGCAATGCGCTCGGAATACCACCGCCGCAGCGGTTCGGGCAATGCTGCCCGCCGTTCGAGCACTATGCGCCGCAATTCGGCTTTGGTCATCGTCCCAGCCCCTTCTGCACGCGCGAGAATTCGGCCACACCAATCGAGGCAAGCAACAGCGCCGCACCGAGTAGCTCCCGCTGTGCCAGCAGTTCCCCAAGGAGTGCCCACGCCAGTACGCTCGCAAAGACAGGCTCCAGGGCGTAGATCAGCGCTGCTTTGACCGGCGTCGTATAGCGCTGCACATGCGTCTGTACCACCGTTGCCACCACCGATGCCAGCACAGCCGTATACGCCAGTGCAACCCACAGGTGGGGATGCCCAAAATCCGGAGCAAACGCCAGCGCCTTCACCCCCATTGCCGTGCAGAGCAGATGCGCTGCTCCGCCGACGGCTGCAGAGACGGCAAACTGCAGCGCCGTCAGGCGAAGCGTCCGCCCCAAGACCGGCGGAGAATGCCGCGTGAACTCATCCAGCAGCACCACGTACAGCGCCCAAAAGAGCGTGCTTACCATCGTCAACACATCGCCCACGTTCCATCCCTCCAAGCTCGGCGCGGTGAGGTACCATAGCCCGACAAGCGCAAGCCCCACCCCCGCCCACTGCCACAGCGTCGGTTGACGGCGCTGGATCGCCCACTGCATCACGGGGATGACCAGTAGGGTCGCCCCCGTGATGAATGCCGATTTGGAAGCGCTCGTAAACAGTAGCCCAACGGTCTGCAGCACAAATCCCGCTGCAAAGCACAGTCCCAACACGCTGCCATAGCGCAGCTCCTCAGCCCGGAAGCGGTGGAAGGCGGAGCGCCACACCAGCAGCAGAATCCCCAGAGCAACCGTGAAGCGCATCCCCATGAAGAGAAACGGCGGCACCGCCTGAAGCGCCAGCTTCACCAGGGCGAACGTGCCACCCCACAGCGCCGTGACCCCTCCCAGCAGCAGCTCTGCCCGCCACCGAAGCATTCCAGCTCGGCATTACACCGTGCGCGAAGGGCACAGGTCCGCCAGCACGCAACGGGCGCACTTCGGCTTCCGGGCGTGGCAGACCGCACGCCCGTGCGCAATCATCAGGTGGGTGAAGCTCACCCACTGCTCGCGCGGGACCAGCTCCATGAGGCGCTGTTCGATGCGTTCGCGATTGCTCGTCTGCACAAATCCCAAGCGGTTGACTATCCGTGCCACGTGGGTATCCACGACAATCCCCTGCGGCGTGAAGAATTCGCCCAGCACCACGTTGGCGGTCTTGCGCCCGACCCCTGGCAGGCTCACCAGCTCCTCCAGCGTCTGCGGGACCTCGCCCCCGAAGCGCTCCAGCAGCGCTTGGCAGCATCCCCGAATCGCCCGCGCCTTCGCCTTGTAATAGCCCGTCGGGTAGATATCGCGCTCGAGCTCCTCGATGGGAACCCGCAGGTAATCCTCCGGCGTGCGGTACTTGCGGAAGAGCTGCTCGGTGACCTGGTTGACACGCTCATCGGTGCACTGCGCCGAGAGGATCGTGGCAATGAGCAGCTCGAACGGCGAAGAAAAGCGCAGGCGAATCCGCGCCGTCGGATACGCCTGACGCAGCCGTTCCAGTACCTCGCGCATGCGTTCCTGTTCGGTCATGGTGCAGCCTCAGTAAGGAGGAGACCTCTCTGCGTGCACAGGGAATCGGCAATGGTGCGGTCGTAGCAGTAGGTCGGAAAACTCACCCACGCAATGCAGACCCCCGCGCGGCACGCCTGTTCGTACCACGCAGCATCATCGGCGAAGGGCAGAGCCGGATAGGGGATGCGCCGGAAGAGCTCGTGGCGCACCACAAGAGTCCCTCCGATGACGCACTCTGCAAGATGGATGAGGCGCTGAGGATTGTGCCGGTCGGGCACGTACGGCGAGCCGAGGATGCGCACGCCTCCGTGCAGTACCTCGATGTACGGGTGCTGCTGGAGGAGCTCTGCCCGCAGCTGCAGGTGCTGGGGTAGGTATTCGTCGTCGGAGTCCAAAAACGTGACGAACTGCCCCCGTGCACGGGCAATGCCGTAGCGGCGTGCAGCGCCGGCGCCCTGGTGCACGGTTCTGTAGCAGCGCATCCGAGGGTCGTGGGTACAGAACCGCCGCAGGAGCTCCGCAGTGCCATCGGTGCTGCCATCATCCACGATGATGGCTTCCCAGTCTTGCCATTGCTGGCGCTGCAACGAGCTCAGCGCCCGCTCCAACAGGGGGGCTCGGTTGTAGGTTGCAACCACAACCGAGAAGAACGGCACCGTAGCGTTACGGCTCATCCCCTTCCCACGGTGGCGGCTCCTCCCAGCCCGGTGGCAGGACGATGGGGGTAAATTCGGGGTTGGCACGGTTGCTCTGCCGAACGGCCCTCTGCAACTGATTCCGGTACGCAATGAGGCGCTCCAACAGCTCCGGACGCGATGTTGCCAAGATCTGCACCGCAAGCAAGCCGGCGTTCCGTGCTGCTCCGACTGCTACCGTGGCAACCGGGACTCCGTTGGGCATCTGCACAATTGAGAGTAGCGAATCCAACCCCTGCAGGTAGCGCGAGGGGATGGGCACCCCGATGACCGGCAGCGGCGAGAACGCCGCCAGCATCCCCGGCAGATGCGCTGCTCCCCCTGCCCCAGCGATGATGACCTTCAGCCCACGCCGGTGTGCCGTCCGACCGTACCACGCCATATCCCCCGGTGTACGGTGTGCCGAGAGCACGCGCATCTCGTACGGCACGCCAAATTCGGCACAGACCGCCGCGGCTTCACGCATCACCGGCAGGTCCGACTCACTGCCCATCACAATCCCCACCAACGGGACTTCCATCGCCCCACTGTCCACTATGCAACAGGTGCCATACAGTAGCGCCGGAGCACCGCCAACAGTTGCTCCCGCCCCATACCTGTCCGCGCCGATGTCGGCAGTATCTCGACCACAAAGGTGCACTGCGCCAACAACTGCTGAAGCTGGGCAACCCGCTCCTGCAGCTGCTGTCTGGAGAGCTTATCGCATTTGGTCAGCACCACAACAAACGGGCGCTGCCGCTGTTCGGCAAGCTCCATCACCGCCATGTCCCACGGGCTGGGGTCGTGGCGCGAATCCACCAACACGCACAACAGACGTAACTGCTGCCGCTCTTCGATGTAGTACCGGATGAGGCGTGTCCATCGCTGCCGCTCCTGCCGCGAAACCGCTGCATAGCCCAGCCCTGGGAGGTCTACCCACACCCATCGGTCTTCGACCAGGTAGAAGTTGATCGTGCGCGTACAGCCCGGCGTTGAGCTAACGCGCGCCAGCCGGGGCTGCAGGAGCAGCCGGTTGAGGAGGGAGGACTTCCCCACATTGGAGCGCCCCACAAAGCCGATCTCGGGATACGGGGTCTGCGGGAACTGCTCTGCCGAGGCTGCGCTCAGCAGCAGTCGTGCCCGCAGCGGGGTCATTGCCGTTGGCGTCTTATGAGCTCTGCGCCTGTGCGTGCGTCTGCGAGGTCTCTTGACGGATGGCGCCCTCCTGCATGCCCGCCCAGTCTACCAGTTCGATGAGCGCCATTCGGGCACCGTCACCCCGCCGATAGCCCAGCTTGACAATGCGGGTATAGCCACCAGGGCGTTCCAACACCCGTACGGCTACTGCACCAAAGAGCTCCTGCAAGGCTGCCTTATCGCGGATGAAGCGTGCCACAAAGCGGCGCCGGTGCAGGTCAACGCTCCAGCCGCTGGGGAGCTGCCCACTCTGCTCGCGCAGCACCGCATGCTTTGCCTTCGTGATGAGGCGCTCCACAAAGGGGCGCAGCGCCTTTGCCTTCGCCTCTGTTGTGAGAATGCGCTTATGCCGGATGAGCGCCGTCGCCAGATTGCACAGCAACGCCTTGCGATGGCTGCGTGTGCGCCCAAGCTTCCAGAGTTTATCCCGATGGCGCATGGCTTCCTCCTCAGGCTCGTGTTCCCAGCTCCTCTTGGCTCATGCCCAAGCGAAGTCCGTAGAGTTCATGGAGCGAGCGGTTGATCTCCTCGACGATGCGAGCCCCGATGCCGCGCTCCCGCTGCAGCTCCTCCGGAGTCCAACGCACCAGCTCCCCAATGGTCCGAATGCCCAGCGAGAGCAACCGGTGCAGCGTCCGCGCACTCAGTCCCAAGTGCTCCACCGGTGTCTCCAGCACCTGAGCTCCCGAGCTTTCGGCAACCTCCTCCCGCTCCTTGGCTTCCGCAACGGCTTGCGGGACCTCCTCGGCTGCGATCACGGGCAGGGTGAAGAAGAGTTGGAGATGCTGCTGCAGCAACTGTGCAGCGTACCGCACAGCGTCCTGCGCCGTGATACTGCCATCGGTCTTGACCTCCAGGACGAGCCGATCGTAGTCCGTCCGACGCCCTACACGGAAGGGCTCCACCGTATAGGCAACTTGGCGGATTGGGGTGAAGACCCCGTCTATGGGCAGCATCTGGTCGGGCAACTCCCCTGCAAGCTCCTCTGCGGGGACATAGCCACGCCCGCGCTGGATGCGCAGCTCCACGTTGAGCGCTGCATCCTCGGCAAGCGTGGCGATGTGCTGCTCCGGCGTCAGGATCTCAATCTCGGAGGAGGCGCGCTGGATATCCCGTGCGGTCCACTCCCCTGGACCCTGGAGCTGGAGGCGTACCGTCACCGGGCGCTCGGGCATCAGCATGCGCAGGCGCACCTGCTTGAGGTTGAGGATGATTTCGACGACATCCTCAACCACACCGGGGATGGTCTGGAACTCGTGCACCACGCCGTTGATGCGCACCCCGACAATTGCCGCCCCTGGAATCGAGGACAGCAACACCCGCCGTAGAGCGTTCCCTAACGTCGTCCCGTAGCCTCGCTCCAGCGGCTGCAGGATAAAGCGTGCGTGGTGAGCTGTGGATTTGGGGTCGATCAAGATGCGTTCCGGCATAAGGATATCTACCGCTGCCATGAATGGTGTGCGCTCAACTGGTGGCACTTTGCCTCAGACGCGTCGGCGCTTCGGTGGACGGCATCCGTTGTGCGGGATTGGTGTTGCGTCCACGATAGAGAGGATCTCCAACCCCGCCTGCGCGACGGCTCGGATGGCTGCTTCTCGCCCTGCGCCCGGTCCTTTGACGATGACATCAACTTTGCGTAAGCCCATATCGTAGGCTTCCTTGGCTGCCCGCTCAGCGGCAAGCTGTGCGGCGTAGGGCGTGCTCTTCTTTGCGCCTCGGAACCCGATCCGCCCGCCGGAGGACCACGTCAGCACATTGCCGTACGGGTCGGTGATGGTCACAATCGTATTGTTGAAGGTCGCCTGGATGTAGACCTTGCCGTGCGTATCGGTGACGGTTTTCTTCTTCGTGCGTCGCCCCTTCGGCGCTGCCATGAGTGTTCGTACGCTGTGTTACTTCTTGACCGCCTTCTTCTTGCCTGCAACGGTCTTACGCTTCCCCTTGCGGGTACGGGCGTTGGTGCGGGTGCGCTGCCCTCGCACGGGCAAGCCCATCTTGTGACGCAGCCCGCGGTAACAGCCGATATCAATGAGGCGCTTGATGTTCATCTGGACTTCGCTGCGGAGCTGCCCCTCCACCTTGTAGTCCTGGATGACCGAGCGGATGCGGGCAATCTCCTCGTCGGTCCATTCCATGACCTTCTTCATCGGGTCCACCTGCGCCCGCTGGAGCACCTCCAGCGCGCGGGTGCGCCCGATGCCGTAGATGTAGGTCAGGGCAATGAAGCCCCGCTTGTTCTTGGGCAAATCCACTCCGGCAATCCGTGCCACGGCCCTACTCCCTTGCTTGTGTTACCCTTGGCGCTGCTTGAAGCGCGGATTGCGCTTGTTGATGATGTAGATCCGCCCTTTGCGGCGGACCACCTTGTCCTCCGGATGGCGTCGCTTGACGGATGCCTGCACCTTCATCGCTTGCACCGTGTGCTACTTGTACCGGTAGATGATCCGCCCCTTGCTCAAGTCGTAGGGCGAGAGCTCCAGCGTCACCCGGTCTCCGGGCAGGATCTTGATGTAGTTCATGCGCATCTTGCCCGAAATGTGCGCAATGACCTTGTGCCCGTTGTCCAGGCGGACGACAAACTGCGTCCCCGGCAGGCTCTCTTCGACGACACCGTCAACCCGTATGGGCTGCTCCTTCGCCATCGCTTTCGGTTACGACCACTGCGTCAACACCACCGGTGGAGAGTCCACCAGCACTGTGTGTTCAAAATGCGCTGCGAGTGAGCCATCCGCCGTGTAGACGGTCCATCCATCCGGTGCGACCACTACATCGGGGGCACCGGCGGTGACCATGGGCTCGATTGCCACGGCTTTGCCTGCTCGCAAGCGCTCGTTGGGGAACCTCCAGCGCCAGCTCCCCGTCGGGACAAAGTTGGGGATAGTCGGCGCTTCGTGAAGGTTCCGTCCGATTCCGTGACCTGTCAATTCCCGCACGACGGAATATCCGTGACGCTCAACGTGGCTTTGAATTGCATGGGCAATGTCGTAGACCCTGTGGCGCGGGGTCGCGCAGGCGATCCCCTGCCAGAGCGCCTCCTGAGTGACCTGAAGGAGCTGCTGTTGCTGCGCCGTTGGTGTGCCGATGACTACCGTAAACGCCGCATCGGCGTAGTATCCTGCTTTGCGCACGCCGCAGTCGATCGAGACGACCTGCCCCTCCTGCAAGATGCGCTGGGCCGAGGGGATCCCGTGTACCACCTCGCTATCGATGGACACACAGAGCGTGTGGTTGTATCGACGCCCATCCACCACATACCCCTTGAAGGCGGGCTCGGCACCGCGGGTGCGGATATAGTCCTCCGCCACCGCATCCAGCTCCAGCGTGGAGATCCCAGGATGCAGATGCCGGCGCACAAGCTGGAGCGTCTCCGAGAGAATCCGCGCTGCCTGCTCCAGCGCACTCCGTGCCGAATCCCGAATCCCCAGAAAAGCCCGCATCAGTACCCTCGGGTGACCCCAATTCCACGACCGCGCAGCCGCCCACTCTTCATGAAGCCGTCGTAGTGGCGCATGAGCAGGTAGGACTCGATCTGCTGCAGCGTGTCCAACGCCACGCCGACAACGATCAGCAAGCTCGTTCCACCGAAGAAGGATGCCAGTTCCGAGGGCACGCTCAGCACATTGTGCACGAAGACCGGCAGAATCGCCACCACCGCCAAGAACAGCGCCCCCGGCAGTGTAATGCGCGTGAGCACTCGGTCTATGTACTCCGCCGTCGGCGCCCCAGGACGGATGCCCGGGATGAACCCGCCCTGCTTCTTGATCGTATCGGCAACCTCGCGTGGGTTGAACACAATCGCCGTGTAGAAGTAGGCAAAGAACACAATCATCGCGCTGTAGACAATCGCGTACACAAACGAGCGCTCGCTGAAGAGCGCCGCGAGCGTCTCCAGGAAGCGGCTCTCCGGGAAGAAGGTGTACACCGTCGCCGGCAGGAACAGGATCGCCTGCGCGAACACAATTGGCATCACTCCGGCAGTGTTGACCCGCAAGGGCAGATACTGCGTCGTCCCGCCGTAGACTTTGCGTCCGACCACACGCCGGGCATACTGGACGGGGATACGCCGGATGCCCTGCGTCACATACACCACCGCAACGAGCACCGCCGCCAGCAGTGCCAAGATGATGAGATCGGTCACCCACAGCCTCGAGCCTACGCGGATGAGCTCAATCTCCTGGGCAATCGCCGCCGGCAGCCGAGCAATGATGCCGATGAACAGGATGAGCGAGATACCATTGCCAATCCCCCGCTCCGTAATCTGCTCGCCCAGCCACATCAAGAAGATGGTGCCTGCGGTCATGAAAATAATCGATGTCAGCGTGAATCCCAGCCCTGGATACGGGACCACCGGCGCACCGCCGGGCACCTGCATGCTGGTCAGCTTGATGCTCACTCCCCAGGCTTGCAGTGCGGCGATGAAGACCGTCAACACGCGGGTGTACTGGTTGATTTTGCGCCGTCCCTCTTCGCCCTCTCGCTGGAGGCGCTGGAGCTCAGGGATCACCGCCGCTCCCAACTGCAAGATGATGGAGGCGGAGATGTAGGGCATGATGCCCAGGGCAAAGATAGCGGCATTGGAGAAGGCACCTCCGACGAAGAGGTCGTACAGCCCGAACAGGGTGTCAGCGCCCAACCCAGCAACCTGTTCCAAGGCGCGGACATCCACTCCGGGCAATGTGATGTGGCTCCCAATTCGGACAATCAGCAGCACACCGAGCGTGAAGAGAATCCGCTGGCGCAGCTCCTCGATGCGCCAGATGTTGCGCAGGGTCTCAATGAACTTCGCCATAGGGAACTGCCCTTCCGCCAGCTGAGACAATCTTCTGCTGTGCAGCGGAGGAGAAGCGATGAGCGTGCACCTCCAGTGCCACGCGCAGTTCCCCTTCGCCGAGCACCTTGACTGGTGCAGTCCGTTTCCGGACTACCCCGAGCTGGTAGAGTATCTCCGGGGTCACCGTGCTGCCGGGTTGGAGCCGTCCTTGCTCGACGAGCTCCTGCAGGCGTCCCACGTTGACCTCCTGGTATTCCACCCGCAGCGGATTGTGGAACCCGCGCTTGGGCAGCCGCCGATGCAGCGGCATCTGTCCGCCCTCAAAGCCCGGCGGCTGCGCAAAGCCCGAACGCGACTTATGCCCTTTGTGCCCCCGCGTCGCCGTGCGACCGTGCCCGGAGCCGACACCTCGCCCGACCCGTTTGGGGCGCTTGCGCGAGCCCGGTGCTGGACGCAGTGTACCAATGTGCACGGTCATGGCTCCTCCGGTAGCTCTTCCACTCGCACCAGATGCTTGACCTTAGCAATCATGCCCAAAATCTGTGGATTCTTCGGCTGGATCACGCTCCAGTTCGGTCGCCCCAGCCCCAGAGCGCGGATGGTGCGCTTCTGCTTCTCCTGCGCCCCGATGATGCTACGCACCTGCGTGATCTTGAGCTTGCTTGGCATCGTCGCGTCCCCTTCGTTCACCGTACAGCAGCCGCTCCACGGGGATACCCAGCCGCCGTGCAACGCTGTGGGCATCCTCCAACATCATGAGTGCCTTGAGCGTTGCCTTGACCACGTTGTGGGGATTGGAAGACCCCAGACTCTTGGTCAACACATCCTGCACTCCTGCCATCTCCAGCACGGCGCGGACTCCGCCGGCAGCGATAATGCCCGTTCCGCGCGCCGCCGGGCGCAGCAGCACCTTTGCCGCTTTGTACTTGGCAAAGACCTCATGCGGGATGGTGGTCCCACTCAATTGCACCTTGACAATGCTCTTGCGCGCTGCCTCCGTTGCCTTCGTAACGGCATCGGTTGCCTCGCTGGCTTTTCCCATCCCAAACCCGACGTGCCCGGCTCCGTCCCCGACGACCACCAGCGCAGTGAAGCTAAATCGGCGTCCTCCCTGGACCACCTTCGCTGTGCGTCCGATGTAGACGAGCTTCTCCTTGAGCTCCAGCTCTGCCGGAACTCTCAAGCGCGGGCTTTTGATAAAGCGTCCCATCGCATTCCCCCGTGCTGCTAAAACTCCAGTCCGGCTTGTCGGGCGGCCTCAGCCAACGCTTTGACCCGACCGTGGTAGAGATACCCATTTCGGTCAAACGCCACCTTCCGGATCCCCAGTGCCAGCGCCCGCTGCGCAAGGATGCGTCCGACGATCTCCGCCTGTGCCTTCTTCGGACGCACTCCCTGGACCAGCGGACGGATCTCTCGGTCCAGCGTTGATGCCGACACCAGCGTATGTCCGCGCTCATCGTCGATGATTTGCGCGTAGATATGCTTAAGGCTGCGGTACACACTCAAGCGTGGACGCTCGCTGGTTCCGAAGATCTTCTTCCGGATGCGGAGCTTCCGCCGCAATCGCCGTCGGACCTTCTCCAGCTGTTTGTGTCGCACATCCATTGTCCCATTCCACATTCGGATTACCGACCCGCCGCCTTTCCAGCCTTGCGCCGGATGTATTCGCCTTCGTACCGAATCCCCTTGCCCTTATACGGCTCCGGTGGACGCAGCGCCCGAATTCGCGCTGCCACCTCGCCGACCAACTGCTTGTCTATGCCTGCAACGTGGATGGTGTTCGGGTTGGGAACGGTCAGCGTAATACCTTCCGGCGGGATGAACAAAATCGGGTGGGAGTATCCCAGCGTGAGCAACAGGCGGTTCTGCCCGCGCAGCTCCGCTCGGTACCCGATTCCTTCGATTTGAAGCACCCGGACAAAGCCCTTCGTCACCCCTTCGATTGCCGATGCCGCCAATGCGCGCGCCAATCCATGGGCAGCCTTGACCTTCTTCTCCTCGCTGGAGCGCTGGAAGCGCAGTACTCCATCGCTGTATTCGCACTGAATCCCCGGGGGCAGGGGAACGCGGAGCTGCCCCTTGGGTCCTTGGACATGCAGTTCCCCATCCCGGAGCTCTACACGTACCTCAGGCGGCACTGGGAGAGGTTTCTTTCCAATTCGCGACATGGTCGTAGTGCATCAGAAGACCGTACAGATGACCTCGCCGCCAATCCCCCGCCGGCGGGCTTCTTTATCGGTCATCACCCCGGCAGAGGTTGACACAATTGCAATTCCCAAGCCATTCTTGACCGGTCGCAGCTCCTGAGCCCCGGCGTAAACTCGGCGACCGGGTTTGCTCACGCGCGTGAGCTCGCGCAACGCTGGCTGTCCACCCACATAGCGCAGCGTCAGCCGCAAGATGCCCTGCTTGTTGTCCTCGATGTACTCGTAATCGGCGATGTAGCCCCACTCCTTCAGGATCGCGGCGATGGCGATCTTGAGGCGCGATGCCGGGGCTTCCACCACCCGATGCCGCGCCCGATAGGCATTGCGGATGCGTGTGAGAAAGTCGCCAATCGGATCGCTCACTACTGCCATCGTTCCCTTTTGCAGCCTTACCAACTTGCTTTGCGCACTCCGGGGATCTTCCCCTCCAGCGCCAACTGCCGGAAGATGATCCGGCACAACCCGAACTTCCGGTACACTGCTCGACCTCGCCCGGTCACAAAACAGCGGTTCCGTACCCGCACCGGAGAGCTGTTGCGCGGCAGCTTGTGCAGCTCCTCCCAGCGTCCTTCGCGCTTGAGCTGCTCGCGCAGCGCTGCATACTTCTGCACCAGGCGCTTGCGCTTCTCATTGCGGGCTATGACGCTAATCTTCGCCATCGCTATCCTCGGCGTTGGAATGGAAAACCAAACTCGCTCAGCAGGGCATAGGCTTCCTCATCCGTCGGCGCCGTCGTCACAAAGGTGATGTCCATGCCCAGGATGTGGTTGACCTTGTCCACGTCAATCTCGGGGAAGATAATCTGCTCCTTGATGCCAACGGTGTAGTTGCCCCGCCCATCGAAGCCGCGGTCGGAGAAACCGCGGAAGTCGCGAATTCGCGGCACGGCAATGTTGATGAAGCGGTCGAGGAACTCATACATCCGCGCGCGGCGCAATGTCACCTTGCAGCCGATGGGCATGCCAGCACGCAGCTTGAAATTGGCAATGGACTTGCGCGCGTAGGTCACCACCGGGCGTTGACCGGCGATGAGCTCCAAATGGTTGAAGGCTTCCTGCAGAATGCGCGTGTCCTGCGTTGCCCGCCCCACGCCCATGTTGATGACGATCTTCTCCAGCCGCGGCACCTGCATGACGGAGCGGTACTGGAAGCGCTTCATCAGCGCCGGTACGATGTGCTCCTTGTAGTAGAGCCACAATCGCGGCGGAGGAACTGGACCTGTATACTCCTCCAGCCGGGGTCCCTCGGGCTTGAACTCGACCAATTTCCGCTTCGTTCGCGCCATCGTGCTTCCTTAGAGAATTTCCTCACCCGTTGTCCTCGCGATGCGCACGCGCACAATCTTGCCATCGCGCTCGACTCGGCGGATACTGACCCGAGTCGGGCGTCCATTGCGGTCCACCAGCATCACATTGGAGTAGTGGATGGGCATCTCCTTGCTGATGATGCCCCCTTGAGGATACTTCGGGCTGGGGCGCACATGCTTCTTGCGCACGTTGACGCCCTCGACCAGGACGCGCATCTCGCGTGGGTAGACCGCCAGCACCTTGCCAATTTTCCCCTTGTCGTTGCCGGCGATGACCATGACTGTGTCGCCGCGCTTGATCTTGAGTGCCATCGCCTCAGCCGCTGCCATATTAGACAACCTCCGGCGCCAGCGAGATGATCTTCATGAAGTTCTTCTCGCGCAGCTCCCGCGCAACGGGACCGAACACGCGGGTGCCGCGCGGTTCCCCCGCCGGGGTCAAGAGCACAACGGCATTGTCATCAAACCGCACGTACGTGCCGTCCTTCCGGCGGATCTCCTTGCGCGTGCGCACAATCACGGCTTTGTGAACCTCTCCCTTCTTGACCCCGGAATGGGGCACTGCCTCTTTGACCGAGACCACAATGACGTCTCCGACGCTCCCGTAGCGGCGATTGCTGCCGCCCAGGACCCGGATGCACCGCACAAGCTTTGCTCCGGAGTTATCCGCAACAACCAGGTTGGACTCCTGCTGAATCATGGCTGCAGCTCCTCACCCGCTTGGTGCGACCGCTGGAGAATCTCCACCAGCATCCAGCGCTTCCGTGCCGATAGCGGGCGCCACTCCATGATTTTGACGATGTCGCCCACCCGGCATTGATTGTGTTCGTCGTGCGCCATCACCTTCTTTGTGCGCTTGTAGGGCTTCTTGTACAACGGGTGCATGACCACCCGCTCAATCGCCACGACGATGGTCTTGTCGGGCTTATCGCTGACCACGCGCCCGATGCGCACCTTCCGGCGGGGTCCCCTCTTCGGCTCCGCCGGTGTGCTTGAGGCTGCTCCTGCGGCTCCAGCCTCGGCGGAGAGCTGTTGTTGGGGGTGTTCCATTGCCTGCTGTTCGTGCTCCATCACCATCTCCTCCATCAGACTCGGATACCGCGCTCATGCAGGATGGTCTTGATTCGGGCAATATCCTTGCGCACCGTGTGGAGCGCGGCGGTATTCTCCAACTGCTTGAGCTCGTGCTGGAAGCGCAGCTTCTGCAGGAGCTGCTCCTGCTCGCGCAACAATTGCCGAAGCTCCTCCGTGGTGAGCTGCCGTAGTTCCGAAGCTTTGCGCGGCTTCATGCCGACTGCAGCTCCAGCCGTTCGACAAATTTGGTCTTCACCGGCAGCTTGTGCGCTGCCAAGCGCAGCGCCTCCTGCGCTGCTTCCTTGGGAACGCCGTCAATCTCGAAGAGCACCTTGCCGCGCTTGACCACTGCAACCCAGAGTTCGGGGCTTCCCTTGCCTCCACCCATACGGGTCTCCAACGGCTTCTTCGTCACCGGCTTGTCCGGGAAGATGCGAATCCAGATCTTCCCACCTCGGCGCAGGTGCCGGCTGATGGCAATTCGGGCAGCCTCGATCTGTTGCGCGGTGATCCATCCCCCTTCGAGCGCCTTGAGCCCGTAGGAGCCAAAGGCAAGAGTGGTACCGCGCGTTGCCACACCGCGCACCCGCCCGCGTTGTGTCTTGCGATAGCGGACCTTCCGGGGCATCAACATGGCTTAGCTCCCTCGTTCCCTGGCAGACCGACGCTGCAACACCTCTCCACGGCAGATCCACACCTTTACTCCAATGGTGCCGTAGACTGTGTACGCCGTTGCAAAGCCGTAATCGATATCCGCCCGCAGGGTCTGCAGTGGAACCCGCCCCTGCAGGTACTGCTCCTTGCGCGACATCTCCGCACCGCCGAGCCGACCCGAGCACTTGATCCGAATCCCCTCAGCGCCCATCCGCATGGCAGCAGCAACAGCCTGCTTCATTGCCCGGCGGAAGGAGATGCGATTTTCAATCTGCTGAGCGATGTTCTCCGCCACCAACTGGGCATCCAGCTCCGGGCGCTTGATCTCGGAGATAAGCACGCGCACCTCCTTCCCGCCGGTGAGGCGGCGCAGCTCCTCCTCCAGTTGGGCAATATCGCGTCCTGAGCGCCCGATGATAACCCCCGGACGCGAGCTGTGGATGGTCACCGTAACGTTACGCCCGCTGCGCTCAATAACAATGCGCGAAACTCCCGCGTGCTTGAGCCGCTGCTTGATGTAGGAGCGCAGCGTGATGTCCTCGGCGAGCTTTTCGGCAAAGTTCTTCTCGTCAAACCAATAGGCATCCCACTCGCGGGTGATGCCCAACCGGAAGCCAATCGGGTGTGTTTTCTGCCCCACGGCTATCTCCGCCCAGTTGTGGCACTTTCGACCTGCTCGCGTTGTGTTTGCACCACCAGGGTCACATGCCCTGTGCGGCGCCGAATCCAATAGGCTCGCCCCATGGGAGCCGGGAGAATCCGCTTGAACATTGGTCCGGGGTCCACGTACGCCTTCGTGATCACCACCTCCGCCGGGTCAACGCTGATGTTGTCCAGCTTCGCCGACAGATTCGCCAACGCCGAGCGCAGGACCTTCTCCACCGAGCGTGCCGCTCGCTTCGGCGAGAGGCGCAGGAGCGCCAGCGCCTCTGCAGCGCTCTTGCCGCGGATCAGGTCCACAACCAGCCGCAGCTTCCGAGGCGAGCAGCGGACGTATCGGGCAATTGCACGCGCTTCGACCATTGCGCTCTACGGGCTCGTGCTACTTGCGTGCTGCGGTTCGCTGCTCCTTCCGGTGCCCGGAGTGCCCGCGATAGGTGCGGGTGGGGGCAAATTCTCCCAGGCGATGCCCAACCATGTTCTCCGTCACGTACACCGGAATGAACTTGTTGCCGTTGTGCACGGCAAAGGTATGCCCCACGAACTCCGGCAGAATCATCGAAGCACGCGACCAGGTCTTGATCACGCGCCGCTCTCCGGTGGCGTTGAGCTGCCGGACCTTCTCCAACAGCTTCGGATGGACGTAGGGTCCCTTCTTGAGCGAGCGTGCCATCACTTCCGCCGCCGCAGAATGTACTTATCGGATGGCTTGTTCTTCTTGCGTGTCTTCAAGCCCTTGGCAAGCTGCCCCCATGGAGATTCCGGATGCTGCCGCCCACCGCCGGACTTGGAGCGCCCCTCACCACCGCCGTTGGGATGGTCTACGGGGTTCATTGCCATCCCGCGCGTCTGCGGGCGAACTCCCAGCCAACGCATCCGCCCGGCTTTGCCGTACATGATGTTTTCGTGGTCGGCGTTGCTGACCCGCCCCAGTGTTGCCATGCAGCGCGACAGCACCATACGCATCTCTCCGGAGGGCAGCCGGATAATCGCATACTTGCCCTCAATGCCCATGAGCTGGGCAGCCGTGCCAGCACTCCGGACCAACTGCCCGCCCTTGCCCGGTTTGAGCTCGATGTTGTGGATGAAGCTGCCAACCGGAATCCGGTACAGCGGCAGTGCGTTGCCTACTTTGATGTCGGCTTGCGGACCGGATTCGATGGTGTCTCCGACCTTGAGCCCTTCGGGAGCCAGGATGTAGCGGTACTCCCCATCCTCGTACTGCACCAACGCGATCCGCGCCGAGCGATTGGGGTCGTACTCGATGGTGAGCACCCGTGCGGGGACTCCGATCTTATCGCGCTTGAAGTCAATGATGCGGTAGCGCCGCTTGTGGCGTCCTCCGCGGTGGCGCGATGTGATACGCCCCAAGTTGTTTCGCCCGCCAGTGCTCTTGAGCGGCTCCAGCAGGCGCTTGAAGGGGCGGTCGGTGGTCAGCTCCTCAAAGGTGCTCACCGAGTAGAAGCGTGTGCCGGGCGTAATCGGTTTGAGAACTCGGATTCCCATTGCTCACTCTTGCGGCGCTGTGGATGTGGCTTCGCCTTCGACCAGGTCAATGTGGTAGCCCTCTTTGAGCGTCACGTATGCCTTCTTGCGCAACGGGAGCCGCCCCTCGATGCGGTGCCCGCGGACAAAGCGCACTCGCCGCTTCCCCTTGATGCGGACCGTGCGGACGCTTTCAACTTTGACCTCGAAGAGCTGCTCGATGGCTTGCTTGATTTGAATCTTGTTGGCGCGCGGGTCTACCTCGAAGACATACTGCCGCTGGGCGCCCAATTTGAGCGCCTTCTCCGTGATGATCGGGCGCTTAATGATCTGCCACATGGCTCCCCACTCCGCGCACTGCTGCAACCAACGGCTCGATGGCGCCTTGAAAGAGCAGCACCTTCTGGTGGTTGAGAATGTCGTATGCGGAGACCTTGTCCGCCAGCATCGTCCTCACATTCGGCAAGTTGCGCGCCGAGTAGATGATGGTCTCATCCGGCTGCGGGAGCAGGATAAGGGTCTTCCGCTCCAGGAGCTGCAGGTTCCGCAGGACTTCGACCATGAGGCGCGTTTTGATGCGCTCGAGTGTGAAGTCCTGCACCACCATCAAGTTCCCCTCGCGCAGCCGGAGCGAGAGGGCGGACTTGCGCGCCAGGCGCTTGACCTTCTTGGGGAGCTCGATGGTGTAATCGCGCGGACGGGGTCCATGCACCTTGCCTCCACCAACCCAAATCGGCGAGCGGATGGAGCCGTGGCGCGCCCGCCCGGTCCCCTTCTGCGGCCATGGCTTACGCCCGCCACCGCGGACCTCGGCGCGTGTCTTGACCTTGTGCGTCCCCTGGCGGTGATTCGCCAGGTACGCTCGCACCGCCAAGTACATCGCATGCTCGTGCGGCTCAATCCCAAAGACGTCATCGGGCAGCTCAACCTGCCCGACGACCACGCCCTCTTTGCTCCACAGGTCTACCAGCATCGTTGCCTCAGAGCTTGACGATTTCCACAAGTCCGTTGACCGGACCTGGCACAGCGCCCTTGACCAGGAGCAGATTCTGCTCGGGCAGGACCTTGAGCACCTCCAAATTCCGCACCGTCACCCGCCGATTGCCCATGTGCCCTGCCATGCGTAACCCTTTGAAGGAGCGCGAGGGGAAGGAGGAGGACCCCACCGAACCCGGCGCCCGCGTGCGATCGGACTGCCCGTGCGTGGTCATCCCAACCCCTGCAAAGCCATGGCGTTTGACCACGCCCTGGAAGCCGCGCCCTTTGCTGATGCCGGAGACCTTGACTCGGTCCCCCGGAGCAAACAGCTCGACCGTGAGCATCTGCCCCTGGCTGAATTCGGCGGCGCGGACACGGAACTCCCGGAGGTAGCGCATCGGAGCCACCCCCGCCCGGGCAAAGTGCCCGCGGAGCGGCTTATTAACCTTGCGCTCCGGTATCGGCTCGAAGCCGATTTGGATTGCCTCATACCCATCCCGCTCAAGGGTACGGACCTGGACCACCGGGCACGGTCCCGCTTCGAGCACCGTACACGCAACTGCCCGCCCATCGGGCAGGTACAGTTGGGTCATCCCGAGCTTCCTTCCCAACAGCACGCTCATGACGTCCTACACTTTGACTTCGACGTCCACCCCTGCGGGCAACTCCAGGCGCATGAGCGCCTCGATAGTCCGCTGCGACGAGGTGTAGATATCGATGAGGCGCTTGTGCACCCGAATCTCAAACTGCTCCTGCGACTCTTTGTCAATGTGCGGAGAGCGATTCACGCTGAACAGCGTCCGCTCCGTCGGCAGCGGGATCGGACCGGAGACGACCGCTCCCGTCTGCTTGACCGTGCGGACAATCCGTTCCGCCGAGCGCTCAATGAGCACGTGGTCGTACGACTTGAGCTTGATCCGTATGCGCTGCATCGCTCTCCGCACCACGCAGACAAGCCAACATACTGAGCACTACTCCAGAATCTTCGTCACAACCCCGGCGCCCACGGTCCGACCGCCCTCGCGAATAGCAAAGCGCAATCCCTCCTCCATCGCCACCGGGCTGATGAGCTCCACCTGCATCCCATCAACGTTATCTCCGGGCATCACCATCTCCACCCCCGGAGGCAACTGAATGGTCCCGGTGACGTCGGTCGTCCGGAAGTAGAACTGCGGGCGGTAGCCGCTGAAGAAGGGCGTATGGCGCCCACCCTCCTCCTTGGTGAGCACGTACACCTGCGCCAGGAATTTGTGGTGAGGCGTGATCGAGCCGGGCTTAGCAACGACCATCCCGCGCTCGACCTCATCCTTGTCGATGCCGCGCAGGAGCAACCCGACATTGTCACCGGCTTGCCCTTCATCGAGGATCTTGCGGAACATCTCGATGCCCGTTACCACGGTCTTCTTGTGCATTCCGAAGCCGATGACCTCGACCTCATCGTTGAGCCGGACCACTCCGCGCTCGATACGTCCGGTCACAACCGTTCCGCGCCCGGTAATCGAGAACACGTCCTCGATCGGCATCAGGAAGGGCTTATCGATCTCGCGCTGCGGCAAGGGGATGTAGTTATCCAGGGCATCGAGCAGCTCCCAGATGCACTGGAAACGCGGATCGTCGGGTCCGGCGTTGGGATCCAACCCCGCCTCCATCGCCTTCAGTGCCGAACCCCGAATCACCGGCACCTCATCGCCGGGGAAGCCGTACTTGCTCAGCAGCTCGCGCACCTCCAGCTCCACCAGGTCAACGAGCTCCGGATCTGCCGCGTCAACCTTGTTGAGGAAGACCACGATGGCGGGCACCCCAACCTGGCGCGCCAGCAGAATGTGCTCCCGCGTCTGTGGCATTGGACCGTCGGTGGCTGCCACGACCAGGATTGCCCCATCCATCTGGGCTGCTCCGGTAATCATGTTCTTGATGTAGTCGGCGTGCCCCGGGCAATCCACGTGCGCGTAGTGGCGCTTCTCGGTCTGGTACTCCACGTGCGCGGTGTTGATGGTGATGCCGCGCATGCGCTCCTCCGGAGCATTGTCAATGGACTCAAAGGTCCGAGGCTGCGCCAGCCCCTTGCGTGCCAGCGCCATGGTGATCGCCGCCGTCAGGGTCGTCTTGCCGTGGTCGACGTGCCCAATCGTGCCAACGTTGACGTGCGGCTTTGTGCGTTCGAATTTCTCCTTCGCCATTGTGCAACCTGATAAGTTTGACCTACCACCACTGCTTATGCAACAGCGACCTTCTCGCTCGCGGCAGCCCGGCTGGCTCCCACCGGCTCGTAGTGCGAGAAGATCATCGTATACGCTCCACGACCTTGCGTGAGCGAACGCAGTTGCGTGACGTAGTTGAACATCTCCGCCAGCGGCACCAGCGCCCGTACGCTGTACATCAACCCATCCTGCTGGATGCTCTCGATGCGCCCTCGGCGGGCATTGAGGTCTGCGATCACCTCGCCCAGCGCCTCCTCCGGTGTGACAACCTCCACGGCAAAGATAGGTTCCAGCAAGACGGGGCGGGCGCGAGCAACACCTTCGCGGAAGGCAATCGCCGCGGCGGCCTGGTAATCCACCTCCGTAGATTCGCCCTCGTGGTAACTCCCATCCACCAGGCGGACCAGCACATCCACCATCGGGTAGCCCGCCACAGGTCCTGCCGAAGCGGCGTCCCGAACCGCTTGTTCGATCGCAGGCAGAAACGCCGTCGGAATCACCGGCTGGCTCAAGGCGTTCTCGAAGCGGATTCCGCTGGAGCGCTCTCCCGGCACCAACTCCAGTACCACATGCCCGTAGTGGGCGTATCCGCCTCCGCCCTGCGCCGGGCGCACAAACTTGCCCTCCTGGCGCACCGTCTGCGTGATGGTCTCCCGATAGCTCACCTGAGGACGCCCCACTTTGGTCGGCACGCCAAATTCGCGCCGGAGCCGGTCCACCACGATCTCCAAATGCAGCTCCCCGACGCCACTGATGAGAATCTGTCCCGTCTCCTCATCGAAGCGGTACTGGAACGTGGGATCCTCGTCCGCAATGCGCTGGAGCGCTTCCAGAAGCCGCTCCTGGTCGGCAGCGCTGACGGCTTCCACTGCTTGATTGATGACGGGCTGGGTAAACTGTATGGGCTCGAACACAATCGGTGCCTCGCTTGCACAGAGGGTATCGCCCGTGCGCGTGAACCGCAAACCGGGAATGGCGATGATATCGCCTGCGCGCGCTTCGGCAAGCTCTTCGCGACGATTTGCGTACATCCGCAACAGCTTCGTCACGCGCTCGCGCTTGCCGACAGCCGGGTTGAGCAGGACATCCCCTTGCCGTACCACCCCGGAGTAAAGCCGCACAAAGGTCAGCCGCCCGACGAAGGGATCGCTCAACACCTTGAACGCCAAGCCCGCCACCGGAGCATCATCTGCGGGGAAGCGCTCGATGCGCTCGCCCTGCGCTTCGCCAACTCCGTATCCCACAACCGGAGCAACATCGAGCGGCGAAGGCAGATACTCCACAATGGCGTCCAGGAGAAGCTGCACACCGATATTGCGCAGCGAAGAGCCACAGCAGACCGGAACCAACTGACGGGCAATCGTTGCTCGGCGCAATGCTGCCTTGAGCTCCTCGACGGTAGGCTCCTCTCCGGCAAGGTAGCGCTCCAGCAGCCGGTCGTCGGTCTCCACAACCGCTTCGATGAGCGCCCGCCGGTAGGACTCCAGCTGCTCCTCGTAGCGCTGTGGCACAGCAATTCGCTCGTAGCGGGCGCCCTGTGTCTCTTGATCGAACACGTACGCACAGCGCTCCAGCACATCGATCACCCCTGCGAACTCCTCCCCTTGCCCCATCGGGAGGTGGATTGCCACTGGGCGCGCCCGGAGCCGCTCGCGCATCATCGAGAGCACGCGCTCGAAATTCGCCCCCACGCGGTCCAGCTTGTTGACATAGGCAATCCGCGGCACACGGTAGCGGTCTGCCTGATACCAGACTGCCTCCGACTGCGGTTGCACTCCGGCAACCCCACAGAAGAGCGCTACCGCTCCATCGAGCACGCGCAGCGAGCGCTGTACCTCAGCGGTGAAGTCCACATGCCCCGGGGTATCGATGATGTTGATCTGGTGCTCGCGCCACAGGCAGGTCGTTGCCGCCGAGGTAATCGTGATCCCGCGCTCCTTCTCCTGCTGCATGTAGTCCATAAATGCGGTCCCCTCGTCCACCTCGCCCATACGGTGGATGAGCCCCGTATAGTAGAGGATGCGCTCCGTGGTCGTGGTCTTGCCGGCATCGATATGGGCAACGATGCCGATGTTCCGGAGCCGCTCTATGGGGACCAACCTGGACATCCCTGCACTGCCTTACCAGCGATAGTGTGCAAAGGCACGGTTGGCTTCTGCCATACGATGGACTTCGTCGCGCTTGCGGACTGCACCGCCTTCGCCGTTTGCAGCAGCGATGAGCTCGGCAGCCAATTTGAGCGCCATGGACTTATCGCGGCGCTCTCGGGCGTACTGCTTGATCCAGCGCATCGCCAGGGCAATGCGCCGATCCTCGCGCACCTCCATGGGAATCTGGTAGTTCGCCCCGCCGATTCGGCGCGAACGCACCTCCACAACTGGGGCAACATTGGAGATGGCTTTGCGGAAGACCTCCAGCGGATCCTGCTTCGTCCGCTGCTGGATAATCTCGAACGCCTCGTAAACGATGCGCCGGGCAATGCTCTTTTTGCCGTCGCGCATGATGACGTTGATGAACTTCGCCACCATCGTATCCCCGTAGCGGGGATCCGGGTCAATCGGGCGCTTCTCTGCTCGGCGTCGGCGCATGACAGTCCTTACCGCGCTGTTGCAGTCTTGGGTCGTTTCGTTCCATACTTCGAGCGTCCTTGGCGCCGCCCCTCAACTCCCTGGGCATCGAGCGCGCCGCGGACGATGTGGTAACGCACCCCGGGCAGGTCCTTGACCCGACCTCCACGGACCAGCACGATGGAGTGCTCCTGCAGGTTATGCCCCTCTCCGGGGATGTAGGCAATCACCTCAATGCCGTTACTGAGCCGGACCTTTGCGACCTTCCGCAGTGCCGAGTTCGGCTTCTTGGGAGTCGTCGTGTACACGCGCACGCACACCCCGCGCTTCTGCGGGCACCCCTGCAATGCGGGGGACTTGCTCCGCTTGCGCACCTTCTCGCGTCCCAGCCGGATCAGTTGCTGAATGGTCGGCACGGCGACTTCTCCGTCTTTGGAACTGCACAGCAGCTTGCAAATTTACGGCGTTTTCCAGACCCTGAGCCGAATCAGGCGGTCTTCTCTGCCAAGCGTCGGCGCTGGTACTCCTGGATGAGCTGCTCCTGCACCGGACGAGGCACCGGGGCATAGCGCAGGAACTCCAGCGTGAATTCTCCTTTGCCCTGCGTGGCGCTGCGGAGCTCGGTCGAATACCCAAACATCTCCGCCAACGGCACCTCGGCTTCGATCACCACGTAATTGGCATCCAGCGTGGTGCTCACGATGACACCCCGGCGCTGGTTGATCTGCCCGATGACAGCACCCTGGAACTCCTCCGGTACCGCCACCTCCAGTTTCATGATGGGCTCCAGAATAATGGGCGCTGCCCGCAGGTATGCCTCTCGGAACGCAGCCATCGAAGCGATCTTGAACGCCAGCTCCGAGGAGTCCACCGGGTGAGTCTGCCCATCGTTGAGGACAACACGGACGCCGACGACCGGCTTTCCAATGAGCAGCCCACGCTGCATCGCCTCCTGGAATCCCTTATCGCACGCAGGGATGAACTCCCGCGCAATGGCACCGCCGACAACTTGGTCCACGAACTCGTAGGTCTCCCCGCTCTGCGGTGGCAACGGCTCAATGTAGCCGGCTACCCGCGCAAACTGCCCTGCACCACCGGTCTGCTTCTTGTGCAGGTAGTTGAACTCGGCGCGCTGGGTGATGGTCTCGCGATACGCAACTTGCGGACGTCCGACCTCAACTTCGCAATCGTACTCTCGGCGCAGCCGCTCCAGATATACTTCCAGGTGCAGCTCGCCCATCCCCTTGATGACGGTCTGCCCGCTCTCCTCATCGCGCGCGACGTGGAAGGTCGGATCCTCCCGCATGAAGCGATGGAGCGCCTTGGCAAAATTGGCTTGCTTGTTGCGGTCCTTGGGGGCAATTGCCAACTCGATGACGGGCGAGGGGACGTAGATGGAGCCGAGTATCACGTCGAGCTGCCCATCTGTGAGCGTATCCCCGCTGGAGCACTCTACGCCGAAGAGGGCAACAATATCGCCAGCAGCGGCGATCTCGATATCGTGGAGCTCATCGGCATGGATGCGCCCGATGCGCGGGACACGGACTCGCCGCCCCGTGTTGACGTTGACGATGGTATCGCCCTTCCGCAGTGTCCCCTGGTAGATGCGCACGTAGGTGAGCTGCCCGTACCGCCCATCCTCCAGCTTGAACGCCAGGGCAACCAGTGGCAACGAGGGATCGGCGCTCAACTGTACAGTCGTGCCATTGCCGTCGCGGCGGTACGCCTCGTAGGTTACCTCAGCAGGGCTGGGCAGGAAGGCACAGACGCCATCCAGCAAGGGCTGCACCCCCTTGTTCGTTTTTGCCGAACCCACGTAGACCGGCACCAACTGGCGCGCGATCGTGGCGCGGCGGAGAGCCGCCATAAGCTCCTCAAGCGGAATCTCCTCATCGGCAAGGTACTTCTCGGCAATGGCATCGTCAACCTCGGCCACCGTTTCGATGAGCTGCTGGCGCCGGCGCTGGGCTTCCGGCAACAACTCAGAGGGGATCTCGTACTCCACGACGTGCTCGCCGTTGCTGCCCTCAAACGCCAGCGCGCGCATCCTCAGCAAGTCAATAACCCCTCGGAATTCCGACTCCAGCCCAATCGGCATGGTAATCAGCGCCGGCACAATGCGCAGCTTCTCGCGCAACTGCTGAAGCACCTTATCTGGATTTGCCCCGAAGCGATCCAGCTTATTGATGAACGCCAGGCGTGGCACGCCGTAGCGCCGCATCTGCCGGTCAACGGTGATGGTCTGGCTCTGCACACCAGCAACACCGCACAGCACCAGTATTGCTCCATCCAGAACGCGGAGTGCCCGCTCGACCTCTACGGTGAAGTCCACGTGCCCAGGGGTATCAATCAAGTTGATGTGGTATCCCTTCCAGGCGCAGTACGTTGCCGCCGCCTGGATGGTGATGCCCTTCTCCCGCTCCAGCTCCATGTAGTCCAGCGTTGGACCTGCGCCGGTCTTGCTCCGCACCTCCTCGATCCGGTGGATGCGCCCTGTGTAGTACAGGATGCGCTCGCTGAGCGTAGTCTTCCCCGAGTCGATGTGTGCGGAGATTCCGATGTTACGGATTCGGGCAATCTCCAGCATCGCTTTCCCAGAGACTCCGTTGCCAATCATGGGGCGACCTATGACGTAACTCAACCCAAAAGCAAGCTACAAATTTAGCAACTCCCAAGCATCCACTTGCCTACCCCAGTTCAGGGGAAGGGACGAGCATCGTCACTCCCAACCGCAGTTTCTCGGTGTAGCTTGCGCCTCGGAGCCAAAGCGAGGAAGGACCATGAGCGCAACTGCTCTCAACCGTCGAACACTGCTACAACGGCTTGCCCAGTTTGCTGCTCTTCTCTTTGTGGGGGGAGGTTCTGCAGTTAGAGCCAAGGAACCCTCCCAGCTTGACGAATCCTCGCTCCCCCAACTGCCGCCTCCACAACCTGACGAGGATGTGCTGATTCGGATGATGCGTGAGTTGCAGCGTGCCCTCAAGAAGCCGGTTCACGAACGCCGCTGGGTGATGGTGATCGACCTGCGCAAATGCGTCGGCTGCCATGCCTGTACCATCGCTTGCATCGCCGAGAACAAGTTACCTCCCGGTGTGGTCTATCGTCCCGTGATTGAGGAGGAGATAGGCGAATATCCCCATGTGACTCGGCGATTCTTACCGCGCCCATGTTTACACTGTGACCATCCACCTTGCGTACCGGTCTGCCCTGTGCATGCGACTTGGAAACGCCCTGACGGGATTGTGGTCATCGATTACGATGCGTGTATTGGCTGTCGCTACTGCATCACGGCGTGTCCCTACGGGGCTCGTTCCTTCGATTGGGGCGAGCATTATTCGGATGGCACCCCCCGCAGAGCCGAGTATGACCAGTCGCCCAGCCCGGAATATGGTCGACAGTGGGAGCGGAAGGGGACGCGCTCGCCCATCGGCAACGCCCGCAAATGCCACTTCTGTCTGCACCGGATCGAGAAGGGCATGCTCCCCCAATGCGTGACCTCCTGCATAGGGCGGGCGACCTTCTTTGGCGATGCGAACGACCCCGACAGCCTCGTCTCGGAGCTGATCGCGAAGCCGAATGTCATGCGGCTCAAGGAGGAGCTGGGCACGGAGCCGCGGGTCTATTACCTGGTCTGAGGAGGTGACACAATGGAGGTGAAAAACATGGCTTTATCGGAACAGCGCATGCGAGTGTATCCCTATTACGGGATTCTGGCGCTCCTGGCTCTGGTCGGGCTGGTGGCGATTGGTGTGCGCTTGGCCGAAGGGATGCGGGTCACGGCGCTGTCCAGTCCGATGGCGTGGGGTATGTGGGTTGCGTTTTATATCTACTTTATCGGGCTTTCGGCAGGCTCCTTCCTTCTTTCCACTCTCATCTATGTATTTGGCATGCACCAGTACGAGAAGGTGGGGCGCATGGCGCTGCTCTCGGCGCTGTTTGCGCTGGTCGCCGGCATGCTCTTTGTGTGGATTGATCTGGGGCATCCGTGGCGGTTCTGGAAGGTGTTTACCCGCTGGAACTACACCTCTGTGCTGGCTTGGGAGGTGCTTGCCTATCTGTTTTACATCGCAACGCTTGGAATCGAGCTGTGGGCGCTGATGCGCTGTGACCTGGCGCACCTCGCGCTGACCGTGTCGGGATGGCGCGGCAAGCTTTATCGGTTCCTGACCTTCGGGTTTCGGTGTCCCGAATCGGAAGCGGCTTATCGTCGCTGCCATGCCCAAAGCATGCGCGTGGTGAGGATACTGGGCATTATCGGCATCCCCGTCGCCATTATGGTGCATGGAGGCACAGGTGCCATCTTCGCGGTGGTCGCAGCGAAACCCTACTGGTACACAGGGCTGTTCCCCATTATCTTTCTGGTGTCTGCCCTTGCCAGCGGCGCCGCGTTGATGACCTTCCTCTATGCCTTTTTCGGGCGCAAGGACGAGGAGCATCTCGCCATCACACGCGGAATGGCGAACCTGATGGTGCTGTTCCTCTGCATCGATCTGCTGCTGCTCACATCCGAATTCCTCGTAGGGCTTTACGGCAAGATTCCGGAGCATATTCGGGTCTATCATGCCATTCTCTTCGGACCCTTCTCCTACACCTTCTGGGTGGGACAACTGCTTGTGGGCGCTCTTATCCCGATTGCGCTGGCGACGCTGCCCCGCACGCGAAACAACATTTTCTGGCTGGGGCTGGGCGGGCTGAGCGTGGTGATTGGCATCGTGGCGGTGCGACTCAATCTGGTGGTGCCTGCCTATGTGGTGCCGGTGCTGGAAGGGCTGGAACATGCCATCAACCAGCCGCGCTGGGCTTATACCTATTTCCCCAGTTTCTGGGAATGGGCAAGCAGTATCGGCACGATTGCGCTGGTGGTGCTGCTCTTCAGCCTTGCCTTCCAGTTCCTGCCGATGTTCCATGAGTTCCCTCAGCGGTTTCAGGCAGCATCTGAGAGCAGGTAGGTGAAAAACAAGAGGTGACTCCAATGGCTAAACCCTGGTGGAAAAGGCTCTTAGCAGGTCGCGGAACAGATAAGGCTTCCATGACCCCGCCCAACCTTGGGCAGCTATCTGAAAGCCAACCTATAAGCCGTCGCCAGCTCCTTCAGGCGGCGGGGCTGACGGGAGCCGCTGCACTACTGGGAAGTTGCTCCTATAGACGCATGGAAGAGTCGTTCCAAGCATCCGGTGACTATCCCTATGCCCATCCGGAGAACATTCTCTATTCGGTTTGCCTGCAATGCAACACTGGCTGCGGTATCAAGGTCAAGGTTCAAGATGGCATAGCCGTCAAGATTGACGGCAATCCGCGCGCCCCCCAAACCCTTTGGCCCCACCTGCCTTACGAATCCTCACCCTTCATGACGGCTGCCATCGACGGCGCACTCTGCCCGAAAGGGCAAGCGGGGCTGCAAACCGTCTATGACCCCTATCGCCTCCGCACCGTCCTCAAACGCGCGGGCAAGCGCGGCGAGAACAAATGGATGACCATCCCCTTCGAACAAGCCATTCAGGAGATTGTGGAGGGCGGGCGGCTCTTCCAACATGTGCCCGGCGAGGAAAACCGCCATGTGCCCGGCTTGCGCGAAATCTGGGCGCTGCGCGACCCCAAGATCGCCGAAGCCATGTCCAAAGACATCGCCGAACTCAAAAAGGTCATCAAAGCCGTGCGGAAAGGCAAGCAGCCTCCAAGCGCGCTTCCGGAAGCCATCCGCGCCTTCCAACAAAAATATCGCGACCATCTCCATACCCTTATCGATCCCGACCATCCCGATTTGGGTCCCAAAAACAACCAGTTCGTGTTCAACTGGGGTCGCGTGAAGGGTGGACGCGAACACCTCATCCGCCGATTCACCCAGGATGCCTTCGGCTCGGTGAATGCGCACGGGCATACCACCGTCTGCCAGGGCAGCCTCTACTTCACAGGCAAAGCCATGAGCGAGCAGTGGGACTACGACCCCAAAGCGCGCGAGGTGAAGTGGACCGGTGGCGAGAAGTTCTACTGGCAGGCGGATACGGGCAACGCCGAGTTCATCCTCTTCGTCGGTGCCTCCCCCTTTGAAGCCAACTACGGTCCCCCCGGACGCTCACCCCGCATCGTGCAGAACATTGTGGCGGGCAAACAGCGCATCGCCGTAGCGGACCCCCGACTGTCCAAAACCGCTTCCAAAGCATGGAAATGGCTTCCCATCAAACCCGGCACCGAAGCCGCACTCGCCATGGCGATGATCCGATGGATTATCGAGAACCAGCGCTACGATGCCCGCTACCTCACCAACGCCAACAAAGCCGCTGCCCAAGCCGATGGCGAACCCACTTGGTGCAACGCTACCTGGCTCGTGGTGCTGGACGAAACGGGTCAGCCGGGCAAGTTTCTACGCGCCCACGAACTCGGCATCGCCCCCATCCAGAAACGTACCGCCGAAGACGGCACCGAGTATGACTACGAGTTGTTCGTCGTGCTGCATAACGGGAAACCCGTCGCCGTGGACCCGAACGATGAGCAGCACCCCGTGGAAGGTGACCTGATGGTGGACACCACGCTGCGCACGGGAGAGGGCAAACCTATCCGAGTCAAGTCGGCTTTTCAGCTACTCTATGAAGCGTCAGCCGAACACACCATCGAGGAGTGGGCGGAAATTTGCGGGCTGAAGGCGGACGATATCATCGAGGTCGCCCGCGAATTCACCGCGCACGGCAAACGCGCCGTCGCCGATGTCCACCGCGGCGTAAGCCAGCACACCAACGGCTTCTATAACTGCTTCGCCTTCAACGCTCTCAACCTGCTTATCGGCAACTATGACTGGCAAGGCGGCTTCATCAAAAAAAGCGAGTGGAACATCACAGGCGATAAACAAGGCAAACCCATCGAAAGCAAACCCTATATTTTCAAGGAACTGCACCCAGGCAAACTCACCCCCTTCGGCATCAGCATCATCCGACACGATGTGAAATATGAGGAGACCACCCTCTTCGAAGGCTACCCTGCGAAACGCCCCTGGTACCCACTCTCCAGCGACATCTACCAAGAGGTCATCCCCAGCATCGGCGACCAATACCCCTACCCCGTCAAATGCCTCATGCTCTATATGGGCACTCCCGTCTACGCCCTGCCAGGCGGCGACAAGCTCATCCCCATCCTGATGGATACCGAAAAACTTCCACTCTTCATCTCCATCGACATCACCATCGGGGAGATCTCCCTCTATGCCGACTACATCTTCCCTGACCTGAGCTATTTGGAACGATGGGAGTTCCACGGCAGCCACCCCAGCTTTGCCCACAAAATTCAGCCCATTCGCCAGCCCGTCATCCCACCCATTCCC
>JAUQPR010000010.1 GCA_030550275.1 Bacteroidota bacterium
GCTCTCCGGCGAGGAGACCGTCAACATCGGCACAGTGCAGATCAAGGTCAAAGACCTCCTGCTGGTCAAGCGCGAACTGGAGCGCGAGCTGGATGCCTACAATCCCCCATCGGCAGACGATCTGATTACCGGACGGCTCGATGGGGAGGGATTCCTGCAGCGCTTGCAGCAATCTATCGAGTACGTCCGCAAGGAGTTCCCTACGCGGGCGCAGGAAATCGTGGGGAAGCTTGAGCTCTACGGCTACCTTGCCCGCCTGCTGGCGCCGGGACAATCCGCTGGCTTTGAGCAAAACCGCTCCAGCATCGCCATCGATATCCGCGTAGTCAAGCCTGCCGTTCCCCCACCGGCAGACCCGAAGGTCTTCCTGGCACAGTCGGAGTTTTACTCCTTCGACAAAGCCCAGCGCACCGTCATTCCCTTCAGCGCTGGACCGATTGTGCCCAACGGACCGCGCCCGACCGTCACCATCCAGCCTCCGCTGCCCTTCCGGCTGGTGGATTTAGGACCGGAGCAGGTTGCCGGCGCGGGTACTGCCGGTGCTACCACCAACAAGTTCGAAATCCAAATCTCCGAGCCCGTGCCCGCTGGGCAGTATACGGTCACGATTACGCATACCAACATCGCACGGAAGCAGGCAACCGAATCGGCTCGGTTGGTGGTCTTCCCCTCCCGACTCAACAACGCTGCCGATATTGATGCGCAGCTGGGCTACATCTACTACGGCTACCGCTTTGAGGTTACTGCTGAGCCCTCCTCCCAAGGCAAGATCCCCGCATCCCAGTTCCAAACAGCAATCCTTGTCGGCAGCGGCGATCAGGAACCCATCGTCCCTGGACTGCAAGCCGGGCGTGATATCCCCGCATCGGCAACTGCGGTGCGGGTCCGCGTCACCTGGCGGAATCCTTATACGGGCGAGACCGTCACGCTGTACGAAGGGCAAGGAACTCCACAGCAGCGCCCGCCGTTGATTGCGACAACAGATGCGAAGATCGATCCGACCATCGATCCGCGTAACCCCGAGCTCCTCATCACCCAAATCCGCATCCGCCCGGCGTTTGTGGATGTAGGGAAAGCCGGTTCCCCCGAAGATGTCCGCGATGTACGCGTGCAGATTACCCGCGCCGATATCCTCAACTACAAACCGACTGCTTCGATCCGGCGTGTGGGTGCCGAGGACTACGAGGTTGTCATCCGTCTGGACGGTCCAACGCCGGTCCGTCGCGGGCGGCTCGATGGCACTGTCTCGCTGCTTATTACGGCGAAGATGCGCAACCCGATCAATGGCGCGGAATCGCGCGAAGCCAAAGGCGTGCTCAACAACATCCCAATTTCGTACTGATGTCTGACCTGCGCACGGGGCTACAAATGCGCTCACGGGCTCTTCTGCTGCTCCCCCTTGCGGTACTTGCGTTGTGGGGCAGCTCCCCGCTCCTGCATGCCCAGGAAGCGGAGCTGCGCGCAATCCTGCGAAAGTTCAAAAACTACCGCTACGGCAACATCTCCGTCTTCCGGCTGGATGGGCAGGTCTTTGCCGACGTACAGGAGCTGCTCAACCCCATGCCGAAAGCTCCGGACGTGGTCGGGCAGCTCCAGGCGCAAAATCCAGCGCTGTTCCAGCAGATCCAAGACCGGGTCACACTGGAGGGCTGCGCCGCCGATGTCCAGGAGGTGCTGCGCAAACTGCGTGAAGAGGATGGTGTTCCGGCAAGCCTGGTCCAGCGCGCCGAAACCATCGAGGCAATCAAGTACGCTGTCCAGGTCATGCAGAATAACTGCAACGCCTTCAAAAACGCCTTCGTCGTCACAACGCGCTACCGTCCTGGGGAGCCCTTCAGCATCATTGCGCTCATCAAAACGCGCGACCGCTCGCGCACAATTGCCCGAGACCTCCGCGCTGTGCAGGATGTGGACATCCTGCTCTACACCGACCTGCGCCGCATCGCTGCTCCGATAGGCTCACCCTCCGCGACGCTCTACGACTACCTGGCAAACGCCGTCGTCCAGGGTGCGGTAGAGAACGTCACGCTCGAGGCACAGGGCATCGGGGATGAGGATACCTACTTTGCCCCGCCCACCTTCGGCAACGCCGAACCCGTCTCGGAGAATGACCTCTCCCTCTACACCCGCATCTCCGATGGTCAGCCGCTGGACTACCACCATCCCAACGAGTTGCTCGTGAGCTTTCCCGACCTTGTGCGCTACCGCCGCTACGAGCGCCCGACAACGGAGGAGGCAACCGGCAACGAGGAGGAAGCCCCAGTGTACAACCGCCAGCTCCCGCGCTTAGGGCTTGAGCTGCGCTACGGGCTGGAGGAGCTCAACTACCCCTCCGTGTGGTCGCAGCGGCTCACGCTGAGCGCGCTGTGGAGCAGTGCGCGACTCGGTGTTGTGCTCCCGACCTCTGGCTGGAAGCAGCTCAACTCCGCCGTGGGTGGTTCCCCGCGCCTGACCTCCGCCGGCTGGGGCATCTACGGGAGCGTGGACTTCCCGGTCAAGCTAATTCAGGAAGGCGGCGTCTTCCGTGCCTCCGCATCCTACGTCTTCGGGGATGCTCGCCGCTCCGACCACCAGGTCTGGAACGAGGCGCTCCGCCAGCACACGGATTTCCTCATCCGCTACCATGCGCAGATGCACTACTCCTTTGCCATCGCCGTGGATAAGAACTACTTCTTCCGCTTCCAGTTGGGTGGCACGCTCTACGGCGCCGAGACGTGGGGCGAGCGCGTGGATACAACAGAGGACCGCGAACTCCAACGCCGCTTCGTGCGCAAGGAGACACAGACCATCGGCGGCATCAGCGGCGGCATCGAATACATGGCAACCGGCATCGGCACCCCGTACGGCTTCGCTGTACAATACTTCGACGACACCGTGCTGGGAACGCTGTGGCTGCAGATCCCTATCTCCTCCTCCCTTGCCGTCCGCTTCGATGGGAAGGTCTTTGCAACGCTCCTGCGTGACCCACGCCTGTGGGAGCACAGCACGCTCTTCCTACCCTCTGTGCGCTTGCTGTTGAACTTCTGAGGTGTGCATGCCATGCGCTGGCGCAGTTTCTCGGTTCTCCTGCTCACAACGAGTATGCTGGGCGCTCCGCTGGGAGCGCAGCCGCAATCCCAAACTCCCGCTCCAAACCCGGAGGAGGTGCTGGCAGCGCTCAAGACCATAGATCCGAACATCCTGCGCTACTTCCCGCGCTGGCGGCTCTGCGAGCCGAACCTGATGATCCAGGTGCACCAAACCTTCGTCCTCCTGGGCTATCCAGAGACGCAGCTCGATATGCAGAACATCGTCCTCACCGCCGCACCGACCCGGAGAGCGGGTGAGGAGTACGAGCTGCTGCTCATCGAATGCGGCTCGGCAAAGATGGTCGCCTCCGAGATCGAAGCCAACATGCGCAAACTGGCAAGCCTACTTGCCGACCCACGCCGTCCGTACTGCTACGAAGAGATCCCCCCCAGCACGCCTCCCACGCCGGCACAGGTGGAGGCGATTGTCAACTTTACGATGCCGACCAATGTTGGGCAAGCCATCACTGTTTCCCTGTTCGAGCAAACGCTCAAGCTTGGACGCACTGGATTCTGGCTGCGGGCTTCCGTGGGCTCGGACGCTCTGGGATACCACTTCTGGTCCGCTGGTATCGGGCGCGTCATCCTGCAACGTCCGCTCATCGAGAACACAGATGAGTCCACCCGACGGGCAATCCCGCATCTGCTGGATGCACGGCTGGGCGTGGGCTACCGGCTCACCGGCGGCTTGGATGAGAAGTTCCTCGGCGGCATCCTTGCGCCGCGCAAGCTCAACATCGGCTACGGGGGATACCTCTCTGCCGGAGCGGACTTCTACTTCCCCTTCCACCCGCAAGCCGGCACTGCCCTGACGGTCGAACTGCCGTTGCAGAGCATCTCCCCGACGACCTCGGTCAACCTCAAGACCTACGCCACCGTGCCGATCGGGACGGAGCGGGATATCCGCCCCACCCAACCCGACCTCATCGTGGATCTGGAGCGACTGGTGCCGCTTCTGCGCAGCAGTGGGCAGTGGACGCTCTTCTACAACTGGTGGCTCTCTCAGGAGCGCCCCATCCACTTCTTCCGCTTCGATATCGGGCTGTGCTACTCCGAGGTACGCGAAGCCGCTATCATCTACAGTGCCGACCGACAGACGACCTTCCTGAGCACGACCGACGTCGAGGGCTTGCAGCTCTACAAGCCACGCGAGCTGGGCGATTGGCTCTTCCTGCGGCTGGAGTACCGCAACCAGAGCAGCTTCCCCTTCGGGGTTGCGCTGCAGTACTCCAACCAGCTCCTCTTCGGGCGCATCTACCTGCCCATCGTGGGACGCTGGCTGTACCTGGAGGGGAAGTACTCCACACCGCTGCGCCCGCTGCGTCCGTTTGAAACCCGGCACTTCTTCGTGCTCTCGCCCCTGCTGCGGATTACGATCTGAGCGGGCTGAGCACGCGCACGGATACATCGCGCTTCAACCCATGCGCTGGGGTGTTGGGCTTGCAGCCGTTGCCACTCTCTGGGCTCAGGTGGATACAGGACAACTGCAGCAGCGGCTGCTGGAAAGCGCTCGCATCCACTCAGCCCGCCCAAACCTCCAGCTCCGACTGCACAACGTGGATATCACCCGCTTCCCAGATATCCAGCTCATCGTAGAGGTCGTCGGCGAAGAGCCCGATACCCTGCTGCCCGAAGAGTTCACCATCCTGGAGGGCGAGCGCGCCTACCCCGTCATCGCAACCCATCGCCTCTCCCCGCGCAACCGGATTCCCATTGACTTCATCTTTGCCATAGACGTGACCGGCACGATGCAGGCGTACATCAACGGCGTGCGCGACAACGTGGAGCGCTTCGTCCGCTCCCTTACCCTCCGAGGGATAGACTACCGGCTCGGCTTGGTGCTCTTCTCCGATGTCATCGAACGCGTGGAGCCGCCCACCGAAGACGTTCGGCAGTTCCTGCGCTGGGTCTCCCAAATCTGGGCAAGCGGCGGAATGGATGAGAAGGAGAACGCCTTGGAAGCACTTGCCGAAGCTGCCCGCATGCCCTTCCGCCCAGCTGCCAACCGTATCGTGCTGCTCATCACCGACGCGCCCTACCACCAGAAGGGCGAGCGCGGTTATGGGCGGACGGAGTTCACTACCGAGAGCATCATCACCTACTTGCGCGAACGCCAAGTGCGCGTCTTCTGCATCACGCGCCCAGAGCTGCGCGAATACGCCCAAATCGCTTCGGCAACCCGAGGAGCTGTCTACGATATCCAACTGCCCTTCTCGCAAATTCTGGAGCGCTACGCTGCAGAGCTGACGAACTTCTGGGTGCTCACCTACCGCACCGGCGAGGAGATCCCGCCGGACTCCATCCGCGTGGCGATTCTGGACCGGCAGCGCCGCCAGCTTGTCCGCCAAGTCATCCCCATCGTGGAGATTGGGCGCAAGTTCATCCTGGAGCACCTGCTCTTCGAAACCAATAGCGCAGCGCTGCCGGATTCCGTCCCCGAACTGGAGGTGCTGGTGCGCTTCCTGCGGAAACGCCCAGAGGTGGTCATCCGCGTCGAAGGGCATACGGATAATCGAGGCTCCGTAGCGTACAACCGCCAGCTTTCACTCCAACGCGCCGAAAGCGTACGCAGGTACCTGCTGCAGCGCGGCGTCGCTCCAAATCAAGTCCTGGTTGCCGGCTTCGGAGCCTCCCGTCCAATCGCCGACAACGACACCGAGTTCGGACGCAGCCTGAACCGGCGCGTGGAGATCGTTATCGTTCGGAAATAGTCCGCCGACGGAATGCCCGCCACAGAAGGAGCCCTACTGCTGCCACTGCCGCCGTATATCCCGTTGCAACGCCACCGTACTTGAGCACTGATTCCCATACCGGTGCTGCCAAGGGATGCACGGCGATGAGGAAGTAGGCGACGTTGTGGAACGCAATCCCCACGAGTACAAATCCCAACAGGCGCAGCGGGTCTGTGGTTTCCATCCACTGCGGATCCTCCGGCTGCGCGAACATCCCTGCGACGAACCCCGCAATGGACTTTGCAAAGGCGTTCAGCCCGAGCACATCGGCGAGGAAGACATCCTGGAGCAGTCCGATGGCAAAGCCTGCGATTGTGCCCGCAAATCGCCCCTGCCGGAGGGCAATCCAGAGCACCAGCAGGAGGAAGAGGTCCGGCACAACCCCCAGGATTGCCATCCACGGCAGCAGCAACAGATGCAGCAGTGCAATGAGCAGCGCCGCAATCGCGTAGGCAAGCGGACGCAGCCAGCGTCCACTCACCTTCCCCAGCTCCTCAAGCAATGGCATCGGGCTCAAGGCGCAAGTTGTCCCTCCAAGCGCCGTCGCTCGGGGTTGGGAAGGTGCAAGACGACGGCAACGTAGCGGACCGATTCGAACGGGACGGCAGCCTGGACCTCGATTCGGTAGAATAGCCCATCGGGCAACGGCTCCACCCGGCGGACACTCCCGACGGGAATGCCCCCAGGGAAGCGATCGCTGGCATTGGAGGTCACCACCGGCTCCCCTGCCTGCACCGACACGCTCGTCGGCACATAGCGCAGCAGGAAGCGCCGCTCCCTGCCCTCCCAGGTGAGGATGCCTTCGGCGCCGCTGTGCTGCAGTTGTACGGCAACGCGCATCGTCCGGCTCGGCAGCAGATGCACCAACGCAAAGTGAGGGCTAACGGCTTCGACCGTTCCGACCAATCCGGCAGCCGTCACCACCGGCATGCCGGGTCGGACCCCATCAGCACTGCCACGGTTGAGCGTTGCGTAGCTCTGCAATTGCCCAACAGTTCTGCCCAGGAGCTCTCCGAAGAGCAGCGGGAGCGGCTGCCGGGCAGGCAGTTGCAGGAGGCTGCGGAGCTGCTCGTTCTCGGCAGCAAGCTCCTGTTGCCGCATCAGCGCCTGCATCAGCTCGATGTTGATGCGGTGCAGCAGCTCATTCTCGCGCTGCAAGGCAAAGGGGTTGGGAATCCACGCCAGGCTTTGGCGCACCAACCCGGTCAGCACCAAGGCAACCGTGCGCAGCGCTTGCAGCCGCTCTGCCGAGTGCAACTGCATCAATGCCAGCGCCACAAGCAGCAGCGCCAGTAGCACGACGTAATCCCGAAAGCGCAGAAGCAGCTCCAACAGGCGCTGTAGCTGCATCCGGCTCAGGTGGTGTAATCGTAAAAGCCGCGTCCGGTCTTCCGCCCCAGATACCCGGCAGCCACCATCTTGCGCAGCAGCGGGCACGGGCGGTACTTGTCATCGCCGAGCTCGCGGTGAAGCACCTCCAGAATCGCCAGGCACACATCGAGCCCAATCAGATCCGCCAGCGCCAGCGGTCCCATCGGATGGTTCATCCCCAGGCGCATGACCGTATCAATGTCCTGCGCCGACGCCACGCCCTCCATCAGGCAGTAGACTGCCTCGTTGATCATGGGCATGAGGATGCGGTTGGAGACAAAGCCTGGGGAATCCTGCACGCAGACCGGCGTCTTGCCAAGCCGACGGGCGAGCTCTTCGACCCTCTGGTAGGTTTCGTCGCTGGTGGCAAGTCCGCGCACCAGCTCGCACAGTTGCATCACCGGCACGGGATTGAAGAAGTGCATGCCGATGACTCGGTCAGGGCGCTGCGTTGCCGCTGCCAGCAGGGTGATGGAGATGGAGGAGGTGTTGCTTGCCAAAATCACTTCGGGTGCGCAGAGCTGGTCCAATTGGGCAAAGAGCTGCCTCTTGAGCGACACGTTTTCCGGAGCCGCCTCGATCACAAACTCCGCCTGCGCTGCAAAGCTGTGCAGATCCGTCCCCGTCTGGATACGCTGGAGAGCCGCCTGCTTCTCTGCTTCGCTGAGCACACCCTTTTGCTGCTGCCGCTGCAGATTGCGCTCAATGGTTGCCAGGGCGCGCTGGAGCACCTCTGGGGCAACATCGTAGAGCAGCACCTCGAAGCCGTGCTGGGCAAAGACGTGTGCAATGCCGCTGCCCATCGTGCCGGCACCGACGACCAGAACACGCTCCATGGAACACTTCCGGAATGTGACACACCGCTGCGCAAAAATATCGGTTCCCGCGCAGCTTGTACACCGCACCAGCTCAGACAATAGCGTCCCTGAGTGCCTCGTCACGCACCCCACGACAACGGTCGAGCACAATGGCAGCGCGCACCGAGCATCCACCCCGGGTAGCCATCGTGACGCTGGGGTGCAGCAAGAACACCGTTGACTCCGAGACCCTGGCAGCCTATCTGCAGCGGCACGGCGTTGAGCTGACCGCTCCGGAACACGCCTCCGTGCTCATTCTCAACACGTGCGGCTTCATCCAGCCTGCAAAGCTGGAGAGCATCAGCGCAATTGTGGAAGCTGTCGAACGCAAGCAAGCCGGCTCCCTCGCCCAGCTCATCGTCATGGGGTGCCTTTCGGCACGGTATGCCGAGGAGCTGCGCCAGGAGTTCCCGGAAGTTGACTACTTCTTCGGTCCGGAAGCCTACGAACCCATCGCCCGCGTTGTCCTCGGAGACGCCCGATATGAGCTGCTCGGCGAACGGCTGCTCTCCACCCCTTCGCACTTTGCGTACCTGAAGATCTCGGAGGGCTGCGACCACGGATGCTCCTTCTGCGCCATTCCACTCATCCGTGGACGGCATCGCTCGCGCCCGATGGAGCAGCTCCTCCAGCAAGCCCAGGATCTCCTCCACCGCGGTGTCCGCGAACTCATCCTCATTGCCCAAGACACCACCGCCTACGGCATTGACCTCTACGGACGCCGCCGAATCGCCGAGCTCGTTTCCCGGCTGGCATCCCTTCCTGGCATCGCCTGGGTCCGCCTCCTGTACACCTACCCGACGGACTTCCCGGAGGAGCTGCTGCAGGTCATCGCCGAACACCCCACGGTGTGCAAGTACCTGGACATCCCATTGCAGCATGTCTCCACGCGGGTGCTGCGCTCCATGCGGCGTGGCATGACACGGCAGAGCATCGAGCGCTTGCTCGAACGCATCCGCTCGCGCGTCCCAGGGATTGCGCTGCGCACGACCTTCATCGTCGGCTACCCCAACGAGACCGAGGAGGATTTCCGCGAGCTGTGCGAGTTCGTGCGGTGGGCGCGCTTTGAACGGCTCGGCGTGTTCACCTACTCGGCAGAGGAGGGCACGCCAGCATGGAGCCTGGGCGACCCCATCCCGGAAGAGGTCAAGCAGGAGCGCTACCGGGAGCTCATGGAGCTGCAGCGCAGCATCTCGCGCGAGCTCAACAGCGCCAAGATCGGCACCGTGCAGCGTGTCCTCATTGACGAGGAGCTTGCCCCGGGGGAATACCTCGGGCGCACCGAATTCGATGCTCCGGAGGTAGACTGCGAGGTCTACGTCCGCTCCCCTGTACCGCTCTCCCCCGGCACCTTCGTGATGGTGGAGATCGAGGACGCCGGGGACTACGAACTCTACGGGAGCGCCAATGTCACAGTGCCGACGCCTGCTTGAAGCCATCAGCATCGTCCTGTGCGCTGCCATCCCCCTTGGAGCACAGCAAGAGGGTTTCTTCACGGATGTGCTGTGCTTTGCTGCCGAACTGCCCGATTCCAACGCACGGGTGGACGTCTGGAGTGTCATCCCCTATGCAACGCTTACCTTCCGTGCCGCCGAGGGAGGCGCCTTCCAAGCTCAGTACCAGCTCTCCGTCACCATCCGCGATAGTGCAGGGCAACTCCTGCGTTCGCACGTGTGGAACCGGCGCCCGTACGCCCCGACCTACAGCATCGCCCAAGGAGCAACGGCAGCCTTCGAAGCCCTGCAAAGCAGTGACCACCTCCCCGCCGGGAGCTATACCATTACGGTGCTGCTGCGAGACGAGTTCAGCGGGCGCGAATACCGTACCAGCCGCCGCTACGAGGTCCCCGACTACCAACGTCCCTCGCTTGCCTTGAGCAGTATCCTGCTGGCAAGCACGGTAGAGGAGCACGAACAGCGCCCGCGCATCACCCCCTTCTTCTCCGACGATGTTGCCCAACTGGGCGAACGCTTCTTTGCCGCTGTGGAGCTTATCTCCCGCTCAGCTGTGAGCGATTCGCTCACCCTGCGGGCTGAACTGCTCCTCTCCGAAGGGAAGCAGAAGCGCTATGAGCTGCTGCGCCGGACATTGCGTCCGAGCATGCCCCAAACTCTGCTGCTTCTGCCGTTGCAGCTTCCTGCCGATATCGCCTCCGGCTCCTACCGGCTGCGCGTCCTCGTGGAACACGCAGGGCTTCCGCTGGCGCAAAGCGAGCGGAGTCTGCGCATCCGTTGGAGCGCCTTCGGGCGTACGGTGGAGGACTTGGAGCGCGCCATCCGCCAATTGCGCTACGTTGCCACCCAAGCCCAGATTGACTCGATCGCCTCCGCCCCTACCGCAGCCGAGCGACGCCGCCGCTTCGAGGAGTTCTGGGCTGCGCTCGATCCCACCCCAGGCACCCTGCGCAACGAAGCCTTCGAGGAGTACTACGACCGCATTGCTCAAGCCGACCGGCTCTTCCGCAGCTATACCGAAGGTTGGCAGACCGACCGCGGCATGGTCTACGTCATCTTCGGACCCCCGCTCCGCCGCGAGCAGTTTACGCTCAACGGGCGCCAGTACGAACGCTGGACCTACGCCGACCGCGAATTCCTCTTCGTGGACTACACCGGCTTTGAGGACTACCGGCTGCTGACCCCCCTGCCGCCGGATGCAAAGTACCGATACAACCGCTGACTGGCGATGCGACAGCTCCTTCTGGTCGGACTTGGCGGGTTCCTCGGTGCTCTGGCACGCTACGGCCTCATGGGTGCCATCTACGCTCTCTTCCCCTTCCCGCCACGCTTTCCGGTGGCAACACTGCTGGTCAACCTGCTGGGGAGCTTTCTCCTGGGCATCATCACCGGAATTGGCGAATTCCGTGGCGCTATTGATGCCTCCGTGCGCGCCTTCCTGGTCATCGGCTTCCTGGGCTCGATGACCACTTACTCCACCTTCATTGGCGAGAGCTTTGCCCTCCTGCGCCTTGGCGAATGGGTCATGCTGGGGCTGAACCTGGCAACCCACTTCACGCTCGGCTTCATCGCCTTCTGGCTGGGACTGCTCATGTCTCAGACGCTGTGGGGATAGACCATGGTACTGCCTGCCGAAGGGCATCTGCTGCGCATCTTCATCGGCGAACAGGACCGGCACGAGGGGATGCCCCTGTGGGAATGGATTCTGCGGCAAGCAAAGCAGTTCGGGCTGGCGGGCGCAACGGTGCTGCGCGGCATCGCCGGATTTGGGGCGCACAGCCGCATTCACACTGCCCGCCTGGAGCGGCTCTCGGTGGACCTGCCCATCATCATCGAAATCGTGGACACCATCGAGCGCATCGAGGCATTCCTCCCCATCGTGGATAGCGCCATCACCGAAGGCTTGGCAACCATCGAACGCGTGCACATCCGCTTCTACCGCGCCGGCAACCGTGCACCAGCCGACGCGTGAATGTGAGGGCAAGGTCGTCTTCTGCACCTGTGTGCCACATCCGGCGCTGCAGAGATGCACGCTCCCACGTGGACCCTTGCGGACGTGTGGCGTCCCTCTTCCCGTTCTCATGCGCTGCTCTACGATGGCGTGCTCACGCTCGCTGGCAGCGTTCTGATTGCCCTCATGGCACAGCTATCGCTACGGCTGCCCTGGACACCGGTGCCCATCACCGGGCAGACCCTTGCCGTACTGCTGGAAGCAGCGGCGCTGGGGGCGCGTCGCGGTGCGAGCGCCGTGGCACTCTACCTGTGCATGGGAGCGACCGGCATGCCTGTCTTCGCGCTCGGAAGCGGAGGCATTGCACATCTGCTTGGACCAACGGGTGGCTACCTTCTCGGCTTCCTCGGCGCAGCATGGTTGGTGGGCTGGCTTGCCGAGCACGGCTGGGATCGCAGGCTCCCGACAACAGCACTGGCGCTCCTACTGGGCAACGCGCTCATCTACGCTTTTGGGCTGCCCTGGCTGGCGCTATTTGTGGGCTGGAGTGCCGTTCTGCCGTTGGGGTTGTTCCCCTTCATCATCGGCGACCTCTTCAAGCTCCTTCTGGCAACATTTCTGCTACCGGCAAGCTGGCGCCTTGTGCGCAAGCTCTCTCCCGCCGGTGGTGTTCGGTAGGTCCGTCTCAGCCCTTCTGGAAGCGGCAGCACCTCAGCTACCGCTTACGGCGTGGTGGACTCCGCCCTCCGGAGCTGCGTGCAGCGTGGGGCAAAAAGAATTGCGGGGCCGACGAGACTCGAACTCGCGTCCTCCTGCGTGACAGGCAGGCGCTCTAACCAGCTGAGCTACGGCCCCGCGTGTGGACCCGAGGGGATTTGAACCCCTGACCTCGTGAATGCCATTCACGCGCTCTCCCAACTGAGCTACGGGCCCATCGGGCGCAGTGCAAAATTACGAAAAGCCGCACGCGCCGCGCCCTACTCCACTACAATCCAGCGGCTTGCCACCCTCTCGCCCACGAAGAGCACGCCGTACGCCCCGGGAGCCAACCCCGGAAACGCCGTCTCCCAGACCCCGCTGCGGCAGCCCACGCAGCCGCCCCGCCGATCAAAGAGGCAGAAGATGCCCTTCGACGACGCCCATAGCCGCAACGTTCCCGCCTCCGCGCGCCAGCCGAACGCCGGCTCCTCTTGAGCACCCACCTCCTGGGCACGCACCAGCTCGAGAATCTTATCATCCCCCTCGCGCGGGGTGCCCCGACCGTCCCGATTGCTCGTACTCACGAAGACGCGCCCCTCCGGAGTTACGCACACATCGCGCAGGCGCCCCACACCGAGCGCATACGGCACAACGGTGACAATGCTCCGTCCATCCGGGCTCAACTGCAAGCAAAACAGCGTACTCCCCTTGAGCGTTGCCAAGAGCAGAGCGTGGCGGAACTCCTCCAGCGGACCCGTCGGCGGATAGTACGCCAACCCGCACGGTGCCACCGTCGGAGTCCAGGCGTACAGCGGTTCGACCACATTGGAATCGCGGCAGAACTGCTCCTCCTGCGGGCGATCGCAGTAGCCTTCAACGGCGGGCCAGCCGTAGTTGCGTCCGCGTTCGAGGAGGTTGAGCTCGTCATCCGTGCTGGCGCCGTGTTCGGAGAAGTAGAGCAACCCGGAGCTGCTTCGCGCCAGCCCTTGCGGATTGCGCACTCCCCAGAGCCAGATTGGGCTGCCCGGCAGTGGGTTGTCCGTCGGGATCTCGCCCTCCCAGCCGATCCGCAGAATCTTCCCGCCCAACTGCCCCAGATCCTGCGAACGCTGCGGCACTCCGCCCTCGCCCACGGTCACCAAGACGGTCCGGTCCGGCAACGCAAGCAACCGGCATCCGGCATGGATCTGCCCCACGGGGATTCCTTGCAGCAGGACCTGTGGTTCCTGCAGGGTATCCTCGTTCGGGTCGTAGCGTAAGCGCACAATCTGGAGTTCGATCCCGCCACCGCCTCCCCGCACCGTGTACGCTACCATCACCCAGGGCGTATCGGGGAAGCCCGGATGCAGCGCCAAGCCCATGAGCCCGGTCTCGCTCACGCTGAGCACCTCGGGCACGCGCAGCAGGAGCCGCTGCTCGCCCGTTTCGGGATGGATGTGCAAAATCCGCCCTGGGCGCTCCGTGCACCAGAGCCATCCATCCGGCGCCCACACAACAGACCAGGGCACTTGCAACCCGCGGGCAACAACTCGGAGCTCCAGCCCCGAAGGCTGCCCACAGGCTACCACCACCTCTGCGAAGAGAAGCGCCGCCGAGAGCACCGCAGCCCCTCTACTCATCGGAAGCCCCGGGTTGGTTGAGCTGCCCGAACCGCCGCAGCAGCTCCTCCAGGCTCATGCTTCCCTGGTCTCCGCGCCCGTGACGACGCACGGCGATGGTCCCGCTCTCGACTTCGCGCCGCCCCAGAATCAGCAGGAAGGGAATCTTCCGGTGCTCCGCCTCGGCGATCTTCCGCTGCAGACGCTCCGAGCGCGTATCCACCTCCACGCGGTAGCCTTGCTCCTGCAGTTGGTGCGCCAGCTCTACCGCTGCGCCGTGCTGGGCATCTGTAATTGGCAGCACAATCGCTTGCACCGGTGCCAGCCAGAAGGGGAAGTTGCCGGCATAGTGCTCGATGAGGATGCCGATGAAGCGCTCCAGCGAACCAAACGGTGCCCGGTGAATAATCACCGGACGATGCGCCTGCCCATCGGGACCGATGTACTCCAACCCGAAGCGCTCGGGCATGACGTAATCCACCTGCACCGTGCCCAACTGCCAACGCCGCCCCAAGGCATCGCGCACGATGAAGTCAATCTTGGGACCGTAAAAGGCGGCTTCCCCAATGCCAATGGTGTACTGCAGCCCCAGTTCGTCGGCAACCTCGCGGATCTCCCGCTGGGCGCGCTCCCAGAGCGCGATATCTCCACCGTACTTGGCTTCGTTGTCATCGCGGAAGGAGAGCCGGATGTCCACCGGCATGCCGAAGATGCGGAAGACGTACTGCGTCAGGTCAACGACGGCTTTGATCTCCTCCTTGAGCTGCTCCGGCGTGCAGTAGATGTGGGCATCGTCCTGCGTGAAGCCACGCACGCGGACCAAGCCGTTGAGCTCGCCGGATTGCTCGTAGCGGTAGACGGTGCCGAACTCTGCCAAGCGGAGCGGCAACTCGCGGTAGCTGCGGGGCTTGGAGGCGTAGATCTGGTGGTGGTGCGGGCAGTTCATCGGCTTGAGCAGGTAGCTTTCGTGCTCGTCCAGGTGCATCGGTGGGAACTGCGAATCGGCGTAGTAGGGGTAGTGCCCGGAGGTCTTGTACAGCTCCAGGTTCCCGATGTGGGGAGTGATGACCTCCTGGTAGCCGCGCCGGAGTTGCTCGCGCCGCAGGAATGCCTCCAGAGTGCGCCGCAGCACCGTGCCGTTGGGCAACCAAATGGGCAAGCCGGGTCCGACTGCCGGGGTGAGCAGGAAGATCTCCAGCTCGCGCCCCAGCTTGCGATGGTCGCGGCGTTCGGCTTCCTCGCGCAGGTGCAGGAATTCCTCCAACTGCTCCTTGCGCGGGAAGCAGATGCCGTAGATGCGCGTCAGCATTGTGTTGCGGCTATCCCCGCGCCAGTAGGCGCCAGCAATGGAGAGTAGCTTCGGATAGCGCAGCATCCCGGTCGAGGGCACGTGGGTGCCCTTGCACAGGTCCAGAAAGTTCCCCTGCCGGTAGAAGGTGACCGGCTGCCCGCGAAGCCCTTCCAGGATCTCCAGCTTGTAGGGGTTCCAGTGGCGCCGGTAGTGCTCAACGGCTTCCTCCCAGGAGACCTCAATCCGCTCAAACGGCACATCGCGCTGTGCCAGCTCGCGCATCTTCTCCTCAATGCGCGGCAAATCCTCGCTGCTCAACTTCACTCCCTCGGGCAGCTCCACATCGTAGTAGAAGCCCTGCTCGATGGGCGGACCGATGGCGAATTTGATGCCCGGATAGAGCGCCTCGAGCGCCTCTGCCATCAGATGCGCCGAGGAGTGCCAGAAGATCTGCTGCCCCTCGGGATCGTCGTAGGTCAGCACCCGTACCTCCGCGTCCTCGGTCAACGGGCGGGAAAGGTCGTATGGCACACCATTGACCAGCAGCCCAACGGCACGCTGGGCAAGGTCCTCCGAGAGGCTGCGCACGAGCTCCAGCCCCGTGATGCCCCGCTGGACCTCCCGTTCGCTGCCATCGGGGAAGCGCAAGCGGATGCTTTCGACAACACCGACCTCCATTGTAGCTCCCTACAGCTGTGCTGTACACGCGGCAAAGACGTGCAAGAAGGGCACACAATGTCTCAGGGCAGCCGCAGCCACATGCCGGAAATCCCTGTGGCAGAGCCCATCTCCGGGATCCACAGCCGCCACAGGTAGACCCCGCTTCCAACGCTCCTGCCAGCTTGGTCCCTTCCCGACCAGCTCCACCGATTGCCGCCGCTGAAGGCAACGAACTCCTCGCTCCACACCGGACGCCCCGTCAGATCGAAGAGCTCCGCGCGCACCCTTTCCTGCGGATGGTAGCTCTGCAGGAGGAAATCCACCCTCAGCTCATCCCCGCCAGGCTGCGGGAAGAGCCGCTGGAGCAGGATCCGCCGCTCGGTTGTCACAAGCAGCTCCAGTGCCAGGGTATCGCGGAGTCCGGCAGCGTCTTCGCCCACAAGGCGCAGCAAAACGGTGCCCGGAGGCAGCAGCCGAGGAAGGCACTCCACCACCACGCGCGCCTGCTGTGGAAGACTCTGGCGAATCTGCTCCGGCAACTGCGCGAACTGCTCGGCCGCATAGACTCGGTAGTGCTCTGCGGTGGTGCTATCCATGCGGCGACCGTCTATCCACAGCGTTAGGGCTCGCGCAGCGGAGAGCAGCGGGAGATTGTCCTGGAGGATAGCCCACAGCCGCGGACGCCGCTCAATACTCATGCCCTGCTGGAGCCGCACTACGGTCTCCTCCTGCTGCCACCACAGCTCCAGCTTCGGAGGCTCCTGGTCGGGCTGCTTCTGGACCGGAACTGCCGCACGGTCGTTGAAGGCGTATAGCTCCCCAGGACTCCACCCGCGCAGCGAGAGCGTATCCTGCAGCGCCCATCCCGTACTGGGAAGCAGCACAACAAACTCCCGGAGCGTATCGGGCGGAATCTCCACGGGGAACGTACGCTCGAAGAGCACGCCAGCAGACGCTGTGGACATCTGCACGCGCACGGGCGTCGCCACTGCCCGGAGCGCCCGATTCCACACCCCAAAGCGCACCTGGAGCGTATCGCTCCCAGGCTGCTGACTCACTTGGAGCTCCTGCGAACGGAGGGCAAGCTCTCCTTGGGGAACGAAATCCAGCGCAAGCTCCTCAAGCGCTGGCTGTTCACCCCCGCGCACGTGCAATTCCACGCGCACGTACGCGTATGGCTCCCCCCGCAGCTCCACCAGTGTATCGCCCTGCAGGAGGGCAAGGAGATCCTCTCCGGTCTCCTCCAGGGAGGAGCGTCCGAGAACTCTGCCCTCCCACGCGTACGGCTCGCGGAGCCGGAGCCGTAACTGCCCCAACTGCTGCGCCGGACCAATCCAGGGAGTTTGCACCCAACTCTCCGCCACTCGCCAGGAGAGCACTGCATCCACGCGGAGCGTATCACCGAGCTTCCACCGTTCGGCGATGGCTCTGGGAGCGCCGCGCCGGGCAAGGAGTGCGTAGGCAATGCGCCGGTCACGCTGGAGCGAATCCGCCAGCGCCGCCCCGTAGAGACTCCGCAACGTCTGGCGAAGCTGCTCCAGCCCCAGTGAATCAAAGCGCCAGAGCCCATCGCCGGAGAGCACCAGGGCAACAACTTCACCGGAGCGCACCGAATCCCGCAGCAGTGCCAACAGCGCTGCGGCATCCGCACTCTCCCCCGCCCTGCCCGTTCGGTAGAAGAGCACCCGCTGCCGAAGTGAATCCTGCAACGTGAGCAGCACCACACCAATGCCGGCCTCGCCTCTGAGCTCCAGCACCGGCTGCCCTTCCAGGGCAACCACCGCTGTTGCCCGCAGCGGGTCTGGGTCCGAACTCATCTGGAGCTGAAGACGGCGTTGCTCCGGCTCCAGCCGAACGAGGCTATCGGCGACAAGCTGCATTCCCTGCCACTGCGCCGTGCCGAAGGTCTCGGCGGAGAACATCCGCCAGCGCACGGTGCGGGCGCTCAAGCCCGTATCCACCCAGAAGGGCACCTCCAGCCATCCGCTCCAGTCCAAGGCTCCCGAACGACGTGCCCGGATCCGGAAGCGGTACGCCCTTTCCGGCTCCAGTTGAGCGCTCGGCTCCCACTGCACAACCTCATCCCAGGACCGGAAGCCCTCGGTTGCCTCCTCCACCAGGAGGCTATCCCGCCACAGTTGCGCTTCAAACTCCCAGGCTGGCGCATCCCGCGTGGGGAGAAGCACACGGAAGCGCGCCGCGCCGGGTCCGACATTCCAGCACGGGAGCGGCTCCAGCGGCAGCAGGACGGTCTGAAAGACCCGATAGCGCAGCTCCACGCTGTTGTTGGAATAATCGAGCTCGGGCAGGCTGGAATCCGCATTGAGCCGAATCTGCAACCGGTGCTCGCCCGCGCTGAGCCATGCCTGAGGCAGCGCGAACTCCAGCACCCTCTCGAAGGCGACACCGACAGTGTCCACTACACGCAGTGTATCCTGCACCTGTCCGCTGCGGTGCAGCAGTTGCAGAGACCACCCCGGAGGTGCCGCGATTCCAAGATTGCCCACACGCAACCGCAGGCGCAGCGCCGTATCGGATTGCGTGAACTCCCAGCGGGCGCGCCCATCGCCGGAGTGCAGAACCGGCTCCGGGAGGAGAGCAAGGTCCGGCAGCGTATCCACAGGGAAGCGCAGCAGCGGATCGCCCAGTAGCGTATGCTGGAGAAGGGTTGCGCGGTAGAGGTCGTTGCTCAAGACCTGGGGATTGAACTGCCCCGTCAGGCTTCGGCGAGCCTCCAGGTACAGTGCTCCCAAGGTGCGCAGTCGGGTCTCCACCAGCGCCTGGAAGAAGTAGTACTGCAGCGAGCGCTCCAGCACGTCGAACCCAATTCCGGCCATTCCCAGCGCAGCAGCAAAACCGCGCTGCGGCAACGCAACGTACTGCTCGTTGTAGGAGCGCACGTACGGGGTGGCAAAGTTCCCCATCGAGCACGAGAGCGTCATGAGGATTCCCAGCCGCGGCGTGGGGTCCAGCCGCTGCGGCTCCCAGCCCTGCAGCTCCATATTGGCTTCGGCGCCGTGCCCGAAGTAGCTGGTAAAGCCAATGCCTTCGCTGAGCAGCTGCCGAATCTGCGGTCCATACCGGCTGGTCGAGGGCTCATCGCTCTCCTTGACGATAAGGTCCAGCCTCATGCCAAGCCGGTCGCGTGCCCAGCTGAGGTGGTCGTCGTACTGGTAGAAGCCGTAGCCGAAGAGGAACAGAGCGCGTTTGCGCCAAAGCTCCCGCGGGGCGGTATCGGCGGCGAGCGTTTTGTCCACAAGGCGTTCGGCTTCGAGGCTATCGGCTGCGGGCAGCCGTCCGACGAGCATCTCGGGCACAAAATCCTCGCCCTCCAGCAAGCCGTACCAGTAGTCGCTGACCGGCACTCCGTAGCTGGGCACGACGTTCGGCTTGCCGTACCCAAGCACGTTGCGGGCATCCCAATTGGCAGTGCCCAGAATCAGCAGCACATACGGTGCCGGGGGCTGCCAGTTCCGGTACGCATAGCGCAGAAACGCTTTGATGGCGTGTGGGGAGCGCCGTCCCCAGCCGAAGGCAATGGCAACATCTTCGACCGAAACGATACGCGTGCGCAATCCCTGCCGACGCTGGCGATGCTCCGCCCAGCGCCGTGCAGCCGGGAAGAAGCGCGGTACCGTCAACACAATGGCATCCGCCTGTGCCGAATCCAGTAGCTCCCGCAAGGGCTCGATGCGCTCCAGGCGTGCAACCTCCCATGCGCTGGAATCGGCTGCCCATACCCTCGCCGCTGAGCCCGCCGGAAGAACGAACGTAACAGCAAAGCTGCCACCAGTGCTTTCCCCGTGCAGCAACTGCCCTCGCCCGCCAAGCGTATCCAGCACCACGATCCGACTACCCCAGAAGCCATCGATGCGCACGACGGTGGTGCGGTCTTGCGCCGGATACTCCCCGACGTACCGCCCGGCTGTAGCCACCGGTTGCTGCAGCGCTCTGATGCGGATGGCATCCAAGCCCTGCTCGGCTGCCCCACAAGCGCTTCCCGCGGCACCGAAGGACTCGATCCGCAGCCGATTCCACCCCACCGCCCACCGCTGCACAGGCACCGAAAGCCTCCAATGCTGCGGACCTATCCCACTCCACTGCAGTACCGCCAAGGTGTCTGCATTGAGCAATACGCGCCAGCGGTGCTCGGGAGCGCACGGCGCAAGCCCATTGAAGCTGTACCCAAACAGCTCCAGCCACAGCGTATCACCGGTGAGCGGAAGTAGCAGGGAGTCCTGCCACACCTGCCCTGGTCGGAGCACCGCCCAGTACCAGCCCTCACCTGGGGCTGTCTCTGTGCGGTAGCGCGAGTAATCGCCTTGGGCATTTATCCCGTACACGTACGTGCGGTCGCGCTCCCAGTGGAACTCCAGCACACTGGGCAGGCGAACGGTATCGGCGGCGTCGTCGGGGAAGGGCACATAGCGGGCAGCGGCGCTGTCGGCAAGACTGAGGAAGAAGGACTCCTCGGCATCGTAGAAATCGAACCAGGTTGTGTCACCAGCGGCACGGCGCCCGAAGAAGAAGAGCGTATCCTCCGCGCTGAGCACGCCATCGCGGTCCGTGAGTAGGATCGGCACGGAGCGACCGCGCCAGAGGAGGTGGAGCCGTCGGGAGTCCACGCCGCGCCATTCGGGCATGAGCTGGAGTATGCTCGCCCCAGTCACGATTGCAACGCCATCGGTGCGCGTGCGCAGGCGCAGTACCGGCTGCTGTACGGGAAAGGGTACGCTCTCCCGCTGCTGTGGCTGGGCTTCTGCACGGGCTGCGAGCCAGGCGTAATGCTCCGGGTTGAGGAGCCGCAGAAACTCCTGTTCCTGTGGCATCCTCCAGCCTCTTACCGGCTTCGGGAGAGGGCTGCGGAAGGTTAGCCGAATCTCCCATCGCTGCCATAGCCGCAACTTGCCCGTGCTGGATTCGTACGCCCACGGCTGCACCTGCAATGCTGCCAGCCTGACCCCGCGCCACCATCCAATGGAGTGGAGCTGCACTCGAGGGAGGGAATTCACCCGCACCTGCTGCACCGGCTGCGCACCGAAGAGCTCCCCCGTGCTTGCCAGCCGAACGCCGGACCACTCTACCGGAGATGCCGCCTCCCAGGCAAGCTCCGCACCATCGTCGGGAAGGGCAAGGAGCCATCCCACCGATGGCAATGCTGCCGCTGCAGTATCCGCCGGCAACAGCCCCTCCGGCAGAGAGAAGCTCACGCGCCCATCGCTGTGGTGATGCTGCTGCGGCGCTGGCAGTTCAACCCGCACGTGTACGCCATCCGGAGCGACGCGAACCTGCACCGTCGCCGCCTGCAGCGCTATCCCCGTTGTGCCGATGAGGACCCATTGCACGCACGCTCTCATCCTTCCCCTTGCACCGCACACAACTGGCAGCGCTGCTGGCAGTCCACCCTACTTCGCTCCAGCCTTTAGCGGGTGTGCCCTTGATTCCCTTGCTGCACCGTTGCTCGAAGCCCTGCCAGAATGCGCTCGCTAATCTCCTCGGCTAAGGCTTTGCGGACGGCGTCATCGCTGCTGAGATATGCCGAGACCGCCTCGCGCACGCGCTGGCGAATGATCTCGGCGGTGCCGCCCTCTAAGGCTTCCGCCAGGCGATGGATATCGCGCGATTGTTGCTCGAGCGTCTCCAACTGCCCCCGCGCGGCGTCCTCCATCTTCTTGAGCATCTTGTCCATGCGCTCTTCGGCTTCCGTGTAGAAGAGCGTGAACGCCAGCAACGTCAGCATGGAGAACTCCAGGAAGATCGCAAACAGAATCAGCGTCGGGCGCGTTGCGGGGATGAACTTCAGCCCGCGGATTCCGATGGCGATGATGAGCAACGCAGCACCACCGTAGGCCAGCCCGGTAACGGCATTGGAGTACTTCTCCGCAAAGTGATGGCTCATGTAAAGCCGCAACGCCTTCCCGATACGGAGCCGATTGCGACGCCACTCCTGTGCTTCGCGCGTGTCCACGATCTCGCGCGCGACGAAATCGGAGAAGTGCTCCCGAATGCGGTTGTCCAACACCTCCTTGCGGAATTTGACGACGTCTACGTCTTCGGTAAACGCCTCCTCAAAGCGCAGCGGATAGCGCCGCGATGCAGCTTGCTCCTCCTCCGGCGTCGTACGCTCCCAGACGTAGAGGAACACCGGGCGCAACTCCGCCCAATCGCGCTGGCGCAGCTCCTCATCCCGCATCGTCAGCACGTGAATTACCTCCTCGCTGAAGCCCGTCTGGATGCGCACCTTCGCCTTTGTCTCTTCGATGGCTTCCTCCACCTTTGCCGACATCAGCCCGATGCTCGGCGGCAGAATCAGCGTCAGCAGCACCGCCACCAGAAAGCCGATATCGATGGACAGGATGATGAAGCCGAAGGGCTCCAAAATGATTGGGTCCTCGCCCAGCTTTGGTGCCTTTGCCAGCCACTCTCCGGCAGCTTTCGTATAGCCGTGCTCCTGCTCATTGCGCGCTTTGTTGGTGAAGTCGAAGATGTACTCGCGATTGATGTACTCTTTGCGCACCTCCATGCCGGCGTACTTCTCCCCTTCCGCCGAAGGAGTGGCATATACGCCTCGAAAGTTCACCAACGGCTTCCCCGTGGCTGGCTTGAACTGGCTGACGAAGAAGTACTCCACAATCCTGGGCAGTAACGCCGTGTGGAATACCCACGTGCTCACAAGGAACGCTCCTACAAAGAGCGCGTAGTGCTGGAAGCCGATACGTGAGGGCTTTGCTTTGGGCTGCGCCAGCATGTTCCTCTCCGGTCAATTTGGCACTGCTCCTTCACGAATACGCAATATAGCACAATCGCGTCAACTGACCAACGCTTGCGGCAAACACGAACGCCTTGCCGCTGTTCGTTTCTCCATCCGGCTTGTTTCAGTAGAGCTGTTCCTCCATGTCTGGCGCACCGCTCTCGGTCCTGGACACACTGCTCTCGCCCGATGCGGCGGCCTACCAGCCAATGTTCCCCGTCGCAGCCGAGGAGGTGCTCGCCGAGCTGCGCAAGCACATACTCGTTGACGGCTTCGACCTCGTGGTGGACCTGGAGCGCAGCCGCACCCCCGTGATTGTGGATGCCCGCACGGGGAAGCGCTATGCGGACTTCTTCACCTGCTTTGCTTCGATGCCGCTGGGCTTCAACCATCCGGGGCTGTTCGAGCCTGGGTTCCTCCGTCGGCTGCTGCTGGCAGCCCTGAACAAGCCCTCCAACTCGGACGTGTACACCGACATCTACGCAGGCTTTGTCAAAACGCTCTTCGCACTTGCCGCTCCCGAGCCCTTCCGCTATGCCTTCTTCATCGAGGGCGGTGCCTTAGCCGTGGAAAACGCGCTCAAGGTCGCCTTCGATTGGAAGGTGCGTCAGAACTTCCGCAAGGGTTCCCCCTACGAGCGCGGGCATCAGGTCATCCACTTCCGTCAGGCATTCCACGGGCGCAGCGGCTATACGCTCTCGCTGACCAACACCGACCCCATCAAGACGATGTACTTCCCGAAGTTCTCCTGGCCGCGCATCCACAATCCTGCCCTGCGCTTCCCGGTCACCGAGCAGGTGCTCGAGCAAGTTCTCCGCGAAGAACAGTTTGCGCTGGAGCAAATCAAAGAGGCATTCCGCCGGCACAGCGATGATATCGCCGCCATCATCATCGAGCCGATCCAAGGCGAGGGCGGCGATAACCACTTCCGCCCGGAGTTCCTCCAAGCCCTGCGCCAGCTCGCCGATGAAAACGATGCCCTGCTCATCTTCGATGAGGTGCAGACTGGCGTGGGGCTGACCGGCACCATGTGGGCGTTCGAGCAACTGGGCGTGGTTCCGGATATTTTGGTCTTCGGCAAAAAGATGCAGGTCTGCGGCATCCTGGTCACCGACCGCATAGACTCCGAACCCGAGAACGTCTTCCACGTCCCGGGGCGCATTAACTCCACCTGGGGCGGGAACCTGGTTGACATGCTGCGGGCAACGCGCTACCTGGAGATCATCCACCAGGAGCGGCTCCTGGAGCACGTCCGCACCGCCGGAGAGTACCTGCAAGCCCAGTTGCAGCAGTTGCAGGAGGAGTTCCCCACCCTCATCAGCAATGCCCGTGGGCGTGGGCTCTTCTGTGCCTTCGATCTGCCCAACGACGCCGTCCGACGCCGCTTCCGGCAACTGGCGTTTGAGCAGGGGCTGCTCCTGCTCCCCTGCGGTGAACGTTCCATCCGCTTCCGCCCACCGCTGAATATCCCGCTGGAGACCATCGCCGAGGGGATGGGGCTCATCCGCGGCATCTGCACACGGCTGCAGCGCGAGCTCCCGTAAGCTCAGCGGAGATACGCCCGCGCACGCTCGACAACGCGGTGGCATACCTCCAGGAGGCTTCCCGTCCGCACCCGGGCTCCGGCAGCATGCTCATGCCCCCCGCCCCCGAACTCCGCTGCCAGCTCGTGCACCGCAACCGCTCCACGCGAGCGGAAGGAGAGCTTGACCCCTGGTTCATCCGGCAGCTCCACCGCCAAGATCCCCAACTGCACTCCCCGGACCGCAAGCGTGTACTGCGCGAACCCTTCGATATCCTCCGAGCGCGCCCCCAAGCGCAGGAACAGCTCGCGCGGGACCACCATCAGGGCAACGCGCCCATCGTGGTAGAGCTCCAGCGTCTCCAATGCCTCCCCCAACAGGCGCATCCGTGCCAGAGACCAGGAGGAGAAGAGCTGCTCGTGCATCTGCTCGGGATTCACCCCCAGCTCCAGTAGCTCCGCAACCGTCCGGTGCAGCTCCGCTGTCACGCGGGAGAAGGCAAAGCTGCCCGTGTCCGTCACGATCGCAGCGTAGAGCGCTTGGGCAATCTCGCGCTGCCGATAGGGACCTCCGGCGCAGCGCAAGAAGCGCCACAGCAGCTCCCCGGTGGCGCTGCTTGCGGGATCAACCACGTAGATGTCGGCAAAGGGTTGGGGCGCCAGATGGTGGTCGAAGACCACCTTCGTGGCATGGGATGCCAGGACCGGCTCCGCCAATGCCCCCAGCCGATGCGGCTCGCTGGTATCCACGACCACAATAGTGTCAACGCTCGGCAAGGGTTCCAGTGCCCAGTACTGCTCGATGCGCTCCGCTGCGGGCAGGAAGCGCAGGACCTCAGGCACGGGGCTGGGCAGGAGGATCCTCACCTGCTTGCCCTGCGCCTCCAGGTAGTGCAGTAGCGCCAACGCCGAACCAATTCCATCGCCATCGGGATGGACGTGCGTGGTGACAAGCACGGTCTGGCTGCGGCAGAGCTGCTGCAGCGCTTGCTCGAACTGCTGCTGGAGGGTCTCTGTGCTCACCCGTGCTCTCCCTTCGCTTTCACCAGCCGAATGTGGGTGATCTCCGGCGGGCAATTCCAGCGCACGGGGATGCCCACCGTCCCAATCCCGCGTGTAACGTACATCCAGGCACTCGGACGCTGCTGCGAATAGTACGTCCCTGCAACGTAGGGCGAGACCAATGCTGCAAACGAGAGCGATAGCTCCCCAACGCGTGCCAGCACAATCTGCCCTCCGTGCGTATGCCCGGCAAGTACGCCATCCGCACCCAGCAGGACCAGCTCCTCAAAGTAGTACGGGCGATGGCAGAGCACAATCCGCGGTGCGGGCACGCTCGTCAGCAGGCGTTCCCACGCGCTGAGCACCCCATCCGGATCGCGCCCACGCTGGAGATACTCCGGCAGTGCGCGGGCGTAGAAGTCATCGATTCCGGCGATGCTGAGCTGCGCCCCTCCGCGCTCCAGCACGATTGCCTCGTTGCGCAGCACGCGGACTCCGGCATCCTCAATAGCGCGGCAGATCTGCTCCACCTGCCCAGAGAAGTAGTCGTGGTTGCCCGTCACGGCGAACACCCCCAGCGGTGCGCTCAGTCCGGCAAAGGCTTCGGCAAAGGGGTAGATCTCCGCTGTCCGATTGATGATGAAGTCGCCCGGCAGAACAATGAGGTCGCATCCGAGCGCCTCCAGCTCGCGCCGGTAGTGCTCCATCTGCTGGCGCTGCATGAAGGGTCCCGAATGCACATCCGCAACCATGCCGATGGTCAGCCCATCGAAGGCATCGGGCAGATTGGGAAGCGCAAGCGTCACCGTTTGAACATGCTCGCGCTGCGGCAATGCCAGCATCCGCGTAGATGCTGCCATCCCAATCACTGCTACCGCTCCCACGCGCAGGAACTCCCGCCGATGCTGATTCACCCCAGCGGTCTGCACCGTCGGGCGCCGTGCGCTGAGCCCTGCCCACAGCGTCAGGAGAACGCCCGCCAGTACAACCCCCAACGTGGGAATCCACGCAACTGTCCACACCACCGTTGGGAGCTCCAGCGGGAAGGCTTTGTACAGGAGCAGACTGTACACCAACGGAAGGTGCGCCCCGAGAATTCCCCCAAGCGCACCCCACCGCTGGCGAGGCGGCAGCGTTCGAAGCCATCGCCGCCAGCCTGGAAGCTCCAGAAGGCTCAGCCCCACAAGTCCGGCTATTGCCGCCAGAAATGCTGTCGTCCCGTCCGGCATTGGTGTGGCTCTTCGAGGGATGCCAGAGACGAAGCTCTGTGGGATTTCCGTGCTTCAGACCCGCCACGCGCGCACAGCTTCCCCCAAGTTCACCTGGAGCCGCAGCGCAGCGCTGCCGTTGCGACAGCCGATCTCCAGCAGCCCATCGCTGCCGACGTAGGCAGGGAGCTCGCCTTCGGCAACTTCGGCAAAGGTGGAGTAGATGCCCACCATGGTATGCTCGCGCACGGCAATACGCCAGCGGAAGCGCTCCTGAGGGGTCTGCCCAATGTGCAGCTCCGCAGCCGCCAGCGAGGTGATGAGGTTACCGAAGCGGTCAATGTGCAGAATCTCCCCAATCCAGACGCCGTCGTGGAACTCGCGGCGTGGTGGGGGCAAGCGCACCAAGCGGCTTGGCTCCAGCGGCATCCCCAACTGCTCCAGCCGCACCCCTTGCGCCAGATACGCCGCCGCCGGAGCGAAGATGTCTCTGCCGTGAAATGTGCTGCTCACCGGCTCCAGTCGGTAGGCGGGGTTCTCCAGCACCACTGCCCGCGCCACCTCGTAGCGCTCCAACAGGAAGCTCAGCAGTCCATTATCCGGCGCCAGGAAGTACTTCCGATTGAGCTCCACCGCAACGGCACGCCGCTCGGTGCCAACACCGGGGTCCACGATCGCAACGAAGATCGCCCCATCGGGGAAGTAGGGTTCGGCAACCCACAGTGCGTACGCGCCTTGGCGAACGTGCTGCGGGCGCACCGCGTGCAGCAGATCGATGACCGGCACCCCGGGGGCAATCCGAGCAATCACCCCCTTGAGGACCCCCACGTAGGTGTCCTGCAAGCCGTAGTCAGTCAGCAGCACAATTGGTCCCGCCATCGCTCTACCGCGGTACTGCCTTGGCTGAAGACGAAGATCGCGGCGCACACGCGCTCTGTGCCGTCAGCGGGGGAAAATTCCGCAATTTTGCTGCCAATCTCATGCCTACGGCGCCAGATGTGGCATCGCACGGGAATACTCTGCGCCTGCATCGGTGTGGCAGTGGTTGCGTCCGGATGCAACGACCTCCCCTCCTCGATCGGAGCGGAGTTCCTGCCCGACACAACCCAGCTTCAGGTGCTCTCCTCCGAGCTCGTTCCCCTGATTGAGTCCGTGCGCACCGAGCAGGTCGCCCAACCGCTGTTCAACACGGGATGGCTCTTTCTGGGGCGCTATCGGGAGCTGGAGGCGCGTGTACTGCTGCGCTTTGTGGATATCCCCGATACCCTTGCGGGCGTGACCGCCGAGGACATCCTCGAAGCCACGCTCATCCTCTCGCCCGAGCGCTACGCACTGGGGGATACTGCTGGCGGTGCAACCGTTGTCCCCTTCCGCATCCATCCTGTGGTGCGGTTCTGGAGTCCACTGGCAATCTGGGACAGCCTCTTCGCCAACGGGGATGCCGCCACGCTCGATCTCACCCCGATTGGGAGCTGGAATGACCCAATTCCGCTGCGGGACAGCTCCGAACCGGTCCGGGTTCGGCTCAACGCCGCCGGACATGCCCTTCTGGCGGAGTGGTTCCGCCGGCAAGCGGATTCGCAGAGCATCTACGGCGTTGCTCTGGTACCGGAGCCGACGGCAACCTCCATCCGCGCCTTTGCAACACAAACGATTGGGCAGCTCCAGCGCCCGCTCCCGACGCTGGAGGTCCTCTACCGCCGTGCCGGACGCGTGGACACGCTGCGGCTCAGTGGCGGCTACGCCAGCAGTTTCGTTCGACCACCGGCAGACACCGCGGGGAAGCTGCTACTGCAGTCGGGCGTGCAGTACCGAGTTCGCCTGCGTGTACGGTTGGATGCACTCCCGCCGCTGGCAGCCATTCACCAAGTCCAGCTCTGGATTCCGGTGGACACTGCAGCGTTTTGGACGGGAAACAGGGAGTTCTCGCGCGTCCTACGGCTCATGCCGGCGGATTCCGCCGCGCCAGGCTACATCCAGGCAACCGCAACCTATGATGCCGCAACGGCATCGTATGCGACGAAGTCGCTGGCAGCAATGCTGGAGTTCTGGCTGCGCCACCGACGCAGTGCCGGCGAGCTGCTCATCACCCTTCCTGCCGATGTCCTCTACAGCCGGCTGGACCGGATAGCCCTGCTGCCGGGAATGCGCATGTGGATTCTCTACTCCGAACGCAAACAGCCATGAGGCTTCGCGTGTGTCTCCTGGGGATGCTTTCCGCTGCCGCAGCATGGGCGCAGGGCGGCTCGAACTACTCCCTCTTCGGCATCGGGGATGTTCGCCCTGCTGTGGGGGCTCTCTACGATGGCTGCGCCTCTGCAGGCGTTGTGCTGGTTTCCGAGCACGGCATTAGCACGCTCAATCCCGCACTGTGGAGCCATGTGCGCTCGACCCGCCTTCAGGGCGGATACCGCTTCAACCAGCAGCAGATTTGGGGAGACGCCGGACGCACAGCCCAGAACAATGGCAAAGTCGAGGGCATCCTCGGTGTGTTTGCCATAGATACCCTGCGTGGCTGGAGCGCCGGGTTCGGGCTCTTTCCTTACAGCTCCGTCAACGCCGCCGTTGCCGTGCCAGTCCGTGCTGTGCTCGGCAGCGACACAATTACCGGCAGCTATCGCGTGCTGGCTTCCGGCGGAATCACCGTTGCCAGTGTTGGGGTTGCCACTACACCAATTCCGCGGCTTGCCATTGGGGCAGCGTTCCGGTACTACTTCGGCCTCTTCCAGAGCGAGCTGCAGCTCATCCCCGACGACTCGTGGTCTGTCCCTGCGCTGCAGGAGCAGCGGGATTGGCTCTCCGGCGTTGGGTTTGCCTTGGGGCTCTCCTCCTGGCTCCTGGAGCCGCTGCACATTGGCGTTGCCGTGATGCCTTCGGTCCGGCTTCAGACGCAGCGGCGCTTTACGCACCCCTTCCCGCACACCGGCGGCGATACCACGCTGGAGGCTTCCCAGCAATGGGAGCTCCCAGCCGCATACGCCTTTGGGATCGGCTACCGCCGCAACCGCTGGCAATTCCTCGGCGAATACTTCCGCCAGGAGCTGCAATGGCTCTCCTACCGGAGCGACCCGAGGGTGCAGTTCCGGGCACTGCAGCGCTGGAGCTTTGGAGTTGTGCGCCAGCCCCACCTTCGCGGCGCCCATGCTTGGAGCGAGCGCGTGGGATTTGCCATCGGTGCCGGCTACCAGGAGCTCTACTACCGCGTCTCCGGCGTGCCGATTGCCGAGTACTTCCTCAGCGCTGGGCTGAGCCTTCCGCTGGAGCAGCTTACTCTGCTGGAGGTTGCCTGTCAGAGCGGAATCCGCGGGGAGCGACGCCCTGGACTTCTGCGGGAATGGTTTACCCGCTTCAGCTTCAGCGTGAGCTTAGGGGAGCAGTGGTTTCAGCCCGGACGCCGCCGTTCGGGGCAGTAGCGCGCGCAGATCTGCTCCAGCAAGCCCGTCGTCGAGTAGCCCTGCACGTAGGGGAGCACCACGACCTCCCCACCCCAGGAGCGCACCATCTCCGCGCCGACGATCTGTTCGGGCGTGTAATCGCCTCCTTTGACCAGCACGTGTGGGCGCAGTTCGGCGATGAGCTGCGCGGGGGTGTCTTCGGCAAAGAGTGTGACGAAATCCACGGGCTTGAGCGCTGCCACCAGTGCCGCCCGCTCCTGCTGCGAGCGCAGCGGACGCTGCGGACCTTTGAGGCGGCGCACCGAATCATCGGTGTTGATCCCCACGATGAGCACATCCCCCAGGGCACGGGCACGGAAGAGGTAGTCCACATGCCCCAGGTGGAGCAGGTCGAAGCAGCCGTTGGTGAAGACAATGCGCTTGCCTTGCTGGCGCAGTTGCTGGCAGATTTGGGCAAGCAGTGAACGCTCCAGTACCATGCTCATGCTTGCACCACCGCTTCCAGCAAGGCTTGTGAGGTAATCGGGACCACGCCGGGCTCGGCACAGACAACTCCGGCAGCAATATTGGCAAGGGCAGCAGCCTCCAGCAGTGTTGCCCCGGCAATGACGGCTGCCGCAACGGTTGCAATGACCGTATCCCCTGCGCCGGAGACATCCGCAACGTGGCGAGCCCGCGTGGGGATGAAGGTTGCCCGTTCGGATTCCCACAGGAGCATCCCTTCTTCGCCCAGCGTGATGAGAACAGCCTGGCAGGCAAGCTCCTGCTGGAGCTGCTGTGCTGCTGCCACAAGCTGCTCGCGCGTCCGGAGTGGCTGGCGGAGTGCTGCAGCAGCCTCCCGCCGATTCGGCTTGAAGAGGGTCGCCCCACGGTAGGCGAAGAAGTTCTCCTCCTTGGGGTCCACAAATACGGGCACACCCCGACGCCGCATCAACTCAATGACCTTGGCGATGAGCTCCGGCGTGAGCATGCCCTTGTTGTAGTCCTGGAAGATGAGCGCCTCGACGTCCTCGGCGGCTTCCAGCAGCTCCAGCACTCGTGTGGTGATAGTGCTGTTGACGGGCGTACGGACCTCGCGGTCCAGGCGCAGCAGGTGTTGCCGATTGCCCAAGATGCGGATCTTCTCCGTGGTCGGGCGCTTCGGGTCGGGCAGCACTCCCGCCGTCTCCAGCCCCAGTTGGCGCAGCAGCTCCAGGAGTATCTCCGCTGCCGCATCCTGCCCCACCACGCCGACAAGCAGCGGACGAACGCCCAGCATTGCCAAGTTATGCGCGACATTTGCTGCCCCGCCCAAGCGACATTGCTCCTCTTCGAAATCCACAATCGGCACTGGTGCTTCGGGCGAGATCCGCGTCACGCTGCCCCAGAAGTAGCGGTCCACCATCACATCCCCTACCACCGCGATGCGCCGCCCTCGGCAGCCCTCCAGAAGCTGCTGCGCCCGTTCAACGGTGAGACTGTCCATGAGCTCAACCTCTGCACTGGCACTGCCGAAACATTGGTGTGTCGCCAACGATACAAAACTACCGAACCGCTCCCGTGCCCGCAGCGGCGCGGCTGCAATAAAGCCCAATCCTGCTGCGTCGTCAGCGGGTGAGCGTAGTAGAACTTGAAGCAACATCGCAAACGCCATGGAAGGCAACTTCTCGCAGCGGATGCAGGAGGTCATCCGGCTGAGCCGCGAGGAAGCTCTCCGCCTGGGGCATGACTACATTGGCACCGAGCACCTGCTCCTGGCGATGATCCGCGAAGGCGGAGGGATGGCTATCCGCATTCTGCGCAACCTTGGAGTGGACCTGGTCCGCCTCCAGCGCACAATCGAAGATAGCGTCCGCTCCTACGGGGGGACCGCCACCATTGGGAACATCCCGCTGACTAAGCAAGCCGAGCGCGTCCTGAAGCTGTGCTACCTGGAAGCCCGTGGGCTCAAAGCCGATGTTGTGGGGACCGAGCATCTGCTGCTGGCACTGTTGCGCGAAAGCGATACCATTGCAGCGCAAATCCTGGCTCACTTCAACGTCACCTACGATGCAGCTCGGCAGGAGCTGCAGAACATTCTCAGTGGGCGCTCCAGCGTCCGTCCCGAACGGGGCGCTCCTCGGGTTCGGGTCACCGAGCGGGTAAAGACCCCGGTGCTGGACAACTTCGGGCGAGACCTTACGAAACTCGCTCTCGAAGGGAAGCTCGACCCAGTCATCGGGCGCGACCGCGAAATCGAGCGCGTTGCCCAGGTGCTCTCCCGGCGCAAGAAGAACAACCCCGTCCTCATCGGAGAGCCTGGGGTGGGCAAGACCGCCATCGTCGAAGGGCTTGCCCTGCGCATCGTCGAGCGGAAGGTCCCGCGCGTGCTGCTGGACAAGCGCATCGTCACGCTGGACTTGGCAGCCCTGGTCGCCGGGACGAAGTACCGTGGGCAATTCGAGGAGCGCGTCAAGGCAATCCTCAACGAGCTGGAGAAGGCACGGGACGTCATCATCTTCATCGATGAGCTCCACACCTTGGTCGGCGCCGGGGGTGCCTCCGGTTCTCTGGACGCCTCCAACATGTTCAAGCCCGCCTTAGCGCGCGGCGAGATCCAGTGCATCGGCGCAACGACGCTGGACGAGTACCGCCAGTACATCGAAAAGGACGGCGCCCTGGAGCGCCGCTTCCAGAAGATCCTCGTGGACCCGCCCACCCCCGAGGAGACCTTCCACATCCTCATGAACATCAAGGACCGCTACGAGGCGCACCACGGCGTTGTCTACACCGAGGAAGCCATCCGCGCCTGTGTCCGCCTTGCCGAGCGCTACATCACAGACCGCTACCTTCCGGACAAAGCCATTGATGTCATGGACGAAGCCGGCGCGCGCGTGCATCTGGCGCACCTGGTCGTGCCCAAAGAGATTCAGGAGCTGGAGGAGCGCATCGAGCAGATCCGCCAGCAGAAGAACCAGGTCGTGCGCATGCAGAACTTCGAAGAAGCTGCCCGGCTGCGCGATATGGAGAAGAAGCTGCAAGCTGAGCTGGAGGCGCTCAAAGAGGAGTGGGAGCGGCAGGCCGCCGAGATGGTCTACCCCGTTACCGAGGATGACGTTGCTGACGTTGTGGCAATGATGACGGGCATCCCAGTCAACAAGGTCGCCCAAAGCGAGCAGCAGAAGCTGCTGACCCTGGAGGAGGAGCTCAAAAAGCACGTCGTCGGGCAGGATGAAGCCATCGAACACTTGGTTCGGGCAATCCGCCGCGCCCGCGCCGGGCTCAAGGATCCCAACCGCCCCATTGGCTCCTTCATGTTCCTGGGTCCAACCGGCGTCGGCAAGACGGAGCTGGCAAAGGCACTGGCGCGCTGCCTCTTCGACACCGAGGATGCGCTCATCCGCATCGACATGAGCGAGTACATGGAGAAGCACTCCGTCTCGCGCCTCATCGGTGCCCCGCCCGGCTACGTCGGCTACGAGGAGGGTGGGCAATTGACCGAAAAGGTGCGCCGCAAGCCCTACAGCATCATCCTGCTGGACGAGATCGAGAAAGCCCATCCGGACGTGTTCAACATCCTGCTGCAAGTGCTCGACGATGGCATCCTCACCGATGGGCTCGGGCGGCGGGTTGACTTCAAGAACACCGTCATCATCATGACGAGCAACATCGGCACCCGCGACATCAAAGCCGGCGGGCGCATCGGCTTCACCGCAAATCCCGAAAGCGATGACTACGAAACCCTCCGCAGCACCATCGAGGAAGCGGTGCGCCGCCTCTTCAACCCCGAGTTCCTCAACCGCATCGATGAGTTCATCATCTTCCGTCCGCTCAAGCGCGAGCACATCTCGCGTATCATCGACATCCAGCTCCAGCGGCTGCTCAAGCGCCTGGAGGTTGCCCATATCCAACTGGAGCTGACCAAGTCCGCTCGGGAGTTCCTCGTGGACAAGGGCTACGATGAGAAGTTCGGTGCCCGACCGCTCCGGCGTGCCCTCCAGCGCTATCTGGAGGACCCGCTCGCCGAAGAGATCCTCAAGGGCACGATCAAGGATGGCATGACGGTCAAAGTGCGCTTCGATAAGAAGCTCAACCGGCTCGTCTTCCTCCCACAGGAGCGCTCCACCGAGGTCGCCGCGGACGAGATAGAGGAGACCGGTGTTCCCGAATAACGCGGACAGCTCCGCACACGGATGCTTCGCACACTACCGCTCGAGTTCGAGGGGCAGCTCCATCTCAAGGGGCTGTGCCGTTCTCGTCTTGCCGAACTCCTGCACCGCTGGGGTGAGCCGGCGTACCGTGCCGACCAGCTCTTCCAGTGGATCTACGCCCGCGGGGTTGAGGATTTCAGCGCGATGAGCAATCTGCCGGCGCTCCTGCGGGAGCGCCTTGCTCGGCACTGCACGCTCAAGACCGTTCACCTCCTCCGCTGGCAGCGCTCCGAACGCGACGGCACGGTCAAGTTCCTACTGCGGCTGCCCGACGGTGCAGCAATCGAAGCGGTCTTCATCCCCGCCGATGAAGGGGACCGCCGCACGCTGTGCATCTCCTCCCAGGTGGGCTGCCCGCTGGGATGCGCCTTCTGCGCCACGGCAACGCTGCGACTGCGGCGCAACCTCAACGCCGCCGAAATTGTGGACCAGCTCTGCCAAGTCCAAAGCTTCCTTGGGGAGCGCATCACGAACGTCGTCTTCATGGGCATGGGCGAACCCTTGCTCAACCTGGATGCCGTACTCGATGCCATCGCCATCTTCACCGACCCGCACGCACGGCTTCTCTCCCCGCGCCGAATCACCATCTCCACCGCCGGCGTGGTCCCTGGCATTCGCAAACTTGCTGAATCGGGCATTCGGGTCAAACTCGCCATCTCGCTCCACTCTGCCGACCAACGGCTGCGCGAACAGCTCATGCCGATTGCCCGACGCTACCCCTTGCCGGAGCTGCTCGCAGCCGTGCAGTACTACACCGAACGGATACGCCGCCCGGTCACCTACGAGTACATCCTCTTCGACGGGCTCAACGACTCTCCCGCGGATGCAGACGCTCTGGCTCGGCTGGCTCGCCGCACCGGTGCCAAGGTCAACCTCATCCCCTTCCACCCGATCGAGTTTGCCCATCCCACCGGGATTGGGGCACAGCTTCGCCCCAGCCCGCCGGACCGCCTGCACGCCTTTGCCGAACGGCTGCGCCGACACGGCGTCACCGCAACGGTCCGCTCCTCCAGCGGCATTGATATTGACGCCGCATGTGGGCAATTGGCTCTCTCCTGGCGTCCTGCCGACCCCGTAGAGGAGCCTACGGCTGCTCAGCCAGGGCGCTGAGCTTGCTCATTTCTCCCACTGCTGTCCTCCGGTAGTTTCGCTTCCCACAACGCGGAGCAGGACTATGCCCTCTCCGGTGGAGCCGTACCGTGCCAAGACTATCGCTCCTCTCAGCACCGTAGCCTCCTATGAACAGCGGCGGCAGGCGCTGGAACGCGCCGGTTACAATACGTACCAACTGTGCGAGGAGGAGGTGTTCCTGGACTTCGCCCACTTTCGCGGACTCCACGCCATGAGCGATTCCCAATGGGGCGGGATGCTTCAGGGCGATGAAGCCTATGCTGGAAGCCGCAACTTCTATCACATCGAGCAAGCCGTCCGCTCCATTTTCGGCAAAGCATGGGTCATACCAGTGCACCGAGGGCGCGCTGCGTTCAACCTGCTTGCGCAGGTGTACCTTTCCGCGGGAACGAGCATCGCATGCGGACCGATCTCCGAGCTGGAGCGCTACCATTTTGAGCGCTCCGGCGCACGAGTGCTCCCTGTGCCGGTCGTGTGGACATCGCACGGGATTGCTCCGCAGATAGAACTGCTGTCGGAGCTACTGCAGCAGGCAATGCCGCAGTACTTCTACTGGCGCCTGTCGCCTGAGCCGCTTGGCTACCCGATGAGTGATTTAGACAGCCTGCTGGAGTGCTTCCGCTTGCTCGCTGCGCTGGGTATCCCGATTCTCTGGAATGCCTCCGGCTGCTTTGCCCACATCGCCCTGCAAGACAAAACCATTGATTTCCTCCACGAGCTGGCATCGCTGGCACGACTGCTTCTGTGGAACGCTCGCGAGGATGGTTTTTGCAACACCGGCGCGCTACTGTGCGGCAACGAGCCGCATGATGCCCAGCACCTCCGGGCAGTGGTGGTGGTCTTCGAAGGACTTCACACCTACGGCGGGCTTGCCGGACGTGACCTGGAGGCTCTGGCACGGGGACTTTCCGAAGCTGCTCACCATCCGGAGATCTTCCGCCACCATGCCCAGGTACGGCAGTGGCTGCAGCAGGAGCTGCTGCATCGGGGCTTTCACAGCACGCAGTTGTCCAGTTGCTGGGGGGTCCATCTCCCTCCACAGGACTTCGGCAAAGGAGCCAGCCCTGCTGAGCTTGCCGCGCTGAGTGCTACGGTGTACCTCCTCTCGGGCATCCGCCTGGGAATCAACGCCGAACACCTCTTCCTGGCGCTTCCACTGCGGTGCTACCTTGGGGAGCACCTTCGCTTTGCTGTCCAAGCGCTGGAGCAGCTCCGAAGCTCTGCCCACGAGATTCCGGCTTTTCTCCCTGTGCAGGAATCCCCCTTCCTCTGGGAATGCCGTTGGAAGCCGCTCGGCGCGTTGCCGACTGCGTCGCTCCAACCGCACGCGGTTCCTCCGTATCGGCTCCAACACGTCGAGCTGCTCACGTTGCCCAGCCGGCAAGCGCGCGAACGTGCCCTACGCGAAGCCGGCTACAACACCTTCCTGTTGCGCTCGGAGGACGTCTTCATCGACCTGCTCACCGACTCGGGCACCTCTGCGCAGAGCACACAGCAATGGGGCGCGCTGCTGCAGACAACGGAAACGCTCGACTGCAGCCGTGCATGGAAGCTCTTCGCCGAAGCCGTCGAGGAGATCCTGGGCTTCCCCTTTGTCATCCCAACGCACCAAGGGCGGGCCGCCGAACACATCCTGTCGCAGACCCTCATTCGCCCCGGGCAGTACGTGCTCAACAACATGTACTTCACCACAACGCGCGAGCATCAAGAACGCGCCGGCGGGATCTTCGTTGACCTTATCGTTCCCGAAGCTCACGACCCCACGTCGCTCTACCCCTTCAAGGGCGATATGGACCTTGGCGCCGTTGAGGAGTTCATCCGTCGTCACGGCAGCCAGCAGATCGCCTACATCTGCTTGGAGATGAACGTCAACATGGCAGGCGGACAGCCGGTCTCGCTGGCAGCCACGCGCCGCCTTGCCGAGCTTGCCCGCGAACACGGCATCCTGCTGGTCTTTGATGCAACGCGGTGCGCTGAAAATGCCTTCTTCATCCGGGAACGGGAACCCAGGCAGGCTTCGCGCTCGATTGCCGAGATCGTGCGCGAACTGATGAGCTACGCCGATGCCATCACCTTCTCGGCAAAGAAGGACGTCCTGGTTAATATCGGTGGCTTCATCGCCCTCCGCTCCGAGGAGCTCTACCGACGGATGCTCCCACTGCTGTACCGCTTCGAAGGGGAGCGCTTCAACGGAGGTTTAGCCGCGCGCGACTTGGCAGCCATGGCGTGCGGACTGCGCGAAATGGTGCAGCTCGAATACCTGTGCGCCCGAATTGCCCAAGTACAGCAACTGGGGCAATGGCTCAGCGCCGAAGGCATCCCGATTGTACAGCCCATCGGAGGGCATGCCGTCTACATAGACGCCCGGCGCTTCCTTCCCCATGTGCCGCAATCGCACTTTCCCGCACAGCGCCTGGCAGCGGAGTTCTACCTGGAGGGCGGAGTGCGCACGATGGAGCGCGGCACCGTCTCTGCAGGGCGCGATCCTCGAACAGGGGAACACCGCTACCCGGCGCTGGAGCTGGTGCGGCTTACCATCCCGCGCCGGGTCTACAGCACTGCGCACCTGGAATGGGTTGTCCAGAGCATCCGCGCTGTCTGGGAGCGGCGCGATTCCATCGGCGGGCTCCGCATGGTCTACGAACCCCCGCAGCTCCGCTTCTTCACCGCCCGCTTCGAACCCCTCTAAGAGGGCAGCTCAATTGCCACCAGCCGCTCTATGACTTCGCCGTTGGGCGCTACGCTCAACACGCGCAGCAGCACCGCATCACCAGGCTTGCGCTGCCCCAGGAGCCGCCGGAACTCCGCAACGGATTTGACCGGTGTGTTCCCGACGTGCGTGATAACATCTCCGCGGCGCAGTCCCTGCTCCCAAGCAGGGCTATAGGCTTTCACGCGAGTGACCTCGATTCCGGAATCGATCTCCAGCTGCTCGCGCTTCTCCGGCGACAGCGGAGCAACCGCCAGCCCCAGCCGTTCCAGGTCCACCGCAGGCTTCCCCTCGGAGCTCTCCTCCTCCGAGCCGGCTTCCGCGCGGGCTGCCGTAGTATCTTGGTCGCGCGGACGCAGGGTGACGACCTTCTCAATCGTCTTGCCATCGCGCCAGATGGTCAGACGCACCTTCTGCCCTGCTCGGCGCATCGCCACCAGCGCTTGTAGATGGTTTGGGCTGCGGACAGGGGTGCCGTCGAGTGCAAGAATGACATCGCCGACCTTGATGCCTGCCTGCTCAGCTGCTCCGCCCTTGAGCACGCGCGCTACCGCCGCTCCCCGTGGGGAATCCAGCCCCAGCGCTTTTGCCATGACATCGTCAACTGGCTGAATCTGCACGCCAATGTAGCCCCGGTCAATCTTGCCGTCCTCGATGAGGTCCTCCACCACCGCGCGCACGATATCAATCGGGATAGCAAAGCCGTAGCCCTGGTAGAAGCCCGTCGTGGTAGCGATTGCGGTATTGATCCCGATGAGCGCGCCGCTGAGCGTAAACAGTCCGCCTCCACTGTTCCCGGGGTTGATGGGGGCATCGGTCTGGATGAAGTTCTCCACCCCGTAGGAATCCCTCTGCAGGCCCAATCCTCCACGCCCGGTCGCGCTGATAATCCCCGCCGTCACCGAAGAGCGCAAGCCCAGTGGGTTCCCCACAGCAATCACCCACTCGCCCACCTGGATGTCCTCCACGTTGCCGAAGTACGCGGGTTTGAGCCCCTTTGCATCCACCTTCAGCAGCGCAAGGTCGGTCAGCGGATCGCGCCCGATGATCTTCGCCCGCAGCTCTTTGCCGTCGTGGAGGACAACGCGCAGGTCCTCCTCCTTGACCCTCTCGACGACGTGGTTGTTCGTGACGATGTAGCCATCTTCGGTGATGATCACGCCCGCTCCCTGCACCTCGCGCGGTGGTGGCGGAGCTTCGGGCGAGCCTCTCTCTTCATCCTCAAAGAAGCGCCGGAAGGGACCGAAGAATTCAAAGAAACGGCTGGGCGACTCCGAACCCCGCTGGTAGACGCGGATACCAACAACGGAGGGGAGAACGGCATTGGCAACGTCAACGAAGGCGCGGTTGAGCTGGCGTACCAGTTCGCTTGGCTGCGCGATCGGGGGGTTGGGCGCACCCAATTGGCTCCGTTGCTGTGCCTGAAGCGCCCTCGGTGCAGCTCCCGCACCCAGATGGGACATCAGCAGAATGCCCAAGACCATTCCCACCCCGACCAGCACCACCGCTGCAATCAGCGTTCGCCGATTCATGGCTGTGACAACCGCTTGGGGAACCGACCAAAAACCGCGTCTTTAGACGAAGCCAATGGGGCGGTCGTATTAGTCCAGCAGCGCGAGCACCAGTGCTGCAATCACGCCGAGGGCAAGGACAAGGATCCCCCAGCCCAGAGAGCGCACTCGCCCTTCAAGCCCTTCGACCCGCTCCTGCACCGCACGCAGAGCTGCCTCGGGAGTGCTGGCGAGCCGCTCAAGGGTGCTCTCGGCTCTCTGTTCCACGCGCTGCTGCAGCTCGAGCACTGCAGCCGAGGACTGCTCCAACTGCGCCTCTACCGCCCTCAGGCGCTGCTCCAGCTCCTCACGGCGCTGTGCCTCCTGCAGCAGCATCGGTGGGGACTCCTGTTGTAACTGCAGCAACTGCTGCTGGAGCTCCCCCAACCCCTTCTGCATGAGCAGTTGGGTCAGCTCGATCCGCTGCTGTGTGTCCCGAAGCTCCTGCTGAAGCGTCCGAAGGAGGATTGCCACCTTGTGCTCCAGCTCATGGAGCTGTTCCCCAGCCTGCTCGCGGAGCTGCTGCTCCCACTGTGGAAGCTGCTGCTGGAACTGCTCTATGTGGGCAAGGCGCCGCTCCAGCTCCTCCAGGTGCTGAGCAATTGTGCGGAGCGCCGCTGAGCGCTCCAACACCAGCGCAATCACGTTGTGCACCTCCTGTTGCAAGCGGGGCAGTAGTTGTTCGGCGCGCGTGCGGATTGCCTCCATCTCCTGCTCCCACCTCTGGCGCTCCTGCTGGAGCTGAGCAATGGCATCCTGGAGCTGGGCAAAGGCTTGGGCATAGGCGTGCGCCTGTTCCCGAATGGTTTCGAAGAGCGCCAGAATCTCAGTGCTTATGGCACGGGTGCGCTGCGACGCCATGGGTCCGTGTAGGCAAGGAAGTAGCTCAGTGCGGCACAGAGCTCCTGCAGCAGCGCATGCTCCAGCTCGGGTATCGGCTCCGGAGCGCAGCGGAGAAGGATTTCGTACATGTCGCGCCGGAATCGTTCGTCTTGCTGCAAGAGCTGTGCACAATGCTCCTGGAGGAAGTCATAGAGCAGCCCTTCCTCGGCCAGGTCTTCATAGAAGCGGCGAGGAACGCCATGGCGAAAGTACCATCGCCAGAACGCTTCGCTCCAAGGCATCTCTGCGCTGCCGGAGGAGTTTCACGCTACAGTGCATCGGCTGCCGGAAGGCAATCTTGAGCTATGCCCACGCTGCTCCAACATACGGAATTGGCACAACACCTCCTGGAGGAGCTGCTGCGGGAATGCCGTCAGCACCTCTCCAATCCCAACGAGCATCTCCTGCGCAAAGCCTTCGACTTCTGCGTAGAGGCGCACAAGGATAGCTTCCGCGCCTCGGGCGAGCCCTACTGGACGCATCCGGTGGAGGTCGCCCGAATCGTTGCCCGAGACATCTCCCTGGACGACATCTCCGTTGCCGCTGCTCTGCTCCACGACGTCGTCGAAGATACCCCCTTCACCCTTGCCGACATCCAAGCCGAATTCGGCGCCACCATCGCCGAAATCGTGGACGGTGTGACCAAGATCGCTGGCATCGTTGAGAACCGCCAGATCACCGAAGCCGAGACCTACCGCAAGCTCCTGCTCTCGCTCATCCGCGATGTGCGCGTCATCCTGGTCAAGCTTGCCGACCGGCTGCACAATATGCGCACCCTTGCAGCGCTTCCGCCGGAGCGGCGCGAGGCGATTGCGCGCGAGACTCTCGCCATCTACGCCCCATTTGCCTACCGGCTGGGTCTGGCAAACCTGAAATGGGAGCTGGAGGACCTTGCCTTCAAGTACCTGCACCCGGAAGCCTACGAGCAACTGCGGAATGCACTGCGGCAGACGCGCGCCGAACGCGAAGCCTATATCCAGCGGGTCATTGCCCCCATTCGGGAGCATCTCCAGTGCCATGGGCTGCGCTGCGAAATCACCGGGCGCCCGAAGAACCTCTACTCCATCTACCAGAAGATGCTCACGCGCGGCAAGCCGCTGGAGGAGATCTACGACCTCTTCGCCATCCGCATCATCCTTGACACAGACGACAGCAGCGAGTGCTACCTCGCCTACGGGCTTGTCACGCAGCTCTTCACGCCCATCCCCGAGCGCTTCAAGGACTACATCGCCGTGCCCAAGAAGAACGGCTACCGCTCACTCCACACCACCGTTATCGGTCCGGAGGGCAAGCCCGTTGAGATCCAAATCCGAACGCGTGCGATGCACGAGATTGCCGAGCGCGGCGTGGCAGCGCACTTCCGCTACAAAGCCGAACACGGCGCCCTCCCGTGGAAGGAGGACCCCGAGCTGGAGGAGTGGATCACTTGGGTGCGCGAACTCTTCGAAAAGCGCCCCCGCGAAGAGGCTGCCCAAGAGCTCTTGGAGAGCTTCCGGCTCAACCTGTACCAGGACGAAATCTACGTCTTCACCCCCAAGGGCGAGCTCAAGCGCTTGCCCAAAGGCGCAACACCGCTGGACTTTGCCTTTGCCATCCACTCCGAAATCGGGCACCACTGCATCGGCGCCAAAGTCAACGGTCGAATCGTACCGCTGAACTACCGCCTCCAGACAGGCGACCAGGTGGAAATCCTCACCTCCAAGCAGCAGGCTCCCAGCCGCGATTGGGAGCAGATGGTCGTCACGCACAAGGCGAAGACCTACATCCGACGCTACCTCAACGAGCAGAAGCGGCTCAAGCAGCAAGAGGGGCAACAGCTCCTGGAGAAACGCCTGCGCAAGCTCCATCTCACGGTGCGCGAGGAGGAGCTGGAGCGCATTGCGCACGCCCTGCGCTACGAGAACCGTGCAGCGCTCTTCTATGCCCTGGGAACGGGCGAGCTCTCGGTTGATGCCGTCATCGCACAGCTTCGCCCCAATGGTGCCCCCGCACCAGCAGAGGAGAGCTCCCTCCCCTCCGCCGAACAGGTTGCCGAAGCTGCGCGCCAACACAGCAGCGGGATTCTCCTGGTAGGCATGGACGGGCGCCCCATCCAGGTACTCTACTCCTACGCCCGGTGCTGCAATCCAATCCCTGGCGATGACATCGTTGGCATCGTCACTGTCGGCAGCGGGCTGCGGGTCCACCGCCAAAGCTGCCCCAACGTGCAGGAGATGCTGCGCTCGAACCACCCCCGCGTCCTCCAACTGCGCTGGGGCGATACCAACAACGAGCACTTCCTGGCAGCCCTGCGCGTCACCGGAGATGATCGCCCGGGAATGCTGCGCGACATCACCAAAGCCATCGCTGCCTGCGACCGCACAAATATCCGCAGTGTCAACATTGACGCGTACGGCGGGACCTTCGAAGGCATCTTCACCCTCTACGTCCGCGACACCGAGCATCTGGCACGCATCATAGACAAGGTGCGCAAGATCCGCGGCGTCCGCACCGTCGAGCGCTTCGAAAGCCGGCTCTAAGTCTTGAGCTTCTTCTTCCGCGCCGCCGGGAAGAGCACGTTGTTGAGAATCAGCCGGTAGCCGGGCGAGTTCTTGTGCAGCGAGAGATCCGTGGGGGGATCCCCAACGGCGTGTTGGTAATCCTCCGGGTCATGCCCGCCGTACCAGGCGAACATCCCACGCCCAACAGCGCCGTAGATGTACTTGACCTCGTTGGTGCCCTCGCGCTTGCCCAGGATCACCACCGAAGGCTTGAGGAGCTCCTCGCGGAAGGCTGTGGTCTGCCCCAGGAATCCATGGATCACGTTCACGTGGCACTGCGTGAGCATCGTGGGCACGGGGTCATACTTTGCCGAAAACTCCACCAGCGTGAAGTAGTCCGAGCTCGGGTCTGCCAACCCCGTGGGTCCCACGTCGATGTTGGAGAACTCGTACACGTACGGGTTCATCTCGAGCGTGAAGTTCTGGAAGGCAAACGTCCGCGAGAAATCCAGCTTCCGGTTGGCGTCGGGATCGGCAGGATCGCCGTCGAACATCTCCGCGCAGATGTCCACATCGCGCGCCGCAAGGGCGATATCGTAAGTATCGGTCGCGCTGCACATGGCGAACATAAAGCCCCCGTTGAGCACGAACTCCCGAATCCTCTCCACCACCGCCTTCTTGAGTTCGGAGACCTTGCGGAAGCCCAGCTTGCGCGCCGTTGCCTCCTGCAAGGCAACCTGCTGCTGGTACCACGTCGTATGCCCAAAGGCTGCCCAGAACTTACCGTACTGCCCGGTGAAATCCTCGTGGTGCAGGTGGAGCCAGTCGTAGTCCTTGAGCTTGCCGGCAAGCACCTCTTCGTCCCAGACCTTGTCGTACGGGATTTGAGCGTACTCCAGCGCCAACTGCACGGCATCATCCCAGGGCTTTGCCGTGGGCATCACGTAGACAGCAAGCCGGGGGGCGCGCTCCAGGCGCACGACATCCATGTTCGCCTCAGGGCTTTGAACTTCGGCGTACACCTGCGCAGCCTGGGCTGCATCCAGAAGCTCGAAGGAAACCCCCCGCATGCGGCATTCCAGCGCAATCTCCGGCAAATAGTCCATGAGGAAGGAGCCGCCCCGGTAGTTGAGCAACCAATCCACCGGTCGCCCCTGCTGCAGATTCCAGTACGCAATGCCGTAGGCACGGAGGTGGTCCGTCTGCGAAAGATCCATCGGGATGAGCAGCTTCTGCTGCGCAAGCGCACCAACTGCAGCGAACAGCACCACTATCCACCGCATCGCCTTCTCCCTCGGATATGCCGCAAACGCAGACGTGGAAGCCGCTTCCGTAGCGTGAGCCGCAAGCGGCGTATTTTTGCACGGCTGTGTGGCTATACCTGACGCCGGCGATGGACTTTCAATACATCCGCGTCTACCGGTACGAGGCAGACCCCCGAGTTGGTGCCGTACAGCTCAATCGCCCGGACAAGCTCAATGCCTTGAGTCTCCCCTTGATGGAGGAGCTCATCACGGCGCTGGAGGCATTCGATGCCGATCCCGACATCCGCTGCATGGTGCTGCATGGGAACGAGCGCGCATTTGCCGCCGGTGCCGATATTGACGAGATGGCACAGGCGGATTCTGTGGAGATGCTTCTGCGCGACCAATTCCGCAAGTGGGAGCGCATCGCCGCGCTGAAGAAGCCGCTCATCGCCGCCGTCAGCGGATATGCACTCGGCGGAGGCTGCGAACTGGCAATGCTCTGCGATATGATCATCGCCAGCGATACGGCACAGTTTGGGCAACCCGAAATCAACATCGGAGTCATGCCCGGGGCTGGTGGCACCCAACGTCTCACGCGCACGCTTGGCAAGGCATTGGCAATGGAGCTGGTGCTGACCGGGCGCTTCCTCTCGGCACAGGAAGCCTACCGGCTGGGGTTGGTCAATCGCGTCGTCCCCGCCGAGATATACCTGCAGGAAGCCTTCGCCTTGGCATCCACGATCGCCTCCAAACCCCCAATCGCCGTACGCCTGGCAAAGGAAGCCGTCCTGAAAGCACTGAGCACACCGCTGGAGATCGGGCTGGAGTTCGAGCGCAAGAACTTCTACCTGCTCTTCTCCACCGCAGACCAGAAGGAGGGCATGCAAGCTTTCCAGCAGAAGCGTCCACCGCAGTGGCGTGGGCGGTAGCACAGCAGAGGCAGCGCAATGGAGTTTGAAACCATCCGCTACGAGGTCCGCAACGGCGTTGCAACCATCACACTCAACCGTCCCGAGGTCCACAACGCCTGCAATCAGCAGATGGGCAGCGAGCTGCTGCAAGCACTCCAGGCTGCCGAACGCAGCGATGAGGTCCGCTGCGTCGTGCTCACCGGCGCCGGACGCGCCTTCTGTGCGGGACAAGACCTCAAAGAGGTGCCTGCCGGACCGACCACCTTCTTCCTGGACGTGCTGCGCGAACGGTACGCCCCACTCATCCGCACGCTGCGCCAGCTTCCCAAGCCGGTGGTGGGTGCTATCAACGGCGTTGCTGCTGGTGCTGGAATGTCGCTGGCGCTGGCAACGGATTTCCGCATCATGAGCTCCTCGGCGCGCTTGGTTGAGGCATTCATTGCCCTTGCCCTGGTGCCCGATTCGGGCGCAAGCTTCTTCACCGTGCGTGCCCTGGGGTACGCTCGCGCCTTTGCGTTCGCAACGCTCAATAAACCCATCAGCGCAGAGGAGGCACTGCAGTTGGGATTGGTCAACCTCGTGGTCTCCCCAGAAGCCTTCCCGGCAACGGTGCAGACCTTTGCTGAACTATACGCCCGAGGACCCACGCGCACGTACGGCTACATCAAGCTGCTTCTGCAGCGCGCCGAACACGCTCCCTTGGAGGAGCTGCTTGAGCTGGAAGCCCAATACCAGCAACGCGCCGGGGAGAGCCAGGACCATGCCGAAGGGCTCCGCGCGTTCCTGGAGAAGCGCACGCCGCACTTCCGTGGACAGTAACCAACGGCTCCGATGACACGGTTGCGCCGCTGGTGGTACCGCCTGCGGTACGGTCGCTCACTTGCCCATGTGCGCTTGGTCGTGAGCGATGTGGACGGTACCCTGGTCAGTCTGGGCGAATCCCTGCCGAACTCAACGGCAACGCTGTTGCAGCAGCTCCGCTCCCGTGGTATCGAGCTCGCGTTCGCCAGTGCCCGACCCTATCCGGGGATCCATCGGCTGCTCCACAGCGCGGGGATTGCGGCGTGGATTATCTCGCTGGACGGTGCACTCACCCATACCCCCACAGGGGAGGTTGCCGCTGCACTGGGCTTCCCGCACCCTGTGCTGGAAAGCATCCTGGAGCTCGCCAGCCATTACGACATCCACTACGCCGCCTTCACGCCCCACGAGCTCCTGTACACCCCACGGGTGCACATCCCTTCGTACCTGGACGATCCTGGACTTGCCCGCCGAGAGCTGCAGCTCCGCAGCACCCTCTTCGAGCACCCCGTGGTGCTGCTCCTCTGCAGCGGCGCCGCACCACAGGTGACGGGCTTGCTCAAGGCGCTTGAGCGGCTCCCCCGTCCGCAGCGGCGCCAGCTCCAGTTCGGTGTGACAGAGTCGTTTTCGATGCCGGGAACGCTGCTGCTGGAGATACGGCTGCGCACCGCCCACAAGGGCACTGCTGCTCAGTTCCTGATGCGCCGGCTCGGTATCGCCCCCTGGCAGGTGTTGGCAATTGGGGACTACCGCAACGACCTGCCGCTCTTCCAGGTCAGCGGCTGGCGTGTTGCCATGGCAGATGCCGTTGCTGAACTCCGCAGCCAAGCCGATTGGATTACACAGCGCCCCGCCTCCGAATACGGCATCGAGGAGGTGCTCCAGCGGCTTCTCCAGGCGCGCCGTTAGCGCATTCGCTGCAGCACGCGCTCCAGGGCTGCGCAGAAGAACTCCACCTCCTCTGCCGAGACGATAAGCGGCGGCAGAATCCGCAGAACCCGTTGCCCGGAGATTCCCACCACGACCCCCTCGCCGAGCAGGGCATCGCGGAGGTACTCCGCTGCTCCATCCAGCTCGATTCCCAGCATCAAGCCTCGCCCCCGCACCTGACGGATGCGCTCCGGAAAGCGCCGGGCAAGCTCCTCCAACTGGCTCCGGAGCACATGCCCCACCCGACGCACATGCTCCAGCAAGCCCGATGCAAGCTCCTCCATGAGCACAACACCAGCAGCACACGCGGCAGGATTGCCGCCAAAGGTGCTGCCATGCATGCCCGCACTCCACACCTGCGCCAGGTGTTCACCGGCGACGATTGCCCCCAGGGGAAGCCCACCTCCGAGCGCCTTCGCCAGCACAACGATATCGGGCACGATCCCATAGTGCTGCACCGCCAGCCAGGCACCCGTTCGCCCCAAGCCCGTCTGCACCTCGTCAACGATGAGCAGAAAACCGTATCGGCGGCGCAACTGCTCCAGGGTGCCGAGGAACTCCGGGCTTGCCTCGATCACACCGCCTTCGCCCTGGATGCACTCCAGCACCACCGCACAGGTACGCTCGTCGAGCGTCCGCTCCAGCGTCTCGGGATCATTGTACGGCAGCGTGCCGATTTTGGGCAGGTACGGTCCCATCCCCTCGCGGTAGAGCGGTCGGTCCATGAGCGAAAGCGCCCCGTAGGTTCGCCCATGGAAGCCACCGGAGAAGCCCCAAATCTGCTCGCGCCCGTGCATCCATCCCCAGCGGCGTGCCAGTTTGAGAGCTGCTTCCACAGCCTCCGCTCCAGAGTTGGCAAAGAAGACACGCTGCAAACCCGTCACCTGGCGCAGCCAGCGGGCAAGCTCCAACTGCGCAGGCACCACAAAGAAGTTCGACACATGCGCGTACCGCTGGAGCTGGCGTATCACCGCTTGCAGAATGCGCGGATGCCCATGTCCCAGCGCCAGCGTTGCAATGCCGGCAAGGAAATCCAGGTAGCGCCGCCCCTCGACATCGAAGAGCCAACAGCCCTGCGCTCGCTCCAGAATAATTGGCAGCCGGCGGTAGACTGGCAGGAAGTACGCACGCTCCTGCTCAAAGAGGCTCTCAGCAGACATCACGGCTGGAGGCGGCGAATGCGCATCTCCACCTTCTGCAGTGGGTTGTCGCGCCCATCGCGCGGGACAGCAGCGATGGCATCCACCACCTCCATCCCTGAGACGACCTGCCCGAAGACCGTGTACTTGCCATCCAGTTGCGGCAGGTCCACCAGGCAGATGAAGAACTGCGACGTTGCGCTATTGGGATCGGCTGCGCGCGCTGCCGAAACGGTCCCGCGCTTGTGCGGACGGTCGTTGAACTCAGCGGGAATGCGCCGCTGGCTGGGGTCGCCATATCCCCACGTCTCGCGTGGCTTGTCCTTGGAGTTGGGGTCACCCCCTTGAATGACAAACCCCGGCACGACGCGATGGAATGCCGTACCGTCGTAGAAGCCAATGCGCACCAAGCTGTCGAAGTTCGCCACGTGCAGAGGCGCCACCTCCGGGAAGAGCTCGATGACGATCTCCCCCATCGGCGCCCCTCCGTGCGTCACCGTAATGGCGTAGCGGGGGCGCTGTGGAGCCGCGCTCCTCTCCTCCCCCGAACGCGCCGTAGCACAACTTGCCAACCCCAACAGTGCTGTGCATCCCAGGCTAATGACAACCGCTCTCATGGCTTGAGCTCCTGTATTGTGACCTTGCGAATGACCACCGGCGTCTTCGGAGTGCCATCGTCGGGTCCGAATGGACCGGGCTCAATGGGCACCTCGGCGATGGCTTGTACGACGTCCATGCCCTCGAGCACCCGACCGAAGATGGTGTAGGCTTTGGGCAGATTCACTGCCCGCTCCAAGCAGATGAAGAACTGGCTGGTGTTGGTGTTGGGTCCGCGATTTGCCATCGCCACCGTGCCGGGCTGGTAGCCCAGTTGGTAGCTGGGCGTTTGGGGATTGAGCTCATCTTCGAACTCGCCGCCGTAGATGCTCACACCGCCCGTGCCCCAGCGGGCACGCTCGCGCGGGTCCTTGGTGAGCGGATCCCCGGCTTGGATGACGAAATTGCGCGCCACCCGATGGAAGAGCACTCCGTCGTACACCCCACGCCGCGCCAACTCAACGAAATTGCGCACGGTCTTGGGAGCATCCTCCCCGTACAGCCCCAGCCGAATGGTGCCGAGCGTAGTCTGCAACACCGCTATGTGCGTGATGACCGGCGTATCCGGGCGCACGCTCTCGGCAACGGGGGCATGCCCGGAGGTCTCCGCCGCAGGCTCCTGCCGCGCCGCTGGAGGCTCCGAACGCGTGCAGCCCTGGGCGCTCATGAGCAGCAACACCAGCGCAGGGATTCCCATCCGCCAAAGCATCCTCCTACCCATGCTGTGCCAGAGCAAATCCGACCAACACTGCCGCGAGCGTGAGCCTGTAGACGATGAACCCCCACAGCGTATGTGTGCGCAGATAGCGCAGCAGGAAAGCGATGGCAGCGTAGCTGCTCACCACCGCGCCCAAGAAGCTCAAGAGCAGTCCCATCGGCGGGATGGCAGCGGTGGAGAACAGCTCCAGCAGTTGGAGCATGCCACTGGCGGCAATCGCCGGAATGCTCAGTAGGAAGGAGAAGCGCGCCGCTTCGTGCCGGGCAATCCCCAGCAGCATCGCCACCGCAATTGTGCTCCCCGAGCGCGAACTCCCCGGCATCAGCGCCAGGAGCTGCGCACATCCGATGAGCAGCGCATCCACCCACCGCAGTTGCGAAAGCCCTCGCTGCATCGGCGCCCGCCGTCGCTCGGCAGCGATCATCAAAATGGTCACCCCCAGCAGAGCCGCGGCGATGAGCTCGAGCCGCTTGGTCGCCTCCCCCTCGATCAATGGCTTGAGCGCGAGCCCGGCAAGGACGATGGGGAGAGTCCCCACAACCACTCCCAGCGCAAGGCGCCGCGCTTCGAGAAGCTCAGCAGACATACTCCCGCGCTGCCACAGCGCCGCAACCATTGCTCGCAGCTCGCTTCGGAAGTACCCGAGAACGGCAGCCAAGCTGCCCAACTGGATGCTTGCCAAAAACGCTGTCCATTCGGCTGCGTGCTGCTCGGGATGCAATCCGAGCACATACCCCATCAACGTCACGTGCGCCGTGCTGCTGATGGGTAGGAACTCCGTCAGCCCCTGCACGATCCCCAGCAGCAATGCCTCAACCGCGTTCACCGATGCCCCTGTGTGCTGCCGCACAAGCTGCAAAGATACGCAGCCATCTTTGGACCCCTGCAGCTTTCGTAACTTTGTCCCTTCGCGGAGCCTGCAAAACCGTGGAGTTCCAAGCCATGGGCTATCCCTTTGCCGAGGTCGAACCGAAATGGCAGCACTGGTGGGAGGAGCAGGGCATCTACCGCACGCAGGAGCGCCCTGGCGTGCCCAAGTTCTACGTGCTCGACATGTTCCCCTACCCCAGCGCCGCCGGGCTGCATATCGGGCATCCCGAAGGGTATACCGCAACGGACATCATCGCGCGCTACAAGCGCATGCGCGGCTACAATGTGCTCCACCCCATGGGCTTCGACGCCTTTGGGCTTCCCACCGAACGCTACTCGATGCAGACCGGTATCCATCCCCGAATCGCCACCGAACAGAACGTGGCGACCTTCCGCCGCCAGCTCAAGATGCTGGGCTTCAGCTACGATTGGTCGCGCGAGATCATCACCACCGACCCGCGCTACTACAAGTGGACCCAGTGGATGTTCACGCTGATGTACAACTCCTGGTACGACCCCCAAGCGGGGCGCGCGCGCCCAATCTCGGAGCTGCCCGTGCCCGATGGACTGACCGACCCACTGGAGCTCCAAGCCTACCAGGACCAATACCGCCTTGCCTACCTGGCAACGATGCCCGTCAACTGGTGCGCGGAGCTGGGCACCGTTCTGGCAAACGAGGAGCTGGATGAGTGGCGTGAGAAGGGCTACACCGTGGAACGCCGCCCCATGCAGCAGTGGATGCTCCGCATCACCGCCTATGCCGAGCGCCTGTTGCAGGACCTGGAGCTGCTGGAGTGGCCCGAATCCACCAAGGAGATGCAGCGCAATTGGATTGGCAAGAGCCTTGGGGCGGAGATCCTCTTCCCCGTGCTGGGGGAATCCGAGCTCGTCATCCGCGTCTTCACCACCCGCCCCGATACGCTCTTCGGCGCGACCTTCCTGGTCTTAGCTCCGGAGCACCCGCTGGTCGAACGGCTCACCCGCCCCGAACAGCGCCCTGCCGTAGAAGCTTACCGCGAGCAAGTGGCGCGACAACTGGAACGGGAACGGCTGGAACAGGAGCACCCCAAAAGTGGGGTCTTCTTGGGCAGCTACGCCCGCCATCCCGCCACAGGCGAACCACTGTCCATCTGGATTGCCGACTACGTGCTGCCGCATTACGGCACCGGCGCTATCATGGGCGTGCCCGCTCACGATGAGCGCGACCACGCCTTCGCCCGCGCCTTTGATCTGCCCATCCGCCAGGTCGTTGCCCCTGCGGATTCCAGCCCCTGGGACATCCACGAGCGCGCCTTCACCGCCGAAGGCATCGCCATCAACTCCGCTGCCGCTGACCTCCGCCTGGATGGGCTCCCAACACGGCAAGCCCAGGAACGCATCATCGCCTGGCTGGAGGAGCACGGCTATGGACGCCGCGCGGTCTCCTACAAACTGCGCGACTGGCTCTTCTCGCGCCAGCGCTACTGGGGCGAGCCCATCCCCATCCTCTACTACGACGACGGCACCCGCCGGGCACTGGAGCTGGATGAACTCCCACTGGAGCTTCCCGAATCGGTCAACTTCCGCCCCTCCGGACGCCCGGAATCCCCACTGGCGGCGCTGCCGGAGTGGGTGCATGTGTTCGACCACAAGACCGGACGCCCCGCCCGCCGCGAAACCAACACCATGCCCCAATGGGCAGGCTCTTGCTGGTACTACCTCCGCTACCTGGACCCGCACAACGACCAGTGGTTCTGCGACCCCGAAAAGGAACGCTACTGGATGCAGCCCAACGGCGTGGACCTCTACATCGGCGGGGCTGAGCATGCAGTGCTCCATCTCCTCTACGCCCGCTTCTGGCACAAGGTGCTCTACGACTACGGCTACGTCTCCACGCCCGAGCCCTTCCATCGGCTCTTCCACCAGGGGCTGATCCTGGGTGAGGACGGGCGCAAGATGTCCAAATCCCTGGGCAATGTGGTCAACCCCGACGACGTCGTCGCACGCTACGGTGCCGATGCCCTGCGCCTGTTCGAGATGTTCCTGGGACCACTGGAGGCAACCAAGCCGTGGTCAACCAAAGGCATCGAGGGGATTGCCCGCTTCCTCAACCGCATCTGGCGCCTGTTCGTGGAGGAGGATGGCTCGCTCTCGCCGGCAATTGTGGATGCCCCGCTCAACGCCGAGCAGGAGCATCTCCTCCACAGCACGCTCAAGAAGGTCACCGAGGACATCGAAGCACTGCGCTTCAACACCGCCATTGCGCAGTTGATGGTCTTCGTCAGCGAAGTCCAGCACATGCCCGAACGTCCGCGCGCCTTGCTGGAGCCCTTCCTGCTGTGCTTGGCTCCCTTTGCCCCCCACATTGCCGAAGAGCTCTGGCATCGGCTCGGGCATACGGATTCGATTGTCCTGCAGCGTTTCCCCGAGTACGATCCGCACAAAGCCGCCCCACCCGAGGTGGAGGTCGTCTTCCAAGTCAACGGCAAGCTCCGGGCACGCGAACGCCTGCCCCGCGGACTACCGCAGGAGGAGCTGCAGCAGCGTGCGCTCCAGCACCCGAACGTGCAGCGCTTCATCGCCGGGCGTGCAATTGAGCGCATCGTCGTCGTGCCCGACCGTTTGGTCAACATCGTGGTCGGCTGCGATGCCTGACCCACTCGTGCTCGGCGCTTTGGGCGGAATTGCGGGGCTGAGCTCTGGTCTGTTCGGCATTGGCGGAGCACTGATTGCCACACCGCTGCTGCGCCTGACAGGGATTGAGCCCCTGTTGGCGTTGGCAACCCCACTGCCGGCGGTCATTCCAACAGCGCTGAGCGCCTCGATTGCTTACTGGCGCCACCGGCTCATCCGCTGGGATATCGCGAGCTGGCTCCTGCTGACGGGCTTGCCCGGTACGGTGTTGGGAGCGCTTGCGACACGACTTGTCGGCGGGACAGTATTGATGGTGTTGACCGGCGCTCTGCTGCTCTTCGTTGCGCTGCGGATGCTTGGTCCGGAACGGCCGAGCACAGCGGGCTCCCCCGATGCAATGCCCCGCCGGACGCTGCTGCTGGGTACTGGGGTGCTCGCTGGCTTCCTGGGGGGATTGCTCGCCATCGGTGGGGGCATCATCATTGTGCCGGCATTGGTGCTGTGGGGTCGGATGCCATTCAAGCAGGCGTTGGCAACCTCACTGCTCTGCGTTGCCGGACTTGCCCTTCCTGGAACCATTACCCACGCGATGCTGGGGCATATCGCCGCGCCGCTGCTGCTCCCCTTCCTGGCGGGGAGCCTGCCGGCAGCGTATTTGGGCGCAGCGGTTGCAACCCGGCTGTCTTCTGTGCTGCTCCGGCGGCTCTACGGCGGTACCCTGACGGCTTTTGCCGTGTACTTCCTGTGGACACAGCTCTCCGGCTAAGGCGCATGGCAATCGTGTTCATGGGAACGCCGGAGTTCGCTGTCCCCAGCCTGCAGGCGCTTCACAGCCGCTTCGGAGTGGCGCTGGTTGTCACCACGCCGGATGCTCCCCAGGGACGGGGGCTGCGCCTTCTGCCTTCGCCGGTCAAGCGTGCAGCAATGGAGCTGGGCATTCCCGTCGCCCAGCCCGAGCGGCTGCGCGATGAGCACTTCCTGGAGCAGATCCGGCAGCTGCGTCCGGAGTTCATCATCGTGGTTGCCTTCCGCATCCTGCCACCGGAGCTCTACACGCAAGCATGGCGGGCTGCCTTCTGCGTGCATCCAAGCCTGCTGCCCAAGTACCGCGGGGCAGCACCGATCCACTGGACCATCATCCGCGGGGAGCGTTGGAGTGGGGTGACCAGCTTCCTCCTGGAGCAGCGCGTGGATACCGGTGCGATTCTGCTGCAGCGGTCCATCCCCGTCCCGGAGGATGCCACCGCCGGCGAGCTCCACGACCTTCTGATGCCGCTGGCAGCGGAGGTTGCCGTTGAAACGGTCGAGGGGCTTCGCGCCGGCACGCTCGTGCCAATCCCGCAGGATGAGCACAGCGCCAGCACTGCTCCGAAGCTTCGCCCGGAGGATTGCCATCTGCGCTGGGACCGTCCCGCAGAGGAGGTACGGCGGTGGATTCACGGGCTCTCCCCCGAACCCGGCGCCTGGGGCAGCATCGCCGGCGAGCGCTTCCGCTTCCTGCGTGCCCGCGCCTACCCAGAGCAGCTCCTGCCTCCGCGGAGCTTCCGCATCCAGGAGGGGCGCTTCCTCATCGGTTGCATGCCCGGGTGTGTGGAGATCCTCGAACTCCAGCGCGCCGGTCGCCGAGCCATGCGAGTTGAGGAGTTCCTCCGAGGCTGGCGCGGTCCCTCCAGCGGAACGGTGGAGTGACGCTTGCCGCCGGAATCCCTAAATTGCACAGCGGTGAAGGTGCGACTGCCGCGGCTGTTCCGATGGCGTGGTTCCTCCGCAAGAAGCCCAACATCGAAGAGACCCATCCCCGGGAGCTGCCCGAGGGCTTATGGACCAAATGCCCGCGCTGCAACGCCATCCTCTACAAGCGCCAGCTGGAGGAGCATCTCTACACCTGCCCTACCTGCGGGCACCACTTCCGCATTGGCAGCCCCCAGTACATTGCGATCCTGCTCGACGACGGCAGCTTTTCGGAGACCCACACGAACCTGCGCTCGGCTGACCCGCTGCAATTCGTGGACACCAAACCCTACGCCAAACGGCTCGAGGATGCCTACCGCTCCACCGGGCTCAACGAAGCCCTCACAACGGGATTTGCCCGCATCGCCGGGCACCCCATCGTCTTCGGCTGCATGAACTTCTCCTTCATCGGCGGGAGCATGGGGTCGGTGGTGGGAGAGAAGTTCCTCCGCGCTGCTCTGGATGCGCTGCAGCAGCGGCTCCCGTACGTCGTCGTGTGCGCTTCCGGCGGCGCCCGAATGCAGGAATCGTCGCTCTCGCTGATGCAAATGGCAAAGACCTCGGCAGTGCTCACCCAGCTTGCCCAGGCACGGCTGCCCTACATCACGGTGTTGACCGATCCGACCACTGGTGGGGTTACCGCCTCCTTCGCCATGCTCGGCGACATCATCCTGGCGGAGCCGGGGGCATTAATTGGCTTTGCCGGACCCCGGGTCATCGAACAAGCCACACGGCAGAAGCTGCCCGAAGGATTCCAACGGGCAGAGTTCCTGCAGGAGCATGGGTTTGTGGACCTTGTGGTTCACCGCAAGCAACTGCGCTCAACCTTGGCGCTGCTGCTGGAGCTGCTGGGGACGCCATGAGAATCCATCTCATCGGCTTTCCGATGGACCTGGGTGCCGGGCGGCGCGGGGTGGACATGGGACCCTCCGCGCTGCGTATCGCTGGTATCGGCGAACGGCTGCGTGAGCTGGGCTACGAAGTGCTCGATGAGGGTGACCTCAACATCAAGCCACAGGAGGTGCAGGACATCTACCATCCGCAGCTCAAGTACCTGCCCGAAATTGCCCGTGCCTGCCGGCATCTGGCAGCGCTGGTCTACCGGGTGCTGCGGTCGGGCGGCTTCCCGCTTGCGCTGGGAGGCGACCACTCGATGAGCATCGGTTCGGTTGCGGGAATCGCCCGCTGGTGCCGCCAGACACGCCGCCGCTTGGGCGTGCTCTGGATTGATGCGCACGGGGACCTCAACACTCCGGAGACCTCGCCATCGGGCAACATCCACGGGATGCCCCTGGCAGCACTGCTGGGCAAAGGTGCTCCGGAGTTGACCGGTATCGCCGGCATCACCCCGAAGGTTGCCCCGGAGGCGGTTGTGCTCATCGGTGTGCGGTCGCTCGACCCCGGGGAGCGGGAGCTCATCCGCTCGATGGGGCTGCGTGCTTACACCATGCAGGACATCGACCGCCGAGGCATCTACGCCATCGCTCTCGAAGCCCTGGAGCAGCTCCATCAGCAGGCGGACCACATCCACGTGAGCTTCGATGTGGACAGCCTCGACCCCAGCATTGCTCAGGGCGTCGGCACCCCGGTCCCCGGCGGTCTGACCTACCGCGAAGCCCACCTGCTCATGGAGACCATCGCCGAAGCCGGCGGCGTACACTCGCTCGATGTCGTCGAGGTCAACCCTATCCTGGACGAGCGCAACCGAAGCGCAACCATTGCCGCCGAACTGGTCGCCTCGCTGATGGGGAAGCGCATCCTCTAAGGCTCATGCGACGGTACGGCTGGATGGTGGCGGTTGTGCTCTTGAACCTACCGACATCGGCGCAACAGCTCCTCTGGCTCAAGCTCTCCGCCGAAGCTGGGATGCTCTTCAACTGGACCGATGCGGAGTTCCTCCGGTACTACCGCCAGTACGCCCTGCTTCCGGAGCTTCCCACGGACTTCCCCATCGGCGAATGGGGAGGCATCAGCGTACGCATTCCGATTGATTCCACCCTGCTGCTGCGCCTGAGCAGCGGGCTGGCGCGGGTGCGCCTTGACCACTTCGCGCGGCAGCCTTCGGAGGATCCCCTCCGTGGCGGGGAGCGCCTCATCCGTACGCTGCTGGAGACTCGGCTGCTGCCGGTGTGGGTTGGTCCGGAATGGCTTCCCCTCCCAGGGCAGTTCGCTACTACGGTACACGTGGGTGTGGGGATTGTGCCGAGCTTTGTCCTCTGGCAGGAGGAGATCCGCAGCTCTATCCCCCAGGACACACGTCGCGGCGGCGTGTACATCCGCCAATGGTACCTGCGGTGGGGAATCCGCGCCGCCGTTGGAACGGTGCTCGGCTTCGACATTGCCCGCAGAGGTGCCCTCCTGGAGAGCCTGCGCGTGGAAGCCAGCGGAGCGTACGTGCCGCTCCGGTGGCCGCTGCTGGCACCGCTCAGCGCACAGCTCCCCATGCCCGCAGAGATTGCCTCCAGCTCGTATGCGCTGACCAACGTGCTGCTAATCCTGACGTTTGCCCTAACTTTGCAACTGCCTGTGCAGGTATACTGAACCGGGGCAGCGGCAATGCTGCAACTGAGCGTGACAACGCGCCACACAAATGCCCCCGCAAGCGAATTGCATGCGCTTGCCGAACGAGAGCTGCAGAAGGTGCAGCGCTTCTTCCAGGGACCGCTCCGCGCCGATGTGGTCTTCAGCGAAGAGCGCGGCTTCAAGCACGTTGAGGTCCGGCTCCACGCCAACGGTCAGGAGCTCATCGCCAAGGAGAAGGGCGAGAGCTTCCTGCAAGCGCTCAACCAGGTTGCCGAGATCCTGATTCGCCAGTTGCGCAAGCTCAAAACCCGCCGCTCCGCTCGATAGGTCCAGAACCGGTCGCTGCCATGGCGCCGCAGCCGAAGCGTGTACGCGCATTGCTCCAGAGGCATCTCTCCTGGGGTGCCGGATTTGCGCTCGCAGTGCTCCTCCTCGGCTGCGGGACGCGCCGCGTGGAGCAGTTCTCGCTGGAGGGCATTGATACGGTCAACCCCACACCAGGGGACTGGGTGGTCATCCACATCCTCTCCGACCCAGAGAGCCTCAACCCCTTCACCGCCAACGATGCCACCAGCCAGGAGATCTACACGCACATCTTCGAGTCGCTGCTCCTCCAAAACCCGGAGACCACCGAACTGGAGCCGAACATCGCGGAGTCGCTGCCGGAGATCTCGCCCGACCACCTCACCTACCGCTTCCGTCTCCGCCGCACGGTGCACTTCTCCGACGGGCATCCGCTCACAAGCGCCGATGTGCTCTTCAGCTTCAAAGCCGTCAAGAATCCCTACGTCATCGAAGCTGCCGCCCTGCGCAACTACTACGACAACGTCGTTGACGTGCAAGCTCCCGACCCGTACACCGTGCTCATCCGGCTGCGCGAGCCGTACTTCTTGGCGGACTACTTCCTCGGCGGGCTCCCCATCCTGCCCAAGCACATTCTGGACCCTCAGGGGCTGACCGACCGATACACCATCGCCGAAACAAACGACAGCGTTACCGCTGCCCGCAACCCCGCCATTCAGGAATTTGCCCAATGGTTCCGCGCGCCCGAACGCTCGCGCAGTCCAGAGTACCTCATCGGCTCCGGTCCCTACGTTCTGGAGGAATGGCGCACCACGCAGTACATCCGGCTCCGGCGCAACGAGCGCTACTGGAACGGCGAGGCCAACCCCTGGGCGCGGCGCTATCCGGCGCGGTTGGTCTACCGCGTCATCAACGAGCGCATCAGCGCGCTGAGCGCACTCAAAAACGGCGACATCGACTTCATCAGCTACATCCCGCCGAAGCTCTTCGAGGAGATGCTTGACACGGCGGCAACGCCGTACCTGCGGAAGGTCACTTACGAGCAGACCAGCTACACCTACATCGGCTGGAACCTCCGCCGCCCGATCTTTGCCGATCGCCGGACCCGACAGGCGCTCTCACACTTGGTCAACCGCGAAGCCCTCATCCGCACGATCATGCTCGGCTACGCCCGTCCGGTCAATGGTCCCATCTACCCCGGGCGCCCCGAATACGACAGCACTCTGCCGCCGTACGAGTACAATCCAGAGCGGGCGCGCCAACTCCTTGCCGAAGCCGGCTGGCGCGACTCCAACGGCGATGGCATCCTGGACAAGGTCATCGACGGCAAGCGGGTGGACTTCGCCTTCACCTTCCTCATCAACGCCGGCAACGAAATCCGCGAGAATATCGCTGTCCTGCTCGCTGACGAGTTCAAAAAGGTCGGCATCCGCGCCTCCGTGCAGAAGCTGGAATGGGCAACCTTCCTGCAGCAGATCCGCTCGCACCAGTTCGACGCCACAATTCTGGGCTGGGTTGCCGATCCAATTCCGAGCGACCCCTACCAGATCTGGCACTCCTCGCAGGCGTTCAACCGCGGCTCCAACTACGTCGGCTTCATCAACAAGCGCGTTGATGAGCTGCTGGAGCGCAACCGGCGCGAATTCGACCCCGCCAAGCGCCTGCAGTACATGCGCGAGTTCCAGCGCATCATCCACGAGGAGCAGCCCTATACCTTCCTGTGGGCACCAATCTATCCGGCAGCGTACCATCGGCGCTTCCAAGGCGTGCGCTTCTTCATTGTGCGACCGGGCTACTGGGCAAATACGTGGTGGGTGCCTCTGCCGCTGCAACGCTACCGCGAGAGCTAATCCTGTCCGACAACGGCTCGGCGGAGCATGACACGCCAACAGGTGCAAGAGCTCATCGCCACCGGCGAGTCGCAGACCATCGAGTTCAAGCGCCGCTTCTCCTCCCCGGAAAAGATTGCCCGGGAGCTGTGCGCCTTTGCCAATACGGACGGGGGCTACCTGCTCATCGGCGTGGATGATGATGGCAAGGTCATCGGCGTTGCCAGTGAGAAGCAGGAGATCGAGCTCATCGAGCTGGCATGCAGCCTCTACATCCGCCCGCCGCTCAACGCCGAAGTGTGGGTGGTCTCGCTCAACGGCAAGGATGTCGTGGTTGTCTCCATCACGCCCAGCCCGCTACGCCCGCACCGCGTGGTGGTACCCGGCACAGAGCAGCGCGGGACGGTATTCATCCGCTACTGCGACCAATCCATCGTTGCCAGCCGTGAGGCGGTGCACCTGCTCAGTAGCCAACGCCCCGACGCCCCTCCGTTGCGGCTGCGGATTGGTCCACACGAGCGCGCGCTGTTCCGCTTCCTGGAGGCAAACGGACGCATCACCGTCTCCCAGTTCGCCCGCTTGGTGAGAATCCCACCGCGGAAAGCCTCGCAGATCCTGGTCCGGCTCACCCGTGCCGGACTCCTCCAGTTCCATCTGGAGCCGACCGCCGAGTACTTCACGCTCGCCGGCGAAGAGGCTCGGTAGGGCACCTACTCCGAAGCAGCTTGGCGATACTGCGCTGCCAACTCTCGGTAGTGCCGCGCGCTCCACTCCAACTGCGTGCGCTCCTCAGGGGTGAGCTCCCGGACAATCCGTGCCGGCACACCCGCCACCAGCACTCCTGAAGGAACGCGCATCCCTGGACGCACGACTGCTCCTGCTGCCACGATGGAATACGGCTCGATATGCGCCCCATCCAGTACGCATGCCCCCATGCCGATAAGCACGTAGTCTTCGATACGCGCCCCGTGCACAATTGCCCGATGCCCTACCGTGACGTTGTTACCGATTGAGAGCGGGAAGCGCTCGTGTGTGACGTGCAGCACGCACAGGTCTTGAATGTTCGTGCCCTCCCCGATGCGGATCCAGTGCACATCGGCGCGCACAACGCTGTTGAACCATACCGACGAACCCGAGCCGATGCTGACATCCCCGATGAGGCAGACCCCATCGGCAATCCACACATCGGGGGCAAGGCGTGGAGCGTTCCCGTTCCAGGGGAGGATGCGGTACCGGCTCATGAGCTCTGCTGCCGCAGTGCTTGCCGATACTGTTGCCGCGCCATGCGGAGAGCGCCCTCCAGCGCCGTTCCCTGCGCCGGTTGCAGGGCATACTCGGGCAGCTTCTGCAGCTCCCGGCGAAATAGCTCCGCCAGCGGAGTGTGATTCTCCAACATCCCGCCCATGAGCACCAGCGGAACCGGTCGCGTTGGGAAGTGGCGCAGGAGCGCGCGCAGGAGCTCTGCCAAGTGGTGCGCCGCCCGAACGAGGATCTCCCGGCAGACCTCATCTCCGGCAGCGGCGCATGCCATCACCAGGGGGGTCAGCGTGGGGTAGTCGAACAGGCGCTCGTTGTAGGCAGCAACGATGGTGCGGGGTTGGTCTGGGCGGATCTCCGGATATAACGCTGCCAGGCGCTCGGTCAACTGTGTCGGGCGTCCCCGCCCATCGAGTGCGCGCACGACGGCGGTAAGCCCCTCGCGCCCGATCCATGCACCGCTGCCCTCGTCGTCGAGCTCGATGCCCCAGCCACCGCATCGCACAAGCTCTCCGCGCGCGGTCTTCCCGATGGCAATCGTCCCCGTGCCGGCAATAAGCACAACGCCTGGGGCTCCGCCAAAAGCCCCCTCGATGGCGATTTCGGCATCGCTTGTGACCAGAAGCTGCTCGATGACAAGCCCTCGCTCGCGCGCCATCCAGCGAAGGACTTGTCCGACCCGCTGCCGCTCTTCGGGCAACCACACACCGGCGATGCCGGCAACGACAGCATCGAATCCCGGCAGCTCACCCTTGAGCTTAAGCTCCGCCAGGAGGTTGACAATTCGCTCGCACGCCTCGCCAATGCCTACCGCGCCAATGCGCACTGTGCCGCCCTCCACCTGGACCCGGCGCTTGCCGCAGACGAGCACCGCTCGCGTGCGCGAGCCTCCGCCGTCAATCCCCACCAATGCCGGAAAGCGCCGCGCGTTCATGGTTCTGCGCTGGGCAATTCCGCTGCTGGAGGCATCCAGCCATTCCGCTTCCACCGCACCAGCTCGATGAGCACATTCCCCACGTAGACCCGCATCTTTGCCCGAATCGGCACCCGGGCGTCATCGTCGCTGAACCAGCCCTCGAACGCGCCCGTCAAGCCGTAGATCCCCGTCCAGTTCGAGTTGCCGCGAAAATACACCGTGCGCACCGGGTACGGCACTGCGTCAATGCGCACAGCTTCGCGGCGCTGGGTGAAGTGGATCACCGTGGCGAAGGTATCGGAGTTGACCACCGTGGGGAAGCGGTAGCTCTTGCCCGAGAGTACATAGCGGCGCGCGGCAAAGAGGAGCGAGAGTCCATCGTTGAGCCGCGAGCGGATGCTCACGCGGCGCTGCAGCAGCAGCTCGCCATTGCGCCACTCCTGCATCGTAGCCTGCCGTCGGGCATAGTCGAATTCGTAGGATGCCGTTGCCTGGGGCTCATCACCCTGCTGGACTTGGGAGCGGAACCGGTAGGAGAACGCCGCCGAGGTATCCAGCAGGCTCTCAAAGACCGCACGCAGGCTGAGGAACGGGATATCGGGGTTCGACTGCATTGTCGCTCGCACCCGAATGGCTGGCGCCTCTCCCACCGATGTTGGCTCCTCGGTAATGATGCGGATGAAGCCCAGCGTGATGCCCAGGTAGGAGACCTTGTACTCCAGCTCCTCGCCTGGCTGCAGCAGCTGCGCCCGCAGCGCCACAAATGGCACGGCACACAGGATTGCTACGGCAGCGCTCCGGAACATCTAAGCGGTCCTCGCGCGGACGCTCACTCCAAGCGCGCCAGCTTTGCTGCCTCTGGAAAGAGCTGCAGGGCTCGCTGCGCTTGGCGGTCCACCTGCAGCATCACGGCGGCGGAAGCGTTGTTGCCCCAGATTGCCCGTGCAATGCGTGCCTTCAGGACGGCGGCGATGTAGTCGCGGTCCTTCTGCTCGTCTTCGGTGCTCCACTGCCCTCCGGCTTCCTGCAGCAGGGTACGGAGCCGCTGGAAGAGCTGTTCGGGCAGGCGGAATTCGCGCACAAAGCTCCAGTAGTTGCTTCCGTAGCGGTGCTCCAGCTCGGCGCGGTGGCGGGCAAGGTACTCCTCGGTGACCTTCCAGAAGAGGTTGTGACGGCGCAGCTCACGTGTCAGCAGTGTCACCGTATCGGAGCGCACGATGTAATCGGGTGTAATGCCACCACCGCCCAGCACAGGACGTCCCCGCAGCGTTTTGAACACGGGGCGGGCGGAATCGCTCTTCTCCGCCTCTTTGTGCGCGATGTTTTCGCCCTCCTCCTCCGGCTCCAGGCGCCCTTCGCCCTCGCGGTAGCGCTGCTTGTCCTTGTAGGGACGCTGGATGGCACGCCCGGAGGGCGTATAGTAGAGCGAAACCGTCACGCGAATCCCCGAACCATCAGGCAGCTCGAACTGGCGCTGCACCGAGCCCTTGCCGAAGGTGGTCTCGCCCACGATGAGCCCTCGGTCCAGGTCCTGAATTGCCCCACTGACGATTTCGCTGGCGGAAGCCGACCCCCTGTTCACCAGCACAATGAGCGGTGTGCGCTCGAACTCCTGCCCACTGCGGGAGTAGAAGTCCTCGTTGAACTGCGGCAGGCGCCCACGCGTGTAGACAATGCGGTGTCCGCCGGGGATGAACTCATCGGCAATCCGGATTGCTTGGTCCATAAAGCCTCCGGGATTGCCACGCAAATCCAGTAACAGCTTGCGCATGCCCTGCTCCCGAAGCTGGCGCAGTGCCTGCACCAACTCCTCGTGCGTCGTTGCAGAGAAGCGGTTGATGGAGACGTAGCCGATGTCGGTGCCCTCGATGACGAAGGCAGCGTCCACGCTGTAGATTGGGATGCGATCGCGCACGATGGTGAACTCCAAAATCCCCGGTACCCCTGCCCGGCGAATGCCGACCCGCACGGTCGTTCCCTTCGGTCCGCGCAGCTTGCGCGGTACCTCGTTGCGGGAGAGCCCAACGGCGTTCTGCCCGTCGATGGTCACGATCTTATCTCCGGCTTGGATACCGAGCGCTTCCGCTGGTCCCCCGGCGATCGGCGCAATCACGGTGATGGTGTCGTTGATGACATCGAACTCGATGCCAATGCCCTCGAAGCTGCCACGGAAGTCCTCCTCAACGCGCTGCATCTCGGAGACGGGGATGTAGATCGAGTGCGGGTCGAGCTCCTGCAGCATGCCGCGGATGGCGGATTCAACGAGCTTTTGCGAATCGACCTCCTCCACGTAGTTGCGGTAGATGTAGTTGAGCGCTTCGTTGAACTTGCGCAACTGCTCGTAGACGTTGTCGCCGGAGAGCAGCGGACGCCCAACCCACGCCCCCAGGAGCACTCCCAAGAGAAGCCCCAGCAATCCCGCACGGAAGCGATTCATCCGCGATCGCATCGGTGGCATGTCTGTAACTCCAACTGCTGCGCAGAGACGAACGACTTTCGCCCTGCAGTGTCGGCAGGATGGGTGCGGCAGCTCTTGGCGGAGGCTAATTTCGCAGCGGCTTCTGCAACAATGCTCTTGCCCCAATGCCTCGAACCGCTCTTGCCACAGCCATCGCTGCAAGCCTCCTGCTGAGCCTGCCGAGCAGCGCTGTGCCTCCTCGATTGGTCGTTGTGCTGGTCTATGACCAGATGCGTGGGGACTTCCTCTGGCGCTGGGAGCGCCTCCTCTCCGGTGGTTTTGCTCGCCTGCTGCAGCAGGGGCGGGTCTATCGCCACTGCTTCATCGAGCATGCTGCAACGGTCACCTGTGCCGGGCACGCCACCCTTGTCACCGGCACTGCCCCAGAGGAGCACGGGATCGTCGGCAACGATCTGCTCCCACGCTGCTGCCAACCGCGCACCGTCAAATGCACGGAGGACCTTCAGGGCAGGACAAGCGCTCAGTGGTTGCTCCGCCCCAGCCTTGGACATGCCCTTCGGCAGCGCTTCCCTGGGGCGCGCATTGCTGCCCTCTCGCACAAACGCGCGGCAGCACTCATGATGGGCAATACCGCCGCAGACTACGTCCTCTGGGCTGATCCCCAGCACGGTGGCTTGACTGCCGCCCCTGGTGCCCCATCTCCGGCATGGCTCCCCGAGTGGAATCTCCAGCACCATCCCCGTCGCTGGCTGGGGCAGTGCTGGCAGCCCACCCTTCCCGACTCCCTCGCACCGGCAGACGCCGTCCCCTGGGAGCTTCCCTTCCCTGGCGGGACCACCGCCTTCCCGCACTGCCTCAACTCCGATTCCACGCTCTGGGAGGCTTTTCTGCTATCGCCCTTCTCCGTGGAATGGCTCTTCGATGCCGCTGTCGAACTCCTCCGCACCGAGGGGCTGGGACAGGACTCCGTGCCAGACCTATTGCTGCTGAGCGTCTCGACGACCGATTTCGTCGGGCACCTGTTCGGTCCGGATAGCCGCGAGGTTGTAGAGCTCTACCTCGCCTGTGACCGCATCCTGGGGAACTTCCTAGCATACTTGGACCGCACGGTGGGCGCGGGGAACTACCTCGTCGTGCTCACCTCCGACCACGGGGTTGCACCGGTGCCAGAGATGCTTGCCCGCTCCGGACCGGGCGCCTATCCAGGGCTGGATGCCGGACGGATTGACCCTGCCGAGCTCCGCCAATTCTTGGAATCGGCTCTGCAGCGGGCTTTCGGGCGCTCGGCTTCACGGGAATGGTTCCTGCTGCGCACTCCCTTTGTGGTGCTGGACCGCCAACGCATCGCTGCGGCGGGAGCTTCCTGGCAAGCCGTGCGGGATAGCCTTGCGCGGTGGCTTGCGCAGTATCCGGGTATCGGCATCGTCCAATCGCCGGAAGCACTACGCGCCTCCGAGAACCCCTCCCCACTGGAGCGGCTCCTGCGCCGCAGCCTCCATCCTGAACACGCTGCCGCCGACCTGCTCTTCCTGCCCAAGCCCTACTGGATCGTCGGCACCGATGCTGCGGCAACGCACGGGACGCCCTACGATTACGACCGCCACATCCCGCTGCTCCTCTTCGGATGGGGCATCACCCCTGCGGTGCGCGATGAGCCCGTCTCAGCCGAAGACATTGCCCCAACCCTGGCAGCGCTCTTAGGGCTTCCGTTGCCGACGGCGCAGGGGAGGGTGCTGCCGATATCGCCGTAGTTTACCGGCGCCACTTAATCGTGCAGCCAATGGCGCGGGTTTCGCGCACCGGCGGCTCCTTCCCCTGGAGGAGCGCCTCGATAGCCTCGGCAACATAGCGGCGCGTCACCGCTGCGGCATCCCGTGTGTTGTCATCAATTGCCCCAATGTACTCCACAACGAAGCGCCCACCGGCATTGCGCAGGAGATACACCTGCGGAGTGCGCCGCGCACCGAAGGCACGGGCAATCTCCTGAGAGCGGTCCCACACGTAGGTAAAGGGGTACCCCTTCTCCTGCGCGCGTTGCTGCATCTTCTCGAAGGAATCCTCCGGCGAACGTTCCGGATCGTTGGGCTGAATTGCCAACACGGGGAAGCCCTTTGGCGCAAATGTCCGATGCAGCTCGATGATGCGCTCCTCGTACGCCTTGGCGTACGGGCAACTATTGCAGGTGAACACCACGATAACCCCCTTGCCGCCAGCGTAGTCCGTGAGTGCAACTTCGCGCCCATCCACGTTGGGCAGGCGGAAGTTCGCAACCGTATCGCCGACGGAATACGCCCATGCAGCAAGGCTTGCAGATAGCAGCACAGCGCCCACTGCTCCGAGCCAGCACTTCATGGCTTCGCACTCAGCCGTTCGACATATTCCCACAGGCGAGCCGAATCCAGCTCACCCTCGTAGAGCTCCGCCACGCCAAGTGAGGCACGCCAGAAGAGCGTTGCCGGAATCGCACCGGACCATTCCCGGTGCAGCGTATCAAGCCATCGCTCCCCCGGGCTGGGGCGCAGCAGGAGAACCGATGCCCGAAGCCCCCGACGGCGCACAAAGGGCACAACGCGGCGCCGCCACTCCTGCGGGAAATCCACATTGACCAACCACACCTGGAGCCCACCGCCCCGGCTCCGCTGTGCCAGACGCTCAAAGAGCGGCAGCTCCTCAATGCACGGTCGGCACCACGTCGCCCAGAAGTTCACCACCACCGGCGTATCACCCATGCGCTCCAGCCGCGCACGCAGCTCCGTCGGGGTCACGACCGGAAAGGGCAACGGCGCCTCCCGTACCCCAGGAAGCCCGAACAGCAGAGGGATCCACACCGGAATCCGCATCACCGCTACTTCTTTGCGAAGCACGGAGACGAGCCCACCTGGAGCGCTATTGCCCAGCATTGCCGCACCGCACGGCTGTAGGGACTCCGCCGCACGAGGAGCGCTCACCGCACCTCCCGAGAGGCATCCTCGGCGGCGCGGTAGGCTTCATAGAGCTTCAGCCTGCCGTTGCTCCGGCGGACGAAGAGCGCCCTCCCCTCGAAGGGGAGCGGGGCAAAGTCGCTTTCATCGGCTTCGGTGTTGAGCCACTGCAGTGGTTCGGGCTCACTCCATCGCCCTTCGTGACGGATGCTCACGAAGAGCTCGTAGCCGCCTCGTCCCCCGTGTCCATCGGAGGCAAAATAGAGCGTGTCGGGAGCGGCAAGGAAGGGCGTAATCTCGTTGCCCTCGGAGTTCAGCTCCCAGAGGTTGCGCTCCAGCACCCATCGGGCAGCGGCGGAGTCCCAGGCACATATCCACAGGTCCAGACCGCCCTTGCCTCCCGGGCAATCGGAGGCAAACACCATGGATTTGCCATCGGGCGCGATTGAGGGATGCCCCACGAAGGCTTCCTCTGGGAGCCCCTGGATCTCGACACGCTCCGGTGCTCCCCATGCACTGCCGTGCTGCCGTACGCGCGCAATCCCCATGAAGGCCTGCCTCCTGCCGGGGAAGTACTGGCAAAAGTACAGCCACCCATCCGGCGATGGGCAGGCATAGGAGCGATGTCCGGCGTACTCCAGCCCGCGCACCGGCTCCGGCGCGCTCCACCGCCCGCTCTCCCAACGGCTCTGGTAGAGCTGCGACCGCCCACCCTTACGCGTCGAACTGAAGTAGAGTACCCCCCGCTGCGCATCCCACACCGGGGCGAAGTCCTCTCCATCGGCGGCGTTGAGCTCCTCTACCGGACCCCTTACCCGCCACTGCTCCGCCACGTGCAACTGCGCCGGCAGCCACAGCGGCACAGAGAGCAGCAGCCACAGCGCGCGGCTCATTCCTCCGTCAAGCGCCGTAGCTCCGACTCCCGCCCGAACAGCACCAGGATATCCCCCTGCTCGATGCGCGTCTCCGGAGTTGGGACTCCTAGGACGACGGCGTGCTCCTCCTCACCACGGCTGATCAATCCCGCCGGCTGCCGAATCCGCTTGATGGTGACCAAATTCAGCCCGTACCGCTCGCGGAGCCGCAGCTCGTAGACTGTCTTCCCCACAAACGCCTTAGGTGCCTCCAGCTCCACGATGCTGTACTCCGTGGACAGCTCAAAGGCTTTGCGCACCCGCCCCAGCAACAGCCGGTTGGCAAACGCTGCCGCCGCTTCAGCCTCCGGCAAGATGAGCTCGCGAATGCCCATCAGACGCAGCAGGCGCTCGTGCACTGGAGAGATGACGCGATTGACGATGCGCCGCACCCCAATCTCCTGCAGCGACGCCGTCGTCAGCAGCGAGCCCTCAAAGTTCTCCCCGATCGCCACCACGACCACATCCATGTCCTGTAACCCCAGCCGGCGCAGTGCGCGCTGTTCGCTGCTGTCCAGCACCACTGCGTAGGCAACCCGGTCTTGGATCGCCTCGACCTTCTCCTCGCTGCGATCGATTGCCAGCACCTCGCAGCCCTCCTCGGTGAGGCGCAGCGCCAAGTTCAAGCCGAAATGCCCCAGACCAATGACAGCCACACGCAAACTCATGGCAGCACCTTCACGTGATGATTATGCGTTCTTGCGGATACCGATAATGCTGCGCCGGGCGCGCCGGCAGCAACAGCATCGCAACGCTGAGCACGCCAACCCGTCCGATGAGCATGACCGCACACAGCAACAGCTTGCTCTCCGGACGCAGGTGTGCCGTAATACCGCGCGAAAGCCCCACGGTGCTGTGCGCCGAGGTCACCTCGAAGAGCGCATCCAACAAAGGGACTCCCGGCTCCAGCCACAGCAGCAGCAGCGTCGCACTCAGAAGCAAAATCCCCGAGACGAGCAGCGCCATAAACGCTTTGAGCACGCTCTCCAGCGGGATCTCGCGCCAGAAGAGCTCCACCCGCCCGCGCCCCCGCAACAGTTGCACTACTCCGGCAAGCGCTACGGCAACAGTGAGCGTCTTGACTCCCCCGCCGGTTGAAGCAGGCGACGCGCCGATCCACATCAGCACGATCAGCACCACCGACCCCGCTGCCGAAATCTGCTCCGTGGGTATTGTGTTGAATCCCGCCGTCCGCGCCGTCACCGAGAGAAACAGCGCCTGTAGCCACTGCTGCGCAGTCGGCAGTGCCGAGAGTCCCGCCGTGCGCTCCAGAAGCCACAGGAGCAGCGTTCCGCCACCGAGCAGTATCGCCGTCGTCACCACCACAATGCGCACGCTCACGCTGAGCCGATGCTGCAGGCGCACCGTCGGAGGTGCCCACGGACGCAGCCGCAGAATCCCCGAGAGCACCGGAAAGCCCAATCCCCCCAGCACAATCAGCGCCATGATAACCGCCAAGTAGAACCCGTTGCCCTGCTGCGCCTCCAAGTTGCGCGGGTAGAGCGAGAATCCGGCGTTGCAGAAGGCGGAGACGGCATGGAACACGGCTCTCCACACTCCGCTGCCGCTATCGCTCAGGTACAGCAGTGCTGCTCCGAATGCTTCAATGGCGAGCGTCAGTACAACGGCACCCAGGAGAAGCTGCCGAATGCCGGAGAGGCTCTCCACCGTGAAGAGCTCCCCCAGTGCAATCCGCTCCCGCACCCCAAGCCCACCGCTGAAGAAGAGCCCGAAGAAACTCACAAACGTCATCAGCCCCAACCCGCCCAACTGGATGAGCAGCAGGACAACTGCCTGCCCCAGGGGAGTGAACTCGGCTGAGATGTCCACAACGGTCAGCCCGGTCACACATACGGCACTGACGGCGGTGAAGAGCGCATCCACCAGTGTGATGCCTCTGTGGGTGGAATTGGGCAAGAGCAGGAGCGCCGTCCCGAAGACAATCAGCACCGCAAAGCTCAGCAGCAGCAACGCCGTCGGATGCAGCTCCAGGCGCCACACCAGGGCATGGTGGCGCACCGCCCGCACCAGGATACCCCCGAGCATGAGTAGTTGGAGCATGCCGACCGTGACATCCCGGGCAAGCTCCTCCCGCCCGAGCAGCGGCAGGAGCAGTCGCACGACGGCATCCTCGAAGAGCACGCCTACCAACACCATCGCTGCCACGAGCAGCTCCGCCCAGCGGTTGCGCACATAGCGCACCGGTCGCGCAACCAGTGCAAGGCGCAGCAGCTCCTGCCCCAGATACAGCCACGGAAGCCGCTCCAGCCACCGAACCAGCTCCTGGTGTAGTTGACCGGAGAAAGGCACTCCGACCAAGCCGATCACCCCGATAACCGCTCCCGCAGCGCACAGCCACAGCAACGCCGTCGAGAGCGCCCAGACCCTGTGCGCCCAATCACTGCGGAGCAGCTCACGCATGGGGATTGCCGTGCTCAGCCGAGGCGATTTGTAATTTTGCGCAGTCCATGGAGTCCTGCCAGCGCCAGCGTGCGGCGCAAAATTATGCCTTCCGCCCGTGCAGTGCTGCTGTGTGTAATTGCCCTCCTCTTGAACAGTGGCTGTGAGCGCCGTCCCGCAGAGCCGCTCCGTCCCTATCGTCCCCCCGGCGTTGCTCCTCGGGTCCCCGAGCCCTACGCCCAGCTCCCGGCAGCCGTGGAGCTGGACTACACCCGCGATACGCTCACGTGGAAGCTCCTCGCGTACGCTCACCAGGGAGAGCCGCAGTGGTACGATTCGCTCGTGGTGCTGGAAGCCGGACCGCGTGATGAGCTCTACATCCGCGTTGCCGCCTACCGCTTCGATGCAGAATCGGTGCTCGGGCTTGAGCCCGAACTGACCGATGTCACAGGGGATGGTCAAGTAGAGCTGCTCCTGCGCATCTCCAGCGGCGGCAATTCCCCGATCGCCGAGAGCATGCTTGTGCTGAGCTTCCCTCATCTCCGCTTGCTCAGGGAGCTGGAGGGCGCACCGCAGTTGCGCCGCGTGCCACCGGACAGCTTGCCCGTTCTCCTTACGTGGCGGGAATTCTGGGCCGACGAGGAGCTCCCCGTCGCCCACGCCCAGGTTGCTTGGGTCGTGGACAGCATTGTCTGCATGGTGCCGACATTGAGCGACTCTGCCCGGCAAGCTCTGCAACTCCATGTGTTGGAGCAGGAACGGCAGCGAGCGCGTTCGGAGTACTCGCAACGCCTTGCGCAGCTGCAGGCACTACTCCGGCGGAGCGGACCCCTGGATTGGGCGGAGATGCCCGATACCGCCAGCCAAACTGCTGTCGAGCTGACGCGCGCAGCCGTGGAATACCTCTACTACAGCCGCCGCATGGGGCAGCATGCCGATGCCGCGCGCTTCTACCGCACGCAGCTGCCGCGACTGCGCCAAATCCTACCGGAGGAGCTTCTGGAATACCTGCGGGCTGCCTTCCGCACGCACGTTTGACCCCGTTGCTGGCGCAAAAGCCCGTAAGTTTGTACGACATCTTGCCGAACTTGCTCAGCCAAACAATGGGAGCTGAAATTCCCGAAACGGTGCTCCAACGCCTGGAACAGCTCTGCCAACAAGCCGGCTGCACACTCCTGGAGGCACGGCTGGTCGGGCTGCCCGGACGGCAACGCCTGGTGCTCTACATTGATAACGCCACAGGCATCACGCACCGGGACTGCCAAGCCGTCACCGAGCTCGTCTTTGCTGAATTCGCTGACGATCCCTTCACCGATGCCTTCCAAACCCTGGAGGTCTCCTCCCCAGGAGTGGACCGCCCGCTGCAGTACCCGTGGCAGTTCCCCAAGCACGTCGGGCGCCGTCTCCGCTGCATGCTCCAGGAGGGAACGACGGTGGAGGGCATACTCCTGGAGACCTCCGCCGATGCTATCCACTTGCAGATGCGCCAACAAGACCGTTGGATTGCCTTTACGGAACTGCGCGCCGCATACGTCCTACCACAGTGGTAGTCACAGCAAGCGACACCTCCACAATGCCACGCCGCCGAAAAACGGACTACGAACCCGATAAGCAGCAGATCATCGCCGCCTTCACCGAGATGGCGCGCCAGAAGCGCGTCGAACGCGAGCTCCTTCAGGGCATTCTGGAGGAGACCTTCCGCTACATGGTGCAGAAGCGCTTCGGTCCTACCGCCGAGCCAGAGATCGTGCTCAACATGGACCGCGGCGATATCGAGATCTACCTCGTGCGCACGGTTGTGGAAACCGTCGAAGATCCGGCAACGCAGATCTCGCTGGAGGAGTTGCGCGAGCGCGGAGAGGAGGGCTATGACATCGGCGATGAGTTCGTCGAGGAGATCACGCTCGACAAGCTCCCCAAGGTCTTTGGTCGGCGCCTCATCACGCTGGGGATGCAGCGCTTTGCCCAGCGGATCCGCGAGCTGGAGCGCGAGAGCATCTACAACGAGTATAGCCGGCGGGTCGGCGAAATCATCCTGGGCGAGATCTACCAGGTGCGCCGCTCCGACGTCCTGGTCCTGCACGACAAGATCGAGATGCGCCTGCCACGGGAGGAGCAGATTCCCGGGGAGCGCTACCGCAAGGGACAGACCCTGCGCGCGCTCATCAAGGAGGTGCGCCCCAGCGGCGGTCCTGGCGGACTCCCCGACATCATCCTCTCGCGCGCCGATGAGCGCTTCCTCAAGCAGCTCTTCGAGCTGGAGATTCCAGAGGTCTACGACGGCATCGTCGAAATCGTGGCAATTGCCCGCGAACCCGGCGAACGCGCCAAGGTCGTTGTGCGCTCCCATGACGAACGGGTTGACCCCGTCGGCGCCTGCGTCGGGATGAAGGGCATCCGCATTCACGCCATCGTGCGCGAACTGCACAACGAAAACATTGACGTCATCGAGTACTCCAGCGACCCGGCAACGCTCATTGCCCGTGCCCTCGCCCCAGCACGCGTGCTCAGTGTTGAAGTCCATCCGGAGACCCGCAGCGCCATCGTTGTCGTCCCCAACGACCAGGTTGCCCTCGCTGTTGGACGGAACGGGCACAACGTACGCCTTGCCAGCAAGCTCACCGGATACGCCATCACGTTGGTCAAGGAAGCTGCTGAAGACATCGAGCTTATCGAGTTCCGCCAAGAGTTGGGGCGGGAGCTCTACGAGCGGCTCATCCACGCCGGGATCGACACAGCGCGGGAGTTCCTGGCAGCCGAGCCGGAGATGCTGCTGACTATCCCTGGCATGACCAAGGAGTTGCTGCTGGAGCTGCGCCAGATTATGCTCGAGGAGTTCGACGAGGAGGAGGACCCCGCCATCCGCGAGCGCATTCTCGCCTTCGAGCCTCCGCCGCAGCAGCCCGAATCCACCGCAGTAGAGGAGCTCCCCGCGCAAGCCACTGCGGAATCCCCGGCGGAGGCTGAGCCCACTGCGGAATCCGCCGGGCAGCTCCCCGCAGAACCAGCACAACCCGCAGCAGAACAGCCCGCCACGCAAGAAGCCTCTGCTCCAGCCCGCCGCCGATCCCCGCTGGAGCTGACCGATGTCGAAGAGGTCCTCGCCGAGGAGCAGAGCCGCGGACTCTACGCCCCCGGCGTTGAGTCCGAGGAGGGAGAGGATGACGAGGAACCCTATCGGCTCTCCGATGAGCGTCTCTACCCCGATGAAGACAGTGAGCAACAGTGAGTCTCTGCAGCCGAGGCGATGACGAGCGAACACCAACTGCAACAGCTACCGCGCAAGCTCTTCCAAGTTGCCAAGCTGGTCAACGTCGGGAAGGAGGCTATCGTAGAGCTCCTGCACCGGCGGGGCTACACTATCGAGAACAAACCCACCGCCGAGCTCACCGAGGAGATGCTGGCGCTCGTGCTGGAGCACTTCAAGAAGGACCTGCGCGCAGCGGAGAAGTCGCGCCAGGTCCTGCAGCAGACCACCCGGAAAAAAGCCGAAAAGGCGCCAGCTGCAGCTTCCACCGCTGTTGCCGAGCCAGAGCCGCCCGCTGCTCCCGAACCCGCAGCACCGGCAGAGGAGCCTGCCGCCTCCCCCATTGCCACCGCCCAACTCGAGCCTGCAGCAGAGGCAACTCCAGCTCTGGTAGAGCCCCCCGCAGCTGAGCCGGTTGCACCCGAAGTCCACGTTGCAGAAGCTCCTCCCGCACCAGTGGAAGAGCTCCCGAAGGTCACCGCTGCCGAACCTATCGCTGCAGAAGCCCCACCGGAGGAGCCATCGCCAGTGGTTGCAGAGCATCCCATTACCGAATCCCCTGTAGAGGCGCCTCCGACAGAGGAGCTTCCGCCAGGTCCACCAGCGCCCACCGAACCCACCGAGACCGAGGAGCACGGTCGGCGCCGCTGGAAGACCATCATCACTGTGGACGCCACCGAAGAGGCAGCTCCACCGGAGCCAACGCTGCAGAGCACGGGGTTGCGTGTGGTCGGGCGCATTGACCTGCACTCCCTGGAACAGCGCATGCGGCGGCGGGTACGTCCAGAGAAGCCGCAAAAGCCCGAGCGCACCGCAGCGGCATCAGCAGCAGCTCCTGCCCCCGCGCGCCCGCTCAAGCCAAGTGCACCGAAACCCACAGCTCCCGCTGCCACCGCCCCAACCGCTCCTACCCCAACCCCCGCCAAACCTACAAAGCCCACCCCCACGAAACGGCGCCCGACCACAGAGGAGCCCGCCACACCGAAGGTGCGTCGGCGTCGCATCCTGGAGGAAATCAGCGAGGAGGAGATCGAAGAAACCCTGCGGCAGACGATGATCGGGCTGGAGGAAGGCAGCCTCCGTGCCCGGCTCCGTCAAAAGCGCCGCGCCGAACGGGAGGAACGCCGAATGCGCCAAGCCCAAGAGGAAGCCCAAGAAGCACAACGCCTACGCGTGACCGAGTTCATCACCACAGCACAACTGGCAGCCCTGCTGGGCGTGCCCGCCTCGGAGATCATCGCAAAATGCCTCCAACTGGGGCTGATGGTAACCATCAACCAGCGGCTCGACCGCGACACCATCACCCTCATCGCCGCCGACTACGGCTACGAGGTCGAATTCCAGGACGTCGAGGAAGCCACAGAGCTTGTCGACGAACCCGATCCGCCAGAGTCGCTCCGCCCGCGCCCGCCGATCGTCACCATCATGGGGCATGTAGACCACGGCAAAACCACGCTGTTGGACTATATCCGCCAGAGCAACATCGTTGCGGGCGAAGCCGGGGGCATCACGCAGCACATCGGCGCCTATCAGGTCCAGCTCCCGGACGGTCGGCTCATCACCTTCCTGGATACCCCAGGACATGAAGCCTTCACCGCCATGCGGGCGCGCGGTGCCCAGGTAACCGATATCGTCGTGCTCGTTGTTGCCGCTGACGATGCCGTCATGCCGCAGACGGTCGAGGCAATCAATCACGCCCGCGCTGCGAACGTGCCCATCATCGTCGCCATCAACAAAGTGGACAAGCCCGAAGCCAACCCCGACCGCATCCGCCAACAGCTTGCCGAACACGGCGTGCTCGTGGAGGAATGGGGCGGACCTCATCAGTGCGTTGAGATCTCCGCGCTCACGGGCAAGAACGTGGACCTGCTGCTGGAGAAGATTCTGCTGGAAGCCGAGCTGCTCAACCTGCGCGCCAATCCTGACCGCCCCGCCCGCGGGACCATCATCGAAGCACACCTGGACCGCGGGAAGGGACCTGTCGCCACCGTCATCGTGCAAAAGGGGACGCTGCGCCCGGGCGATGCGTTCGTCGCAGGCGCCCAATGGGGGCGTGTGCGGGCACTCTACGACGAACGCGGCAACCGCGTGGAAGCAGCACCACCAGCAACACCGGTACAGGTCACGGGCTTCGATGGCATCCCTGAGGTAGGCGACCAGCTCATCGTCGTTGCTGATGAGCGATTGGCACGGGAGATTGCCCAGCAGCGGCAGCAACTGCGCCGCCAGCAGCAGGCACGCCAGCTCCGCCAAATCACGCTCGGCGATATCTCGCAGCGCATCCAGCAAGGGCAAGCCAAAGAGCTCCGTCTGGTGCTCAAAGCCGACGTCATGGGCTCGGTGGAAGCACTGGTCAACGCCCTGCTGCGCCTGTCCACCGAGGAGGTTCGGGTCAACATCATCCACTCCGGTGTTGGCGCCATCAGCGAAGCCGATGTCATGCTGGCAGCGGCTTCGGAAGCCGTTATCGTGGGCTTCCAGGTCGAGCCCACCCCGGCTGCCCAGCAACTGGCTGCCAAGGAGGGCGTGGATATCCGCCTCTACCGCATCATCTACGAGTGCGTGGAGGAGATTCAGCGCGCCCTGGAGGGGCTGCTCTCCCCCGAGCTCAAGGAGGAGATTCTCGGACATGCCGAAGTTCGCCAGGTCTTCCAGATCAGCCGTATCGGAACCGTTGCCGGCTGCTACGTCACCGATGGCACGATCGCACGGAACGCGCGCGTGCGTATCCTCCGCGATGGCTTGCCCATCCACACCGGCACCATCACCTCGCTCAAGCGCTTCAAGGAGGATGTCCGCGAGGTCAGCGCGGGCTATGAATGCGGGCTGATGGTCTCCGGCTTTGAGGATTTCCGCGTGGGCGATGTGGTGGAAGCCTTCCGCTTCGTCGAACACAAGCGCACGTTGAGCTAACCGGCAACAGCGATGTCCATCAAAACCGAACGCGTTGCCAGCCTGCTGCAACAGGTGCTCTCAAAGCCGCTGCGCCGGATTGCCGAGGAGCTCTCCCCACGGCTGCTCCTGACGGTCACGCGTGTGGAGATGAGCGGCGATCTGCGCATTGCGACCGTCTACGTCAGCCTCTACGGCGCCAATGTCAATCCTGAGCAGGTTCTGCGCCGCCTGCAAGAGGAGCAGCACGAGCTGCGCAGCTACATTGCCGAACACACGCGCCTGCGCCATATCCCTGAGCTGCGCTTCCGCTACGACGCCTCCGCCGCATACGCTGAGCGCATCACCGCCCTTCTGGAACAGCTCAAGGCGCAGCAATCGGGCAGCAGCTCGGCAGACTCCTCAGAGGCTCCGTAGCGCGATGCAGTTGTACAGCGGCTTTCCCGTTTTGGATCGCTCCGGCGCACAGCAGTATGGCGAATGGCTGCAGCGAGCGCAGCGCTTCGGCGGCTTTGTGCTCGTGGACAAGCCGAAGGGCTGGACCTCCTTTGACGTTGTGCGGTTCCTGCGCCGGCTCTGGGGAATCCGCAAGATCGGGCACGCCGGGACGCTCGATCCATTGGCAACGGGACTACTCATCCTCGGAGTCAATGCTGCTACCCGCCACCTCTCCTCGCTGCAGGCATTGGTCAAGCAGTACCAGACCACCATCAAGCTCGGGGCGGTCACCGCAACCGACGATGCCGAAGCCCCCGAACAGCCCGTTGGTCCAGTCCCAGACCTCACGGCAGCCGAACTCGAAGCGGTGCTGGAGCGCTTCCGCGGCACGATCGAGCAGGTGCCTCCGGCGTATTCGGCGCTCAAATATCGTGGACAGCGCTTCTACGAGCTTGCTCGCCGCGGGCAATTGCCTCCGGCGTCTGCTCGCACCGTCCACATCTGGCGGCTGGAGCTTGTAGAGCTGCGCCTGCCGTTTGTGCGTTTGTCTGTCGCTTGCTCTGCGGGGACATACATCCGAGCGCTTGCCCGCGATATTGGAGCAGCACTGGGCTGCGGCGCATACGTGTACGAACTCCGCCGCACCGCCATTGGGGATTTCCGCTGCGAGGCTGCATGGACTCCACAGGAGCTGGAGCAACTGCACCAGGAGCACACCACGCATGCGCGTATACTACCGACGTGAGGAAGTGCCACGTGGCGTTGCCCGAGCCGTTACCATCGGCACCTTCGATGGGGTGCATCTGGGGCACCAGGAGCTGCTGCGCCATCTGTGCAACCGCGCCAGCGCTTTAGGCATTCGCTCCTGCGTGCTGACCTTTGAACCGCATCCGCAGTTGGTGCTCGGCAAGCGTCCGCTGCCGGGAGTTCTCACGCCCTTGCCAGAGAAGCTGCAGCATCTCCAGCGCGCGGGCGTGGAGGAGGTCTTCGTTGTGCACTTTTCGCAGGAGTTCTCGCGCTTGAGCCCGGAGGAGTTCGCCCAGGAATACCTGCAGCATACCCTGCAGCCGCAGCTCATTGTGGTCGGCTACGACCATATGTTCGGACATGAGCGCCGAGGCAACGCTGCCCTGCTGCGCCAGATGGGCTTTGCAGTGGAGGAGCTTCCACCGGTGCTGCTGGAAGGGGAACCCGTTAGCAGCAGCCGGATCCGGCGCCTGCTCCAGGAGGGCAACGTCGCCGCCGCCCGACGTCTCCTGGGCTACCCCTATACGGTCTGTGGCATCGTCGTTCGAGGCGACGGACGCGGACGCCGCTTGGGATTTCCCACGGCGAACCTTCAGCCCAGCCATCGGGAGAAGCTGCTCCCGGCTTACGGTATCTACGTTGCCAGCACGACGGTGCAGGGGATTCCCCGATTCGGTCTGCTCAGCTACGGCGTGCGCCCCACGTTTGGGGCTACCACTCCACAGCTGGAGCTGTACCTGCTGGACTTCGAGGGCTCGCTCTACAATGAGTGGCTGTGTGTTTCGTTTTGGGAGCGTGTGCGCGCCGAAGAGAGATTCCCAACGGTCGAGCACCTCATTGCCCAGATGCGGCGCGACGAAGCCTTCTGCCGCGTCTGGCTTGCCCAACACAAAGCAGAAGTGGAGAGTCTCACAAGTGCATTCGTCGGTGATGCTGAGCAAGGAACGCAAGGCTGAGATCATCCAGCAGTTCGGCGGCAGCCCGACCAATACCGGTGCCATTGAGGTCCAGGTTGCGCTGCTGACGGAGCGCATCCGCAATCTTTCGGCGCATTTGGAGAAGCATCGCAAGGATCACCACAATCGGCGCGGACTCCTGCTGATGGTCAGCCGCCGCCGCCGATTGCTCAAATATCTGGCACGCACCGACTGGGAACGCTACCAGCGGTTGCTGCAAGCCCTCTCGCTGCGAAAGTGAGGTCGAACAAGCGTACCATCTCTCCATGGACGAGGCATCCATTCTCACAGCTGAGCCTGCCATTACCACGCACGTCAACCCGGAGGATGGCTCCGTACGTGTCTCCACCATCATTGGCGGTCGCACCTACGAGCTGGAAAGCGGACTTTACGCGCGCCAAGCCGATGCCGCAGTGATGGTGCGGCACGGGGATACGATGGTGCTGGTCACCGTCTGCGCCGCCGAGGAGCCCTCCCCCACCGTTGACTTCCTCCCGCTCAGTGTGGATTACCGCGAGAAATCCTCCGCTGCGGGGAAGATTCCGGGCTCCTTCTTCCGCCGCGAAGGGCGCCCCACCGACAAGGAGGTGCTCTCGGCACGCCTCATTGACCGCCCGTGCCGACCGCTCTTTCCCAAGACGTGGCGCTACGAGACGCAGATCATTGCAACGGTCTTCTCCTACGACCAGGAGATCGACGGTGACACGCTCGGCGCCACCGGCGCCTCCGCCGCGCTCATGATCTCGGACATCCCCTTTGCCGGTCCTATCTCCGAGGTCCGAGTAGGACGCGTTGACGGGGAGTTCCGTATCAACCCGAGCTTCTCGGAGCTGGAGCGCTCGGATATGGACCTTGTGGTTGCCGGCTCCGATAGCTCCATCGTCATGGTCGAAGGCAGCGCCAAGGAGATCTCGGAAGCGGACTTCCTGCAGGCGTTGGAGTTTGCTCATGGGTATATCCGGCAGCTCAATGCGCTGCAGCGCCGCCTCCAGGAGCTCCTCGGGCGCCCCAAGCGGGAGATTCCGCCGGACCCCACGCCGGAGGAGCTTCGCCTGCTCCTGCAGCAATGGGCAAGCGAGGAGATTCGTAGCTTCATCCGCCAGCAGACCACCAAGGAGCAGCGCTCTCAATGGCGCAAGGCTCTGCGGGAGCGCATGCTGGAGCAGCTCCAACCTATCCTTGCCGAGCAGCATCCGGAGTGGGCACAACTCCCGTTGCAGAGCCTCGTTGCGGCTGTACTGACCGAGCTGGAGCGCGCTGAGCTGCGCCGGATGATCCTCACCGAGGGGCGCCGGCTGGATGGGCGCACGCCACAACAGATCCGCCCCATCCTGTGCCGTGTTGGTGTGCTCCCCCGCACCCACGGCTCGGCGTTCTTCATGCGTGGGGAAACACAAAGCCTGGCAACGGTCACGCTGGGCACAAAGGGAGATGAACAGATCGTCGACGGCTTGCTGCCCACGTACACCCGGCGCTTCATGTTCCACTACACCTTCCCGCCCTACAGTACTGGCGAAATCCGGCGCCCAGGACCGCCCAGCCGTCGGGAGATCGGGCACGGGAACCTCGCCGAGCGCGCCCTGGAGTGCCTCATCCCTCCGGAGGAGGAGTTCCCCTACACCATCCGAGTGGTCTCGGACATTCTGGAATCGAACGGCTCCTCCTCGATGGCAAGCGTATGCGCTGGCAGCCTGGCACTGTTCGACGCTGGGGTCCCGCTGCGGAAGGCAGCCGCTGGCATCGCTATGGGACTCATCAAGGAGGGGGACCAGGTGGCAATCCTCTCCGATATCCTCGGCGACGAAGACCATCTGGGCGATATGGACTTCAAGGTCGCCGGTACCGCCGATGGTATCACCGCGTGCCAGATGGACATCAAAATCGAGGGGATCTCCCTGGAGCTCATGGCGCAAGCCCTGGAGCAAGCGCGCCAGGGGCGGCTCTACATCCTGGATATCATGAACCAGACGCTGCCGCAGCCACGTCCGCAGCTTTCGCCCTACGCACCGCGGCTGACACTGCTGACTATCCCGGTCGAGACCATCGGCTTGGTCATCGGTCCAGGTGGGGAGACCATCCGCCGCATTGTGCAGGAGACCGGCGCCGAGATCAACATCGAGCAGGATGGCAAGGTCATCGTGGCAGCCCGTTCGGAGGAGGCTCTGCAGAAAGCCGTCGAGTACATCCAGAGCCTCACCCAGATGCCCGAGCTGGGGCAGGTCTACACCGGCGTTGTCCGCGAGATCCGCGAAGGCTTGGGAGCAATCGTAGAGTTTCTGCCTCGCCGATTGGGGTTGCTGCACATCTCGCAGATTGACTACCGCCCCTTCAACACGATTTCGGAGGTGCTCAAAGTCGGGGACGTCATTGACGTCAAACTCATCGAAATCCAGCCCGACGGGAAGTTCCGGCTCAGCCGCAAGGCGCTGCTCCCCGCCCCGGCACAGAAGGAGCAGGGGCACAGGGGTGCGCCGGAGCACGGTTCAGCACGCCGTGAAGCCACCGCGGGTCCTCGCCCATCGGGGCGTCCACAGAACCATCACCGCCGCTCTGGACCCCCTCCTCGGCGGCACGGTGAACGGTAATAAAGCGCGAGAAGAATACCCCGTCGGGCAGAGGCTACCCGACACGCTCAGTTCGGCGGGTGCGCTCCTTTTCGTGAATGCACCGGCGAACGGTCTCGGCGAAGGTTGCCGTGCTAATCGGCTTAGTAATGTAGGCATCAAAGCCCGCGCTGAGATAGAGGTCCCGGTCCCTCTCCTCCGCCAGCCCCGTCACAGCGATCACAGGGATGCCCTCCCCAGCGGGGAGACTCCGCACGAATCGCAGTACCTCTACGCCGTTGAGGTCAGGCAGGATAAGGTCACACAGCACTGCTTGCACTGGGTTCTCCCGCAACCACTCTATGGCATGCCTGCCCTGCTCGAAGCTAACCACTTCGTAGCCCGCTTTGCGGAGCAGCACCTCAATGAGCTTCCGGATCGGTGCCCCATCCTCGATGACGCAGATTGGCAGCATTGGCTCACCCCTGGCTTCACTGCACTACCACGATCTCTACACGGCGATTCTGCGCTCGCCCTGCTGCCGTGCGGTTATCCGCAATCGGCTGCCGGGCTCCCATACCCGAAGCCAACAGCCGTGCTCGGCTGATACCGCGTTGGACTAAATACTCCACAACCGCCTGCGCGCGCTGTTCGGAGATACGCTGTGTCTCCTCCAGACCTCCCCCGAAATCATCCGTATGCCCGACGATGCGGACCTCCGCCTGCGGGTTCGCTCTCAGGTACTCCGCCAGTGCATCCAGGTATCGGCGCAATTCCGGGGTCAGCGCCACCGCGCGTTCGCTCGGGTAGAGGAAGCGCTCGATTCGATTCGGCACAATCCGCACCGCTGGCACTGCCGGTGGAGTTACTGTCTCCGGCGGTGGCGGCTGTTCCTCTTGCGGCAACAGCAGTACGGCAATCGGAGGCATCCCAACCCAAAGCTGCTCCCGCAGCGGGAGTTCCTTCGGTTTGCCCTCGGCTGCAAGCACAGGGGAGATTGCACTGGTGTCCAAGCGCCGCAGCTCCTCCCGGAAGGTGTCCCAGCCTACCTTGAGCTGCAAGCCCACACGCGCACCCAGCGGGGTCCAATTCGATCCCCACGTGCGCTGGACTGGCAGCGCGGTCTGCAGCAGCACATGCGGGCTGAGCACCACACGGGCACGCTCCCCCATGAGCGCCACTACAAAGTCCAATCCCGCGCCCACGTGGAGTCCCAGCGACATCGGCAGTGGTTGCTCCCGAAGCAGGCGCCACTCCTCGATGCGTTCGGTGTTGTGCAACAGCGTCCGAACCCGCTCGCGGGCATTCCAGAGGAAGCGCGCATCAACGCCACCCAGGAAGTGCAATCCTGCCCACACTCCCGACCAGTGTGGAGTATACCGCGCCGATGCCGAAAGCAGGAAGGTGCGCACGAGCAAGTCCAGCTCGTACTGCTGTCCCGTCGTCGTTCCCACCGGAGTAAAGCGTGCGCTGGCGCGCCACACCTCTATTGGGCTGAGCCGGAGTATCGCTCCCCAGCGCTGTTCCGGCGGGGTCCACCCCACCAGCACCCAAGCAGTCCAGCCGTTGCCGAATCCTCCGCGGAAGGGCAGAAGCCCGCGTTCGGGCAGCTCCTCGAAGCGTGGCAGGTTGAGCCGTCCCACGTATCCCATCCCCGTTGCGCCGCCACCGATGCCCACCCACCAGGGCTGCCCCACGCGCGAGCGCAGCAGCGTATCGCCGCTGGGGAGCACAACCCGCTCGCGCAACTCCACAGCCAGTTGCGCCGAGAGTTGAACTCCTCCAAGCACAAGCACCACCGTCAGCCACACCCAGCGGGGCATCCTCTCACCGCACAAGCTGTGCTTTGACCACCGCCCGCGAGAGCTCCACCGTCGGATCGTCCACCGGATAGGCAATCAGCACAATATCGTAGAGCCCCTGCGACGCATACGCCGGGGTTCGCCACTCCAGCGTATAGCTGCCGCGCGGCATCTCCCGCCGCTCCATCAGCGTTTGCACCTCCTTGCCCTTGAGGTCGTACACCTTGATGCTCAGCAGCACTCGGTCCTCCAGCACGTACCGCAGCGTTGTCCGGTCGGAGAACGGGTTTGGCTCAACCTGAGCGAAGCTAATCACCGAATGCGGCACCGCAACGCACACCCGACCGTGGTAGCGCGACTGCCCAAGGAAGTCCGTGCTCCACAGGTCGTAGCAGTACTCCTCGCCCCGCAGCTTGCTGCGGTCAGCATCCAGGAATTCGTAGGCGCGTCCGGTATCGCTTGTACCCAAGCCGCGCAGGGCTGCCACGCTTTGCCAATCGGCGATCATCGCCGAATCGCGCAGCTCCTCGGTGTTGAAGGGCTTCCACCAACGCACCAATGTGAAGCCGCGATTGAACGCCTCGCTGCGGCTCTCCCAGCGGAGTGCAACCGTACGGTCCCCGACGTAGACCGCCCTGAAATTCACAATCGCCTGCGCGGGCACACGCATCGGCTGCAGGCGATACTCTGTGCGCAGCTCCAGATTATCGTCAGCGCGCTCCCAGGGAAGCTCGTCGGCAAGCTGCTTGAAGGCGAATGCCTGGTAGTAGCTCAGCGGCTGTGCCCAGCTCCACTGGTACAGCACAGGGGAGCCATCCAGCGAGAAGATCTGCACCCGCCCCAACCGGATGAGCGTGTCCCAGGGAACGAGCTGCGCCTGCTGGAAGGATTCCGGACCCAAGACTGTCAGCCCAACCCGCGGGCGGGTGAACGCCGCCCCCGGGCGAATCGGCTCCCATACGACGAAGGGCTCGATCCGGTACACGCTGGTGTCCAGGACCGTCGTACCAGGAACCAGGCGCACCCCCAGCCGCTGCCACTGTATCGGCAACGTATCCGGCAGCGTAAAGCAGAGCGTTCCGTTGATCCACCGTTCCCAGCGGAGCGAAGGACGCTGCACGAACAGCTCCAGTTCCAGCGTATCGGGCACCTGCTGCGGCAGAATCACTGCGGTCACAATCGCCTCCGGCTGCTGTGCCATTGTGCCGTGAAGCAGCACAGTGCTCCACCACAGCACTCCAATCCCCACTGTGCGGATCGCCTTCATCGCCCTACCACCGAGCGCTTTCCGCGGTTATTCCACGTCACGTTGAAATCCCGCGTTGTCACAATCCCGCTCAAGTCCACGTCGGCGTTGTCGTAGCCTTCGAGCTGCTGCCAGCGCCGCAGGAGCTCCAAGTCTGCCTCATCCACCTGCCCATCCCCGTTGACATCCCCGCCGATCATCGCCCAGACCGTTCCACCACCATTGCCGTTCCCGTTGCGGCGCAGCGCCCGCAGCGCACCAGCACCGCCCAGGATCCGCGACGGGTCTTGTGTCATCGCCAGAATCTGCTGCTGCGTCTCTGGCGAGATCCGGACAGGCTCAGCGGTGATAATCGCCAGATGGTTGCGGTGGTGGATGGCAACGTAGTAGCTACCGCTCTGCACGCCTGGCAGCATCAGCGGTGTCTTGCCGTCCAGGTCCACAATGCGCCCATCCCGTAGGAGGAATGCCGTGCGGTAGTAGCGCTCGCCACCGCTCAGCAGCGTGCGCAACTCCACGACCACCCAATCCACAACCGAATCCGGAATCGGGCTGACGCGGATGTACGGGCGCATCGGGTCCAGGTTGTACGGGTAGATATCGGGCGGGGTCTCCGGTATCCATCCCCGTTGTCGGAGGTCATCCACCATTGAGCCATTGCGGTAGGGTCCCTCCAGGAGGGCTACCAAGCGCAGCTCCAGGGCACGTGCATCCCCGCGCACGCCGATGGCAAAGTCACCCAGTCCGAAGACCTTATCGGCATAGGCGTACGCCCATCCCGAGCTCTCCGCCTGTGGCGCCACCGACTGCCCCGCCGTAAACCATCCCTCATCGGTCCAGCGCTGCAGCTCCAGTGCTGGTAGCGGGAGCCCACGGGTCTCGTCGCGCGATACATCCCCGGGAAGGTGTCGCCAGCCGTAGCCGATGCGCAGCTCCGGCGTCTGTTGCACCAGCGCTCCTGTGGCATCCCATCCCAGAATCTGCAGCACACGGGCAACCTTGCGCTCCCCTTGTGGATGCCACGGCTGCGTTCGCGGGAGCACCCGGACGCTCACCTGCGCCAGCCGTCCCCAGCCTTCGCTGCCCGGCTGCAGGTATGTGTACGGGTTGTTGAACACCACCGGTCGCCCATCATTGCGCAGCCGTGTCCGCCGAAGTGTGCCGATGATCTCCGCATCCGGGTGCAGAAACACCGGGTCGCCCAGCTCCGAGCTATACGTCAGCACATTCCGCCGCGAGCTATCGGGTTCCGTCCAAATCGGCGCTGCCAAGACCAGGCTATCCGAAACGGTCACCGAGCGCTCCAGCACCAGCCCACCGCTGTTCTCTACCACCAAGGCGCGCAGCTTCGTGCTATCCTCGGGCAGTTCAGGACCGCTCCGAATCTGCCCTGTTCCCACATACCGCACGCCGATTCCCCTACCGAACTCTGGCGCTGCGGCAAGCCCACCCTCCGGCGTGCGGAGAATCCACGCGGAATCCCCAATCCGGAAGTTGTTCTGTGCATCGTTGCGCAGGATGCCGCGCTTGAGCTCCAGCAGGGTGGAGACCGTAAACCCGCCCCCTTCGCGCACATCCGCGCCGGCGGGGTTGTCCAGCTCCAGCTCGCGGAAGAGCCCACGTCCGCTCACGCCCTGTGCCTGCTCCCCTTGCAGCACCACCCGTCCGAAGAGGAACTCAGGGTTGATGATGCCCTGATGCCGTGCCTCTCCGCGCGCCACAATTGCGCTCTGGCGTACCAGGCGCAGCGTTGTCCCCGTGTCCGTCTCCAGCCGCCGCAGCGCCACAAGCGCGCGCAGGCTATCCAACAGCATCTTGCGCGTGCGCCCGGTAAAGCGCACGTCCTCGTACACCAGGTGCGGGATGTACTGGTTCACATCCGTGCGGTCCCAGGCGTACACGACCGTGCCCCCAAGCGTATCCTGGCGAAACTGCGCATTCCCTTTGATCACCAGCCGACCGTAGTTATACACCACGCCATCGCTGCGCAACTGCCCGATGGCAGCCGGCACCGCTATCGCCGCTCCAAGCATCACCAGCATCAGCACGCTGCAGCAGCGCATCGCCGCTCCTCGTTCCATCGCTCTTCGTTCCCATCAACACAGCGGGGGACACACCCCGTTATGATGTGTCCCCCGCCCCTCACCACTCCTCCGAATCCCGTTACGGACCAACCTCGATCTCGCCGAAGTTGAAGAGGGTTCCGTTGTTCTGCAAGCTCTTGGCTTGCAGCGTGATCTCGTTGCCGCTGGTCGTGTACACAACTAAGCCCGCATCGATGGGCGAGTTGCCAGTATCGGGTGTCCCACTCGTGATGGTCGCCGTACCGACGCGGTTGTTGATGAGCTCCCCAGCAGCCGCCATGTTCAGGCTGAAGGTCTTCGGTCCACTGGTCGAGCCGAACAGCAGCGCGCTGTTGGGCGAGCTCCCAATCGTAATCTTGGCTGCCAACTGAGTGGGGTATGCTTCATTGACAGCATAGTTGTCGATCGTGCGGACGTAGCCGGCGTGCACGGTGAAGCCATCAATAACCACCTCATCCGAGGGCGACGGCTCTACGCCCTCATCCCAGGTGTTGGGGTTCGACCAGCGCCCGGAGGCAATTGCGTAGAACACGCTCGGACCGCCGCGCAGCAGGAGGTCGTTCCCCGAGGTAATGTAGCCGAACCCGTTGGGCACCGCCGTTCCAGTCCCCTGAATCCCCGGCAGCTCGATATAGCCCAGGTTCGCTCCCGCAGCAGCCGAACGGTTGTACGGGTTCCCCGTCGAGACCTTCTCTGGAGTTCCAGCTGTGGGGGACTCGTAGAAGCGCAAGTTGGATTGACTGACCGAAGCATCCCACGTGCCGGGGATGTCGCTTGTCTTGTAGCCCACGCGGAAGGTTGCCGTCCAGTTGTTGCTCCCATCCCAAGAGACCGTCACCTTCCGCTGCACGTCCTTGGTGTTGTCGTAGTTGTTCGGGCTGGTCTGCGGGAAGACCGCCAACGTCATCGTTGTGGGCAGCGTTCCGGCAGTGAAGTTCACCCGTGTTTCGGCATTGTTGAAGGTGTAGGAACCTGTGCCCGAAATCGCCCGCTGCATCTGCCCGACGATTTCGGAGTTCGCTCCCGCACCGCTATACGTGACCGTTGCCGACGCGCTGGTCATCTTCCAGACCTGCGTGCTGGCAACCGTGATGTTGTCGCTCTCGACCGTCAGGTTGCCCGCCATAACCACGTCTCCGCCCGACTCGGTGCTCTTTGTGCCACCGGAGGTGTACACGTTGCCGTAGGGATTGCTTGCCACCGTGTACGGAATGGTCTGCCCGGCAGCGGTACTCGTGAAGCGAATCGTCGAGGTCGCGTCAAAGGTCCAGTTCGTGCGTGCGGGCAAGTTGTTCTGCAGCACTCCCGCGATATCCAGCGTTGTGCCTGCGCCCAACTGCAACTGCGCGTTCGTGGAGTTCGCCAGCGAGAGGGTGGATGTGGATTGCACCGTTGCCGTCCCACCAGCGACGTTGAAGAGCCCTGCCGTCACGGTCACGTTGGCTGCGTAGGTTGCTGTCCCCGTTGTGCGCAGCTCTGCGAAGGTCGTACCCGGTGTGGGGTCGTTGATCGTGATGGGACCATTGGCGGTAGCGTTCACCGCAAAGAGCTGCCCCTCAAGCGCCAGCGTTGTCCCAGCAGCGCTGGAGAAATCGCCCATGAGCGAGATGGTCTGGTTGTCTGCAATCGTCTTGGTGCTGGTGCCTACGGCGCAGGCGCCCGAGCCGGTCATAATCGCCAGATTGTTGTAGCGGTTGACCGAACCACTCGTTGCGGTCTCGGCAAAGATGGTCTGGTTACCCGTGCCATCGTAGTAGAAGGTGCCCGAGTAGGTTCGGTTGCCGCTGGCAGCGGTAACGTTGTATGTCCCCGAAACGTAGACAGCATCCGGAATCGCCTTCGCAGAAGGTCCGTCCATCTCCAAGTTCGTGTAGTAGCGCGCCTGCACATTCTGGGTACCTGCGCTCGCGGTATAGCGCATGTTCCCCGGCACGCGGAAGTCGCATGCCACTCCCAGGGCAGTCGAACCGCTGGCGCTCCCTGTGCCGTCGGTAAACAGGTTGTCCGTCCCCTCAAAGATGAACCAGCCATTGTTGGTGATATTGGCGATGTTGCTCTGCGCATTCCGGAACTGCCCCGTATTCGAGACGAAGCGGATCTTCCCCGTGCTGGTGTTGTTGATCACCCCGGTTGCCGTGTTGACCAGGTTCGCTTTGATCTTGAGCGTGCCGTGGTTGGTCAGTGTTCCGGAGTTCACGAAGTCCTGCGCCCAGCCCGAGGCTGCAAGCAGCAGGAGTGCCAGGAGAAGCGTTCCTGCGCGCATGAGAGTACGACGATGCTGGTTGAACATACTGCCGATTCGAGCGTTGTGCTTTGCCATGATTGTGTTCGCAGCTCTGTTCAACATTCCGCAGTCACCTTCTCGGATGCAAACTTAGGCTGTCTCGGACAGCTCTGCAATCCGTAGAATTACGGAGGTCCGACCTCAATCGTTCCCTGGTTCGTCACCGCTCCGGCGTTACTGAAGGTGCCCTGCACCTCCAGCGTTCCGGTGCCTCCGCGGTCTACCGTTGCGCCCGCGGAGACGGTCATGTTCCCGGTCACGCGCATGAGGGCGCTACCCGAAAGCTGCACGCTCCCGGAAAGTATCGTCACATTGCCGGAGATCTCAAGTGTCGAGGCATCCTGCAGCTCCAGGGTACCGGAGGCTTGGTTCTGCACGTCCCCGTTGACGGTCACCAGGGCGCCTGTGGTGAGCACCACCTGCGCCCCGTTGTTCGTGAGGAGCTGTGCGAACGCATGCTCCGGCAGCAGCATCCATCCATATAGGATTGCGACGACGAAGTAGCGTCCCATCGCTACTGAATCCGCGTCAGCTTCATGTACGAGTTTGCATACACTGTCGTTGCGTTTCCGTTCGCTGCATTCTGCGCCCAGTACAACTGCAGCGTGCCGCCAGTGCTTCCAACGATGACCAATCCCTTGAGTTTGACCGCTCCCGTTGGGGTTGTCCCAGGGATGGGATTATATCCAACAGAGGTATTCGGCGCAGTAATCCAGCCGTAGTGCCAGTGGTGGTTGAGGTCCGAGCCACTACCCCCTTTTCTGATCTCCACAAACACCTGCATGCTCGTGCCCGTTGGGGCATTGAGCTGCACTTGGATTCCTCCGTTATTACCTCCGGCTGATTGCGTACGCAAGAGAATCTCCACCTCCCAGATGCTGTTTGCCGGCAACGTTGCGTAAAGGTGATCATCGGCCTGTGGTGTTGTGCTGTTCGTCACCGATTCATTTGCGGTTTTTCGGACAAAGATCGTGCCTGGGTTCCAGCTCCAGCTCAGTTGCCCGCTGCCATCGGTTGTGAGGGCCTGTCCTGGGCTCCCATCGCTCGCCGGCAGGGTGTAGATGATGTCACTTGCCTGTGCCTGTGCCTGGAATGCCGTGAAGTTCGTCCCCGCCCCCGAGGGCTCATACAGCCGCAGCTGCCGCGCCGTGTTGTCTGAGTTTTGCAGCAACACATTTCCTCCCTTTACCTCCACGTCGCCGCTGCTCTGTATCACGACTCTCTCAGCAGTAGAAGTGGTCCCATTTGCTGTGGTGGCAAACACGATTCGGGTGCCTTGAGCGGTTGCAGTCCAGTTCTCCGAAGCATCCATCCGAATAAACGCCCTGGATGCACTGGTAAAAGCTGTCCCATCATACCCACGAGCTCCCACAAAGACTAACGCATCCCCGCTCTGGACAGCGGCAGGAGCACTAATAGTCCCCCGAGCTCTTCGCCCAACAAACGCACCAGCGAAGTTCGCATTTGCATAGGAAGTCGATACGTACGCAGGTGAAACTCCCTCACGGACAACCTCAACTGCTTCGAGAGGGGTTGTCGTTCCTATCCCAACGTCGCCGGAGGCGGTTACACGCATCCGCTCGGTGTTGTTCGTGCGAATGACCAGCGGCTGGTTATTCGTTGTCCCCAGAAACTCCGTCCCTGTGATGCTGTTGCCCGTCAGGGACCAGAAGAGCCCACCGCCGGAGGAGCTG